>CAJOFR010000001.1 GCA_905234195.1 uncultured Selenomonadaceae bacterium
ACCATTGATATTTGTTACACGTTTTTGTTAAAGCGGAAGGCTAACCGCTGTTTCAATTTTAAACTACGTATTTTTTAAAGTCAATATTTGCGGCTTATAGCCCCACAGCTAAAGCTAGGGGTTTTACGCCGCCTTTTGATAAAAATCTGCGGCAATTTTTTCGAGATAACTTTTTTTCTTGAGAGTCGTCAGCCAATCTGCGGGAATATTTTCGACGCCGTAAAAAGCCCCCGCAAGTCCTCCGGCAATCGCGGCAATGGTGTCCGTATCTCCTCCGAGATTTACCGCCCTCAGGACGAGCGATTTATAATCTTCGGTATTGAGCAGGCACCACAACGCCGCCTTGAGGGCATCGACGACATAACCACGACTGTTAATTTTTTCTTCGGGGAGCGCGCCAAAATTTTCCGGAAAGAAAAATCTGTAGTGATTCACTTCGTCGCTGAAGTCGCTCCGCCCGCTGTAATAATCCATAGATTTTTCAAAGCCGGCGTGAATTGCTGACGAAAGGTTTTGTCCGTCGAAAATTTCTGCGGCGATTCTGCAATAAATCACGCAAGCAACGAAGCTCCTTTTGTGCGCGTGGGTGAGCGCGGAAAATTTATGGATGGTGTCTATCGCGTCTTCGTCGAAATTATTTCCGCGCGTCATGTAAATGTAAACGGCGGCGGGAAAAATTCTCATCAACGAGCCGTTACCGTTGGAATATTCGTCGCTAATCCCGCAACTCAACGGCGCGTTGCCTTCAAGAAAATTTCTGATAGCCGCTCCGGTTGTGTTGCCGCAGTCAAAAGTTTCGTCGTTCGCGGTAAATTTATTGTTGCCGTGCCAATCCGCGAAGTTTTGCATAATATCACCGTAGTCGATTTTTTTCAGGCGGGCGATGCTTTCCATAGCGGCGACAGTCAAGCTTGTATCGTCGGACCATGTTCCGGCGGGCTGGTTGTACGTCCCGAAGGCGCGCATATTCGTCACGGGATTATTTTTCAGTTTCAGTCGAGAGGAAAATTCGACGGGAACACCTACGGCGTCGCCTACCGCGTGTCCCAGAAGCATAGCGGTTAAAATTTTTTGGTCAAACATTTTATCCTCCAAAAAGCAAAAGACACCACGCCCAAGACGAACGCAGTGCCTTAAGAAACGATTATTAAATTGCCGCTTAGTTCAAAACTTACTTTGTCCAAACGTTGCCAACAGTGCGGTTGAGAAGGGGCTGACGCTGATAAACAGCACTCTTGCCAAGCTCTTCCTCAATGCGAATAAGCTGGTTATATTTCGCCATACGGTCGGTACGGCTCAAGGAACCTGTCTTAATCTGTCCGCTATTGGTAGCAACAGCAATATCAGCAATAGTTGCGTCTTCGGTCTCGCCGGAACGGTGAGAAGTTACAGTCGTGTAGTTGTGGCGATGTGCCATCTCGATTGCTTCGAGAGTTTCAGTAAGGGAACCGATTTGATTGACTTTAATGAGGATGGAATTTGCAGCACCCATCTTGATACCTTTTTCGAGGAACTTGGTGTTGGTAACAAAGAGGTCGTCGCCGACGAGCTGGCAGCGGTCGCCGATAGTCTTTGTGAGTTCAACCCAGTTCTCCCAATCGTTTTCATCAAGACCATCTTCGATAGAGTCAATCGGGAAGTCGGTAATAAGTTTTTCAAGGAATTTAATTTGTTCTGCCGCGCTAAGTTTCTTACCGTTAGGATCTTTTTCTTTGCCGTCTTTGAGTTTACGATAATCGTAATACCAGCCATCAGCCTCTTTGTAAGCAAATTCAGACGCTGCGCAGTCCATAGCGATTTTCACGTCGTCGCCGGGTTTGTAGCCTGCCGCTTCGATTGCGTCAACGATAATCTGGAGAGCATCTTCAATACCGTCGAGTTTCGGAGCAAAGCCGCCTTCGTCGCCGACAGCGGTAGAAAGACCGCGTTTTTTGAGTAATTTAGCAAGGTTATGGAAAACTTCAGCACCCATGCGAATAGCTTCGCGGATAGTGGGCGCGCCTACGGGGCGAATCATGAATTCCTGGAACGCGATAGGAGCGTCGGAATGTGCGCCGCCGTTAATAATATTCATCATAGGAACCGGCATTTTGTAAGTATTGCAACCGCCGATATAACGATAAAGGGGCAGTCCGACAGCCTGCGCGCCGGCTTTGGCAGCAGCCAAAGAAACGCCAAGCACTGCATTTGCGCCGAGTTTGCTCTTCGTGGGAGTTCCGTCAAGTTCGATCATCTTATAATCGAGTGCACGCTGATCGAGTACGCAATCGCCAACGATAGCCGGAGCAATAACTTTATTTACGTTATCAACAGCCTTCAAAACGCCTTTGCCAAGATAGCGACCTTTGTCGCCGTCACGAAGTTCAAGTGCCTCGTTCTCGCCGGTGGATGCTCCGGAAGGAACAGCTGCACGTCCGCAAATACCATTTTCAAGAATCACATCAACTTCAACTGTAGGATTACCACGAGAATCAACAATTTCACGACCGATAACTTTCTCGATTTTCGCCATTACAAAATCCCCCTTATCACTTAAACACAAATTAATTTCGATAAAGTAATTATACCAGCTCTTTGGCAAATTGCAAGATATTTTCCAAAAATTTTCTGTCTTTTTTGCCGTAAGATTTTAAATTGGTACCTACATTTTTTTTTCATAAAAGTTATTGACATTTTTGCGATAAGGGTTGATAATTCAGCAAGGACGTTGAGAAGTTTTTGTCCGCCCGAAAAATTTTCAAATTGAATCTAAAAACGGCTAGACTAATCTTAAGCAGTTGTGGTATTATAGGCGAAATTGTTCAGGGATTTTGGATGGGCGGTTGACAGCAAATGCAGTTGTCGTAAAATCTAAAACGCATCAAAATATTTTGTCACCGCCGAAGAAAGGGGAAGATCTCATGGGTTTTATGGACAATGTGAAGGTTGCCTACAAGTTACTTATCCTTAACATTGTAGCACTTATCGGACTTTTAATTATTGCTGCTATGGGCTATAATTCCGTCCAGACAGCAAAAGAGGACATGGGCTTAATGTACAATCGTTATTTCCATTCCTTGTATTACGTTGCGAGGTGTCGTTATAATACGAGATATGCGCAGGTTCAGGCGACTTTGGCACCTCTCTCCACTAATCCGACTTTGCTTTCAAACCGTCGTCAAAAATACGCGGATGCTATCCAAAAAGTTGAAGAGAATATGGCGAATTACGGAAAGAATATCGCCGCTGACCCGCCTTTGGTAGCAGAGCTGGAAGACGCCAAAAAAGATTTCGAGAAATTTAAAGAGAGCAGTGCCCGCTTGATGGAAATGACGCCGCCGGCGGACGCTGAAACCAACAAAGAAGCACTTGCCTCCCACGTCGATGCCGCAATGGAATACTATGAGCAAGAGTGCATGCCTTACGCAGTCAGCGCGAGTGACAAACTTGCTCAGATACAGACAGGCGTCATGGAACGTTCGGAGGCGGTGAACAAGAGAAGTGAAGAGGCCGTCGATTCCATGATTCGCGCCTTGTTCGTTGCCGTTGCGATAACCGTTGTCGTTTTGATTGCTATCAGTTTCTTCGTCATTAAGGGCGTCACCAACCCGCTCGATAACATGATTGAACTTTTCGGGCTTTTGCGTAAAGGTGACTTCAGAGAAAGTACTTTGATTGACCCCAGTCGCGGTGACGAGTTCGGAAATATGGCGCAGGCGATTCGTGACATGCGTCAGACAGTCAGCAAACTCTTGCAACAGACAAATAATTCCGCTGAACAACTTGCCGCCTCCTCTCAAGAGTTGACGGCTTCGGCTAACCAATCCGCGCAGGCGTCCGAACAGGTCGCTCAATCCGTCACAAATTCCGCGAGCGCGGTCGTCGAACAGCAACAAGACGTCGGCGATGCCCTTGATTCAATCGATGCGGCTATGGGCTCAATCGACCGTCTTGGAAAAACTGCAGACGCCGTTTCAGACCACGCCACGAAGGCAAATAATCAGGCAACCGAAGGCGGCGGGGCTGTCGAGACTGCCGTTAATCAGATTATCAGCGTTGAAAAGATTGTCAATGATTCTGCGTTGACTGTCGATAAACTCGGTAAACGTTCCCAAGAAATCGGGCAAATTGTTGAGGCGATTAGCGGTATCGCCGAACAGACAAACTTGCTTGCACTTAACGCGGCTATCGAGGCCGCGCGTGCCGGTGAACATGGTCGCGGGTTTGCGGTCGTTTCCGAAGAAGTCCGCAAGCTTGCCGAAGAATCTCAAGAGGCGGCGCAGAAAATCGCAACCCTTATCGGCGATATTCAGAACGATACGACAAACGCCGTCGACTCCATGCAAAAAGGTACTGCCGCCGTCAGAGCCGGCACTCAGTCTGTCGAAAAACTGCGCGATACTTTCGACGATATTCGCGAAGCTACGGACAACGTCGCGAACGAGGCGCGCAACATGGTCAAAGAACTCGACGCCGTTGCGAAGGAAACGCAAAATATTCGCAACAAGTCCGAGAAAATTTCCGAGAAGAGCGCGGGCGTTTCCGGCGAAATGGAAAATGTTTCCGCCGCCGCCCAGCAACAATCTGCGTCTGCTGAAGAAATTGCCTCCGCGTCCGACGCACTTTCCGCGCTTGCTCAAGGCTTGCAAGGTTCGTTGCAGAATTTCCGCTATTAATTTTGAATTAACTTCGATCTAAAACAAAGTAAAGCCCGCCGCCTTCGGGAAGGTTGCGGGCAATTTTTGTTTCTTTCGCAAAACTAAAAGCCGCGCTCGAAAAATCAAACGCAGCTTTTTATTTTTAAATCAAGTTTGAAATTATTTTACTTTAACGACAATGTCTGCCTCGTTTTCGCCGGAAATTTCCGCGCCGCTGTCGAGAAGAATTTGCGCCATGACTTTGCTCAATTCGCCACCGCCGCCGATAATCGCCGCTTTTTTGCCCTTGAGGGCGTCGCCGCTTGCTTCGTTGAAAGAAATTTCGTCGCCGACGCGAATAACCGGAATCGGTTTGTCTTCAACGTGGACGCTGCCTGCAAGCAATTCGCCTTCGCCGCCGTCGAACTTAATGATAATGTGACCGAGCGTGCGGATGTTGCTGTGGACGTCTTCGCCGACCTTGATAATTTTAAATTCGTTGTCCGCGATTTTAAGAGTGTCGCCCGGTTTGATAACGCCGTCGAGTCTGTTGCCGCTGTGCAGAACGGAAAATTCGCGGAGTTCCGGCAAAACCATCGAGTCGTCGAACATGACGAGCATTTTTATTACGCTCAAAAACTTCGGCACGTCGCCGCCGACGCCAACAATTTTAGTAGTGTAATACTTTTTCGACATTAAAAATTCCCCCCATACCTCAACAGAAAAATCCAAAATTCTCTAACTAATTTCGTCAAGTCGGTGATTTATCCTGCCGTTCGTCAAAAAAATT
The DNA here is from genome assembly GCA_905234195.1 of uncultured Selenomonadaceae bacterium. Taxonomy (GTDB): domain Bacteria; phylum Bacillota; class Negativicutes; order Selenomonadales; family Selenomonadaceae; genus Quinella. Next base: position 5,407 of record CAJOFR010000001.1, read on the forward strand.
TGTATTACTTCGGAATCATGGAACGAATCCACGCTTGAAAGCTGTCAGGGTTGCGCGTTTGAATCAAAACGGTGCCGGGTCCGCGAAAACGACAGACTAGACCTTCGCCGGAAGTCATGCTGGAGACCCAGCCGCTTGACGCCTTTTCGATTTTGTAATCCATGTAATCCGGCCACGCGACGAGATGCCCGTTGTCGATAATGTACTCTTCGCCGTCGTCGAGATTTACGGGGTGGATGACGCCATAGCTGGAAATAAAAACGGTACCGCGTCCAGTGACCTTCAAAATGAAAAAGCCCTCGCCGCTCAAAAATCCGCGCGAAAGATTTTGTACATGCGTATCGACTTGGATGCCCTGCGTGCTCGCCAAATATCCGTCCTTCTGCACGATTAAGCCGTAGGAGCCGTCAAGTTCCAAATCCAAAATTCCGCCAGGCAACGGGTGTCCGATTAAAATTTCGCCGTTACCGCGTTGCGCCGTGAGTTCCTGGAAAAACATACTTTCGCCCGCAAGAAGTTTTCGCGCGATGCCCTGCAAAATTCCGCCTTCCATTTTTCCTTCCACGTCGACAGTCGCGGACATGCCTACCATTGCGTCTGACTCGGCTTTGATTTTTTCGCCGCGTTGTAAATAAAATTTTACGATAGGGAAAGCCTCCGAATATAAAATTTCATACTTCATGGAAAATTCTCCGTCACAAATTTTTTAGCAGCTCAACAATTTTTTCGACGCAATCTGCGCGCCCGAAATTAAAAATTTCTCCGCTGCGACGAACTTTAATTTCAACAAGCCCGCTGTCCAAAGTTTTGGGGCTGACAGTCACGCGCAGAGGGTAGCCGATTAAATCGCAGTCCTTGAACTTGACGCCGGCGCGCTCCTTCCGGTCGTCAAGGAGAGTATCGACGCCGGAATTTTTCAGCTCGTCATAAATTTTTTCCGCGTAATCAAGCTGTGCGGGATCTTTTGCGTTGACGGGCACGACGACGACTTCAAAGGGAGAAATTGCGCGCGTCCAAATAATTCCGTCCTTGTCGTTATTTTGCTCAATCGCCGCCGCCATCGTGCGCCCGACGCCAATTCCGTAGCAACCCATCTCAAAAAAAGTTTCCTTGCCGTTTTCGTCGAGGAAGGTCGCGTTTAAAGACTTGCTGTATTTGTTGCCGAGCGTGAAAACCTGCCCGACTTCGATGCCGCGCGTCATTTTGAGTTTCGCGCCGCAGTGGGGGCAAGGGTCGCCCGCCTGCACCATGCGAATATCCGCGACGATAATTTTTTCCGCGTCGAAATCTCTTTTCGGCGTGACGTTAATAAAGTGCGCGTCGACTTCATTCGCGCCGGCAACAGCGTTGTACATTTCCATAACAGTTGCGTCGACGACGATAATCGCGCCGGATTTTAAACCAATGGGGCTCATAAATCCCGCGCAACTTCCGACGGCGTTAATCGCGGACTCTTCCGCCATGTGCAAATGGAGCGCGCCCTCGACGGCGTTCAAAACTTTAATCTCGTTTACTTCGTGGTCGCCGCGAACGAACGCGAGAATCAATCTGCCGTCGTCGTCCTGGAAGGCAACCGCTTTAATCGTCTTTTCAATCGGGACGCCGAGAAAATTTTTAACAAGCTCGATAGTGTGCGCGTTTGGCGTCGAAACTTTTTCGATAGGCTTAAGTTCTTCGGCTTCGGCGGTGATAATTTTCAGTTCGGCTTTCTCGTCGCTTGCCGCGTAGTCGCAATTCTCGCAGTAGGCGATGCTGGATTCTCCGCTGGGCGCAAGAACGGTGAACTCGTGCGAATGTCCGCCGCCTATAGCTCCGTTGTCTGCCTCGACAGCGCGAAATTTCAGACCACAGCGCGAAAAAATTCTGCTGTAAGCGTCGTACATTTTTTCGTAGGAAATATTCATGCCGTCGCGGTCTTTGTCGAAGGAATATAAATCTTTCATGACAAATTCGCGGCTGCGCATAAGACCAAAGCGCGGGCGAATTTCGTCGCGATATTTATTTTGGATTTGGTAGAGCATAAGCGGCAGTTGTTTGTGAGAACGAACTTCCCCGCGAATCAAAGTTGTAATCATTTCTTCGTGCGTGGGACCGAGACAAAATTCGCGCCCGTGACGATCTTTCAAGCGCATCATTTCATCGCCGTACACTGCCCAGCGTCCGGACTCCTTCCAAATTTCTGCGGGCTGTGTAATCGGCATCATGAGTTCCTGCCCGCCCTTCGCGTCCATTTCTTCGCGGATAATCTGCATAATTTTTTTCATTGTGCGCCACGCGAGCGGCAAATAGGAATACATTCCGCCCGCCGCTTTTCGGATAAGACCTGCGCGAAACATGAGCTTATGGCTTAAAAGTTCCGCCTCTGCGGGGGATTCTCTAAGTGTCGGCGCATACAATTCGCTTGCTTTCATTAAAAATATCACCTCAAAAATTTTTTTGGACGTTGAAATTATATAAACTTTGCTCGATAATTGCAACCTTCCTCAGCGGAAAGGGATAAGGGGAAAGGATTAAGATTTTCTTTTCTCTTAAAACTTGTCCCTTACCACTTACCACTTGTCCCTTAAAAAAAGCTTGTCTTTTTTTCGTCGACAAAGTAAAATTATTCGCGGAGGTATCATAACATGAAAAATAAAATTAAAAAATTGATTTGTGCGGCTACGCTGACGGCGATGCTAACTTTCAGCGGGTGCAGTCACGTTGCCGAAGAGGACAATTCTCCTTCAGAAGAAAAGAGCGCGCAGGTTGCTGAAACTTCGGTCGCGGCGGCTGATACTTCGGCAGTCAGTAAAGTCAGCGCGGCGAAAATTGCTGACACGCGAAACACGCCGATTGTTCAAGTTGCAAAAACTGTCGGTCCGGCTGTGGTGGGCATAACCAACAAAGCCGTCGCGAGAGATTTTTTTAATCGCCAGGTGGAAACGGAAGGCGTGGGCTCCGGCGTGATTTTCAGGAGTGACGGCTACATTGTCACGAACAATCACGTTATCGCCGGCGCGAAAGAATTAATTGTTTCTCTTTCGGACGGCAACACGATTAACGGCGAACTTGTCGGCGCGGACGAGATGACCGATATTGCGGTTGTCAAAGTCGACGCGAAAGATTTGCCCACCGCGAAGTTCGGAAACTCTGACGATGTCATGGTCGGCGAAACTGCCGTTGCGATTGGCAATCCTATGGGGCTGGAATTTCAAGGCAGCGTGACGGTTGGAGTTATCAGCGCGCTGAATCGTACCCTTGAGCTGAATGACAGGCGCGTTAATCTTTTGCAGACGGACGCGGCGATTAGTCCCGGCAATTCCGGCGGCGCGCTCTGCAATACTGACTGCGAAGTTATCGGGATTAACAGCGCGAAACTTGCAAGGAGTGACGTCGAGGGAATGGCGTTTGCTATTCCGATTAATACCGTGCAATCTGTGATTGATGAGCTTATGGAAAAAGGTTATGTGGCTCGTCCTTATCTCGGCGTGACGATTTTTGATAAGCCCACTGCCGCACGCTACGGTTATCAGCTGAATATCGACAAGGGCGTTTACGTTTTCCAGGTTGCTCTTGACGCTCCGGCGGGGCGCGCAGGTCTCCAACGCGGCGATGTGATTTTGAGTATCGACGACAAGGAAGTTAATTCGGTTTCTGAAATTCGCAACGACATTGCGGCGCGGAAGGTCGGCGACAAAGTCAAGGTGAAATATGATCGCGACGGCGTCGCCAACACGGTTGAAGTTGTCTTGCAAGAAATGCCGCAGACTAGTAATTAGTGGTTAGGGATTAGAGATTAGTGAGCAAGATAATTTTGGTCGCGGTGGGCAGGCTGAAAGAAAAATTTTTGGTCGACGGCGTGGCAGAATTTTTAAAACGCATAAAACCTTTTTCAAAAATCGAAGTGCGCGAAATTTCCGAGTGCCGAACAATCGAAGAGGAAGGACAAAAACTTTTGGCGCAAGTCCCGCGCGATTCGTGGCTGTGCGTGCTGGACGTGGCGGGTGTCGCGCTGACGTCGGAAGAGTTCGCGAAAAAAATCGCCGGCTTAAATTTGCGCGGCATAAGTAATTTAACTTTCTTGATAGGCGGCGCGTTCGGCTTGAGTGAAAAAGTTCGGACGGCGGCGGATTTTCGTTTAAGTCTGTCGCCGATGACTTTCACTCACCAAATGGCGCGGCTGATTCTCGTCGAACAAATTTACCGCGCGTTTAAAATTAATCGCGGCGAACCGTACCACTACTAAAATTTTTTCAAGGGAGGCGACAAAAATGATTAACGACGCCTTGTTTTATGATTCGTACGAAATTATTGGAGGCGAAAAAATTTTTGCACCTTCGGCACCGGTTTTTCACAGCGGGATTTTATTCAGGCTTGGCTTGACGATAGGAAATTATGTTGTTGAAAAAAATTGCGGCTATGTTTTTGTTGACGACGTTGACGTTCATTTGCCGGACGGAAATTTTTTCAAGCCGGATTTGGTTGTGATAACCGCCGAAAATTCCGGAATTATAAATTGGCGGGGCGCGATTAACGGCGTGCCGGATATGGTCGTTGAAGTTAAGTTGAACGATATTTTTGCTTGGGGATATTGAATGTTAATTGATATAATTACGCTTTTTCCGGAGATGTTCGGCGGACCTTTTGGCGACAGCATAATCAAACGCGCCGTCGACAACGAAATTTTGAAAATCCGTCTGACACAGCTGCGCGACTTTGCTTTCGATAAACACCGGCAAGTTGACGATTCTCCTTTCGGCGGAGGCAGCGGCATGGTTTTAAAGCCGGAGCCTATGTATCGTGCTGTGCGCGCAGTTTTGAGCGACGAAGAAAATTTGACGCGGCGAATAATTATCACGGATCCCGCCGGAAATAAATTTAATCAGGCGAAGGCGAAAGAACTTGCCGGTTTCGACCGGCTGATTTTTATTTGCGGGCACTACGAGGGATTTGACGCGCGGATTTACGACCTTGCCGACGAATTAATTTCAATCGGCGATTATGTTTTGACGGGCGGCGAGCTCCCAACGATGGTTATTGTCGACGCTGTGGCGAGGATGTTGCCGAATGTTTTGGGCTCCGCAGAATCGGCGACGACTGATTCTTTTTTCAACGGAATTTTGAGTTATCCGCAGTACACGCGCCCGCGAGAGTTTGAAGGGAAAATCGTGCCGGAAGTTTTGCTTTCGGGCAACCACGCCGAAATTCGTAAGTGGCGCGAGGAACAGGCTTTAAAAATTACGAGAATGCGCCGCCCCGATTTATTAAATTCTTAAAAAAGTTTCTTGACTTGTAAGGCGTTAAAACATATTATTTATCAAGCACGGTCCATTCGTATTCAAACCAAAAGTACCTGCTGCCGTGTTCCTTGTCCCAGTTTTTACCGACGCGGTCGACGGCGTGAGTGACGTCCTTGTAAGCGTCCGTGTTCGTCAGCAGGACAAAGAACTGACTGCTCCCGCTTTTGGTGACGACGTCGCCTTTGCGGAAAGTCGTACGGAGAGTGTTTTGGAATTGTTCGGCAACGTCAGAGATTTTTATTTCGCCTTCCTTGTGGCGTTTCAGCGAGAAAATCAAAAGGCAGGTCGTCTTGCCGTAAATCCCGCGTGTACGTTTCAAAAATCTGTACAGCGTGCGAAAACTTTCAAAGGGCAGGACAAAAGCACCGTCGTCGACGTTGCGTTCACTCAAAATCATTTCAATCTGCGCGAGGTTGGCAATGGCAATGGTGTTGTCGTCGTCCTTCTTCTCCTCGTCGCTGAAAACATTGTAGCCGTGTTTGCCGTTTTGCTTGACGACGTAAAGAGCCTTGTCAGCTTTTTGGTAGAGCTCCGGAAAATCCGTGCCGCTCATCGGGACGAACGCGCAACCAATCGACGCGCCGAGCGGGATATTCATATCTTCGCCCATAAGTTTTTTTGCAGACTCGATTATTCTTTCGTTAATGTACTTCGCCTTTTGGGCAATGATAGTTTCTTCGTGGGCGTCGTGGCAAAAAGCTATGAACTCGTCGCCGCCCATTCTGCCGAGAAGATCCGAAGGACGAACTGCCGAGCGCAAAATATCCGCGAAACTTATCAAAATTTTGTCGCCCATTGCGTGCCCGTAAATGTCGTTGACGTGTTTGAAACTGTCCAGGTCAATCATCATCAGCGCGCCGATAGAATTTTTGCAGACTTTGGTAAGTTCCTCTTCCGAAGACGCCTTGTTCAAAAGACCGGTAAGCGCGTCGGTCGTCGCGTTTTTCTTGAGACCCTTAATCTGTTCGACAGTCTGCATGATATTCCCCACGCGGCGCAAGAGCACGTCCGGACGGAAGGGCTTGCGAATAAAATCCATCGCCCCGTTATCGAAACCCTTGCTTTCAGTTTCCTCGTCGTGGTCGGCTGTCATGAACATGAAAGGTATCGTCTGGTGAAATTCTTCCTGCAACGCAAGCTGAAGTTCGTAGCCGGTCATGCCCGGCATCCTCAAATCCGAAAGAACCATGTCAGGCAGTTCCTTGCGGTAAATCTCCATCGCCTCTTTGCCGGACGACGCGCAGAAAGTTTGGTATTGCCCCGCTAACATATTTTCAGTCATCATTAACGAAACCATCATGTCGTCCACAATCAAAATTTTTTTCAACAGTAACATCTCCTCAAAGCGATAAATTCTTTACGCTCAAACATTCTGGACAAAAATAATTTTTTAAATCTGAACCTTGTGCTATTATAGCATTTATGGCGAAGAGGGAAAATATTTTTTAATAAATTTTGTTTTCTTGGAGGGAAAATTTATGGCAATCACAATCGAACAACTTAACGACTTCGGCGTCAACACTAAAGAAGGTTTGACGCGCTGCATGAACAACAAAAATTTTTATTTCAAAATGCTCAAGATGGGACTTTCCAACGACAGCTTTGAAAAACTCGGCAAGGCTCTTGAAGATAAAAACAACGAAGACGCCTTCGAGGCGGCGCACGCGCTGAAAGGTGTTCTCGGAAATTTGGCGGTCACTCCGATTTACACCCCGCTTGCCGAAATGACAGAGATGCTCCGCGCGAACAAGTCCGCCGATTATGTGGAAATGTACAAGCCCATTTTGGATCTTCGCAATCAACTTTTGGCACTAATCTAATTTCAGCTTGAGAGATTTAGTTTAAAATCTCTAACAGCCAAGATTGGAGGCGACTCTGTGCTGAATTTTAAACCGAATTTTTACGAAGAAATTTTTCATTCGCTGAATACCAACGCCGTTTTGATGAAGGTTGAGGACGACGGGAGTTACTTTCCCATTTGGTGCTCAAGAGAATTTACCGATATGATGGAGGGCACCGAAGAAGATTTTATCGCGCTGGAAAGCGGCGGCACAATGAACAGCATACACCCCGACGACCGCGCGGACGTTGCTTTTCTTTTTCGCCACCACGTCACGAAAGCCGGCACGAACAGTTTGATTGTTCGCAAGCGCACGATTAAGGGCAAGTGGCTTTGGGTAAATATTCATTATGCCTTCGTACAAAACGGCGGCGTGTGGTACGCCTATTGCAATTATTTTGACGTCACCGAGATTAAGGAGAGCGAGCGGCGCGCGAAAGATTTATATGAGGGAGTTAGAGCCGAGCTGGAAAATATTTCCGGTGACAGTTTAATTTCCCTTCGTCTGAATTTGACGAAAGATGTTGTCGAAGATTGTCGCGGAAAATTTCTGAACGTCGTCGACGTCAAGGGCTTGAGTATCTCCAAACATTTCGACAGGCGCGCAGAAGTTTTTCCGCTTGAGCGCGATAGAAAAATCTTCAAAGAAAAATTTTGCGGCGAAAAACTTTTACAGAGTTATCGAGAGGGAAAGACGACCTTAACGGAAATTTTTTTTACGCGGCTACCTGACGGGCGCGAATGTTTTATCGAATACGATGTTAAGCTGACGAAAGATCCTCTTACCGGCGATGTTATTGCTTTTACCAGCGAGCGCGATTACAACGACGAAAAAGTTAATAGCGTCGTTCTGAACAAGGCACTCGTCGAGCAGTACGACATGATAACTTATCTCGTCGGCGATAATTACGGCGTGGTCATTGGTGACGCGGCGAGAATCACGAAGGGCAGCATTTTTCCGAACGAACGCAGCGGCAGTTACAGCGAATACATTAATAGGCAAGTTCGTCCCGTGTTGACCGGTTCCGAAGAGGAGCAGAAAAAAAATTTAGCCGCGTTGAGTTTGAAACAGATTGAAAGGCATTTGTCTTTCAGGGAGCCTTACGAAGTTAATATCGGCTGTTTTGTTGACGGCGCGATTTATTACAAGCGTTTCGTTTTTTATCTCGTCGACAGGGAAGCAAAATTTTATATTCTGCTGAAATCTGACACGACGAAAATTCAGCGCGAACAAATTACCAAAAATGCGCAGTTACGTTCCGCGCTGGAGACTGCCAATCAGGCGAACGTTGCGAAGACCGCTTTTCTTTCCAGCATGAGTCACGAAATTCGTACGCCAATGAATGCGATTATCGGCTTGGACAGCATCGCGCTGAAAGAACCGAATTTGCCGGAGACTACCCGCGAACACCTGCGGAAAATCGGCGACAGTGCCCGCCACCTTCTCGGCTTGATTAATGATATTCTTGACATGAGCCGGATTGAAAGCGGGCGCATGGTTTTAAAAAATGAGGAGTTTTCTTTCGGCGGAATGCTTGAGCAAATTAATACGATGGTTGGCGGGCAGTGTTCGGACAAAGGGCTTTGGTACGACTGCAGCATTATCGGCAAGGTCGACGATTTTTATATCGGCGACGACATGAAATTAAAACAGGTGCTGATAAATATTTTGGGTAATGCCGTGAAATTTACGCCGGTGCCCGGAAAAATTAATCTTATCGTCGAAAAAATTGCGCACTACAAAAATAAATCGACTCTTCGTTTTGTGATTAAGGATACCGGAATTGGAATGGACGAAGATTATTTGCCGCGTATCTTTGAAGTTTTTAGCCAAGAGGATTCTTCTGCCGCGAATGCTTATGGCGGGACGGGGCTGGGTATGCCGATAACAAAAAGTATCGTCGAGATGATGAACGGAAATATTTCCGTCAAGTCCAAAAAAAATGTCGGCTCTGAATTTACCGTCACCGTCACGCTTAGAAATTCCGACAAGGTTTTGAATTCCGAAAGCAAGGGGATTAATGTCAACGACTTGAATGTTTTGATAATCGACGACGATCCGATTGCTTGCGAGCACGCGCGGCTTGTCCTGGAGGAGCTGGGGATTTCTGCCGAAGTTGCGTTGAGCGGCGTGGAGGCTTACGAGATGATTAAACTGCGTCACGCGCGGCACGAGGCGTATAATTTAATGCTGATTGATTTGCGGATGCCCGGGCAGGATGGAATTGAGGTCACTCGAAAAATTCGCGAGCTTATCGGGCATGAATCGGCGATTATAATTTTGACGGCGCACCATTGGGATGACGTGATAGAGGAGGCAATGCAAGCCGGCGTTGACAGATTTATGACGAAGCCGCTTTTTGCGTCGAACGTCATGGAAAATTTCAGCCAGGCGATGGAGAAAAAAAATATCGCGCTTGCGAGAGAAAAACGACAGACAGATTTGACCGGCAAAAAAATTCTCGTCGCGGAAGATATGTTTATCAACGCGGAGATCCTCAAGGAAATTTTGAAAATGAAAAAAATGGAAGTCGACCACGCGGAAAATGGAAAGCTCCTCGTCGAAATGTTTGCAAGGTCTCCTGAAAATTATTACGACGCGATTTTAATGGATGTCCGCATGCCGATAATGGACGGGCTGCAGGCGACGGAAGAGATAAGAAAATTAAATCGCGGCGACGCAAAAAAAATTCCGATAATCGCAATGACGGCGAACGCCTTCGACGAAGATGTTCAGCGGTCCTTGCAGGCGGGAATGAACGCGCATTTAAGCAAGCCCGTCGAGCCGGAACACCTCTACCAAACTTTATCAGAATTAATCCCTTAAATTCGGTTGAAAGAAACGCGCCTTTGTGTTATGCTTACTAAAATCACGAAGGCGTTTTTTTTGGAAGGAATCCGGTTGCAGAAGGAGTTTTGTATGGAAAAATTATTACCCGTCAATACGGCGATTTACGACGAACTGCCGATAAGCACGATAATTTATAAAATTTTTTTCAACAAAGATGATTTTAGTTGCGATTATAAAATCGTGTACGGGAACAAAACTTTTGTCAACGAATGGAAAAGTATTCACGGCGACAGAAATTTTTTGAACGAATCAATTTTGGAAAGTAAAATTGTCAGCGACGACGTTTTGAAAATGATGGAAAAATTCACCACCGAAGAGCCGCATTCTTTTTTTGCTTACGTTGAGGAAGCGGATATCCACGTTCATTTTCAGCCGATAAAAAATTTGCCGGCGGGCTACGGCGGATTTTTCATGACGAATATTTCTGAATACGAGAAAACTTCTTCGCGCATGCACTTCCTTAGTTCGATTCGCAAAATGGAAACTGCCGGCGTGCTCCTGCGTGAAAAATTTGACGGCAGTGTCGAATGTGTCTTCGCGTCGAAAAATTTTGCGGATATGATGGAATGTTCCGAAACCGAAGCTGTGGAAATGATGAGCGGCAGGAATTTTATTTTGACGACGCACTCTGACGACCGCCTTGACGTAAAAAGAATGATGCGCCGGAGAATTTCCGAAGACGGCAAAAAATTTTTAGTCATAAGAAAAATCACCGCGCAGAAAAATGAAATTTGGTGCAAGGTTTATTACTCCTTTATCGACGATTTTGACGAGCGTTATGTTTATTGCACTTATTTTGACGTAACTTCTTCACGGATTTACGCTGAACGCCTCCGCACTGCTTACATGACGATTGGAATAAATTTTTATCGCGAGAACGTCAACACGCTGGGCATGTTCCGCGTGAACCTTACGAAAAATAAAATCGAGGACATTAAGGGAAAAGATCTTTTCGCGACTGATTCTGTCGTCCGTCCTTATTCCGAAGTGATAAAGCTGCGCGCCGCGAACTATCCGATTCAAAAAGAATGCGAAAATTTTTTGTACAAGTTCAGCGTCGAAAATCTTACGCGAAAATATTTGCTGGGCAAAACTCAAATTTCGACGTACCTTTTTTCGCGCAGGAAGGACGGGCGTTATTGTTACGTCAAGTTTACGGCGGCGTTGACTCGTCACCCGATTTCAGGGGAGATTGTCGTTTTTATTTCGGAGCAAGAGGCGAATAACGAGCGCGTCGAAAATGAACTGCTTAACAAAATTCTTGCGCAACAGTTCGATATGGTTATCTATATTTCAAATGGCAAGTACGGCGTCGTCGTCGGAGATACTTCGCGAATCACGAGCGGAAATATTTTTCCCGTGACCCGCACCGGAAATTACGAGGACTACTTGAATAATCAGGTTATCCCCGTTTTGCACGGAGACGACGAAAATAAAAAATCTGTTGCGGAGGCTTTGCAGCTGACGACTGTCGAAAAAAATTTCTCTGAAAAAGATCCGTACGTCGTCAATATTTCTTGCCTTATCGACGGAAAAATTTACCACAAGCGTTTTGATTTTTACATGGTCAATCCGCAGGCAAACTTTTATATTTTGCTGGAGAGTGACACGACGGAGATTCAGCGCAAGCAAATTGAACAGAACCTTCAACTTAAAGAGGCTCTTGCCGAATCACGGCAGGCGAACATTGCGAAGACGGCTTTTCTTTCGCGCATGAGTCACGAAATCCGTACGCCAATGAATGCGATTATCGGCTTGGACAATATCGCTCTGCATGACGAAACTATTTCGCCTTCCATGAAAGATCATCTCGAAAAAATCGGGACGGGCGCGCGCTATCTTCTTTCGTTGATTAATGATATTCTTGACATGAGCCGGATTGAGAGCGGGCGAATCACTCTTCGCAATGAGGAATTTTCTTTCCGCGCGTTCATTGAGCAGATTGAAACGCTCGTCGAAAGTCAATGCCGCGACAAAAATTTGAAGTTCAGCTGTTTGATAGGCGGTCCGATTAAAGGCTATTACATTGGCGACGACACGAAACTCAAGCAAATTTTGATAAACATTTTGAGCAACGCAATTAAGTTCACGGATCCTGGCGGGAGTATTTCTCTTTCGGTGGAGTGCACCGCGCAATACGAAGGGCAGTCAAATTTTAAATTCATTATCAAAGATAACGGCGTCGGTATGAGTAAAGAATATCTGCCGAAAATTTTTGAGCCCTTCAGCCAGGAAGACGATACAAACACTTCGCGATACGGAGGCAGCGGGCTTGGACTTGCTATCACGAAAAATATCGTCGAGATGATGAACGGGACAATTTCTGCTGATTCTGAAAAGGGCGTCGGTTCAAAATTCACGGTAACTTTGCCGCTGAAAATTTCTGACAGACCGGAGGAGACTTCCGAAGACGAGATGCGCCCGCAAGATTTTTCCGTGTTGATTGTGGACGACGACGATGTTGCTTGCGAGCACGCGAAAACAATTCTTGCGGAGGTCGGAATTTCTTCGGACACCTGTCACAACGGGGAAGAGGCTGTCGAAAAAATTAAACTGCGTCACGCGCGCCGCAACGAATATAATTTGATTCTCGTCGATTTGAAAATGCCGCACAAGGACGGAATTGCAGTCACTCGCGAAATTAGAAAAATTATCGGCGACGAGCCGACGGTTATTATTTTGACGGCGTACGATTGGGAAGAAATTATCGACGACGCAATCAGCGCGGGCGTGGATACTTTTATGTCGAAACCGCTTTTGGCGTCGAGCGTCCTCTACGAATTTCAACAGGCGTTCCACAGAAAAAAACAATTCGTGGCGGAAGAAGAGCCGGTCAACCTGGAAGGCAAAAGAATTTTGGTCGTCGAAGATATGCCCGTGAACGCGGAAATAGTCATGATGATTTTGGAGATGCAGGGAATGGAATCGGAGCACGCCGAAAATGGAAAAATCGCCGTCGAAATGTTCGAGCGGTCGCCGGAAAATTATTACGCCGCGATTTTGATGGATATTCGCATGCCGATAATGGACGGGCTGAAGGCGACGGAGGAAATACGCGCGCTGAATCGCCCCGACGCAAAAAAAATCCCGATAATCGCGACGACTGCAAACGCACTTGACGAAGATGTTCAGCGGTCCTTGCAGGCGGGAATGAACGCGCATTTGGCGAAACCTATCGAGCCGGAACACCTTTTTAAAACTTTGCAGGAATTTGTGAAATAAGGAAGTGAAAATATGGATTTTAATTCGGTTGATCACAAAATGCTTGACGAATTGTTTGAAGCTTTTTCGCTTATCGGGCGCGGGGAATATGTTTCGCTTTACGACGTGAAGAGAAAAATTTCCCGCTACAGCCCTGCCGCCGCAGATCTTTTTGGTTTGACCGAGTATGTTAAAAACGGCGTCGAAGATTGGGGAAATTATATCCACCCCGAAGACCGCAAACGCTACGAAAAATTAATGGAGTCTCTTTTGGAAGGCAACGCGCTTGGTTACGACGTGAGCTACAGAGTTTTGTTGAAAGACGGCAGTTACGTCGTCACGAGAAATATCGGCGCGGTTATTCGCAACGAAAACGGCGAGCCTGCATTTGTCGGCGGAATCATGATTAACGAGGGCTTGACCGAAAACACCGACCCCATCACCGTTTTGCGGAATCAGTACGGATTTTTCCAGGATCTCAAGGCGGCTATCGAACTTAGAAAAGATTGTGTCCTGCTCCTAATCGGAATCAGCAAAATGAACACGATTAACGAGATTCACGGCTACGGCTACGGCAACAGGGTTTTGCAAAATTTTGCCTGGTTTTTGCAGGAGGCGTTTGGGCAAGACGGGGTTGTTTATCGGATTGACGGCGTGAAGTTCGCTTTTCTGACTGAAACTCTTTCGACGAAGGAAGTCACCGAAAAATATGAGAAGGTTCGTCGAACGGCGTTGGGCGGAATTTCTGTCGATAATGTTCGTCAAGTTTTGGTCTTGAGTTGCGGAATGTTCTCCTACGACGGCAGCACAGTGGACGAGCGTTCGATTTATGCTTGCCTGAATCGCGCCTACCGTGACTCAAAAATCAGCAAGACCGGCAAGCTTGTCAACTACGACGGGATTTTTGGCATGACGACTGCGCAATCTTTGGAGATGATTGACGAATTGAGGAATTGCATTATCATGGACTGCGAGGGTTTCAATCTTCGTTATCAGCCGATTGTTTTTGCGGAAGGCGAAAAAATTGCCGCTGTCGAAGCTCTTTTGAGTTGGCAGAGTGAAAGATTCGGCGAGGTTCCTCCGGACGAATATGTACCCGTGCTGGAGAGGGATTTTCTTTTTGAGGAGTTGGGTTATTGGATTTTCCGTCAAGCTATGACTGACGGCTTGAGACTTCTCGAAAAAAATCCCGACTTGCTGATTAACGTAAACATTTCGCCCGCGCAGATTCAGGACGAATTTTTAATCGACGAGCTTGTAAAAATTGCCGGGCATCTGAAATTCCCGCTGAAAAATCTTTGCATTGAACTTACCGCGAATTGCAGACAGCTTGACCCGGAAATTTTGAAAAGTGCCGTCGTTGCCATGCGGGAGCGCGGGATTCGTTGCCTTATTGACGATTTTGGAAATGGTTTTGCGTCGATAGATTTCCTGCAGATTTTGTCGCCGGACTACGTCAAGCCCGATAGGCGGTATGTTTTCGAGATAGTCGACGACGCCAAAAGCCGGAAGGTTATCCGCCACATTACCGAGCTTGCCTCCGATTTGGGCGCGCAGGTTTACATTAAGGGCGTGGCGAACGCGGAAATTCGCGACATGATAAAAAAATTTCCGGTTCAGTGTCTGCAAGGGCATTTTTATTCCGAGCCGATAGGGATTGAAAATTTGATTGAGAAATATTTTGCATAAAAAAGGGTCTCCGCATTTTCGCGGGGACCAATAATTTTTTTTTGAGTTGATGAAAAATTTTACTCGTAATTAAATTGACCGAGCTGCCAAACTTTTCCGCAGATATTTTCAATCGGCGTATCTGCATAAATTTCAAGCTTAGGCGTGCCCTCTTTTTCGGGATAAACCAAAAATCCGGCGGCCTCTTCCCCATTCTGCAGGAAGAGTTCAACCGCAGAATGATCCACGAACATACGGAACTGCAATTCTTGATTCGCGAAGAGTTTAAATTTGCGCGTGCCCTGCCCGCCGAGTTTCATGCCGGTGCGGTCGATAAACATAATCTGATTATCGCGGTCGTAGCTCATCGCAACCTTTTCGCCGTCGTAAACAATATCAAAGCAAACTTTCCGCGCCGCGCCAAACTTAATCGTTATATCGGATTCGCTGCCGTCGCCGAGATTGATAGAAATTTTTTCGGTTGCGCTTGTGTCGATAGCTTGATAATCTTGACGAAGAGCCTCAATTTCCTTGACGGGTTGAGTGTAAAGGTGACCGTGCTTGAGCGTCAATTCGCGCGGCATTGTCAGAGTGTAGAGCCAGCCATATTCGGCAGAAGCAATTTCGTTGACGAGGTCGGGCATACCCATCCAGCCTACCATGATATGGCGCGCCTCGTTCGCGAAAACTTGCGGCGAATAAAAATCAAAGCCCCTGTCGAGTTCCTGGAAGTTGCCGTGCATCATTTCGAGATTATCAACGGAAAAATGTCCCACAAGATAGCCGGCCAAGCAGTGGTTTTGATAACGAAGTTCCTCGTGCGGAACGCCCTGCGGACAAATAATCAGCACGTCCTGATCTTCAAACTTCAGCAAATTCGGGCACTCCCACATATAACCGAAATCATAATAATCGGTTTTAATTTCGCCCAAAAGTTTCCAGCCGTCGTCGGTCTCCTTGTAAACCAGAATCGCGCCGTTCAAAGGATAACTGCTTTTAGCGGGATCTATCTTGCGCGAACTTTTTGCGGGGTCACTCATGCGCTGCGCCGCCATTGCGAAATAACGGATGCCGTTGCGATAAAAGAAATTCGGATCGCGAAAATGCGCGGTGTAGCCTTCGGGGTTGCCGAAGAGCTGAAATTCTTCCTTCAAAACGCTGCCGTCTTCCTGCAGAGTTCCAAAACGTTGGGCAACCGTGCGGATATAATCCTCGTCGCGCGAATTGCAGGTGTAGAAAACGCGAAGCTTGCCGTCTTCGACGAAACCGCAACCGGAATGACAGCCGTCTTTGTCGTGAATATCTGTCGGCCACAAAGAAAGTTCGGGAACGCTGTAGTTGATAAAGTCGCGGGTTTTCGTGTGCATCCAGCTTTTATTTTTATGGTTAATCCCCAGCGGATTCCATTGACAGAAAATGTGATACTCGCCGTTGCAGTTGGCAAGCCCGTTCGGATCGCTTATGAGCCCAAAAGGAGCTTCGACGTGAAAACGATTGTGCCAGCGGTGAGTAAACGGCATCTCTGCGCGCGCCCTGTCGTCCACAGCTTTTTTGCTGAATTTGGTTTTCAAATCCTCTAACCTTTCGCCGGTCTTTTTCGCCATAATAATTCCCCCTTGCGTCGCTGAAAAATTCTGAATAATAACTTCTGCTCTAACTTCTATTCTATGGTTTTGAAATTATTCCTTCCCGCCCCGAATAAAATTCTTGTAAATGTTCGCAAGTTTGTTTATAATATTGGCGAAGAAATTTTTGGAGGGCAGAAAAATGCGGCGTTATACAATCCTACTCTTGACGACGTTCATGTTGATACTTGCGGCGGTTGCGGGCACTGCCTACCCTGTCGGCGCGGACAAAAAAATCGTCGGCGTCCCCATGCAAGAATTGACGGCTTACACGACGCTACCGGCAGAAACCGTTTCGATTTTGTCGGAGGCATACGAAAAAGAAAATAGCGTGCGCGTAAATTTCGTGCCGCTCGCAAAACAAGACTTGATTCAAAAAGTTAAAGACGACGCCGTTTCCGACCCAACCGTCGTCACAACCGTCGACCTGGTCATCACTGACAGCGAAATTTTAAATAATGCGGCTGAATTGAATTTATTGACGCCTTATCTTTCCGAAACGAACGACGCGGTTAAAACTGACTTCAAAGACGAATTTGACCGTTGGATTGGAATTTGGTACGACCCGATTGTTTTTTGTGCCAATAAAGATTATTTACGTAAAATTAAAGAAATTCCCGATACGTGGACAAAACTTTCAACTTCGCAAAATTTGAGGGTGGGAGTAACGGATTTTCTTGCGGCGGACGCCTTGTCGAATTTGATGTTTCAAATGATTGGGCAGTTCGGAGAAAACGAGACTTACAAAATTTTGGGCGGGATTCACCCGAAAGTTGCGCAGTACACGCGGTATTTGTCTAATCCTGTTCGGCAGGCGGGCATGGGCGAATCGGATATTTCCGTTGCCGTCGAAAGTGAGACCCTTCGATACATGCAGGACGGTTATCCGCTGAAAATAATTTATCCTGCGGACGGCACGTCGTACCTTTTAACGGGCGTTGGGCTCACGACGACTGACAAAGTTAAAAATCAAGCCGCGTCGAAGTTTGCGGATTGGCTCTTGAGTGATTCGGCTCAATCTGCCTTGCAAAGGAACGGTTTTTATTTTATTTCGACGAACCCGCGAACTTTGGCTTATAAAACTTTTGCGGGCAAAAATCTTGTATTGTTCGATAATTTAAAAAAGTTTACTGAAGAACAGAAAAATGGATTTTTAAGACGCTGGATTAATGAAATTAGATTTAATTCTTAAAAAGGAGAAAATTAAAAAATTGAAAGTCGGAATCATCAGTTTGGGTTGCGCAAAAAATTTGGTTGACACTGAAGTTATGCTTGGAATTTTAAAATCGAATGGTCTGACGATAACGCCGAATCCCCTTGACGCAGAAATTTTGATTGTCAACACTTGCGCGTTCATAGCTTCGGCAAAGGAAGAGTCTATCACGACGGTTTTGAATCTCGCCGATTGCAAGGAGAGCGGGCACTGTCGTTCGCTGATAGTCGCGGGTTGTCTCGGTCAGCGTTATCGTCAGGAGCTTTTGGACGAGATGCCCGAAATTGACGCGATTATCGGCACCGGCGCGTGGCACAGAATTATTGAGGCGGTTGACGAAACTTTGAAAGGTAACCGCGTGATTTTGATCGGCGACAAAGAAATTATCTACGACGCGAAAACTCCGCGTCTCCGCACGACGCCGCATTATA
This sequence comes from uncultured Selenomonadaceae bacterium, assembly GCA_905234195.1. Taxonomy (GTDB): domain Bacteria; phylum Bacillota; class Negativicutes; order Selenomonadales; family Selenomonadaceae; genus Quinella. Next base: position 23,515 of record CAJOFR010000001.1, read on the forward strand.
CGGCTTACGTGAAAATTTCCGAAGGTTGCGACCATCGTTGCGCGTTTTGCGCGATTCCGCTTATCCGTGGGCGGCAGATTTCGCGACCGATTAATGATATTCGCGTCGAAGTCGAGCGGCTTGCTGAAGAGGGCGTGAAGGAAATAAATTTGATTGCGCAAGACACGACGAATTATGGGCGCGATATTTACGGCGAGCCGAAACTCTGCGAACTTCTGCGCGAGCTTGTCAAAGTTGAAAAAATTCGCTGGATTAGGATAATGTACGCTTATCCGAAAAGTTTTACCGACGAGTTGATAGATTTAATTGCAAATGAGCCAAAAATTTGTAAATATGTTGATTTACCTTTACAACACGCCGACGATAGAATTTTGAAGCGCATGCATAGACCTGATACAAAAGAGTCAATTGAGTTACTTTTGAAAAAATTACGTGATAGAATTCCGAATGTCGCGATAAGGTCGACTTTTATTGTTGGCTATCCCGGTGAAACTGAAGAAGAATTTCAGACGCTGAAGAATTTTCTGCAGGAGCAACGACTTGACAAGGTTGGCGTTTTTGTTTATTCGCCGGAGGAGGATACTCCGGCTTACGAAATGGACGGGCAAATTTTGGAGGACGTTGCGCAAGAGCGTTATCATGAGTTGATGAGCGTTCAGAGTTTGATTTCGCAGGAAGTTAATGAATCGCTTGAGGGGTTTGAATTTGACGTGTTGATTGAGGGGCGCGACCAAGAAGTTCCGGAAGTTGTTGCGGGGCGTTCCTACCGAGAGGCTCCGGAAGTGGACGGACAAATTTACATAGAAAACGATAAGCGTAGCAATCCCGGTGACATAGTCCGCGTTCGGGCTATCGCTGGATTTGTCTACGATATTGCCGCCGAGAGGATTGATTGAATGTGTGATTTAAAAAATGATTTAGAGTTTAAAGTTGGAAAATTACTTAAAGAGAAAAAATTTACTGTTTCTTGTGCAGAATCTTGTACGGGAGGTCTTTTGACAAGTAAATTAACTGATGTGCCTGGAAGTTCAGATTATTTGAAAGGTGCTATCGTCGCCTACTCGAATGAGATTAAAATCTCTACACTTAACGTAAAAGAAGCAACTTTGAAAAAATTTGGTGCAGTTAGTGAAGAAACTGCGCAGGAAATGGCGGATAACGTCCGTAAAATTTTAAACACAGACATAGGGGTCGGAGTGACGGGGATAGCAGGTCCGACAGGCGCGACAGAAAATAAACCGATTGGACTGGTTTACATTTCCGTCAGCGGAATGCATGGCAGTCAAGTTCAAAAATTTAACTTTAGTGGGAGCAGGATTGAAATTAAAAGCAAAGTAGTCAATGCGGCTCTTACGATGGTTCAAAATTATTTGGATTTAAGATAAGATTTGATTGGAGGGACGTTTTATGCGCAAAATTTTTTTAATAACGACATTTGTATTAAGTTTATTGGCGGCGACGGCTTTTGCGGCAGAAAATGACAGTTCGGTTGAAGGATTTGACTACACCAGTCAAGTTTATGGGTTTAAAATAAAATGTCCGGTGAAACCCATAGTGATTTTAAATCCTTTTGAAGATCCTAAAGCGCGAGGAGAGTTGTTAGTTCTCGAAGTTACGCCGGATGGTCAAGATATAGCTTATGGTTACCAAATTTTACTTGATGCTTTTGACACTAAATCCGTTCCAAATTTTAATAAAGACCGTGAAAAAACAATTGACGATTATATCAAAAAATTAGCTGAAGCAAATAAGTATGAATATGTGTCTCTTGAAAATATTTCCAAAGACAACAAAGGGATATTGGCGATGACTGCGAAAAAACTTGAACTTAGGAATGATAAAGGCGAAGTCGAGGATGTTCTAGTTGCAGATAAGCAGAGCGCGTTTGCTTTTTTCCGTACCAGAAGCGGTCGTTGTATTTCGATTCAGTTGATAACAACTGAAATGAGCAAAGAAAATATAGCAGATTATTTAAAATCTGTTTCCACCTATCAGGATGCTACAGATCTTAGTATGCCGGATAAAAAATCTAAAAAATAAATAAAATCTCGTTTGTAACAAATTGCCTGAGTTTCGGGCTTATTTTTTTATCTACGGTGTACAGTTTGAGAGTGGGCAAGATGATTAATTTAGACGTAATTGACTGTAAATTTTATTTTCTGAGAAAATATCATGAAGACCTTAAAACTTAAGATTTATAAAAATTTATCAGAAGTTTTTCCGACTCTGCTTTTTATGTTTTTTGATTATGTTGGGATTATAGTTTCTGAGTACCTGGCTTTTTTTGTTCGCAATGCTGTCGATTTTTGGAATCAAGTTCAATATTTTTATTCTAGCGCGTATATTTTTGGTTGGGTTCCACTTCTTTTTTTGATTTTCTTAGGTCATTCACGATCTTATCGACAAATGAAACCCGTCGTCGAAACGATGCGCGATATCTTTATGTCTGTTTTCTATGGTTGGATGGCATCGATAATTCTGATTTATTTTTCCAGAGCAGGAAATCAAACATCACGACTTTTTATAATCCTCTTCGGAGTGTTTGTACTCTTCAATTCTTGTATAATTCGCTATTCTGTCATGAAATTTTTAAAATTAAAAAATATTTTTACCGAGCCGGTTATAGTCATAGGGGCAGGATTGACGGCGGAGCACGTAATAAAATTTTGGCGTGAAGATCTTGGGTATCGACATGAGATTATCGGATTTATTGATGATCATCCTGTCTCTGAAAAAATTCCAAAAGAATTTCAGATACTTGGAGGGTTTAATGAAACAAAAAAATTTGTACGTAAATTCAAAATAAATACTGTTGTTATCGCTGCTCCTGGTATAAATAAGGTCCAATTGCAAGCAATAATTCGTGATATTCAGCCGCGAGTAAAAAATATTTCGTTTATTCCCGATTTGATAGGCACCCCAATGGCAGGGGTAGATGCATCTATTCTATTTAGCGAGAAAATTTTGATGTTGAATCTAAGAAATAATCTTTCACGACGTTACAACAGGATATTCAAACGAGTTTTTGATTTAATTTTTACAATTGTAGGTGGAATTTTAATTTTGCCGGCACTCGCTTTTGTTATCATTGCTGTCGCGATTGAAAATCGTGGTCATGTGATTTTTGCTCATAAACGCGTGGGTATGCACGGCAAAAAATTTTTTTGTTATAAATTTCAGACAATGGTACCGGATGCTGAAAAACAATTGAAAAAATATCTTGAAGAGAATCCTGAGGCAAGACGTGAATGGGAAGAGACTTTTAAACTTACAAAAGATCCTCGTGTCACTAAATTAGGAAGTTTTTTACGTCGTACAAGTTTGGATGAATTGCCGCAAATTTGGAATGTGATTCGTGGGGATATGAGCTTAGTTGGTCCGCGTCCTATTGTTGAAGAGGAAATTTGCAGATATGGAGAAAATATTAGAGAATATTATATGGTTTTACCTGGAATAACTGGCATGTGGCAAGTTTCTGGGCGGAGTAATACAACTTATCCTGAACGTGTTGCCATGGATACATGGTATGTTCGTAATTGGTCTGTCTGGATTGATTTGATGTATCTTTTTAAAACTGTCAAAGCTGTTGCTGTTGGTAGAGGAGCATATTAATTTAAATTAAACACAATTAATGAATTTTAACTTATGAGAGGTTTAAATATCATGAGAGTAGTCATTGTAGGTGCAGGGAAACTAGGGTACACTATTGCCGAAATTTTAAGTGACGAACAAGTTGAGATAGTTGTTATCGACAAGGACGAAGAACAATTAATTGCCGTGAAGGAAACTCTCGATGTTATGACTATAAATAAAAGTGGCTCAAATCCTAGAACTCTTGATGATCCTGAGGTTAACGGTGCGGATATTTTTATAGCAGCTACTGCAACAGATGAAGTAAATATAATTGCTTGTATTCTGGCAAAAAAACATGGAATAAAACATACTATTGCCAGAATTCGTGATATGCAGTTTATGAACGAGGCGAAAGATTACCTGAAGAAAAATTTTGATATAGATTTAATGGTGAATCCAGAACTTATAGCAGCGAACGAAATTTACAGGATATTGATGACGCCTGCTGCACTAAATGTGGATGATTTTGCTGATGGGAAAATTCGGTTATTTGAAGCAAAAATCCAAAAGCATAGTAAATTATCTAATATTCCTTTAAAAAAACTTAATTTACCTGAAGGGGTTTTGGCGGGACTAATTTATAGAGATCACAGAATGATTATTCCTCATGGTGATGATTTTTTTCAATTTCACGACAGTATATACTTTATAGGTTTTCCTGAAGCCATTGAACAATTCAGTCTAAATTTCTCACAACAAAATTCTCGTCCTTTGGAAAGAGTTTTTATAATAGGTGCAGGCAGAATTGCCCGTGCTTTAGCGGTTAGATTAAACGAGGCGAAAGTTTCTGTTAAAGTTGTCGAAAAAAATAAAAAACGTTGTGAAGATATGGCAGAAATTTTAACAGGAGACAGCATTGCTATCCTGGGGGACGGAACGGATGTTGATTTACTGGCTGAAGAGGGGGTGGGGGCGGCAGACGTTGTTATTTGTTTAACTGAAGACGATAGATTAAATTTAATGCTGGCTCTTCTCGCAAAGCACATGGGAGCAAAAAAAACTATTGTACGCGTTTATCGCACAGAGTACGTTGATTTGATCGAAAAAGTCGGTGTGGATGTCGTGATTTCTGCGCGTCTTTTATCAGCCAGCGAAATTTTAGCGTTCGTAAGGCGTGGGGGCGTCACACGAGTATCTATTCTGGAGGGAGCCAAAGCCGAAGCGGTAGAAGTAATTATTCAAAAAGGCACCAAAGTAGAAGGAAAAAAATTGATGGAAGTGGGGTTACCAAAGTCATGTTTGGTTTGTGCTTACGTTAGAAATAAAAAAGCTGCAATTCCAAATGGACATACAATTTTGTTGTCAGGAGATCGCATAATTCTTTTTTGCTTAAGAGGTTCTGCATCGGAAGTTGTACCCTGGTTCACCAATGAGCAACGATTCATTCTTTAATAAAAAATTCAATTTAGCTATCTGTGAATAAATTTCTATCATCAAGGAGATTCATTTTATCAATAACTTCTTTTCTAAAATTTAAATCAATTTCGCAGGTTAATATTTGATTCCCTAAACCAGTTTCTGCTATGATTTCACCAATGGGATTTAAAATTTCTGATTTACCTGAACTATTGACAAATACTACAAAAATCTGATTTTCAATAGCTCTCGCTTTCGTTAAAATTTGTCTCGGAATGAGACGCCTTAAGCTCCAAGCAGCTGGAACAAAAAGAATCTCTATGCCTTGTAGTGCCATTCTTCTAATGAATTCGGGAAAACGTAAATCGTAACAGATTGCCAGACCGCATCTTATATCGTCTATTTCAACAGTGACGACCTCTTTGCCTGGAGTAAAAATTTTATTTTCTTTCGCTTGACTAAATAAATGAGATTTATCGTAAATTGCAATAATTCTTCCCAGACGATCACTTACAAAACAACGATTGAAGAAATTTGTGCCCACCTTTACGATTACAGAACCAGCAATAATGTTGAGATTATATTGTTTTGAAAGATGACTGATAAAGTTGACAGTTTGTTGACCATTCATATCAGCAAATTTCTCTATTGGTTCAGGATAATATCCGGTAGACCACAGTTCCGGTAGAACAACAACATCCGTATCGGAAACACATTTGATTAAATCTGCGACTATTTTAAAATTTTCAGTAACATTTCCAATTTGCGGCTTAGTTTGTATAATAGTTATTTTCATGATATAAATTCTCTTGAATTAATCAATTTTTAAAAATTTTATTTATTTCAGTATACGACTCCGCAATGGAGCTATTCAATTTTGAAAATTACTGGACAATTCCTATCACTTCTATCGTTGTAATAAGTCATTATAATTTTTCCTATAAATCTCCTTTTGAAAAACTTCAAGCTTTTTTTATAATTTGCGCGACAGATTCAACATGAGAAGTAAAAGGAAACATGTCGACAGGTTGGATCTTCTTTGTGATATAGTTTAAGTCATTTAAAATCGTAAGGTCACGTGCTAAAGTTGAGGAATTGCATGAAACGTAAATAATGCGGCTGGGATTCATTTTTGTGAAAGTTTCAAGTACTTTTTTATCACAACCAGCTCTCGGAGGATCGACAACAATAACATCTGCACGTATACCGTGACTATAAATTTGTGGAATAATTTTGCAAACATCGCCAGCTATAAACTCAACGTTCTTGATTTTATTTTCTTTTGCATTTTTTTTCGCATCAATAATTGCTGTATTCACAATTTCAATCCCATAAACCTTATGAGCAAACTTGGACAGAAAAATGGCTATCGTTCCTATACCACAATAAGCATCAATGATGACTTCATTTCCTGTAAGTTCAGCAAAATCCAGAGCTATTCGGTATAAAACTTCGGCTTGTGAAGTATTTACCTGAAAGAAAGAACGTGCGGATATAGAAAATTGAATTTCTTTAATTTTTTCTTTAATTGTTGAACTGCCAAAAAGAGCTTTAGTTTCACGCCCTAAAATAACATTATTGTGGTAAGTTTGAATATTTTGTTGAATGCTAGTAATGTCTGGATGCTTAGTTCGCAGGAATTTGATAACATTTTTGGCATTAGGTAACTTCTTTGTTGCAGTTACAAAAACCACCATTAGTTCACCATCAGCTCCCGCTCGACACATAACGTGACGCAAGATTCCTTTGTGACTATCTTCATCATACGGAGTCAAATTAAAAAGATTGATTGCTTTCTTGACGGAGCATAGAATTTTATCAATAACTTCCTTTTGAATTATACATGCATCTGTGTCTATAATCTTGTGACTTCCACGAGCGTAGCACCCAACGATGATGCCAGATTTGGAATGTCCTACTGGAAATTGCATTTTATTTCTATAATGAAACGGATTTTTCATTCCAATAGTATCAAAAATTTCAATATCGTATAAATTTCCAATTCTTTCTAGATCATCAAGAATTTTTTTTCGTTTCCACTTAAGTTGCTCAGAATAGCTCAAGTGCTGCAGTTGACAACCCCCACAATGATTATAAACAGGACAAATTGGCTCTGTACGATGCTCACTTTTTTTTATAATTTTTAAAATTCGACCAATAGCGTAGTTATTTTTCAATTGTACAATATGCGCGATAACCTTTTCATCTGGCAAAGCACCCTCAACAAAAATCGTAAAACCCTTGAATTTTCCTATCCCTTCTCCAGCAATATTAAGATCTTGAATCTCTATCTCATAACTTTTATTTATTTCGACAGGTATCATCTGAATTTTTCTCCTAATTTATTGAAATTAAAAATTGATTTGAAAATACGTATATCCTCATATATCTGTGACTGGAGTTCTTCTACTGAAGAAAATATTTTTTCTTCACGAATTTTTTTGATAAAACTAACAAAAATTTCTTCCCCGTAAATATCCCTATTAAAATTATCTATGAAAATTTCCAATCTGCGTTTTGCAAGCTTGAATGTTGGATTATCACCTATATTTGCTATTCCTCCGTAAAACATTCCATCTGTTTTGACACGAACAGCATAGACGCCGTTTGGCAACATAGCATGACCGTCATCAATTTCAAGATTTGCGGTTGGAAATCCCAATTTTCTTCCTCTTTTATCTCCATGAACTACCGTAGAAGCGTACGTAAACTCGTAGCCTAAAAACTCATTCGCTAATTCTAAATTTCCATTCGCAATTAATGCACGAATTTTCGTACTGCTGACCATTTTTTTGTCAATTGCAACAGCAGAGCAAATTTCCGCCTTAAAACCATAATTTTCACATTCTCGAACGAGCATTCGACAATTACCTTTACCAGATCGCCCAAAAGTGTAGTTTGGTCCCGTAACAACGTAAATTGGTGAAATTTTTTCTTTTATTAGATTTAAAAATTCTTCTGGAGATTTTTTACTAAATTCTTTTGTAAATAAAATTTCTATTAAAATCTTTATACCCAGCTCAGCAAAAATCTCTCTTCTTAGGCTTCTATTGCATATCATGAGAGGTGCGGACTGTGGATCTAAAACATTTAAAGGATGATTTAGAAAAGTAAAGACCATCGCTGTGCCATCGTTTTCCTTAGCGATTTCCACCGCGTGCCGAATCACGCTTACATGCCCAACATGTACTCCGTCAAACATACCGAGAGCTATAACCGGTCGACTATATTTTTTTGTTAGTTCAGATATCTTTTTTATTGTTTCCAAAATCACTGCCTCCGAATTGTTAAATACAATTTAAAATGAAACCTCGTACATTATAGCAGTATTTTAGAATAACTGCTATAATATCTTAAAATTTAATTTAATCAACAGCAAGGTGAAGGAGAATGAGAAAATTTATTCTCTGGTTCGCGATCATTATTTTCATAAGTTTTATTTGCGGACGTTTCTTTTATGACACGAAAGATATTGTAGAGGACGAAGCTATTTATATTGCACAAACCAGCAATGAAAATAACATTATTGAAAAAAAATTAAATTCAATGTCTCTTGATGAAAAAATCGGACAAATGATTATAATAGGCGTTCACGGAAGTGAAATGAATGACGATATCAAAAATATGCTAACGCAGTACAATATTGGCGGAATTATTTTTTATAATAGAAATATGGAGAATAAAATTCAAGTAAAAAATTTCATAGAAGATTTGCAGAATAACGCTAATGAAAAAAATCCGTTATTCATAGCTGTTGACCAGGAGGGTGGGAGAGTTTCAAGAATGCAAAATGATTTGACAGTATACCCCTCGCAAACGGAAATATGTGCTGGTGGAAATCCTGTTGATGCCAAAAACTACGCAAAAGCAATAGCTCAAGATTTGAAGGAACTTGGGTTCAATATAAATTTTGCACCAGTTGCTGATGTAGGCAGTAACAACAGTCGTTTTTTTAGTGATGATCCTTATATCGCTGCAGAATTTGTGTCTAATGCCGCTAAGGGGTATGAGGATACTAAACTCTTCTATTGCCTGAAGCATTTCCCCGGAATTGGACGCGGTAAAGTTGATTCTCATAAAGATGTCTCTATTATTGACGGCGATATAAATTTTTTGATTAACCACGATTTGCCACCTTTCGTAAAAGTAATTAATGAACAAGATAATTCTAAATTCATGATTATGGTTTCTCATTTAAAATATGAAGCACTTGATACAGCTAATTCAGCCAGCCTATCGAGTGTAGTAATGACTGACCTCTTGAGAAATAAACTGGGTTTTAAGGGCGTTATAATCACCGATGATTTGGAAATGGGGGCAACTTCAAACTATAATGATTTTGATAATGTTGGAGTGCAAGCTGTAGAGGCCGGTGCTGACATTGTCCTGGTTTGTCACGAATATGACCATGAAATAAAAGTATATTTGAGCATCCTGAACGCTGTCAACAAAGGAACAATTTCAGAAGAAAGGATAAATGAGTCTGTGCGTCGAATTTTAAAAATGAAAACTCAGTTGTAAAGGTTTTTATGCATTCGCATGATTAGCAGGAATTTTAAGCCAATTGGCAAATATAATCTCGAAGTTCCGAACATTGGGGGCGATTAAATGTTAAGATCCTATGATGTAGATGTTTTGCGCGCTGGTATGAAAGTCGGGCGAGACGTACTGGATTTGGATGGAAAAGTTCTTCTCAAAAAAAATACCACTCTCAATGCACAAATGATTCAAAATCTCGTCGGGAAAAATATTTTTTCTGTTTATATAGACGAAGTAGAAGAGGACGACACTGCTGAGCTTGCAGGTGAGGAGCATCTGATTGATTTTGAATATCTCGAATGCTATCAAAGGACCTACAATAGAGTGCAGAATATTTACTACACTATGGCTCGCGGTGATAAGCTTGATATAGAGGATTTGGAGTGCATTTTGCAGAGTGAGAATCTTGACAAATTGTGTGATAGTTCGATTGCTGTTGCGCAAATCCACAATATGACTAGGGACGGCGATTATACTATTCATCACGCCGTAGATGTCGGTATTCTGGCCGGTCTCACCGCCCATTGGATAGGTTATACAAGAATGCAGGTAAAAGAGATTATTATGGCAGGTCTTTTGAGCGAAATTGGAAAAATGAAGATTCCCAAAGAAATTCTTAACAAGACAGGAAAACTTACCCCTGAAGAATTTGATAAAATTAAGCGTCACGTTGATTATGGCTATGACATGCTAAAATTTTCGTCAATAGGTAGGCTGTCTGCGGTTTTAATGGGGGTTTTACATCATCACGAGCGTTGTGACGGCTCTGGTTATCCTAATCACCTAAAAGGCGATCAAATCAGCGATTATGGCAAGATCCTTGCGATTCTCGATATATATGACGCTATGGCGGCTAACCGTTCTTATGCTAAACGCAATTCGCCATTTGACATTTTTAAGGTTCTTTATGAGGACATGCTTAAGGGGAAACTTGATACACGTTTCGGACTTTTGTTTATGCGTCATCTTCGTCAGGCATTTAACGGTAGTTGGGTTGGTCTTAGTAATGGAAAGAGGGCAAAAATTGTTTACATAGACGAAATGCGTGTCACTGCTCAGCCTATAGTGCAAACTACAAAGAATGAATTTATTGATTTAAATAAAAGTACATCTCTAAAAGTTGAAGCTCTCTTAACTGCTAGGGAAGTTTAATGAGAAAAACAACATATTTTTAAAGTTATGAATAAAAAAATATTTAAAGTTGAGTCAAATTTTTATCCAACAGGCGATCAACCACAAGCTATTAAAAATTTGGCTGAAGGTGTTGAAAATGGGCTTGCTGCTCAAGTGTTACTTGGAGCAACCGGCACCGGAAAGACCTACACTATTGCTAAAGTTATAGAAAGAATTCAGCGTCCAACACTTGTTATAGCGCATAATAAAACGCTAGTTGCTCAACTTGCAGCGGAGTTTAAAAGTTTTTTCCCAAACAATTATGTTGGGTATTTTGTGAGCTATTACGATTATTATCAACCGGAGGCGTATCTTCCTGCAACTGACACATACATCGAAAAAGATGCTTCCATCAACGATGAAATTGATCAAATGCGTCATTCCGCGACATGTAGTCTATTTGAGCGTCAAGATGTTATTATCGTTGCAAGTGTTTCATGCATCTATAGTTTAGGTTCACCTGAAAATTATGCAAAAATGTTGCTACATCTTTATAAAGATCAACAAATTGAACGTGAAACGATTTTAAATAGGCTGATTGAAATTCGTTATGAACGCGATAATTTAAATCTTGAACGTGGAAAGTTTCGTGTTCGTGGTGACGTTATTGAGATTGTTCCTGCAAGTTATAATGGACGTGTAATAAAAATTGTTGTTTTTGAAGATATGGTAGAAAAAATATCAGAGATAGAGATGCTGACCGGAAAATTTCTAGGCGTACGTAGCGAAATTTTCATCTTTCCTGCATCTCATTACGTCGCTAATGATGACGATTTGAGGCGCTCCGAAAAAAGTATTCGTACTGAACTTCGAGAACAAATTGATTTTTTTAATTCGGAACATAAATTTATCGAGGCACAAAGAATCGAACAACGCACAAAGTTTGACCTCGAAATGATTAAAGAAATGGGATATTGTTCGGGAATTGAAAATTATTCGCGGCATTTAACAGGTCGTGACGTAGGTGAGCCGCCAGATACTTTGATTGATTATTTTCCTGGCAATTTTTTGACGATAATTGACGAGTCGCATGTTACAATTCCCCAAATTCGCGCAATGTTTGCCGGTGACCGTTCTCGCAAGCTTTCATTAATTGAGAATGGGTTCCGTCTTCCCAGCGCGTTGGACAATAGACCTTTGACTTTTGAAGAATTTAACGGTAAAATTTCACAGGTGATTTATGTTTCTGCGACCCCTGCTGATTACGAACTTAACCATTCCGACCAGGTTGTTGAGCAAGTGATTCGTCCAACTGGTTTGCTTGATCCGGAAGTCGAAGTCCGTCCGATTAAAAATCAAGTCGACGATTTAATTGCTGAGATTCGTAATCGCGCAAAAGCTAATGAAAGAGTTCTTGTTACAACCATGACAAAGAAATTTGCAGAGGAACTTACTGAGTATTTACATGGGGCAGGCATTCGAGTGAGGTACCTGCACTCGGATATTGTGACGATTGAAAGAGCAGAAATTATTCACGACTTGCGTATCGGGAAATTTGATGTTCTCGTCGGAATAAATCTTCTTCGAGAAGGGCTTGATATGCCCGAAGTTTCTCTTGTTGCTATCCTTGACGCGGACAAAGAGGGCTTTCTTCGTTCTGAAACTTCTTTAATTCAGACTATAGGGAGAGCTGCGCGAAATGTTCATGGCAAAGTTATTCTTTACGCAGAAAAAGTGACTGATTCGATGAAGAGGGCAATGGAGGAAACCGACAGAAGGAGGAAAATTCAAGAAACATACAACTTGAAAAATAACGTAGTTCCGCGTACAATTAGTAAGCCTATCGCTCCCTTGATCGAATTGCCAATAAAGAAATCCGATAATACGAAAAATAGGTCGGTGGGTGATTTATTAAAAAGATTGACCACTACACAGCGTAAAAATTTAATTAAAAGTTTGACATCTCAAATGCAGGAGGCCTCCAGGAATTTGGAATTTGAAAAGGCTACTGAACTTAGAGATATAATTTTAAGATTGGAGGATAATTTATGATTGTTTGGGGTGGTGATATATGGCAATAGAGAGAGAATTATTTATTAATTAATGTTTTTTTTGCAAAAATATCGAGTATTATACCAAGATTAATCGCAGTAGCAATTTAAGGAGAGGATTTCATGAAAGAGGAAACAATTTTGGCTGAGCGAATTTACGAGTCGCGCAAGTTTCTGGGAATAACACAAGAGGTACTGGCTGACAAATTGGGGATAACTCCACAGTCAGTTTCGCGCTGGGAAAATGGTCAGAGCAGACCCGATGTTGATATGCTCCCAAAGTTGGCGGCAATTTTTGACATTAGTATAGATTCGCTTTTCGGTTATCATGCCGAAAATCTGAAGATTGCACAATACGAAAACAGTTTTGAACAAAGTAATTATCATTTTGGTAATGAAATTAACAAAATGACTCGTGAAGTGCTGGGGTTCATGCCCCCAAATAAGCCAAGAACTCTTTTGGAAATCGGTTGCGGCGATGGTCAAACGGCTGTATTTTTTGCGAAGAATGGCTATATTGTTTCAGCTTTTGATATTTCAAATGAGTGTTTACAACGAGGTAGACAACTTGCAAACAAAGCTGGAGTTAATGTAAATTTTTTCCATGCAGATATTTTGAATTACAAAATCGGAGCGAATTTTGACGTCATATATTCTAACATGACAATGCATTATATTCCGATTACCGATAGGAGACGAATTTTCAACATTCTTCAGGAAAATACGGCTATTGGCGGGCTCAATGTCATCAATGTTTTTGTCGAAAAAAGTTTCGTTTCTGATTCGTTCAATTTGAAGAAAAAGGGACACTTTTATCAAGCGGCGGAGCTTTTTAGCTATTACGGACAGAATTGGAAATTTGAAATGATGGAGGAAATTTATCCGACTGAAATTAATTCTAGCGTTCCTTGTTGTATGGACGTTATGATTGCGAGAAGAATCAATTAATCAAGGCGGGAAAGTAGCATTACCTGTTATTAACTTTAAGGAGGTATTTTAATGGAAATACAAAAAGAATTGAACGGCACTACTTTGGTAGTAAAAATCATCGGGCGTCTCGACGCCTCAAATGCGCAGGAACTTACGAAAGAGCTTAATGCGTCTTTTAATGGCGTAAAAGATTTGATTTTTGATTTTTCCGGGCTCAAGTATGTCGCTTCGGCGGGTTTGCGCGTTCTCCTTATGGCTCAGAAGCGCATGAATAAACAGGGCAGCATGAAGATTCGGCACGTGGATGAAACGGTCATGGAAGTTTTGGAAATGACAGGATTTGCCGACCTTATGAACATCGAAAAGTAATGGAGAGTTCACGATGGAGAAATTTACGGTCGAGGCATCGATTGAAAACTTGCCATTGGTGACCAGTTTTGTGATTGAACCTCTTGAAGAAAAAGGTTGCTCGATGAAAATCCTTATGCAAATGGAATTGGTAATCGAAGAAATTTTCGTCAACGTTGCGAACTATGCTTATCCGACTGGTCACGGAATGGCTACCATTTGCAGAGATTTTGAGGATACCCCGAGAGCTATTGAGCTGACTTTCATCGATTCAGGCATTCCTTACAATCCACTGGAACATGAGGATCCCGATATAAATCTCGAATTAGATGAGCGTGAAATCGGAGGACTCGGTATTTTTCTTGTGAAAAAAACTGTTGATGAAATTCATTATGAGTACAAAGATTCTCAAAACATCTTGACTATAAAGAAATTATTTTGAGCAATTCAAGCCACAAAAAAAGGCGCATATCTTCAATGAGGTGTGTGCCTTTTTGTTTATCACTTTTTTCTTGTTAAGTTTATTAATTTCTCTTTTCTGTTAATATTTATAATGGATGGAACTATGGTTCATAAATGGGGGCTTGTAGACTTTTTGTTAGAAAAATGCTATAATTGGCGCGTTTTTAGAAATTAAACGAGGTGAGAATGTGGAAGAGTTGGAGTACATGCACGGGAAAATAGTTCCTGTCAATCTCGAACACGAGATGAAATTTTCTTACATAGATTACGCGATGTCGGTCATTGTTGCGCGCGCCCTTCCCGACGTTCGCGACGGTTTGAAACCCGTCCATAGGCGAATTTTATACGCAATGCAGGAAGCCGGAATGACTAGTGGAAAACCGTACAAGAAATCTGCGCGCATTGTCGGTGAAGTTTTGGGTAAGTACCACCCACACGGCGATACTTCGGTTTACGACGCGATTGTTAGAATGGCGCAAGATTTTTCAATGCGTTATCAACTTGCGGATGGTCATGGCAATTTTGGTTCGGTCGATGGTGACCCTGCGGCAGCTATGCGTTATACAGAAGTTCGTATGTCAAAAATTTCCGAGCTGATGTTGCAAGATATTGATAAAAATACCGTTGACTTTATGCCGAATTATGACGAATCTTTGCAAGAACCTTCAGTTCTTCCGGCGAAATTTCCGCAACTTTTGGTTAATGGCACCTCCGGAATTGCAGTTGGTATGGCGACGAATATTCCTCCACATAATTTGGCGGAGGTTATCAATGCGACGCTGATGTTAATTTCAAAGCCCGACGCAACCGTTGAGGAATTAATGACAAAAATTCAAGGTCCGGATTTTCCAACTGCCGGACAAATTATCGGGACTGAAGGAATTATCGAATCCTATCGGACGGGGCGCGGATTAATCAAAATGCGTGCTACGACGAAGATTGAAACAATTTCAAATGGAAGACCAAGAATTATTGTTACTGAACTCCCGTATCAAGTGAATAAAGCTCGACTTATTGAAAAAATTGCCGACCTTGCACGAGAAAAAATAATTGAGGGCATAACAGATCTGCGCGACGAATCAGATCGAGATGGGATGAGAATTGTCATTGACCTTAGGCGCGAGATAAACCCGCAAATTATGTTAAATCAACTTTTCAAGCATACTCAAATGCAAGATTCTTTCGGAGTGACGATGCTGGCTTTAGTCAATGGTGTACCACAGATTTTGAATTTGACCCAAATTTTGCAAAATTATATAAAGCATCATGAAGAAATAGTCACTCGCAGAACTCATTACGATCTTGGCAGAGCAAAAGCACGTGCTCATATTTTAGAAGGTCTTACAAAAGCTGTGGAAAATCTCGATTCCGTCATTAGCATTGTTAAACAAAGTTCAACGATAAATGATGCAAAATCTAGCTTAATGAAAAAATTTTTATTAAGTGACGTTCAAGCTCAATCTATTCTAGATCTCAAACTACAAAAACTAACCGGTCTTGAGCGCGAAAAAATTGAAGGTGAGTATCATCTTGTCAAGACTGCTATTGAAAAATTTACGGATATTCTTTCTGATGAAAGTAAAATTCTCGAAATAGTTAAAATTGAGTTAAATAATGTAAAGGAAAAATACGGGGATGCTCGTCGCACAAAAATTGTTCTGGAAGGTACGCTCACTAAATTTTCAAAAGAAGATTTAATTCATGACGATAATATAGTTGTCACTTTAACAAGAGGTGGCTATATCAAAAGGATTAATCTCAGCATTTATAAAAGTCAAAGAAGAGGCGGCATTGGTGTAACGGGTATGAGCACTAAGGCTGAAGATGTAGTCGAACATATTTTAATCACAAGCAATCATCAAATTATTTTATTTTTCACAAATCGTGGAAAAGTATTTCCTCTTAAAGCTTATCAGATCGTCGAGTCAAACAGGATCGCGAAAGGTGTCCACATCAGTAGCCTGTTACCTCTGGAACAAGGTGAAATGATTACCGCGTTGATTAAAGTCAAAGAGTTCGATCCGACTCGTTACCTCTTTATGGCGACGCGAAGAGGAATTGTCAAAAAAACTCAACTTTCCGAGTTTAGTTCAATGGTTAAACGTGGTATGATTGCGATCAGGCTCGGCAAAGACGACGAGCTTATAGGCGTGAAATTTACTGAAGGCGAGCGGTATATAATGCTCGGCACAGCAAAAGGAAAGGCGATCGCTTTCGCTGAAGAGGAAGTTCGTGCAACGAGTAGGAGTGCCCACGGAGTGCGCGGTATTAAGCTAAAAAAGGGTGATTATGTCGTCGGAATGGACAAACTAAGCAAAGGCGCAGATGTTTTAACTGTCAGCGAAGGAGGTTACGGAAAGCGTACTCCAACTTCCGAGTATCGTCCTCAAGTGCGAGGTGGGCAAGGTATTATAAATATGAAAGTCACCGAAAAAACCGGCAATGTTATAGGAATTAAAGTGGTTCGTCCCGATCGAGAGCTCATGCTCGTGACGACGGAAGGGCTTGTTATTCGTACGGATGTTTCTGATATTTCTGTTGTCAGTCGTAATACTCAGGGTGTCATTCTTATGAAAACAAAACCCGATGACAAAGTTGCTGCTTTAGCTACAGTTACACTTAAAAATGATTAATTTTTTGTAATTCAAAAAAATACAGCGGTATAGAAAATAAAAGACGCTCCGAAAGAGATAACGAAGCGTCTAAATTTTTTTATTTAATTAAAATTTTACTCCAGTTCATTTGCATCCTTAGGAGTATGAGCCAGAACTTTTTTACCCGAAAACATACTTGAAACTTCGCTCTCGCCTTCCATAAACTCTGCGCGAATAACCATATACAAATGACCTATCGCAAAGAGGATTATAAACCAAGCAACATAGTGATGAACATAGTGTGTCATCATTTCACTACCAAGAATAGTATTTACCCAACCAAAAAGAATACCTCCAGTGGTCGACGGAGAAGTCATAAAATACATCGCAAACCCCGTTAAAATCTCAATCGCCACTAAAACGTAAAGCCCAGCATAAGACATTCTTGCAAGAGGATTTCTCAAAAAAGGTGCGTGGTGTGGTTTCAGTAGCATGTAGTGCAGAGCCACATCAACCGTTTCGGAGTAAAAATGCCCCTCCCAAAATCGTGGAAAAAGTCTGTCGCCTTTATTTATTATAAAACCATAAATTCTTAAAATAAAAGCAACACAGAAAATAAACGCAGCAGTAAAATGAATATCGCGCACCAGATCCATCGACGTAATCGAAAAAGTCGGCTCCGTCGTGGCAACATTCATCGGTTTTGTAATTAATAATCCGGTAACAAAGAGAATTACAATCTGCGACGCCATGATCCAGTGAAAAATTCTCAGAAAAGGACTGAAAAGATAATACTCCTTCCGCTCAACATCTTTAACAGACTTCACCGCCATTCACCTCCTATAAGGATCAGTCGAAATTATACTAATTTCCTCACCTTTTGTGTTATACATATGAGTCGCGCAAGCCATACACGGGTCAAAAGAACGCACCACTTTCGCAATTTCAAGCGGTTTATTTGCTATAGCGACATGAGTATCCATCATCGCCAATTCGTACGCGCCATGACCGGCTTTATCGTCACGCGGACAAGCGTTCCAAGTTGTCGGCACAAGACACTGATAATTATCAATTTTCTCGTCCTTAATAACGACCCAATGGCTGAGACCGCCGCGAGGAGCCTCGTAAAGCCCAACGCCCATGCATTCTTTCGGCCAAGTGTCGGGGTACCACTTCTCGTTATTCATCGTGGTAGTATCGCCATTTTTCATATTTGCAATGAGCTTGTCAAAGAAAAATCTGTTAATTTCCGCCGCAAGCTGCGCGTCAAGGGCGCGACAAGCAGTGCGTCCTACCATAGTCGGCATCCAAGTTTCAGCAGAAACACCGAGAACCGTCGAAACAGCTTGAATCTGATCCAACATCATTTTTTCAGCCCAAGTCGGCTCCGGTAGCAGACCTTTTTGAGATTTCGTGTAAATGATAATGTAATGCGCCAGAGGACCCACTTCGCAAAGCTTACCTTTCCATTTCGGAGTCTTAAGCCAGGAATACTTGCCACTCTCATTGAGAGTCTCCCACATTGTCGGAGTGCCGGTTTTTGGACCGGTATAATTAGGCTTAGTAATTCCTTCCCAAGGATGCAGCAGGTCTTTGTGGTCAGGATATTCATACCAAGCGTGCTCTACGCCTTCAGAAACGGTATCATTCTTGAGATCATCAGCGGTAATTTCATAGAAACTCGCATTAGCAACGCCTTGACCAAAATTTTCAACGACTCCATTAGAACGAATTAATAAATTATTAAAATAGCCATTGCCGTTTGAAGTGCCTTTATAACCGTCAAGAGGATAGTCCCCAAAAGCCATAACACGAGTTTTCGACAGCCCTCCGCCGTCAACACGACCTGCGCGAACGTAAATATTGCCGACTGCGATTAAATCCGGCAAATAATAATTGTTGACGAGCGAACGAGCGAAATTTATTGCGCGATCTACTATTGCAAGGCGCGCAGTATTAACAGGAGCATTACCGTCATTCAGAGAAATCGCGCAGGGTACACCACCCACAACGTAATGCGGGTGTGGATTTTTTCCGCCAAAAACAACATGAGGCGTGACAATTTCGCGCTGTTTATCGAGCATTTCGAGATAATGCGCTACAGCCAGCAAGTGAACTTCCGGTGGAAGTAATTTATAATCCGGATGATCCCACCACTGTGCAGCAAAAATTCCGAGCTGTCCGCTATCGACTATAGCTTTAACCTTCGCTTGAATAGCCGCAAAATATTGGACAGTCGCGGCGGGAAAATCATGCGGATAAGCCTCTGTCGCTATTTCGTTCGGAACCTTCAAAGGTAACCGATACGCGTTTAAAAGAGAAGTTTGAAGTTCAGCCGTTTTAGCAGGATCTGCAGAAAGAGCCTCGACGGGACTCACCCAATCCAGAGCGTGCAAATGATAAAAATGAACAATATGATCTTGAACCGTCAAAGTCGCCGCCATAATATTGCGGATATAATTTGCATTGTTAGGGATAGAAATTCCGAGCGCGTCTTCAACCGCGCGAACTGAAGCAAGAGCATGAGCCGTCGTACAAACTCCGCAAATTCTCTGAATATACGCCCAAGCATCGCGAGGATCGCGATTTTTCATGACAAGTTCAAGCCCACGCCAAGCCGTACCGCTAGAAATCGCGTCAGTGACTTTTCCGGCTTCATTTACCTCAATTTCAACGCGCAGATGCCCCTCAATCCTCGTAATCGGGTCTACAACCACGTGTGCCATTAAAATTCACCTCATTTGTTTTAACTAATCTTTATGCTCTTCTTCCATTAAATTATCGCGGCGGTTTCGCTGAATAATACTTGCAACTGCATGTGCACCGACACCAGCGGCGGTTAAAACTCCCAAGCCGACACCAATTTTATCTGCATCTCCGAGCTTACCGTATTTTGGCAAACGATCGGAAAAAGGAGCCTCATCCCAGAAATTTTTATTTGAACAACCAATGCAAGCCGCTCCCGATTGAATAGGATAACTCATGCCCTGCCACCAGCGCAAATTTCCGCAGGAATTATAAGTTTCTGGACCGCGACAACCCAATTTATAGAGGCACCAACCAGCTTTTGAGCCGGCGTCGTCATAAGTTTCAGCGAACATACCAGCATCGAAAAATGGACGACGATAGCAAGTATCATGAATTCTGTTTCCGTAAAACTGTTTCGGACGCCCGTCACCATCAAGCGGGGGAACAGTTCCGAAAAGTGCAACGTGCATAACCACGCCCGTCATAACTTCCGGAATAGGAGGACAGCCGGGCACATTAACTACCGGTTTACCTCCGACAAAATTTGAAATTCCCGCAGAACCTGTAGGATTGGGACTTGCCGCTTGAATGCCGCCATAAGCCGCGCAACTACCGTAAGCGATTATTGCTGCTGCGCCTTTTGCAGCCTTCGACAGAAGATGAGTAAACGTATGACCGCCTGACATACAATAAACTCCGCTATCTTTGGTAGCGACTGCACCTTCTACAGCGAGAATATATTGCCCGTTGTGTTTATTTATAACTTCATCTAAATGAGCTTCAAAAGGTGCTCCACAAGCCGCACTAAGCAGATGGTCGTATTCAAGTGCAATATTCGTCAAAACAATATCTGACGCCAGAGGTGACGCAGATCTGATGAACGATTCATCGCAACCCGTACACTCATGACCGTGAATCCAAACAACCACAGGCAACGGCTTTGTCTCCGCTGCCTCGACAACTTTTGACAGCATATCCGTGCTCAAACCCATAAGAGAAGTCAAAGCTACACAGCCCTTTAAAAAACTGCGACGACTAAAACCTCGTTTGAGATATGCTTCCCACAAACTCTCCCTTTTATCCAATTTCCGCCCCTCCTAAAAAAATTTTTAACCCCTAGGATTTTGTTAAAAAATTCGCCGTAAGTCTACTTTTTCCTGCAACAAGCTATTTTTCGAGAAATAATAAAATATCGGGGTTAAATATGGAAATGATTCATCATTTTTTCGGTAAGAGTTTTTGAATTATCGGCTTTGTGTTTTAGCAGATAATCTAAGGCAGATGCGTTAAAAAAGGACGTTATAGGGACATATCTATTATATTTCCTAAAGTCTCCCCACTCCATTAATTTTGAGTGCAATTTTGAAATATCCTCTAAGCTGGCATTATTTTTCTTTAAAATCCTAGAGAGTAAAAAATCTTTGCTTATAAATTCAAATATTTCCTCAATTAACTCGTGACTATTTTTGTTATATTCATATTTATTGATTAATTCAACAGATTTTTTAGACATCACATGGGCACGTCTTATACCTAAAACAAAAATAACGGTAATGAAGATTAGAAAAAAAATAAGAATATAGTTCATTTTTAAACCTCCATATTCACAATTTTGACGATTTATGGTAACATTGCAACTCGTACAGATAAAATCGCAACAGAGAAAAAATGCGTCGTGTATGAGCTTAGAAGGGAATCTTGTAAGGGAGTTTTTGTTTATTTTAGCACAAATGGAGGCATTAATGAAATGGAGAGTAGCGCGTCAAACACGGCAGGGACATTTTATGGAGTTGGGGTGGGGCCTGGAGATCCCGAACTTTTAACGGTAAAAGCTATCAATGCCATAAAAAAGGTTGATGTAATTATTGCGCCGAAGACTGAAAAAAAAGAAGGTAGTGTCGCGTTGTCAATAGCAAAGCCTTATCTGCGGTCAGACGTTGAAATTGTTTATCAAACCTTCCCGATGGTTAAAGGTTTTGAGGATTTCCATAAAATTTTCGAGAACAACAAAAGAGAAATAATTAAGTTTTTAAACGATGGAAAGGATGTGGCGTTTCTCACACTTGGAGATCCAATGTTTTTTAGTACGTACATTTATATTTTTCGGCTTTTGAAAGATTGTGGTATAAAAATCAAAACCATTGCGGGAGTTCCTTCATTTTTGGCCATTGCTAGTTATATCGGACTTCCTCTGTGCTACGGCAATGACATAATGACGGTAATTCCCGCGACAGCAGAGCGCGACCTTATTATCGGTGCAATAAGAAATTCTGATGTTGCAGTTTTGATGAAAGTTTATAAAAACTTTGAAGAAGTTGTTGATATTCTTGAAAAAGAGAATATGTCCGAAGAAGCAGTGTTAGTTAGTCGTTGTGGATTAGAAGATGAAAAAATTATTAAGAATGTCATTGACCATAAATTAGAGGAAATAAATTATCTTTCTACTGTTTTAACGAGAAAAAAACGACATTAAAGAGAGGATGAAGTTTAGGTTTGAAAAAATTTTGCTTGATCGTTTTTGCCTTTGTAATGATATTTTTTATAGCCGGCTGTGACGGGTCAAGAGAGGATATTAACGGAGTTGAAACTATAAATTTCGCGGAATTAGAAGATGATCTCGGGCGTAAAGTTATTTTAAAAGATAAGCCGGAAAGGATTGCAGTGACTTCTGCATCATTTTTAGAACCTATCCACGAAATTGGAGGTAACATTGTAGCTCGTCCAGACTCAAAAAATAAAACACCCGATTGGGCGAAAGATATTCCAAGCATTGGACAAGTGTACAACATTGATGTAGAACGCCTTTTATCTTGCGATCCCGATATAGTGATAATTAATAAAGGCATGAATGAAAAAATAATAGATATACTTGAGAAAAATAAAATTATTACAATTGTCATGAGCATGAAAACGCTAGAAGAAGTTCATCGAGGTATTCAGATATTTGCAAAGTTGAATGGTAATGTAGAAAAAGGTGAGGAACTCAACAAGAAAATTGACAATGACATTGCTGATATTGTGAATAAAGTGCCAAAGGAAATAAAAAATGTGGCAATTTTACATGTCACTGCACAAGGGATAAATATCCAATCAGACGAAAGTATAGCAGGAAATATAGCAAAAATGTTTAGTTGGAAAAACGTTGCTTCAAATATGACTTTTATTGACGAGAGCCCCGACACTGTGCCGTATAGCTTAGAAAAACTTGCCACACAAAACCCCGAAATAATTTTTATAACGAGTATGGGCAATCTTGAGGAAATAAAGAGAAGCACAGAAAATTTAATGAAAAATAATGAATCCTGGCAAGCAATTAGTGCTGCAAAGAATAACAAAGTGTATTTTCTGCCGCAGGATTTATTTTTGTTGAGTCCAGGTCTCCATTATCCTGAAGCTGTCAAAAAAATGGCGGAGTTGGTTTACCCAGATAATTTTTAGTTAAATTGTAAAGTTGACATTGAAAATATTTTGTGTTAAAGTGACGTTTAATGGATGTGCTCGTAGTCAAGTGGATAAGACGCTAGCCTCCGGAGCTGGAAGCGTGGGTTCGATTCCCACCGAGCGCACTAACTTTTGAGTTCGGTACCTTTTTGTCCATACTAAAAACCGGCAGCTTGTCCCCCGATGGAGTGCTGTCGGTTTTTGTTTGGGGTTTATATACACCTTTAAACTGTTTCACGAATACATAAAATTGTTGCACGTGAAACAGTTTTATGTGAAACATTTTTTACTTTCTTTAAATTATACATTAAATAAAAATTTATAAGTCATAATAATAAGATTATTAGTCTTCTACAATTTTTCTTGCTCCTAAAAATCTAGGTCTCCAATAATCATTATTTAGTGAATCTATACGTACACCACGACTTGATGAGGTATGCAGAAATTTTTCATCACCCACGTAAAATCCACAATGAGATGCGCCTTCCATGTACGTTGAAAAAAATACCAAATCACCGACGTTGAGCTGAGAAATTTTTGCAGAGTACCCAAGATTATATTGTTCGTCAGCAAGACGAGGAATTAAAAATCCGTGTTTTTTAAATACATATTGAAGAAAACCGGAACAATCGAAACCTGAAGGGGTAGTACCTCCAAAAACATACGGGACTCCCATATACTCTTTCGCTGTCGCAATAATTTCGGTACCTTGCTGTCTCGTTATAAAAGTTTTTCCGTAGGATACTTGGTGCTGCTCAATCGTGCTATTCGGATTTTTAACAGTACTGATTGTTTTTATACTATTTATTGGTATAACTTTCAAATCTGACAAACTACGACCTTTTACAGGTTTTGCTTTTTTAAGAGCTCGCCAAGTAACATTTGTAACTATACCCGTCACATCAATCCTTTGATCATGTTGAAAAGCAGATACAGCACGTTCTGTTTCATTTCCAAAAACTCCGTCAAGTTCAGTAATTTCATAGCCTATAATGTAGAGCTTTTTTTGTAAAGTTAAAACATCTTTTCCTATTGAATTTCTTGAAAGAGTCGGCGAAGCAATTGCATTGGTATAAATCGGAATAGTGAGCATGGCAGTTAAAAGTAGGGTTTTAATTTTCATGCAATCAACCTCCGATTTAAACAAATTTAAAAGAGAATTTTTGTCTTGGTTTCATATACCCAGTCAAAAAATTTTCTTCTTCGACGATGCGTGCGACGATATTTACCCTTAAATCAGCTGGAAGAACATCTTCAATTATTTGAATTTCCCCGACGTATCTTCCAAAATTTTTATTATCAATCGTTATATCTCCAAAATTTCTTTCCGTAGCACAATTATCAGGAGAAATTGTCCCTCCAATGGATTTAAGAATCTGTCGTCCTTCAGCTGCGCGAATCACAGATTTTGAAATATCGGGGCGTCTGGTAAATTTATTCCCCAAGATTTTTATAGAAGTTGGATCACTCGTTAGAAGATTCGCATGAATTATTACCTCATCATCTACAATTTCCGCGACAGATCTGCACTCCTCGACGGTAGGCATGCCATCACCAATTATAATAAAATCAATACCAAGAGCGACTAAAAATCTAGCTGATAAATCTGTACTGAAATTGCGACAATCTTCCAGTGTGGGCAGACCTTCGCCGAGTGGAGGTCTGCGACGCCCCTCGAGGCTTGGCACAAAAGCACCTACAGAAATTCCAAAATCGTGTAGTATTTTATTTTGATTTTCAAAAAAGTATGTATCGAGCCCTGTATAAGGATGAGGATAAAAATTGTGAAGAGCAGTTATATTCGGAAAATTTGCTCCGAGATTCAAAAGTATTGTTAAAAATTCATTTGTGACGGTCGAAGCGTTCAACTGAATCTTGCGTGAATGACTAAGTTCAACGATTTGCGAAAAACTGAAACCATCGTCTAATCTCAATGTTAAACCTTCCCAATCGAATCCGTCGATATTTTCGGGATTTACGTCAATAATGACCTCAAAGCCACTACGGATAGCACTAGTCAAAATAACAGCAAAATCATCAAGAAATTTTTCCGGATCCTCAACTGCTTCAGGAATTTGAGTAGACGTAAAAATACGTTTCATACCCAGCGAAGCGGCCAATTCGATTAAGGCAAGATTTTCATCAAGCTCGTAACCGAGACCGGCATAAACAGATATTCCGTTCCGCATTCTTATTGCTCCTTTCTAAATGAAATTTTAGGATATTATTTGATTACTATTTTTTCTAAGAAAATTTATCGCGCTTTTAGCATGCCAATTGCAACTATTCAAAGCATCGATAGCTTCCAGTTCATCGCAATTTGTTGCAATCATGACAATTCTGCGCGCGCGATCACGCAATTTTTCATTTGTAGCGTGAACATCGACCATTAAATTTCCGTAGACTTTACCAAGCTTTATCATTGCCCCAGTGGTCAACATATTAAGAACCATTTTTGTAGCAGTACCAGCTTTCATACGAGTCGAACCAGTAATGACCTCCGCACCAGTTACAGGAGTTATATCAATATCGACAATTTTTGCAAGAGCTGAATTTTCAACACAAGAAATGCCTATAGTGTAAGCACCGCATCGCTTTGCGTACTCTACACCGCTCAAGACATATGGCGTCCTTCCTGAAGTAGCAATTCCCACCAGAACATCCGAAACGCAGAAATTTTTATCCTTTAAATCAGAAACAGCAGCATCTCTATTATCTTCAGCCCCTTCGATAGAATTTACTAAAGCCGTGTTTCCGCCGGCAATAATTCCTTGAATCAAATCGGGCGACGTCCCGAAGGTTGGTGGACATTCTGACGCATCAAGCACACCAAGTCTACCGGAAGTTCCCGCTCCAATGTAAAATAATCGACCTCCTTGGGAAATTTTTTTGGCAATAAGTTCAACTGCGTCTGCAATATTTGTCAAGGTTTTTTCAACAGCAACTGCAATTTTCTTGTCTTCGTCGTTGATAATCTTGAGCATTTCCAAAGTTGAACATTTATCTATTTTTTCAGAAGCGGGATTTCTAAGTTCGGTGGTGAGGTTGAAAAATTTTTCATCCATACTATCACTCCCTTTCTTAGTAAAATTATTTAAGGAATCCAGATAAAACTGGCAATTCCTTCGTTTCCGTCAGAAATTAACTTTTCTTTAAATCTGGAAAGCGGCGCGATTATCGGCGCAGCTTTTAATCTTAACTGAAATCGGAAAAAAGTGTGTTCATTTGAACCTAAAACCGGTATCCTGTTCAAGACATAATTTTGAGAATCATTGTGAGCTAGTCCATAGTCAACCGTAAAACCTGCGCGATATCCAACTGCCTTACTCATCTCTTCAGCCTCACGTGTGTATTTTCCACCGGGATAGGCGATAAAATTTGCACTTTTCTTCAGATGCCATTCAATCGCTTGTTTTGAACCGTAGATTTGTTCCCAAAGTTTGTCCCGAGAATAAATTTCAGTCAATATTTTATGGCTAAGCGTATGACTTTCAATATCTGCCAGACCACTACTTTGCATTTCGCGCGCCTGTTGCCAAGTTAAATAATTTGGGTACAGGTTAACGTTGTCCGTCACGATAAAAAATGTAGCTTTGACGTTGTATTTTTTGAGAATAGGAAAAACATTTTTATAAATGTCAACGTGACCATCGTCAAAGGTTATTACTATCGGATTCGCAGGAAGTTCACTTTTATTTTCCCACGCGTTCAGAAGCTCGTCCGGAGTAATGATCGTATATCCACTGTCGACCAAGTATTTTATTTGCGTCTCAAATTGTTCGGTCGTTAAAGTAAATGCATTGTTATCAACGTCGTTGACCTGGTGATAGCTTAAAATCGGCACACCGCCTTCATCGCGTTGAAAAAGCCATAGCAAAAAGCTAGAAATCGCCGCGACCAAAACGACCAAAAGTATTAGAATCCGTTTCATGGAAAATTCTCCTCTAGAGTCATAGAAAAATCTTTCAGCTAATTTTCATATTGCTTGTGATAATATATAACAACGTCTCGACTCTGTCAAGAATAAGCTGGACATTTTGAGGATAAATAGATAAAATGTTTTGGTAATCAGTCAAAGTTGTAGGAGTACTAATTTAAAGATGGTAAAAAAATTTTTTAAGGAGATGTTTCACTACGTGAAAAGGAATAATTTATGCTGGTGTGGCAGCGGAAAAAAATATAAAAAATGTCATATTTTTTTTGATGAGCGCATTGAGGAAATGAAATTTGACAGTTCAAAGGGGCAAATTCGACCTCCTCACAAAATAATCAACAATGCGTCAGATATTGAAGGAATTCGGCGCGCAGCGGTCATAAATTCCGGCGCACTTGATTTAGCTGGAGAGCTTGTCGAAGAAGGGACTGATACTTTAAAAATCAATGACGCTGTCCATGAGTTTATCACTGAACGCGGTGCGCATCCAAGTTGTCTCAAATTTGAAGGTTTTCCTAAAAGTATTTGTATTTCTGTGAATAATGTTGTCTGTCACGGCATACCCTCGAAAAAAACTATTCTCAAAAATGGAGATATTCTAAATATAGACATTACGACCGATTTGGACGGTTATTTCGCCGATGCTTCACGTATGTTTTTTGTCGGAAAAATTTCTCCGGAGGCCGAACGCCTCATTAGAATTACTCATGAGATTATGGAAGCAGGTATCAAAGCAGCTCAACCGTGGCATTTTGTTGGTGATATTGGAGCGGCTTGCGGCAAATATGCTCATGATAACGGTTATTCTGTTGTGACTGATCTTGGCGGACATGGAGTCGGGAAAGCCTTTCACCTGGAGCCTTTTGTGAGTCATGATTGTAAAGCTGATACCGGCATGCTTTTGGTTCCTGGAATGGTTTTGACTGTGGAGCCGATGATCAATGTCGGGGCTAAAAATGTCACGATCGATAAATCTGACGACTGGACTGTACGCACTGCTGACGGTAGCCTTTCCGCGCAGTGGGAAAAAACTATCTTGATAACCGATACTGGCAATGAAGTTTTAGCAAGTTAAATAGCGTTGCCCGCGAAAAAATATTACCAACATTGAAGGAAAAATAATATATTCGGCGAAAAATTAAGTACCACAAAAAATATTGTGAAGGGAGAATTTTTAATGATTGGTGTAAGAAATGTAGTGGCGATCGTGTGTGGAGGGGGTCCAGCACCTGGAATCAATGCGGTTATCAGCGCGGTTACCAACACTGCAAATCGCAACGGTTGGGACGTTTTGGGTATGTACGACGGTTTTTCTCATCTTGGACGCGGTGAGAAAAATTATATTCGTCTCGACGCCTCAAACGTCAATCGCATTCATTTGACTGGCGGTTGTATCCTTAGAATGTCTCGTTTTAATCCGACGAAAAAAGAATCTGACCTGCGCACTGTTGTGGAAACTCTTACGGAACTCGGCGTCAATTACCTCGTGACAATCGGTGGCGACGATACGGCATTCAGTTCTTCGGCTGTTTCCGAATATGCGCGTAAACTTGGACGCACGATTAATGTTGTTCACGTTCCTAAAACCATTGACAATGATTTGCCGTTGCCGGAGGGAATTCCTACTTTTGGGTTTGAGACTGCGCGCGCGTTTGGTACGACAGAAATTCAAAATCTTATGGAAGATGCGCGTACATCAAATAATCGTTGGTATTTCACGATTGCTATGGGACGTACGGCTGGGCATCTCGCACTTGGAATGGGACGTTCTGCCGGTGCGGCTTTAACGATTATTCCTGAGGAATTTCCGCAACCCAAAATTCGTCTTCAACAGGTAGTGGATATTATTACCGGCTCAATCGTTAAGCGTTACCTGACCGGAAAAAATTATGGCGTTGCTGTTATTGCTGAAGGCGTTATTGAAAAAATTGCCGAGGAAGATTTTGCGGAACTCGGGAATGTGGTACTTGACGAGCACGGACATATTCGTTACTCAGAACTTGATTTTGGAGAAATTCTCAAGCAAAAAGTACTCGCTGAAGTTAAACGCATAGGAATTAAAATTTCTATCGTCGACAAGGAGATTGGTTACGAACTTCGTTGTACTGCGCCAATTGCTTATGATATTGACTATGCGAGAAATCTTGGCTATGAGGCGATGCAGTTCCTTTTCCGTGGCGATAGCGGTGCGCTTATTACTATCCAAGACAACGAAGCCGTTCCCATGCGCTTTGAAAATATCCGTGATCCCGAAACCGGCAAGACTTTTGTCCGCAGAGTTAATATAGATTCTGTTCATTACAAGATTGCTCGCGGTTTTATGATGCGTCTTGAAAAAGCGGATCTCGAAGATCCCGGATTAGCGAACGCTTTTCGTATGGAACACGAGGAGTTCAAGAAACGTTACAGTTATCTTTTTGACGATGAACCTACACTCGACTAGAACTTAAAGAGATAGAATAAGTATATAAAAAAATAAGCTACTTCTGAAAAAGTATGGGGTAGCTTATTTTTATTGCTTTGAAAATTAATAATTTTATAATTTTATCGGTTTTAAATTTTTCATGTAAAATTTATAGGCGATAATAAGAAAAACCATTGTAAAAAACCAACTTACTCCGTATACGGTCATAAGAGTAGCATAAGTGGGAATTTTTGCAAAAACAGTGAATACCCAAGCGACTCTTATTCCACAAACGAATATCAAAGTTATTATAGCAGGGGCGAGAGAAATACCGTATCCGCGCAAAGCTCCTGAAATAATTTCCATTATTACGCTGATAATTTCTGGAACAATTATATACCAAATCCTAATGACTCCGAGTTCAATTACTTCTGGGTCTTCGTTAAAAAACTTTATCAAAGGCTCTGCAAGATATAATACAAAGGCAGAAAGTATCAGCATCAGGATTGTATTTATCCCTAGCGCGATCCAGGTAGCTTGTTTGCAACGCGGTAAATTTCCGGCACCATAATTTTGACTTACAAAAGTTGTTGCCGCCTGTCCAAATCCATTCGTTAAACAATAGACATTTATTTCTATCGTAAAAGCGGCGGCTGATGCCGCCATTGCGTCCGGACCTAGCGCATTAATCGCGGACTGGATCAACAAGTTTGAAAGAGAAAAAACCATCCCTTGAATGCCCGCAGGAAGTCCTATTCTTACGATTTCTTTTAAGTAAGTTTTGTCAATTTTTAGCGCAGTAATTTCTAAGCGAATAATTCCTTCTGCCTTGCGAAGTTTAAAAAACAAAAACGCCGCACTGATGAAATTTGCAATTACGGTAGCCCACGCCACTCCGTTTACTCCCAAATCGAGATTAATTACAAAAATCAAGTTTAATGAAATATTACACAAACTTGCAATTATTAGGGATATTAACGGAGTTTGTGTATCGCCACGACTTCTAAAAATTGCTGCTTCGAAATTATAAATTCCCATTGCAGGCAGTCCTACGGCGTAAATTCGCAAGTAAGTTTCAGCCATAGGGGCAACTGAAGAAGGTACGACAAGCAGTTCAAAAATTGGATTTACCAGGATTTCTGCGATGATGCACAATACAAATCCGGTGATTAACGCCAACAAAAAAGCCGTATGTACTGCTTCGTGCACTCGTTCAAACTTTTCTGCCCCAATATTTTGAGCGATTACGACATTTGCTCCTAGGCTCAACCCTATAAATAGATTTACCAATAATCCTATCAACGCTGTATTATTTCCGACTGCTGCCATTGCATTTTTTCCGACAAACTGTCCGAGCACAGCGACGTCTGCTGCATTTAAAAGTTGTTGCATTACTCCTGTTAAAGCTAGAGGCAGGGCAAATAAAATTATTTTATCCCACAACGAGCCGTGAAGCATGTCTATTTCACGAGTTTTTAACATTTTAGCATCTCTTGTTTCTTAACGAACGTCCAAATCTAAGTCATTGCGGAGTTTGATCGCATCACCTATGTGTTTTTCTGAAATTAAATCCGCACCCCCGTCCAAATCCGCTATCGTCCTTCCGACTTTTATTATTCTGTCATAAGATCGCGCAGATAATTTTTTCGACTCAAAAACATCTTTTAAAAGTTGCTCTGCTTTAGGCGTCATAGTACAAAGCTTTTGTAGCATAGCATGATTCATCTGCGCGTTACAAAAAAGGTGATATTTCTCAAGTCGCTGGGTTTGAATTTTGCGAGCAACAGAAACCCTTTTCCTAATTTCGCTTGAGGATTCAGCCTTTCTTTTCGAGCTCAAATCTTCGTATTTCACGCGGGGAACGCGAATATGAATATCAATTCTATCCAAAAGAGGTCCCGAAAGCTTGCGAGTGTAACGTTTAATATCAAGCGAAGAACATTGACAATCGTGATCCCTATCTCCGTGCCAACCGCAAGGGCAAGGATTCATCGCACAAATTAGAATCATACTTGAAGGAAAAGTCAAAGTGCCATTCACCCTACTAATCGTAATTTGGCGTTCTTCGAGAGGTTCACGCAGGGCTTCAAGGACGTGTTTTTTAAATTCCGGCAATTCGTCGAGAAAAAGCACGCCGTGGTGAGCAAGTGTGACTTGTCCAGGTTTAGGATTTGAGCCACCGCCGATTATTGCTGCCGTCGAGGCGTCATGATTAGGATGTTGAAAAGGACGTTTCGTGATCAAACCGCCGTTATGTCCAAGTTTTCCGGCCACGCTGTAGATTTTCGTAATTTCCAAAGCCTCTTCGCGGGTGAGTTCTGGCAGAATCGAACTCATCCTTTTCGCAAGCATAGTTTTTCCGGAGCCTGGTACCCCCACCATTAAGACATTGTGACCGCCCGCTGCTGCTATTTCCAAAGCGCGTTTTGCCATGAATTGTCCCTGAACGTCCGAAAAATCGTCGACTATTTCTATGAATTCTTCAGAGCTAGCGACTAATTGTGGTTTCTCTGGTTCGAGTTTTATCTCACCCTCCAAAAATTCCACAAGATCTATCAAACTTTCTGGCGCGTAAACTTCCATGCCATCAACCAATAATGCTTCATTTATATTTTCTTTTGCGACAATTATCTTTTTTATCCCGGCATCTCTTGCGGCGATTGTCATTGGCAAAATTCCATGTACACCGCACAATTTACCTTCCAACGATAACTCCGCTATGAAGATACAGTCGTTACATTTTTCAGTTGGAATTTTCCCTTGAGCTGTCAGGAGCCCCATTGCTATTGGTAAATCGAGTCCCGCACTTTCTTTTTTTATTTCGGCCGGCGCAAGGTTTACTGTGATTTTTTCGGATCGAATCCTCAAGCCGGAATTTTTTATCGCCGTGCGCACTCGTTCTTTGGATTCTCGAACTGCAGTATTTGGTAAACCAACTATATCAAAAGTCGGCAAACCGTTTGCGCTATCTACCTCAACTGTTATTATTAGGCCGTCCACTCCCTGTGTGCTTGCCCCAAAAGTTCTGGCATACAATTTTAAACCTCCCAGTCCAAAAATTTAAATTTACTCCACAAAAAATTCTCTCCTAAAATTCAGAGTCCATTTCGAATGCATTTTCTATGTGACGAATTTTGAAGGCTACACCATCCGAATAAACCTCAATCACATCAAACCTACAACTATATTCAAAATAGTTTTCATTTTGCAAAAAAACGCTCGCCGCTTCGATAATTTTTCTTTGTTTACGTAGATCTACGGCTTCAGCGGGAAGACCGTGCAGATAATTGGATCGGGTTTTCACTTCTGTAAAAACTACTGTCTCGTTTAATTTAGCGACAATATCAATTTCTGCTGAACGGATTCGGTAATTTCGAGCAATAATTTCATATCCATGATTTTTCAGATAATTTGATACATAATCTTCCCCAGCCTTGCCTAAACGCTTATTTCTATAATTATTCACAGTTCTATTACCGCTTCAGAAATTTTGCGCCGATCTTCGTGTCGATTGGAAGGTTTAGCATCTTCTGCGGGGTAACCTATCGGGAACATTGCAATTATCTCGTATCCTTTCATTTCTGGGATTAATTCTTGAAGTTTTGGCGTATCTATGTATCCAACCCAAGTAGTGGAAAGTCCTTCAGCTTGTACCGCGAGCATTATATGTGTTGCGACGATTGCGCCGTCAACCTGCGCAAAATTCATATTGTCAAAAGGTCTCACGAAGGCTTCTTCCTTTTTTATTCCGACGACAATTGCCAATTCCGCACCAAATGTAAAGTGAGTCGTCTGTTTAATTTTTTCCATATATTCTACTGAACTAATTTTCCAAATTTTATAAGGTTGGAGATTTTTTGCTGTAGGTGCAACTATTGCCGCTTGTAAAATTCGCTCAATTTTTTCAGGTTCGATTTTTTTTGAAGTTAATTTTCTACAAGAATAACGCGATCTGACCAATTCTAAGAATGTCATTTTTTTATCTCCTCTCAATATTAAAATTAAAAATTCAATTGTCATATTCACCGCGAATATCTTCAATTGGCGGATTAATTGGATAATTGCCACTAAAACAAGCGTCACAAATTGGAAGATTACCAGACATTTCGTTTAAATACTCAATTGGAAGGTACCCTAGCGAGTCAGCACCAATTATTTTGCGAATCTCCTCAACTGTGCGTTTATGAGCAATTAGCTGATCCTCCTTCGGGATATCAATCCCAAAATAGCAAGGATGATAAAACGGAGGACTTGATATACGCATATGGACTTCTCTTGCCCCCGCGTCTTTCAACATCGTGATAATCTGATTGCTAGTAGTACCACGAACTATAGAATCGTCGACCATGACAATTTTTTTACCTTCTACAACATCACGTAAGACATTTAACTTAATTTTTACACTTTTAACTCTAGTTGATTGTTTAGGTTTTATAAAGGTTCGACCGACATAAGTATTTTTATTAAAAGCAATTCCATATGGTATACCCGATGCCGCAGAATATCCTACAGCTGCCATATTCCCAGATTCCGGAACGCCTACAACCAGATCTGCTTCAACGGGATGAGTTTTTGCCAGAAGTTTTCCCGCAATGATTCTAGACTTTGTAACACTCATGCCATCAAAAGTCGTATCTGGTCTACAAAAATAAATATACTCAAAAATACAACGCGCAGTTTTATTGTGAGGCAAACTTAATTCCAAATTGGATTCAATATTTCCATCGGGAGTGACTGTAACTACTTCACCAGGTAAAACATCTCGAATAAATTTTGCGTTAATGGTTTCAAGCGCACAACTTTCGGACGTTATGATATAGGCATTATCCAATTTACCAATCACAAGAGGACGAAATCCCCAAGGATCGCGTGCGCCGATCAACTTTCGTGGACTCGCTATTACGAGCGAATATGAGCCCTGAACTTTCTGCAGTGCTTTAACAGTGGCTTCTTGTACTGAATTTGTGTGTATCCTCTCGCGTGCAATGTGATAAGCTATAGTCTCGGTGTCGGTCGTTGTTTGAAAAATTGCTCCGCTCATCGCCAGTTCGCGTCTTAATTGGGGAGTATTAACGAGATTTCCATTGTGTGCAAGCATCAAGGTTCCCTTTATATAAGCAAGCACTAGCGGTTGGGAATTTTCGCGATTTGAGGCACCTGCTGTCGAGTAGCGAACATGACCAACTCCTAAATTTCCTCTAAGGTTGAACATGTCGTCGCTATGAAAAACTTCATTTACGAGACCTAAATCTTTATGACAACGCACGGAATCTTTACCATCAAAAGTATCAGTTACAGCTATCCCTGCACTTTCTTGACCGCGATGTTGTAAGGCATAAAGTCCATAGTAAATAGTGGGGGCTACGTCTTCCCCATCGAAATTATACATACCAAATACGCCACAAGATTCACCCACCGAATTTTCCATGACCCCCAAATCCATCGGAGTGTCATCCTCCTTTTTTGTGCAATTGTTGAAAATTTTTATAAGAATTATAATTCAACTAGTTTTCTTTGTCAAAGTCTAATATTAATCAAATTAATAAAGGTGTGACTATTTTTTTGGAATACTCTTTAACCATACAATCAAGACGGAGATATCTGCAGGAGAAACTCCAGAAATTCTAGTTGCTTGACCTATCGAGCATGGACGAATTTTCGACAGTTTCTCTTTAGCTTCAAATCTCAAATTTTGAATTAAATTATAATTTATATCATCAGGAATTGATATTTTTTCTAAATTTAACATTTTATCTGCCAACTCTGATTGCTTTTGAATATATCCGCTGTAAAAAAGAGAAATTTCAATCTGTTTTGCGGAATTTCGAGATATATTTGGTAAATCAAATATTTTTCTTAGTTTTTCATAAGTAACTCCTGGTCGTTTTATCAAATCGGCAATAGGCATAGTAGTATGGATTTCGCCTATGTCAACTGACTTTAATTTTTCGTTTATTTCTTTGCAAGGAGTAATTCTTGTTTCGTTAAGTTTATTAGATGCAACTTCAATTTCTGTAATTTTTGTTTTAAATTTTTCTACACGCTCAGGAGAAGCAAGACCTATCCTAATAGCGTGCGGGGTTAAACGAATATCTGCATTGTCATGGCGCAGTAACAAACGGTACTCAGCTCTTGAAGTTAGCATCCGGTAAGGCTCATCCGTGCCTTTAGTTACTAGATCATCAATCAATACTCCAATATATCCCTCGGAACGTTTCAAAATTAACGGCTCAGTGTTTTTTACAAACGCCGCTGCGTTTATTCCTGCTATGATACCTTGAGCAGCGGCTTCCTCATATCCTGAACTTCCATTCGATTGCCCCGCCGAAAAAAGACCGGCAATATTTTTAAATTCTAGAGTTTGTTTAAGTTGCAAGGGGTCAATGCAATCGTACTCAATAGCATAGCCATGTCTCATAATTTTTACATTTTCTAATCCAGGTATAGTTCGTAAAAATTCAATTTGAACATCTGCCGGCATACTGGTAGACATTCCCTGAACATAAAACTCTTGTGTACCCAAACCTTCGGGCTCAAGAAAAAGCTGATGTCTGTCCTTATCTGGAAATCTGATAATTTTAGATTCTATCGAAGGGCAATAACGAGGCCCCACACCCTCTATTACTCCGTTCGCCATTGGTGCACGGTGGAGATTTTTCTTCAAAATGTCGTGAGTCCTTTTATTTGTGTATGTAAGATAACAAACAGCCTTATTTATTACAGGTGTCTCTGTAATAAAAGAAAAATTCTGATTTTCATCCACTCCACATTGAATTTCCATTTTACTGAAATCAATCGTACGTCCATCGACGCGAGCAGGTGTACCCGTTTTGAATCTCATTAGCCTTATACCGCAATTTTTTAGAGAATCAGACAGCTTATTTGCTGCTCTTTGTCCATTAGGCCCCCCGTTAAAAATACTTTCACCAATAATAATACGTCCGCCTAAATAGGTGCCTGATGCTAAAATTACCGCATTTGCCAAAAACGTCTCATTTGTTTCTGTTGTAACCCCGATGATTTTATCGTTTTCTGTAATTATATCTTCAATAAGCAATTGTTTTAAGTCAAGGTTGCAAGTGTTTTCACAAACAGATTTCATAAAGAACTGGTACATTCTCTTATCAGCTTGAGCCCGTAGAGCTTGAACAGCAAAACCCTTTCCAGTATTGAGAGTACGAAATTGTATGCAGGTCTTATCGGCAGCGACACCCATTTCCCCGCCTAGTGCATCAACTTCACGTACTAAATTTCCCTTTGCTGGACCGCCAATCGATGGGTTACACGGCATCATAGCTAAATTTTCAAGCGAAAGGGTTGCAAGTAAAGTTTTACAACCAAGCCTCGCTGTAGCAAGAGCAGCTTCAATACCTGCATGTCCAGCGCCAATGACGATAACGTCATATCTATCCTCTAGAAACATAAAATCTCCTTCATACTAGATTTTGTTGTACATCTTGTCGTTTTACTTACCTATACAAAATTTAGAAAAAATTTCATCAATAACGTCCTCGTCGACGGATTCACCGGTCAGTTTGCTAAATAGCTCTAGCGCGGAACGTAAATCAATAGAAACAAAGTCTAAACCTAAGTCGTGCTCAATAGCGTCTCTTGCTTCTTTCATGTGTTTAATGGAATCTGAGAGAATTATTGATTCTCTTTCATTACCTACAAACGACATTTCCAAGCTATCTTTTTCTATTTTTTTTGATATAAATTTAAAAATAGAATCAATTCCTGAATCTGTTTTTATAGAAATTGGAATTACTTCTTCTTTTGAGTACTCTTTTATGCGCATTGTATTGATTTTCGCTGGGAGATCCGATTTAGTTAGTAAGATCAGCACCTGACGGTTTCTAATTAGGTCAAGAATCCGAGAATCTTCATCCGAAAAAGATCTCGAGATATCGAAAAGGGCGAAAATAATATCTGCGTCTTCAATGTAACTAACAGCACGGTTTATGCCGATTTTTTCAATAGGATTATCGGTATCTCTTATTCCTGCCATGTCGATAAGTTTTAAAGGTATACCTCTAAAGTCTATAAATTCTTCTATGACATCTCTGGTTGTTCCAGGTATGTCAGTAACAATAGCTCTTTCAGATTGAGTCAAGTAATTAAGAAGACTGGATTTACCAACATTTGGTTTACCAATAATAGCAACTTTCAAGCCTTCACGTAGAAGCTTTCCCCTATGTTGATTATTCAATATTTCTTGCGCTTCTTCTATTTGTAATTCTATTTTTTTGTCAATTTCGTTGATAACTATATCTTCTACATCATCCTCGGGGAAATCAATCAAAGCTTCAATATGTGCAACAATTTTCAAAATTTCTCTACGAATTTTCTTGATTTGACTGGAAGTTTTACCTAAAAGTTGATTTTCTGCGGCTTTCAACGCAGTCGGAGTCTTTGCTTGGATTATATCTAGAACCGCTTGCGCTTGTGATAAGTCTAACCTTCCGTTTAGAAAGGCGCGTTTTGTGAACTCTCCGCGCTCAGCGGGTCTTGCCCCAGCCTCGAACGTTCGCCTTAAAACTGCTCTAAGTGCTTCAACTCCACCGTGACACTGAATCTCGACAACATTTTCCATCGTATAAGACTTCGGTGAACGCATAATCAAAACGATCGCTTCATCTATAATTTCACCGTTTGCGTCTTTTACATGACCAAAAATAACGCTTCGATCTGGAGCGGTCATTAGCGATTTATTGTTCATCGCGGTAAAAACCTTGTCGGCTATCGCTATGGAATTTTCCCCACTCATCCTTATAATTCCGATGCCAGCTGTGCCGAACGCCGTAGCTACCGCACTTATTGTGTCCCCTTGTTTCAAACTATCACCTCATTTTTATTATACACCATTTTCGAGATTTTTTATGTAAAAATTTATTTCAATCTTACTTTAATTGGTATTTGTGAAAACTATATTTATAATAACTACATTATAAATATTGCGAAAACTTTTATCGTGATATATAATCTGCGCGTTTAGAAGTCAATTTGGTTTTATTTAGGGGAAAGGTGGTATTTTTATGGAGATTGCTTTTTGTCGAATTGACGACCGTTTGATTCATGGACAGGTCGCGACAGTTTGGTCTAAGGTCACTGGTTGTAACCGTATCATGTGCGTGAGTGACGAAGTTGCAAAGGATGAATTGCGCAAGAAACTTCTCCTGCAGGTTGTTCCTCCTGGACTGAAAGGTTACGTCGTTTCCGTCGACAAAGCTTGCGAAGCGTACAAGAACCCCAAGTTCGACTCTTTCAAGACGCTGTTTTTGTTCACGAATCCTACGGACGTCGTTCGCGCCGTAAAAGGTGGCATACCTTTTAAATCGGTAAATCTCGGCGGAAAGACTTTTAAAGATGGTGACACCATGATTTCACAAGCTGTTGGTGTGAGCCCTAAAGATGTCGAGTCTTTAAAGGAACTTGTAAACATGGGGATTGAGGTTGAGATGCGTAAACTTGCTAACGACACTAAAGTTAATGTTGTTGACGCGCTCAAGGCAAAGAATCTCTGGTAACATGCCGAAAAATTTATAAGCTGTTGCAGGCGTTTAGGTTTATCTCGCCTGCAACTTTTGGCTTGTAAATCTTTAACAAGTATTACTTATCAAGTAAATTTCAAAGCATTTTTTCTTATTATTTTTGACAGATCCTTGAAAATTTAATATTGTTAGCTAGAAGGGGTGTTTTGTGCTATGACAATTATACTGCTGTTTATAGTTGCAGCAATTACTGGTATGGCATCAGTCTTGGACGAAGCCCAATTTCACCGTCCGGTTGTGGCGTGCACGATGACGGGTGCGGTTCTTGGCGATATGACTACAGGAATTATTCTCGGCGGTACTCTTGAGATGATGGCTCTTGGCTGGATGAACGTCGGCGCGGCAATGGCTCCGGATGCTGCTTTGGCATCAGTTGTTTCTACAATTCTTGTAATAGTTGGTCATCAAAGCATCGGTGCGGGTATTGCGCTGGCGGTTCCGCTGGCTGCAGCAGGTCAAGTTCTCACTATCTTCGTCCGTACGATTACGGTTTTCTTCCAGCATTTGGCGGATAAGTACGCCGAAGAGGGAAGTTGTCGCGGTATAGAGATGTGTCACTTTGCTGGTCTCATTCTTCAAGCACTGCGCGTTGCGATTCCCGCAATTGCAATTTATTTGGTTGCAGGTACTGATACTGTAAACAATGCACTTAATTCTATTCCGGAAGTTATTACTCGCGGTCTTCAGGTTGCCGGCGGATTTATCGTTGTTGTAGGTTACGCGATGGTTATCAATCTGATGAACGCCCAAAAATTGATGGTCTATTTCTTCCTCGGGTTCCTTCTTGCGGTTTTCACTGACATCAACCTTATCGGTTTTGGTGCTATCGGTGCGATTTGCGCTTACTTCCATATTAAAGGTATGCAAACCGAAATTCACATTGACGAAGTTGCAGCAAGTGGTGGCGGCGGTGCCAAGATTGAAGGCGACGACATTGACGATTCTGAATTGATGTAAGAGGAGGCGCACAAAATGGAAAAGAAAGTTACAAAAGATGATCTGTTTTGGATGTTTGTCCGCTCAAATTTCCTGCTTGGATCCTTCAACTTTGAGCGTATGCAGGCTATCGGATTCTGCGTTTCGATGATTCCAATTCTCAAGAGAGTTTATACCGGAGACGATTTGAAAGCCGCTCTTAGGCGTCACCTCGAATTCTTTAACACTCAGCCGTTTGTTGCTGCGGCAATTATGGGTATTATCGGTGCAATGGAGGAGAAAAAGGCTAACGGTGCTGACATTAGCGAGGCCACGCTTTCCGGTGTTAAAGTCGGTCTTATCGGTCCTCTGGCTGGCGTTGGTGACCCTATATTCTGGGGTACACTTCGTCCGGTTCTCGCGGCTCTTGGTGCTGGCGTTGCTCTTACGGGCTCTTTAATTGGTCCGATGATATTTTTCATAGGTTTCAATGCGATTCGTCTTGCAACCCATTGGTACGGCGTTCAATACGGTTACGAAAAAGGTACCGCGCTCGTTGAAAATATTGGTGGTAATCAAATGCACTTCCTCACTGAAGGAGCTTCTGTTCTCGGTTTGTTGGTTATGGGCGCGCTCGTTGCAAAGTGGACGAGCGTTAACATGCCGTTAGTTATTTCCGAGTATACAAACTCTGCTGGCGAACATGTTGTAACAACGCTTCAGTCTATTCTTGACAGTTTGATGCCGAGTATTGTTCCTTTGCTGATGACTTTTGCGTGCATGTTCCTTCTCAAAAAGGGCGTCAATGCTTTGACGGTTATCGTCGGTTTGTTCGCGATTGGTATCATTGGGTACGCTGTTGGTCTTATGGCGTAATTTAAAAATTTTGGGATTTTAAATGGGCTTTGCAATTTGCAAGGTCTATTTTTTTCGGAGATGATTAAATGAATTTGATAAATCGACCTTTGTACATAGAAAGACTAAAAAAATTGCGTGAACGTGACGAGATAAAAATTCTGGTCGGAGCGCGCGGTGTAGGTAAAACTTCAATTTTAGATTTATTTGCACAAAATTTATTAATGACCGGAATTAAGCGCGAAAATATAATCCGGATAGACCTCGACACGCTGGAATTTCATAATTTAAAAAGGGAGGAGGAATTTTA
Source organism: uncultured Selenomonadaceae bacterium (assembly GCA_905234195.1). GTDB lineage: Bacteria > Bacillota > Negativicutes > Selenomonadales > Selenomonadaceae > Quinella. Next base: position 64,699 of record CAJOFR010000001.1, read on the forward strand.
CGATCTCCTCATCACACAAATTTCAAAAAAAGAAAAAAATTTTTTATTGATAGATGAAATAAGTAGAGTTAATAATTGGCAATTAGTTATTGATAAAATAAAAAAAGAATTTGAAACAGATATATACATTACCAGCTCTATAAAAATTTCAGATTTAAAATTTTCTTCAATATTATTAAATATTTTACCACTGTCATTTAGGGAATTTCAAACTTTCTATAAAACATCCGAGATCTTGACACTTCAAGATCAATTTGAACTTTATCTAAAAATAGGGGGAATGCCAGCTACAATCCAAATGAGTTCCAATGCTTCAGCATTGGCATCGACGTTGACAAATAATTTTTCTTCATCACTTTTGCAAGACGTTTTCATTGGAAGCAAAATTACGGATTTTACCTTGATGACGAATTTGACAAAAAAACTCTCCGAACAAGCTGGAATAGTTCATTCGTTTAATAGCATAAGTAAATTATTCAACGACAAGCCTGCCGTCCGTACGATAGAAAATTACACTGCCAATTTACTTCGATCTCATCTGTTTTACTCAATTCCTGTGAAGGATTTCAATAGTTCGCATGTTCTTTCTCGTTACACGAAATACTATCCTGTTGACTTCGGCTACAGAAATTTGATACTTGGCGATCAATTTTATACACAAGAAATTTTGGAAACTGTCGTTTATTTTGAACTTTTACGTCTGGGAGTAGACGTATCCGGTTGCCGAATCGGTAAATCAATTGTTCTTCAAGCTGACCGTAAGGAATTAGATGACAAAATTTATATCAATGTCGTAAAAAATACAAACATTAAGGACAAAGGGGCACCATACTCACCACTTCGTTCAATTAAAAATTTATTTGCAAAATGGGTTATTACTGCGGAAGAAAATATTTCAAATTCTGCAGATGGTATAAAAGTTACAAATATTTTAGATTTTCTCATGTCTGAATAACTTCCCGTTAAGCAAAAAACCTCAACAAATAAATGTTGAGGTTAATTTTTTATAATTATGCACTTTAAAAATTATATTCTCTTTTAGAGCTTTCATTCTTCAATAATGAAAGTGTACCCTGCATCAAAGGATTCGCTAACAAGAAGTTTGATTATACCATCTTTTTCAGCAATATCGCCCATGAAGTCATCAAAATCAGCATGACCGAGCCAAGGTTCAATACAAAGAAACGGTGCTCCGCCTTGAGCCGGAGTCCAAATTCCCCAAAAAGGGAATCCCTTAGCTCGAATTTTTATAGATTTACTACCTTTACGAGAGCAAAGCGAAATCTCATCAGATTTCAAATTATCGAAGACAAGAGCGTCGCTTTTGAAAATATCATAGTTCAAATTAAGCTCATTACCATCAATCGTTGGAATTCTTTCATGTGAAAGAGTTCCAGAAGGAGATAATAAAATGCGGCTAGAATTTTCAGCAACATTAAATTTAAGATAATAGTCTTCGAAAGATTCGTTTTCCAAAATTGGGCATTTAAGTGCAGGATGGGCTCCAATTGAAAAATATATGTCTTTATCATCGACATTTCTAACTGTCCATATAACTTCAATTTTATTTGATTTTAGAATATAAGCTACTTCAAGCTGAAATTTATAAGGATATACCTTAAGAGTTTCACTACTCCAATTCAGTTGAAAAGTGATTTCGTCGACAGTTTCACGAATACATGTAAAATTTGAAATTCTTCCAAAACCGTGTTGAGGCAATTCAAATTCTCTACCTTCAGCACGGTATTTCCCACCTACCAGCTTGCCGACAATCGGAAAAAGTACGGGAGAAGTATATCTCCACCATTTGGGGTCACCGTCGAAGAGATAGTCTGTGCCATTCATCGAACTTTTGATTGATTTTAACTCGGCTCCATAATCTTCGACAGTCACCGTGAGAATCTCATTTTTTAAGGTATGCAACATATCTATACCTCCCTAGAAATCAATTGATCTGATTTAAAATTATAAAAACTTGCCGACTATTCCTTGCCGTATGTTTTCTTAAAGGCATAACAATATCCGACCTCAAAACATTCCTCCAAGAAATTTCTACCTGCACTATTCTCCAGTTCATCCAAGTTATTCTTCCTCCGGGAAGAATTGTAAATATTTTCACCATCAAAGAAAAATGTTTGAATAGTTGCCTTCGAATTTTGGGGAGAAATATTTTTTCCAATCGGAAAAATGTGCTGTTCCCAGCTACATTCTTTTTTTGAGTTTTTTATAATTTTCAACGAATATCTATCCAGAAAGTAAGCATTTCCATTGAAAAAGGCAACAAAAACATGATTTTTATCATTGAAAATTCTCTTTGGGTCAGATGGCGACAAACGCTCACCCCTAAGAGATAAAAGTTTCATTTTTGTTTCAAACTCCTCAAACTCACTCCAATCGCTACCGATTGAAGTATTCTTTGCTGGATTTTCTTTTTCGATATTTTTTTCAATTTTGATTTTTGGCAAGTCGTACGCTGCCTCTACCATACCTGAAAAAAAGACCAACGAGACTAAAATAGCGTTTATTGTAAATCGTAACAATTCCAACTCACTTCCTGTTATACGTAATCGATTCAACGATACCCACCTTTTGAAAATCATCGACATTATTTTTCGGAGCAGATATTTTTTTCAGCAAATGCGGATGCTCAAAGCAATTACCTAAAATTTTCAATTTCCAATTTTTAATGTCATATAACGGTCGAATATCATCGCTCTTATCATGACGTACAACAAAACAGCCATGAAAAAATTCTACCAGCCCTATCTTGCCATCGTCGAACGAAATAATGTCATCTTCGTAAATTTCCAACCCTTCGCTGTCTAAAAGTCCGGTGAACTGACCTATGGTTTCAGCTTCAACACGATAACCTTCGTAACCATTTTCGTAAACAAAAATATGAGCCTGCGGACCGGGATCGCCGTAAGTTCCGCGCTTCAAATAAAAACCATAAATCCAAACTCTATTGGTTTCACCGCTAAATATTTGAAAAGTCTTTAGACCGCGATACTTAATCTCACGTTCAGCCATAATAAACACTCCTCATTTAACAGTTTACGCAATTTTACTACAGCTCACTATTTACTTAACAAAAAATCCGTTATGGTGATGTTTTTAACGCTACCTTTTAATTTAACAGGTTTCAAAGAAATCAACAGTTTATTGGCACTTTCAGGTAATTTGTGTAGAGGTCTTAGCAACTTTCCTAGAGAAGATTTTTTATCTGTAGCAAGAACTTGAATGTAAATTTCTTCGTTTGCCGAAACAGCCAGAAAATCTATCGTCATTTTCCCAAGTCGAGCGCAATAAATTTCGTACCCGCGACTCCAAAGCTCCGTGAAAATAACATTTTTCATCAACGCCATTTCATCAAAGCGGCTGAAATTCAACAACGCATTGCAAATTCCGGTATCCACACAGTAAAAACTCTCCGCGCCATTCAAAAAAGCGTCTTTTTTTATGTCATATCGACGAATTTTCTTAAAAAGACCTATCTCATCAGTCAATTTTAAATAATTTTCCAGAGTGAAAGAGGTAGTTTTGCGATTACTCTCAAGCAGATAATCGTTTATCGCATTAGGTCTTATGGGTTGCCCAATATTTAGCGCGAGGAATTGCATGATGGCGTTGAACACGTCGGAATCTCTTAGGGAATACACTCTGATAATATCCTTGAAAATAGCTTCGTAATATAGCCCCGCCACTAAACGCTCTTTTATTTTTTTTGTTTCAGTACCTTCGGCAACAATCGGCATCCCACCAAAATTCAAATAATCACGAAAAATCGCTAAATTAGCTACATCTGAATTTTCATAAACCTGAACGTTCTTTGAAGATATTTCTGCATACTCGCTGAAAGACAACGGGGACACGCGAATAATATCAAAATTGTCGGGCAAAAGCGGAGCTATCTTGTTCACTAGGACATTCTCGTTTGAACCGGTCAAGTAAATTTCTACCGGTGCTCCCAAAAAGAACGCATTAACGGCCTTTTCCCATCCCGCGACAAGTTGAATTTCGTCAAAAAGAAGATACGCATGATCCAAATTTTCTATTTTTTCATTGACATACATGTATAACTGCTGGAAATTTGATAAACTCTCGGTCTCTTCAAAATTTATGAAGACAATCTCTTCTTCCGAAACTCCACTAAATTTTAAATGATCCATGAAAATTTTCAACAAGGTAGTTTTTCCCGTGCCGCGAAAACCCGTTATCAATTTAATCGAGAAATTTTTTTGAAGTTCCAACATCTTTTCTAAATATACTGCGCGATTCAACTTTTCTCACCACACCGTCGAAAATTACTTTGGAGTATTTTACAACATTACATAATTATTTTCAAGGAATATAGCGAAATAAACTTAAAATATTATTTATAATTGAAGATTTTTTTATTTCACGCACGAAATAACTTTTATTGACATGTCCTTTACAAATTCTAAATCGGCTGATAAAATAACCTTGTTGAAATATTTCAGACGCATTTTATATATCCGTTCGCATTGCAAAGTAAAATAAATGTGGTAAAATGTTTCCGTTACAAGTCAGTTTGACTTTGACAGTAGATAGAAATTCCCACCGGTTTAATGAAGGGAGTAGTTAGGTAAATGTTTGGATTGTTTGGTGGATCGCGAGACATGGGCATTGACCTTGGGACGGCTAATACGCTCGTTCATGTTAAGGGTCGCGGAATTGTCCTGCGCGAACCTTCAGTCGTTGCTATAGAGCGTGATACAGGTGGAGTGTTGGCGGTCGGGGACGAGGCCAAGAGAATGATTGGTCGCACGCCCGGAAATATAATCGCCATTCGTCCTATGAAAGATGGCGTTATTGCTGATTTTGATGTGACGCAGACGATGCTTAAGTATTTTATTCGGAAGGCGATGAACACAAAATCTTTCGTACGTCCTCGAGTGGTTGTCGGGGTTCCTTCCGGCGTTACTGAAGTCGAAAAACGCGCCGTTATAGACGCTGCGCAACAGGCAGGTGCGCGAGAGGCCTATTTAATCGAGGAGCCTATGGCAGCGGCGATAGGGGCCGGTCTTCCCGTCGAAGAGGCAACGGGAAATATGGTAGTCGATATAGGCGGCGGTACAACGGAAATTGCAGTTATTTCGCTCGGAGGAATTGTGACAAGCCGTTCTATCCGAATTGGCGGCGACGAAATGGATTCTTCAATCGTTCAGTACATTAAGAGACTTTATAATTTGATGATTGGCGAGCGCACGGCTGAAGAAATTAAAATTAACGTCGGGACAGCGATTGTGACGCCTAAAACCGAAAAAACAATGGAAATTCGCGGCAGGGATCTTGTGAGCGGTTTGCCCAAAACTTTGACGATTAAATCCAGTGAAGTTCGTGAGGCTTTGGGAGATCCAATTTACAAAATTGTTGACGCCGTGAAAGGAACTCTTGAGAAAACGCCACCCGAATTGGCCGCTGATGTTATGGATCACGGAATTATGATGACGGGTGGCGGGGCTCTTCTTTCAAATCTCGACAAATTAATTTCTCAAGAAACCGGGATGCCCGTCCTTGTCGCCGAGGACTCTTTGAGTTGCGTCGGGGAAGGAACGGGCAGAGCACTTGAGGATTTAAATCTTTTGAAAAGAGTAGTAATGACTTCAAAGAAATTGAGACAATGAGAAATTTTACTCGTAAAAAAAATAACCCCGTAAGAAAAATTATCGCATTGATTGTAGTTTTCGTCGTGGTTTTTTGTTCTATTTTTTTGGCGTCGAAAGGGAAACTTGAATTTAAAATTGCAGATAAGGCAACAATGGGCGTGCTTTCTCCTTTTCAGAATGGTTTTGCGTGGATTGGTAGCAAGATAATCCTTCTGAAAGATACGGTCATAGAAATTCAGAATTTGCACGAACAGAACAATCAGTTGAGGAAAGAAGTTGAGCTTTTGCGCGCACAAAATCTTACTGCTTCGGAATTTGCCGCCGAAAATCAAAGGCTTCGCGCATTGCTCGGCTACAAACAAGTCTCGACACAATTCGATCTTGTTGCCGCAAGTGTTGTTGGGCGTGAGGCTGCGACTTGGTCTAGAGTTATTTTGATAAATCGCGGCACAATCGACGGCATTGCGGACAACATGACGGTCGTCACCGAGATGGGGCTCGTCGGGCATGTGCTGGAGGCGGGCGTCAATACTTCAAAAGTGCAACTTATGCTGGACGCGCGCTCTTCAGTCGGAACGATTATTCAAAGACCGGAATCGCGTGTGGCGGGGATTGTTGAAGGCGATATGAATAATCCAAATAGTCCGCGCATGATCAATATCCCAAAAGACGCAGATGTGCAAGTAAACGATATTGTGGTGACTTCCGGTTTTGGCGGGATTTATCCGAAAGGGATTGTCGTCGGCAAAATTAAAGATATTCACAACGACGAAGGAGGCTTGCTGAAGTATGGAATTGTTGAGACTTCGGTAAATTTTGAAAAATTAGAGGATGTCGCCGTCATAGTTGCGTCACGCGAAGCACCACCTGAACCTTTGAAACCCCCCGAACAAACTCCAGGCACTGAAACAGATCTCGAACAAAATGCAGAACAGACTCAGGAGGAACAACGACAGGAATTTAGTTCGGATTTTGCCGGAGGTGACGAGGAGTGAAAATGGTCGTCTCGTGGGCGATAATTATCGTGCTGTTGTACGCCGCACAAACGTCGCTCTTCACTTTCGTTGACTATAACGGGGTCAGCGTCAATTTAATGCTTTTACTGACGGTTTCAGTAGCACTTGTGCACGGATATTGGAAGGGCGTCGCGATGGGCTTTGTAACCGGCTTAATACAGGATTTAACTATGGGGGATTTTTTTGGGTGCGCAATTTTTAGCTACATGATAATAGGACTCGTCGCCGGAAGATTATCGCCCAGAATTTTTAAGGATCAATTCATTTTTCCGCTTTTGGGCGCGCCAATAGCCGTTGTCGTACATTTTTTTATAATGATTGGATTTATATTTTTTCTTGGGTACCAAATTGATCTCCTGTACATGCTACAAGCGATTCTGTTACCGCTGATTTTTTATCAACTTGTATTCGCTATTCCGGTCTATAAAATTGTATTTGATTTTGATGAATTTACGCAACGTCACGGTTAATTAAATTTCAAGTAAATAATTTTTTTACAGTCGGAAAAATTAGTTCTTGTTTCAAATTTTTGTTGAAAGAGGATTTTTTGTGATAGAAAATAAAGATGATGATGAGTATCTCGGACGACTAAAACCGCTCACTTTTTTAATGACGCTGGTGATTATCGTGCTGATAGTTCGCGTCGGATATTTGCAGATTTACGAAGGGGAATATTACGCCAATCTTGCGGATGGAAATCGTATCAGAATTATCCCCACCGTTGCTCCGCGCGGAACTTTTTTTGACAGGAACGGGCAGTTACTTGTTACCAATCGTCCTGGTTTTGCTGTATCACTTTTGCCTTTGACAGAGCCTATTTCTCCTGAAGTTGTCGGGAGAATTTCCAAACTTTTGAACGTTCCTGTGGAGGATATTCAGAAAAAAATCGACGCCCATGTTGGTTTCGACCCGATAAGGATTAAACAGGATGTGACGCCGGATATTGTCACGATTGTTGAAGAGCAAAAAGATGCGTATCCTGGCGTCGTGATTGAAGTGCAGCCCATTCGGAATTATATTCTCAAGCAGGAAGGTGCTCATACTTTTGGCTATGTGAGTGAGATTTCCGACGCTGAACTTGAAGCGAAAAAATCGGAAGGTTATCGCTCCGGAGATATGATTGGAAAATTTGGGCTGGAAAGAGTTTATGACAAAGAACTTCGCGGCGAAAATGGCGGCGAGCAGGTTGAAGTTGACGTCGCCGGAAAACCTGTCCAAATTTTGGGCAAAAAAGAACCTACGCCAGGTTACGATTTAGTTTTGACGATTGATCGCGATTTACAGGTTGCCACTGAACAGGCAGTCGACTCAATTCTTGCTGATATTCAAGCTAACGCCGCCGCTGCTGTGGTTTTGAATCCGCAAAATGGCGAAGTTCTTGCTATGGTTTCGCGTCCCGCTTTCGACCCGAATCTTTTTGCGCACGGAATATCAAACAAAGATTGGGACGCGATTAACACAAATCCTTTTCACCCTATGGATAACAAATCTATAACCGGCGAATATCCTCCAGGCTCGACTTTTAAAATCGTCACTGGGACTGCCGCGCTTGCTTCGGGAAAAGTTACCCCTTATGAGCAAATTTTTGACAGCGGACAACATTGGCTCATACCTAAAGGCAATGCGAGTGGGGAGGCACTCGGCTGGCTAGATTTTCACGCCGCACTTGCGCATTCGGACAATGTCTATTTTTACGAGATGGGTAATCGGCTTGGCGTGGATCTTCTCGGTTATTATGCAAAAATGTTCGGGCTGGGCGAAGTCACCGGCATTGATTTGCCTTATGAATCTCCAGGGCTCGTTGCAAGCAAGGAATACAAAATGGAAGTTTACGGCGATGAATGGTACTTGTCGGAAACTTTCGACGCCGCTATAGGTCAAGGTTTTAATCTTGTAACTCCTCTTCAAGCGGCGATGGTTATGGGCGAAATCGCCGCAAATGGCAACAGATTTAAGCCGCATGTGGTCAAAAGAATCGTCACGCAAAATGGCGAAGTTATCAAGGAATTTCAACCCGAACTTTCAGGGCGGCTTGACGTTGATCAAAGCATTATTCAGCTTGTTCAAAATGCCTTGCACGAAGTAACTAAAACCGGCACTGCCGCAAGAAATTTTAGCGATTTTCCCTACGAAATAGCAGGCAAAACGGGTACCGCTGAAAATTCTCAAGGGCGCGATCACGGTTGGTTTGTGGCTTACGCGCCTTTTGAAAATCCGACCGTCAGCGTTGCGGTTATCGTCGAGCAGGGTGGTTTTGGCGCATCCAGCGCAGTTCCTATTGGTAGAAAAATTCTTGAAGCGGCTTTTGAAATTCAAGCTCAACGTGGTAATTTTTGAAAAAATATTTTTATTCGGAGCGGCACTTGTCGCTTTTTTTGTTTTATTGTCAACTGTCAATCCCTGAAAAAAAACTGTAAAAACTCTGGAATTTCTTTGCAATTTATGTATAATATAACAGGAATTATCGATTTTTATTTAGGCGGGTGATTGATTTGAATGACATTGTTAAAATTAAGGGGCTGAAATCGGGGCTTCAGCTCAGCTTTGCCAAAGGGGCAAGCTTTGACGATGTTCAGGCTAATCTTTTGGACAAGCTCGAAACCGGAAATAAATTTTTTATACGCGGCACGACGGTTTTTGTCCCGAAAGATTTTTTTGCCGAAGAGCAAAACGAAAAACTTCGTCGAATGTTCCATCGGCATGGCATGCTTTTTAGCACCGAATTAAAGTCCCCGAGTTTTTCTGCACCTCCAAAAAATCCTGCGACTAAACCGAAAAGCGAGCCGGAAAAAGTTCAGCCGATGGTTGTTATCAATCGGACAGTTCGCGGAGGGCAGGAGATAAAAACGGAGTCTTCAGTTCTGATTTTGGGGAATGTGAATCCCGGCGCGCAGGTTATTGCCGGCGGCAGTATCGATATTCGCGGGACATGTCGCGGTATAGTCCACGCGGGTGCTTTCGGGGACGAGACTGCTTGTGTTGTGGCTGACAGGCTCATGCCGCTCCAGATTCGCATTGCCGACGTAGTTGCGCGTTCGCCGGATGAAATGGAAAAGGCCGACCACGCTGAACGAGCTTCCATTAAAAATGGACATATTGTTTTTGAACCGATTATAAGGTAAAATATCGGGGGTTTATTTATGAGTGAAATTATAGTCATAACAAGTGGCAAAGGTGGCGTAGGAAAAACGACCACGACGGCGAATATCGGCGTTGGGCTGGCAATACGCGGGAATCGTGTTGCGCTTATCGATACTGATACCGGTCTTCGTAATTTGGATCTTCTGCTCGGACTTGAGAACAGGATTATGTACGATTTGGTTGATGTTACGGGCGGGCGCGTTCCTTACAAAAAGGCTCTTGTTCGTCACAAAAAACACGAGACTCTTTATCTGTTGCCGACGTCGCAAATTAAAGACAAGTCCGCAGTTAATCCCGAACAACTCGTTGACCTTTGCAAAGAGATGAGCAAAGATTTCGATTATATCATCATTGATTGTCCGGCGGGAATTGAGCAGGGTTTCAAGACTGCCATAGCTGCCGCTGATTGCGCGATTGTCGTGACTGTGCCGGAAATTTCCGCCGTTCGTGACGCGGATAAAATTATTGGCGAACTCGGGCGCGCAGATAAAGAGAATATAAAGTTAATTGTCAATCGTATCCGTCCGCAGATGATTGAAAAAGGCGATATGATGGATATGTCTGATATTAACGAAATTTTGTCTATCGAATGCATAGGACAAGTTCCTGATGACGAAATGGTTGTGACTGCCACGAATAAGGGTGAGCCTGTTATTACCATGAAGGATTCAACTGCCGGGCAGGCTTACAAAAATATTGTCGGCAGACTTTGCGGCGAAAGTATACCTTTTATGAAACCGCAAAAGGAGAGCTTTTTCACCAGACTCAAACGCCTTTTCGGCTTACTATAAGGAGGAAATGCTTATGCTGGATATTCTCATGAAAATTTTCGGCAGGTCTGAAAAAAAATCAGGGCAAATTGCTAAGGAAAGGTTGCAAGTGGTTTTGATTCATGATCGCGCGAGTGTTTCTCCCGAAATTATGGATCAGCTGAAAAACGATATAATCAGCGTTATTTCAAAATACATGGACGTTAACAAAAGTGGTATGGAAATTTCTCTGGCTAATGACGCGGAGTCTGTCGCGCTTGTTGCGAATATCCCAGTCCATTCTCTCCGTCATGCTGTCAAACATTAATTTTCTGACTTTGCATTTAATTGGAAAAGGAGGTTAAATTTTGGTTATCAAGCTGCTTGAAGCGGTCGGCAGATTTATCATTAACCGCTTGGCAGAATTTGGAACGATAGTTCTTCTTTACGTCGATACAATGAAGCAGCTCCGCCACAAACCTAGAATCGACCACATAGTCGCGCAAATGTCTCACTTAGGAGTAGATTCATTGCTAATTGTTTCGTTGACCTTACTTTTCACAGGAGTCGTTTTTACACTTCAAACGGCGCACGAGTTTATAAGATTTGGCGCGCAGTCGACGGTTGGAGGAGTTATAGCTATCGCGATAGGGAGAGAGCTCGGTCCGGTGTTAGTCGGCGTAGTTTGCGCCGGAAGAGTCGGAGCCGCGATAACTGCGGAAATAAGCACGATGAAAGTTACAGAACAAATCGATGCATTGCGGGTTATGGCGGTTAGCCCCGTTGATTATTTGATTGTCCCAAGAATGCTGGCTTGCATGATCGTCGTGCCGATTCTTACGATTTTTGGCGATGTTATTGGGGTAGCGGGAGGCTGGCTGGTTGCTGTCCATTACTCGGGGATAAGTTCGTATCTTTTCATGAATTCAATACAATCTTTCGCCGAAATGTATGATCTGACAGGTGGGCTTATCAAAGCGATATTTTTTGGAAATGTAATTGCAGTTTTGGGTTGTTACTACGGACTTAATTGTCCTGACGGCGCGGAAGGAGTTGGGAAGGCGACAACGAAAACGGTTGTTGCATCGATAATTGTCATTTTCATTTTGAATGCGGGATTAACTTTTGTAATTTACGGAAAATAAGAAAGTTTGTTTATATGATTAAAATCAAAAATGTGAGTAAATCTTTCGGCACAAAATTGGCGTTGAAAAATATAAATTTAGAAATTGCCGATGGAGAAACTCTTGCTATTATTGGCGGCTCGGGGAGCGGTAAATCGACTTTATTGCGTTTGATGATTGGTCTTATTAAACCGAGTGAAGGCGAAATTTGGATTGATAACGACGAAATTTCTCAAATGGACGAAGAAGAGATTACTCAGGTACGCTTGAAAATGGGAATGGTTTTTCAGTATTCAGCCTTGTTTGATTCAATGACCGTCGGCGATAATGTTGCTTTTGGGCTTGTCGAACACACTAATCTCAATAAAGATGAAATTTCTAAAATTGTCCGTGATAAATTAAAACAGGTGGGACTTGAAGGAGTAGAAAATTTGATGCCAAGTGAGCTTAGCGGCGGTATGAAAAAAAGAGTTTCACTTGCGAGAGCGATAGCTTTTGGACCGAAGATAATTTTTTATGACGAGCCGAGCTCCGGACTCGACCCCGTGACTACAAACAAAATTGACGATTTAATTATTTCAACTCAACGTGCTTTGAAGGTGACAAGTGTGGTTGTCACGCATGATATGGTTAGTGCTTGTCGAATTGCAGATCGGATCGCGATGGTTTATAATGGCGAATTGATAGCCGTTGATACGGTTGATAATTTTAAAAATATTAATGACACTCGCGTTAGGGAATTTTTCCGCGTTGTAGATTAAAATTTTTATTTTATAAAAAGAGGTGATAATTTGTCAGCTGAAGCAAAAGTAGGAGCGTTCGCGGTAGGCGGTATCATGATGTTGGGTGCAGCAATGTTTGCGTTGGGAAATATTCATCTCGGGTCAAGCGACGATTTGATTTTGTACGCAAATTTCAAGCAAGTCATCGGGCTGGAACCAAAAGCTACAGTCAGATTGCGCGGTGTGCCTATCGGAAGGGTCGAAGAAATTGAAAATGAAATTGAGACTGTTTCTGTCATGCTTAAGGTAAATCCCGATATTCAAATTCCGAAGGATTCTATTGCAACTATTTCGACTGTCGGGGTTATGGGTGAGAAGTTTGTCAACATAACACCTGGAAAGGATATCAGCCAGTATTTGAATGATGGGGATCGTATTAAAGGCGTTGAGGAATCCGGTATGGACGCCATGTTTGCAGGAATGGAGAAAACTCTCGATAATGTTGACGAGCTTTTAAAGGCGATGCGATCTATAATTGGAGATGAAACTTTCAAAAAGTCTGTTGTGGATATGAGTAGCAATATGAAAGACGCCTCCGCTCACGTAAACGGGTTGGTAGAGTCACTTGAAAAAACGGCTAAGGGGAATGAAGATAGTATAAACCAAATGGTCTCCCAGATGCAGTCCGTTCTTTCAAAAATGGATGCGAGTATGTCGCACGTCGAGCACATGACCAGTAATATCGATAAATTTGCCGGCGATCCTCAAACTGCCGAAAATTTAAAAACTACTCTTCAAAATATTTCCGAAACTTCAAAAAGTGTTGCAGATATGGCACAAAATATAAATAAGTTCGCTGGGGATCCGAAAGTTGCTGAAGATATGAAAGCTACTGTCAGCAACGCAAGAAGTATAACTGAACGAGCTGATAAAATCCTAACTAAAGTTCAGGGAACAGCTGACAAAATTTCCAAAGTAGATGTGACGCCTTCTGTGGATTTACTTTATAGCGGCAAAAGATCTGATTGGAATGCAAATGTTAATGTGGAAGTAACTTCTGATAGAACTTCGTTGAATCTTGGCGTTGAAGATGTAGGGGACGGTTCTAAAATTAATGCGCAAGTTGGAAAACGTTTCAATGACTTGGGAGCGCGCGCAGGTGTAGTTGCCGGTAAAATCGGGCTTGGCGTCGATGCTTACGCCGGAAACAAATGGAAATTTTCTGCCGAGGCTTACGATCCGAATGATTTCACATTACGCTTAAAATCTCAGTATAAAGTTGCTGATTCGACGTACATTCTTGGCGAATGGCATGAAGTGAATCACAAAGATGATCGTGCCGTTTATGTTGGGATAAAGCAAGAATTCTAAAATAATAGAATTTTTAATTTATATTCTATTTCCGGATAAAGGGAGGAAAATCAGGTGAAAATTTGCAATCGTGTAAGAAAAAGTTTTTATTTAAAAAAATTAAGTGCCGCACTCGTTGCCAGCGCGGCAAGTTTTTCGCTCGGTTTAGGGACGGTGAATGCGGCTGAAGTCATAAATTTGGATATTGATGAGACGATTCAGCGCGCTTTAGTCAATAATCGTACAATTAAGCAATCTATAGCTGATCGTGAAGTTGCCTACTGGAATTTAAGGGAGGCTCGTCGCAGGACTGGTCCAACGGTTTCGTTGTCTTCACAAGCTAACGCTGTTGGTGGATCCGCTTATTCAAGTTACGAGGATCATCGACTTTTTAGCAATAGTATTAATCTCACGATGCCTCTTTATGCTGGAAATCAATACAAAGAAGGTCGTATAGCGGCGCGTTATGGATTGAATGCGGCAGATCTTACTCTTGAAAATACCTTGCAAAATGTTCGTCTCCAGGCAACAAATTATTACTTCAGGGTTTTACAAACTAGAAACTATATTGAGGTCGGCGAAGAAAATGTTCGCACCTTACAGGAACACTTGAGTAATGTTAACGCGCAGTTTAAAGCAGGTACTGTTGCTAAGGCTGACGTTCTTGCCTCTGAGGTGCGTCTTGCCAACGCTCAGCAATCTCTCGTCAATTATCAAAATAATTATGACATTGCGGTTGCTACTTTAAGTAATTATTTACTTTTGCCTGCTGACACAATTATTCTTGCCCAAGATCAATTCACGTATAACAAATATGATTTAAATCTTGCCAATTGTGTTGCTTACGCTTTGGAAAATCGTCCTGATGTTGCTGCTGCTGACATTGCGGTTAAAAGAGCAGAATCAGCGAAACGAGCGGCAAGGTCGGGTTATCTTCCCAGTGTAAGTGCAAATGCTACAGGTGGAATAAACGGCAAGGATCCCTTCAGCAAAAGTTATTCTGATTCGTGGACTGCAGGAATTAGCGCGTCGTGGAATATTTTTGATAGTGGAATAACAAAAGCTCAAGTTGAATCGGCAAAAGCGGAAGTTATAAAAGCTGAAGAAACTGCCTCAACTCTCCGTGAGCAAGTTCAACTTGAAGTTCAGAGTGCGTATTTATCGCTCCACGCTGCGGAAAAAAATATTTCGACAACTAGATTAGCTATCTCAAGCGCGGAAGAAGATTATAAAATCGCGCAGGTTCGCTATGCTGCGGGCGTTGGAACTAACCTTGATGTTATGGATGCTTCGGATAAATTAACTCAAGCACGCTCGAATTATTTTGATGCTCTCTATAGTTATAACACGGCAAAAGCTGATTTGGACAAGGCTATGGGGATTCCTGTAGGCATTGATGTAACAAGGTACGTCGCTGCGCAGGAAGAAGGAAAATCTGCAGCGGAGGCTCGCGAAGATGCAGCTATAACAGACACCACAGCACAAGTGCCAAGATTGGAAGAAGCCGCGCCCGTTGTCACGATTGATTTGTCTGAAGCAGAACCAATAACTATTGAATAATTTTATTTGTTGTTTATTTTCTATTTTTCAAAAGGAGCGTTGCAAGTGAATATTGCAGTTAAAGTAATCGGCGGACTGCTCAGTGCAATCGCGTTGTCCGGTGGATTTTACGTGCATTCACAGCGCGAAGCTCTCTTTGAAAAAGCTTTGACATTAGCTGAAGAAAAAGCCGCAGAAGTTTTAGGTACTCAAATTAAAATTGGTGATGTGAAAATCGAAAAATTTAGTCTGTCATCGTTGAAAGATATAAATTCTATGACGATTTATAACGTCGAAGTTTTTGATAAAAATTCTGAACGCATTGCTAAAATTGACAGAGCTAAAGTAAAACTCAAACTTTTAAGTCTTTATAATGACGGTGCGGGTTCAATTGATGAGGTTAATATAATCGGCGCGCAGGTTGATCTTAAAAAGAGAGCTGACGACTCTTGGAATTTCAACGACATTAATTTACAAAGTGGAGGCGAAAGTAACTTCAGCGCACAAATTACTATTGAAGAAAGTTTATTAAACGCGACATTTGATGAAAAAAATGTTTCTTTGAAAAATATTTCCGCAGATGTTGATTGCTCTGATTTGGAAGCAATTGGTGCTGAAGTTAGCGCAGAAATTTTTGATAGACAGATTAAGGCAACGGGGATTATTGGCTCTGAAAGACAAATTATCAATACTTCGATGGACGCAATCGAATTTGAAAAAATTATTCCTTATTTGCCCGCAGATTTTTTGCCTGGAGCTGTAAAAATTGATAGTTGTGAAATTATAAATCCTGAGTTGAACATTCTTAGACGCGGCGAAATTCTAAGTTATAGCGGTTCAGCAGAAATATCCGACGGTAAAATCAAGGTAGAAGATACGTATATCGAAAACATAAATGGCGTGGCAAATTTTACTGATGCCGAGATTTTTTTTGATGCTTCAGCAAGTTCAAATGGACAAGCTACCGAAGTCACAGGGGTTATTCGCACGGAAACTGATGAGCCCTTTTTTGATATTTATGCCAAATCAGAAAAATTTTCTCCTTCTGCAATTATTAACAATTTGGGTATTTCAGGGGCAGTAGATTTTACAGCACATGTTACAGGTACCACTAAGAATCCGCAAATCGATGCGGATATTTTTTCTACTTTTTTAGCTTACGAGAATATCTCTGCAAATAATGTCAAAACACACCTAAAATATTTCGAGAATGCCGTATATCTTTCCAATCTGCAAGCTGAGACGTTTGGCGGAGAGGTTAGTGGCGAGATAGAAATTCAATCCAATGATTTATCCTATAATGCCCATGTTGAGTCAAAAAATGTCGATGTTTCAAAATTAGAAAAATTTTTTGATCTTAATTTTGAAACGGGCGGGAAAATTTTTGCAGACATTAATCTAAGCGGATTAGGAAAGGATATTTCGCAACTTAAAGTTTATGGTGAAGCTACGATGACCGACTTGGACTATCAAGGATTGATTGTCAATAATGTAAAATCTTCATTTTATTTAAATGGAGAAAATTTAATAATTGATAATTTAAATGCTCTTCTGCCCAATCGTGGAACTATCGGTGTGGATGGTACTGTTACTGGCTGGAATAATATTGATTTAAATTTTTACGGATCTCATGTCGATATGACTCAGCTACAATTTGTGGATAAAAGTCTAGATATTAGCGGACTCTCAGATTTTAATGGTTTCATTCGAGGTAGTGTAGACAATCCTCAAATTGATTTGAAACTCTCGGCTGTTGACAGTACCAAAAACGGTCGTGATAATTTCAAGGGAGTCTTTTTTCAACAACCATACGATTCGTTGAAACTTGCCGCTTCAGGGAGCCTCGACGGAATAAAAATCGATAAATTTGAACTTGAAAAAGATGGGAAAATTACTTGGACGGTTATTGACGGCACAATAGGATTAACTGGTGAAAGAAAAATTAATTTGAGATTGGATACTATAGGAGCAAGACTGGAAAATATTTTTGCTCTCATCATGCCAGATCAAAATATTACAGGTAATATTGACAATACGATTAGGATTACCGGTACGATTGATGACCCTCACATAGTTGGTTATGTGGATTTCAAGTATGGGAGCTATAATGGAATGCTTTTGACCGGTGTACGCGGCGACTATTATCTTGACGGTGACAAACTGCGGCTGCAGGTTTTTAATATCACTTCGCCGATGTTTGACGTCGTCTTAAATGGAACTTTTGACACTTCCACCAACGATATGGATTTTGTAATAGAAGGTCGAGATATGGATCTGAAACGTTTTCAATCAAAATTTCCTAATAATTACTTTGTTGAGGGACATGGGACTTTTGAAGGGATTGTCAAGGGTAAGCCCGAAAATCCGATTTTTAGTGGGCAGCTTAATGCTGACATATTGAATTTCAATGGAGTGGATATAAGAAACGTGCGAGGGCATCTTGATATTCATGACAGTCAATTGATTCTTGACGAACTCAACTTTAATCAGGGAAATGGTCGATATGAAAGCAAAATTTCCACAAACATGATAAATCAGAAAATTAATGGCAGTGTTAAAGTCCAAAACGTGGATATTCCGGAACTTTTCTCTCTCGCCAACCAAAAAACAGAATTGATTGAAGGAAAATTAAATAGTGATATTGATATAGGAGGCACGATTGAAAATCCAACGGTAAAGATTAAAGGTGAAATTACGGGTGGAGAAATTGCCGGATACGACCTTCATGATGTAAATATCGATATTAACTTAATAAATAGAATATTTTATATCAACAAATTTGAAGGACGACAAGGAAAGGACGGTATATTCAGTCTTTCGGGCACAGCGGGCGGAGATTTTAATGTTTTGGGGAATTTTGGGTTCAAAGGTCCAATTTCAATGGATTGTGTCGCAGAAAATTTGGAATTGGGAATGTTTGGCGCGACTCTAAATCTCGAATCCGAATTTGTTGGCACAACAAATCTCAATGCAAAAATTCAAGGCAGTGCGGATAATCCTGAAGCAGAAATTCTGGTAACCGCCAGTGGTGGGATAAGAGGTTCTACTTTTGATTTACTTCAGTCACACATTTTTCTAAAAAATTCTATTTTTGACGTAAAAGAATTATTTGTTCAGCGAGTGATAGCTGATCAGCTGTACAAGGCGAGTGCTCAAGGAACTGTTCCCATAAAAGCTTTGTTTCCTGTTTCTAGGAAACTTGCGGCGGATGAACAGTTGAATTTAGTGGTTTCTCTCGATGATGCGGATTTAAGCCTTTTGCCAGTCGTCAGCGACTATATTGCTTGGGCTGTGGGAGACATGGACGGTAGCTTAAAAATTACAGGTACTGTAGCCACGCCGAATATTGACGGTAAAATTTCTGTGAATGACGGCTCCGTGAAAATAAGAAATGTAAAAAGTCCTATTGAGCATATAAATATTGCAACAATTTTTGACGGCAGTAAATTTTACATTGAAAAATTTATGGGCAATATTGGAGACGGTACTTTTGAAGTCGGTGGAGGATTTAATTTTACAAATTTTGAATTTAATAACTACAATTTTAATTTAAATGCCAATGCACTGGACATTAAGAGTGATTTTTTTACGGGTCCGCTTAGTGCCGACATTACTTTTAGTGAAACCGTTCCTCAAAGAGGAAATTTGCGCGGGAAGAGCATACCAACTATTGCCGGTGAGATTAATTTTGACAGATGCACTTTCAGTCTGCCGAGCATCCCAGATTCTGATGAACCACTTCCAGAATGGTTGATTAACATAAAAATTAATCTCGGTCAAAAAGTTCATTTCTACAGTTCTCGTTTGTACGACATGTTTTTAACCGGATCTGCAGAATTTTCGGGAACTGCTCGTCATCCCATACCTTCCGGTTCGATAAATGTAAAAAGGGGCGGCACCGTAAATTATTTGCAGACTGTTTTTGATATTCGCGAAGGTGAGGCACTTTTTAACCAGATTGGGTCGTTTTTCCCGACGATACATTTCAACGCTGATACTAAGCTGAATAAGGCAAAAATTATCCTTTCTATTGATGGATCATTGAAGGATACGAAAATAAAACTAAGTTCTAGCCCTGAAATGAATGAAACCGAAATTATGCAGATGTTGACTTTTCGTGACGCTTACGGCAAGGATAAATCTGAATTTGACGAAATGGATATACTGGCAATAGGGCTCCAGATGAGTATTTTAGGTGACATTGAAGACGCAGTGAAACGCTCGCTAGGTTTTGATCAGTTCGTTCTCTCACGCGGTAATGGCTCCGCTTTCGATACTCACGCGCAAGAAGAAACTCCCAATCAAAACGAATTTAACGTCTTTTTTGGAAAATATATAACTGATAAGATAATGCTACGTTATACGCAAGGTATTAACGGCGATAAGATATCCAGATATGGATTACAATATGACATAAATGATAGTCTTGGCTTTACGATTGAGCGTGAAAAAAGCGAATTTATTTTCGGTCTTGAAGCAAGATATAAATTTTAAGGTAAAGGAATGAAGTCGCAAAAATGATAAAAAAAAGAAAAGTTGCAATTTGTTTAACGGCAATGATCACTATGCCTCTTTTGTTCGGATTTAAATTGGAGAGTGACAAAGACTTCTCCAATTTGAAAAGTCATGCGGTCGACGATAATCAGCCTTCAGGGAGAGTTCTCGATAGACCTTTTGAGGACGTTAATGCCGATAACAAATTAAAGGAACAAAACTCAAATGGGAATAACGCAGAAAAAAATCCCAGCGAAAATATTTTTAACAAAAGTATTTCAATGAATAACTCTCCTCAAGAATCGCAGGTTAATACGAAAATGCGCGAGTATTTGCGCCAATTTGAGGGGCTCACTATTGTTGACATAAAGCACGAGGGAGCAAGCGATTCAACTCTTCCCACAGTCAAGGCCGCTATTATTCTTCATGTAGGCGACGAATTCAGCGCGGATGCTGCCATAAGAGATCGTGACGCTATCAGAAACACCGGTTATTTTTACGACGCGTACCAGACTTTTGAAAAAGTCCCTGAAGGCGTTATTATAACTTATCATATGATGGAAAATCCTGTTTTGAAAAAAATTGTTATCAATGGAAATAGTGTTATTAGTACTTCTGAACTGAACAGACTTTTGACAGTTAAACGAGGCTCTATTTTAAACAGTAATACTTTACATGATAACGTAAACGCAATTCAAGAAAAGTATCACGGTGATGGCTATATTTTAATGAAAATCACAGATATATCTCTAGAGAACGACGGTACTTTGACTTTGAAAATAAATGAGGGCATTCTTGAAGGTTATAAGGTTAAAGATAATAAAAAGACAAAAGATTATGTTATAACTCGTGAAATGCGACAAAAACCAGGTGAACCGTTTAACGCTAAAAAAGCAAGACGTTCCATGGAGAGAGTCTACAATCTTGGATTTTTTGAAGATGTGAATGTAAAAATGTTACCTGGGGTGGAGCCTAACGCTGTTGTTATGGAAATTAACGTCAAGGAAAAAAGAACCGGGACGTTTGGTGTTGGCGCGGGATACAGCACGCGCGATGGACTCTTAGGCGTTGTGAGTATATCGGACACTAATTTTCGGGGAACGGGCGACGCCGTTTCTCTATCGTTCGAGAAAAATGCGGACGATAGCGACGCGCACGGATTTGCTTTTACTTATCGAAAACCTTGGCTTGATCACCACGAAACGGCAGCTACCTTGAGGATTTATAATCGCACATACCAGTATTACGATTATGACACCGACGCTGAATTAAAAGAGCGGTACATGCGCAAGTATTCCGGTGGTGAAATTACTTTAAGCCGTCCCATGAGTGAATATTCTACTAACTATATCACCTTGAAGAATCGTAAAGATAGGTATGTGCGGCACGTTTCCAGTGGAAAGTCCGGAGATCGTAGCGGGAGTAGCGGAGAATCTTGGCGTAACGATAATTTTGGAACGACACGCAGTATTGAGTTTCAGCATATAACCGATACTCGTGATAACGTTTTTAATCCGACAATTGGTGGAAAAGTTACGCTCGGCACTGAATTTGGTGGATTATTGGGGGGAGATTTTACTTTTCAGAAGTACACGATCGACCATCAACAATATTTCAAAGCCGGTCATGCTCAAGTTTGGGCGTTTAAGACGGCTTATGGAATTGGTCATGGCGATTTGACTGAATTTAATCAGTTTAGGGTAGGCGGTCAAAATAGTCTTAGAGGCTATCGTGATGACCAATTTCGTGGCGATAGAATGATGCTTGCCGCTCTAGAATACCGATTCCCACTTGCTAGGAGGATTCAAGGTATAGTTTTCACAGATTGGGGAGGAGCTTGGGATTCGCGTTACTTGCCAAAGGGAAATGCCATTAATGGTAGTGTTGGTCTCGGTGTCGCGCTGAATACTCCTCTTGGTCCTTTGCGTTTGGATTACGGTCGTGGAAAACAAGGAGGAAGGTTCCATTTCAATATCGGAGGCGGATTTTAATAGGAGTTGAATTTTATGGGAAAAATTTATTCATACTTTCAGCCTAAATATGTGAGCAAGTTTAAATGCAATGGACAGGCTTGTTCTGCGCATTGTTGTAAACGTTGGCGAATTGAAATTGATAAAAAAACTTACAAAAAATATTCTCATATTAAGCCTAAAAGTGCGGCGCGTGACATAATTCAAAATATCACAAGGGGGGGGGTAGATAATGATAAGTACTTTGTCATCCTTGACAGAAACTCTCGTTGTCCGATGTTGACAGAGGATAATTGGTGTTCAATTCAAAAAAATTATGGCGAAGATTTTTTATCTGTTGTTTGTGTGACGTATCCGCGCAGGACGTTTAATTTTGGAGATTTTTACGAACGTTCCTTAACGCTGACTTGTCCCGTAGTTGCTGCAGAAGTTTTAATTCCGAATACCCCTATAGAATTTGAGTGGACTGAAATTCCGGAAAGAATTCACAGCAATTTGGGCAGGATTAAACCGCAGTTCCCGAGCGTTCCTCAAAATTTGTGGGAGCACATTGTCGATATTCAATACATCGCAGTTTCAATATTGCAGGAACGTTCACTGACGATAGATCAACGATTGTTGATACTGGGAGTCTTTTTAGAAGAACTTAAAAATTTAACTTCAGACAACAAGCTTGATGAAATACAAAATTTAAAAGAAACTTATAAATCGGAAAATTTTTAAAAGGAGCAGATTGAAAGTTTCTCACAGGAAATTAAATTTAATGCAAATGAACACATGAAAATCATATTTGGAACTTTTGAATCTCTTTATGGCGGAGTTTCTTTTTTCAAAGCTGAAGATAAAAAATTTATCGATGCCGTAGTTGAAACTCTTCAGGTTCAAGTCGATGAAAACAAGCAGGTTTCTGTTAGTGCTTTAGCTAGAAAATATTATGAATTCAACGATTTTAGAAAAAATTTCACACAATATTTTTCTACTGTATTTGAAAATTACTTGGTGAATGAGTTTTTTTTAAATTTGTATCCTTGGAGATTTAAAGGGTCGATAATTTATAATTATGGAGTTTTTTTAACAATATACAAAATATTGGAATTAATAACCATGTCACTCGCGATTTCCAATTTTAAGAAAGACAGAACAAAAACTCCACCGTTGGACAAAATAAATATGGTCGCCGCTGTAATGATGTTCGTCAACAACATTGACCATAATGACAGTTATGTTGGAAAAATTTCTGATTATCTTAAAGGTAAAGAAAATATAGTCGAGATTGTTCAAGATTTGCTACAAATTTGATAAAAAATTAAATTTATAAAAAAGCCCATCCAAAACGGACGGGCTTTTCCTTTATAGAGATTAGTTCAAGAGTCGCAGTTCTCTTGCCTGCTCGTGAAGTCTTGAAATTCTGTCGTCAGTATCCGGATGTGTTGAAAAAAGACCTTTCAAAAATTTTGTAGAATTTTCCAGCGGATTTATAATGAACATGTGCGCTGTCGCTGTCGAAGAATGCTCTATTGGTACTGAATTTTGGGCATAATATTCGATTTTTTTAAGAGCAGCAGCCAGATATTCGGGATTCCCACAAATTTCACCACCGGTTTTATCGGCATCGTACTCGCGCGAACGAGATATCGCCATTTGAATCAACATGGCGGCAAAAGGAGCAATTATAGCCGTAACAATAAGCCCTACAGCACCGCCTCTATTGTTATCGTCAGAACGACCGCCGAAAATCGCACCCCATTGTGCAATTTGTGCTATCATAGAGACAACTCCCGCCATTGACGCGGCGATAGTTGATATCAAAATATCACGGTGTTTGACGTGCGCCAACTCGTGACCTAAAACTCCAGAAATTTCGTTATAATCCAAAGTCCTCATTATGCCTGTTGTGACTGCAACAGCGGCATGTTCAGGATTTCTACCAGTTGCAAAGGCGTTAGGAACCTCGCTTTCAATGACATAAAGTCTAGGCATTGGCAAATTAGCATTTTGTGCAAGTTTTTTTACTAAATTGTAAATTTGTGGAGAATCGGATTCAAAAACTTCACGTGCATTGTAAGCTTTTAAAACCATTGTGTCACTGAACCAGTAACTTGCAAAATTCATACCCACTGAAATTATCAACATGAAAAACGCACCTTCGGAACCATTTATCGCTCCTCCAACCGCAACCATTATCCCTGTTAGCAAAGCCATTAGAATGAAAGTTTTGAAAATGTTCATAATAAACCCCCATTTGTTATTTTTATATAATTTCAAGTTTGGCGTTTAGATCTTCAATTTCTTCCGACGTAAATTCAAGACGCATCGATTTCCAACGATCATGTAGCCAAAACCATTCTTCAGGATACCGTCGGACGTGCTCTTCTATCAGCGTCGCAAGCTGTTGTGTCATTTTTTGAATATCGGAGCGTTTGTCTTTTGTATGCTCCGACCAAATAGGAGGGTATACTTCCAATGTATGAGTGCCATCTGAATTTCTGTGCATAAATGCTGGGAATATCGGGACTTTTTTAAATCTAGACATAGATGCCGCACCAGTTACATAATTTGTTGCACGATTGAAAAATTTTACTACAATTCCGTCGTGACGTCCAATATCTTGATCCATAATAAGCCCTATAAAGTGACCATTTTCAAGCATTTTGTACATTTCCCGCACATCATTTTTGTAGGTTATATGCATACCCATTAGAGTTCGGTACTCATTGATAAATTTATCGGCACTTTGGGATTTTTGTCTTTTTGCGACACCGACCAGAGAAATATTGTTTTGGGCGAAGGCTCCGCCCATCAATTCCCAGTTATCACTGTGACAAGTAGCAATTATTGCTCCTCGTCCCTGACGCTCATTACGATTTATGTAACTCGTAAGGTTCTCAAGACCAACAATTCTAACGTGATTCCCCACGTGTTTTTTTAATTTAGGGAAACGCAAAACTTCTATGAATGTCCAGACAAGGTTTCTAAGACTGGCCTTAGAAATTTTTCTCGCTTCAATTAAATCAATATCAAGGCATTTTTGAATATTTTCTACAGCCATCTTTTTTCGCCTACTTGGAATAAACATCCACGATAATTTTGCAAGGAAAGATCCTATAAAAACGCAAATTTTCGACGGAAAAATACAAATGAATTTACTTAGCAATTTTAATAAGAAGTACCCGATCTCAATGTCCTCCAATCTGATTAAACAAAGAAAGCCCGAGAATTTACCCGGACTTTCTAAGAGAATAACTTAACCTACAAACTTTTCAGCAGAATTTATACGTAAAACTACGCATGCACCATTTCATCCATTAGCTCGAGAAACGCGGTGTTTCAAAAAGCAATCACGGCAATAAACAGGGCGTTCGTTACGCGGCTCAAACGGAACTTCAGTTTCTTTGCCGCAATCCGCACAAACTACGGTAAACATCTGACGATGCTCTCCTCCTTCACGGTTGCGACGACGCTTATCACGACAATCGCGACAACGCGTCGGTTCATTCTCGAATCCCTTTTCCGCATAAAATTCCTGCTCGCCTGCGCTGAAAGTGAACTCCTTGCCGCAGTCCTTGCACACGAGAGTTTTGTCTTCGAAATTCATCAAAAAAATCTCCTCACAGAATAAAAATTTCCCGTCACTGAGTTGAAACTCCAACCCAATACTCTAATATTATACCACGCTTTACGAAAAAATCAAGCAAATGTGATAAACGAAAGATTTTACAATATATTTCTACAAACTTCTTGTTAGAAAAAAATTTTTCTGATATTATGTACACGCGGGAAGGGAGTGACACATTTGGCTATTATTTCACAAGATACCAAACGTTTTCTGAGGAGAGTAGACTTCGAACTTTTGATAGCCTCAGTAGCTATAGTGATATATAGTTTGATTATGATAAGTAGCGCAACGCATGTAAATACGCCAAGCGAAGAGCGGTTTTGGTTTGTCCAACGTCAAGGAATTTTTGCGTTGATTAATTTTGCAATTGCAATTTTATTTATGAATTTTGACTACAGAGGATTGCAACAATACGGTTCTCGTTTGTACGTTTTTAATTTAATCATGCTTATCGCTGTTATGCTTTTCGGACATGCGGCACTTGGAGCACAAAGATGGATTCAGTTAGGACCGGTAAGTCTTCAGCCATCGGAATTTTCAAAATTAATAATGATAATTTGTATGGCATCTGTATTGGAGGGACGTATGGGGAAACTAAATTCCCTGCAAGACTTATTCGCAGTTGCCCTGTATGTCGGCGTACCATTTATCTTAGTTTTAAAACAACCTGATTTAGGGACATCGCTTGTATTTATGGCGATTTTCTTCGGAATGATTATTGCTTGTGGAGTTAAATGGAAAATTTTAGTGGCGATATTTTTGTCAGGAATTGCGGCGATGCCTTTTGTTTGGCAATTTTTAAAAGATTATCAAAAAATGAGAATAATGGTTTTTATTGATCCAAATGTTGATCCGCTCGGATCAGGTTATCATATAATTCAATCAAAAATCGCAATCGGTTCCGGAATGGTTTTTGGTAAAGGTTTGTTTGAAGGCACTCAAAGTCAACTGAATTTTCTACCAGAGAATCATACAGATTTTATTTTCGCTGTGGTCGGTGAAGAATTTGGATTTGTGGGAGCAGTTATTTTACTTCTTCTTTATTTTGTCGTCCTTTGGCGCGGAATGCAAATTGCTAGACATGCAAGTGATATTTTCGGACGACTTCTTGCCGTAGGGATAACGTCCATGCTAGCTTTTCATATCTTGGTCAACGTCGGCATGACGACAGGAATAATGCCGGTCACGGGGATTCCGTTGCCATTGATGAGTTACGGAATAAGTTCATTGACGACAAATATTTTGTCTATAGCGATTTTAATGAATATTCACATGCGGAAACAGAAATTGATTTTATTCTAAATGGGAGGAGAAAATTTTTGCAAATACAAGTACCTTATAAAATTTTACAAAGAGTAAGCAAGCCTGCAAGATATATAGGTGGGGAATTTAACAGCATTTTAAAAAATTGGAGTGATGTTTCTTGCAGAATGGTTTTAGCTTTGCCAGATATTTACGAAGTTGGCATGTCTAATCTTGGTCTCGCGATTTTGTACGGAATAATTAACTTACGTGAAGATACACTTTGCGAAAGAGTATACGCTCCTTGGATTGACATGGAAAATGAGATGCGCACGAATAATATTCCGCTTTTTTCACTTGAAACCAAACATGGTATTCGTGATTTTGATTTTTTTGGATTTTCCTTACAATACGAAATGATATTTACGAATGTGTTGAATATGTTGGATTTGGCAGGAATTTCTTTAAAATCGCAAGATAGATTGGATGACGAGCCTTTTATTATCGGTGGAGGACCGTGTGTTTATAATGTTGAGCCTATAACCGATTTTTTTGATTTTTTTATCGTTGGCGAGGGTGAAGAAATCCTAAATGAAGTTGTCGATATTTTTATTTCTTGGAAAAATTTTAGTAAAATTAGCGGCAGAAAGGGTTTCTTGAAGGAAATTTCAAGACTCAGGGGCATTTATGTACCTAGTTTTTACGAGCCTATGTACTTAGAGGAAAAATTTATCGGATGGAAAGTTACTGAATCAAGTGCTCCCAAAGTTGTTTATAAACGAGTCATAAAAGATTTAAATGATGTAAATTTTGTAAAAAATCCTATTGTTCCCTTTATCGATATAGTTCACAACAGATTAATGCTGGAACTTTTTCGTGGTTGTACTCGTGGCTGTCGATTTTGTCAAGCGGGTACTTGCTACCGTCCTGTACGTGAACGGTCAGAAAAAATTTTGCGTGAGATTGCTCGCGACCTAGTTGACGTTACAGGTTACGATGAAATGTCTTTGACATCTCTAAGCTCTGCCGATTATTCGTGCCTTAACCGACTAATTGACGATTTAATGACGGACTTCAGGAATGAGCGCGTAAATTTTTCTTTGCCGTCACTTAGAATCGACAGCTTTTCTATTAATCTTGCCGATAAATTACAGACTGTAAGGAAAAGCGGATTGACATTTGCTCCGGAAGCAGGGACCCAAAGACTAAGAAATGTTATAAATAAAAATGTAACTGAAGAAGATTTGATCAATGCTTGTACTGCGGCTTTTCAAAAAGGCTGGAAAAATGTAAAACTTTACTTTATGATCGGTCTTCCGACAGAAACCGATGAAGATATTTTAGGCATTGCTGACCTTGCTCAAAAAGTTGTTGATTTGTATAAAAAAATAAAAAATAGGCGTGATGTTAAAGTCACTGTCAGCGTTTCCTGTTTTGTACCGAAGCCATTTACGCCTTTTCAATGGGTTAGACAAATTTCCATTGTTGAGTTTGAGCGTCGCCAAAAAATTTTGAAGAACGCCATTCACGACAAAGCGATAAATTATACTTATCACAATGCAAAGCTTTCAGTGCTGGAGGGTGTAATTGCTAGAGGAGATAGGAGGCTCGCAAAAGTTATTGAAACAGCTTGGCGAAATGGTGCTAAATTTGACGGATGGTCAGATTTGTTTAACCCTGACATTTGGGACAATGCATTTAGAGAGTGCGGCATTAATCCAAAATATTTCAACGAATGCGAGAGAAATATCTACGACCCGTTACCTTGGGATCATACGTCTCCAGGTATAAGCAAAAATTTTTTAATTCGGGAATTTGAAAAATCTCAATCGGAAGAAACAACGCGGGATTGTCGGAATACTTCCTGCACCGGATGTGGCGTCTGCCAAAATTTAGGAGTAAGTATTATAAATTACACCGAAAATAAAAATTATGATTATCCAATTCAGCCACAAGAATCGACTACCAAAATTTCAGCATCGAATAAAAATGTAATCTATCGTGCTCAAATAAAAAAAGGACGAGAAATCGCCTTTCTTTCCCATTTGGAGTATATGAACGTTTTTATGAGTGCTCTTCTGCGATCCAAATTGCCTGCAGTTTATTCACAAGGTTTTAATCCACATCTAAAAGTGTCCTTTGCAACCGCTTTAGGAGTCGGCGTTACTAGCGAATGTGAGTATGTTGACTTTGAACTATCCGCGCGAACAAAAACATCGGAAATTGCTAAGAAATTGAATGAGCAATTCCCAAGAGGGTGTGAAATTTTACGAATTAAAGAAATTTCAAAAAAAGTTCCGGCTTTAAATTCTTTGATAGATTTTTCGCGCTACAAAGTTTCGGTAGCATTCGACGGAGATTTTGACTCGGCATTAAACGCAATAGAAAATTTCAATAATACGGAAGAAATTTTCTTTACAAGAGTTACTCCTAAAAGAAGTCGTGAACTTGAGATAAAGCAGTACATCACTGAACCGGTCAAAATTTCTGGGATTGGAAACGAGCTTTCGATGACTTTTGCTGTAAAAATTACTCAATCGGGCACAGTCAAACCAAGTGAAGTTTTAAAGATTTTACACGACAATTTTAACTTGCGAATAGATTTTCTTGCTGCAAAGATTAATCGTACGGAACTCTTGAGTAGAGGAAAAAATTTGCTTGATATTATATGAAAATCAGAATTAACGCGCCAAAAAATAAGACTATGCTGAAACTCCGCAAACCGCTCTGAACAGAGCGATTGTACTTGCCAAATAATCTTCCAATTAGTGGACGCATTAAATGCGTAATCAGCGACACCGATAAAAAAAATAAAGGTTTGTCAAAAGTCGTAATGCTGTAGATTAACATTAATGTTGAAATAGTACTTCCGGCGACTTCTGCACGAGTTAATTTTCTGTAAATATCATCATTAGAATTTTGAATGGAATTTTTAGGAGATTCTTGATTCTCTTCCTCTTGCGCCTCTTCCCATTTTTTCATAGCTTTGCTGTGATATACCGAGCTGTGCAGATTGTCTTTCTCAGATTTCGTTTTTTTTCTCTTTATAATCGTTGGCAAAGGAGGTTCGTCGAAAAATTCATCATCTGCCTCCGAAAAGATTTTTTCTTCAAATTTATCTTCAATTTTTTCTATTGAAGGTTCTTCCTGCTGTTTTGTTGGATCGGTTTTCAAAAGAGCAGGATTTTTTTCTTTTGAATTAGATTCGAGATTTTTCTGTATCAAAACTTCGGAAGGTTCCTTTTCGGGAATAAGTTCATCTTCAAATTCCTCTAAGAAAAGTTCGCCTTGATATTCGTCATTCTTTTTTGTATTTACAGTTTTATCGAAAATTTTCCTAGACGATAATTCTTTATTCAAAGCTTCGGTAAATTCATTTTTCTTTGGAGATTTTTCTTTGATGTTTTCCATTTAAAAATTCTTCCTTACATGACACTCTGCACGATTTCGATAAATTCCGGCAGTAATGGATAGAAATTATCACCTGGACAAGATGTGTCGTTGAGATCCCTGTGACCAAAAATTGTCGTCGATTTCGGTGCAAATCCATACTCCTTACAAAGAGCAGCAACAAGTTGTTCTGTAGACAAAATTTGTTTTTTTGTTACGTTACCAATGGAAAAATTTCCCGTCATGCAAATTCCGATAGTAAATTCATTATTGCTGAGAGAATGCGCTCCAACAAGATGTTGAGGTCGTCCGCGTTCAATAGATCCATTTTTGTGAACAACAAAGTGGTACCCTATGCCAGACCACCCATTTTTTAAGTGCATTTCATGAATTTCTGCCGCGCTCGACTCACGATCTTCTTTTAATCCAGAATGGTGAATAATGATAGCACCAGTGTGAGTGCGGACATCCATTTCTCCAGTGAAGTTTAATTTGGTCTCTTTTATTTTTATTTTGTTAAGAGGTTTAAATTTTGATATAGCAGGAATTTTGAAATCATTTTTCTTGTGGCTTGCTTCACCATCACCTGGGAACAGATCAAATACGGTTACTGCCGCTATAAATTTCGCTATATCCTTTATAAAATTTCTTCTTGTTAAATTTTTTTCAAATAAATTTTTCATAACCTGCCTCCTAGATTTATTATAGCAGACCTCTAGGAAAAAATCACTTCGTTTAAATAATTTACTTTAAAAAATTAAAAAAAACTGCTATAATCAATCTAAAATTACTGCTGGAAGGTGGATCTATAAGATGCAAGGGGTTGTACTTTCTTACAAAGGCAAAACGCCACAAATTGCAGACGGAGTTTTTTTAGCACCAACTTCTTCGGTTGTTGGAGATGTAAGGATTGCTACGGGGTCGAGTATTTGGTTTGGGACAACGGTTCGCGGAGATTTTCAACCGGTGACGATAGGCGCGTTTACGAATATCCAAGATAATACCACCGTTCACGTTATGGGCGACGCGCCGACTGTCATTGGGAATTACGTTACGATCGGACACAACGCGATAATTCATTGCAGTAAAATCGGCAACAACTGTTTGATCGGGATGGGTTCTATAATTTTAGGTTATTCAGAGATTGGCGATAATTGTATAATTGGAGCAGGTACACTTTTAACACAATATAAAAAAATTCCAAACAATTCACTCGTTTTTGGAAATCCTGCCAAAATCATGCGTGCAATTCGAGAAGATGAACTTGAGGCTCTCCGCGCTTCTGCAATGCATTATCATTCTTGCGCTAACGAGTATGTGCAATATTTGAATAAGAGAACTTTTATTGAGGAGCATGACTGATAAAAATAAAAGTTGACAAAGATTTTCTTACGTGATAACATTAGCACTGTTGATGGAAGTCAACACAGGGGTATCGCCAAGTTGGTAAGGCACCAGACTCTGAATCTGGCATGCGTTGGTTCGAGTCCAGCTACCCCTGCCATCTTAGATTACCGATCACCGAAAAATAGAAGCCGACAGTCCTGAGATTGTCGGCGATT
This sequence comes from uncultured Selenomonadaceae bacterium, assembly GCA_905234195.1. Classification (GTDB taxonomy): domain Bacteria; phylum Bacillota; class Negativicutes; order Selenomonadales; family Selenomonadaceae; genus Quinella. Next base: position 96,244 of record CAJOFR010000001.1, read on the forward strand.
TTTGTATCAAAGGAGGTTTTTTGGCTGACACTGAACACAATCTTGACTGAAGCTGTGAAGGTCGGGGCGTCCGATATTCATTTGACTGTCGGACAAAGAACTTTTTTCCGCGTATCAGGCGAATTTTTGAAATTTGGCGAATTGCTGACCAAAGAGGAAGTTGAAAAATTTTTAGTCGAATTGGTGCCACCGCGATTGGTGGACGAGTTAAAAAATAACTTATCGGTAGATTTTTCTTACGTAGAAAAAAATATTCAACGCAGATTTAGAGTGAACGTTTATTATCAGAGAAATTTGCCGGCAGTCGCATTCAGGTTAATTTCAAATAAAATTCCAACACTTGAAGAAATCGGAGCACCTTCCGCTTTGAAAAAGTTTCTAAATTCGGCGCAGGGATTAATTTTGGTGACAGGGAGAACAGGTTCAGGGAAATCCACGACACTTGCCTCATTTTTACAACAACTTTGTAATGTAAGGTTATGTCATTTGCTTACTCTTGAGGATCCAATAGAATTTGAGTACGACGCGCCAAACTCTTTCATAAGTCAACGAGAACTCGGACAAGATTTTTTGAAATTTGCGGACGCGGTACGCACGGCGTTGCGCGAAATGCCGGACGTTCTGCTGATAGGCGAAATTCGTGACGCGGAAACAATGCACGCGGCGTTGGAAGCTTCAGCGGCGGGAATTTTGGTTTTAGCCACGCTCCACACAAAATCGGCGGCTGAGACGGCAATGCGCGTTGAAACAATGTTCCCGCTGGTACAGCGCGATTCTATCCGCGATTTATTTGCTGACGAATTCAGCGCAATAATCTCTCAACAACTTTTGAGCACTTCGGACGGAGGACGAGTTTGTGCGGCAGAAGTTTTATTGGCAAATCCGGCGACTCGTTCGCTAATTCGGCAGGGAAAATACGTACAACTTCCAACAGTAATGATGAGTCACCAGTCGCAAGGTATGCAGACAATGGAAGGGGCTGTAAAAATTTTGAGGAGTAAGCTTTTATGATAAAATTTAAGTACAGAGGTTACGATGCCGAATCTGTCGCGCAGGTCGGCACGCTGGAAGCTGAAGATTATGCTGACGCCTACGCTGCGCTCCAGTATCAGGGTATAGTTGTTATCAGCCTTGCTCCCGCTAAAACGGACTATCTGAAGTTATTTTTGGATTACGTGCTGAAACTTAAACTAGGGCGTCGATGGTGCTCGGTGTTTTTTAGGGAATTAAGTGTGATGTTGAGAGTAATGACGCTCCATGAATCACTTCAAACTTTGACAAAAGCGGCCGAAGGTCATGTTTCAGAAAAAATGTTGCAAGAACTCGTCAAGTCGGTCGAATACGGAGAGAGGTTCAGCTATGCGTTGCGGAAATACGCGGTTATTTTCGACGGCGACATAATTCAATCGATAGAAGTTGGCGAACAAAGCGGAAAAATGCAGGAAATAACATTAAAAATTGCGAATCAGCTTGAAAGAAACTACACAACCGGACGAAAAGTTCAAGGTGCTATGCGTTATCCGATGTTTGTATTTTTGGCGGCAATAATTGCGGCAGTGGTTATGATTAATGTGACTTTGCCTGTCTTTGAGTCATTTTATTCGGAAAACGGTGGAAAACTTCCATTAATAACTTTAAGCTTACTTAGCGGCGGAAGATTCTTAAATGAATATTTATTTCTGATTTTTATCTTTGCTTTAGTCGGAGCAGTTTCTCTGGTGGTAGCTTACCACGAAGTTGAGCACATAAGATACTCTATTGACAAATTAAAACTAGAAATGAAAATTTTACGTGAAATAGAGTTGAGGAATTTTTTCAGCCGTCTGGGATTTTTGCTTGAAAGCGGTGTAACTCTGAATGAATCGTTAAAATTAATCGTTGATTCAAGTAAAAATTCTCATATGTGTTATTTATTAAATAAAATTCAAGTTTCGATAGAGCAAGGAGATAGATTTAGCGACACCCTAAAACGAGTATTTAAAGATTTTCCATCGCTATATCTTGGATTAATCGTAACAGGAGAATCAAGCGGAAATTTTGTGGAGATGTTACGGCAATGCGAATCAATAGCAGATTTTGAAATTGATGAAGTTTTGAAAGAATTACCAACAAAAGCTGAAATCTATGGCACGTTAGCGGCTGGAATAATCGTCGGCGCGTTGGTGTTTGCAATGGTGTTGCCAATTTTGAGCATGACAGATCTATTTTAGGTAAAAAAATGATTCATTTGAAAAATGTAACGAAAATTTATAAGGATAATGGTGTTGTCGCGCTGGAGGACATAACGATCGACATTGGCGAAGGTGAGTTTGTTTTTATCGTCGGGACGAGTGGTTCCGGAAAATCGACGCTCATTAAACTCTTGATTCATGAAGAAACTGCGACAGCTGGTGAGATTTTTGTTGATAATCGAGATGTGATTAAAATGAAAAGGACAGAAATCCCGTATCTTCGCAGATCTTTGGGTATGATTTTTCAAGATTATCGCCTTCTTGAAGATAGGACGGTTTATGAAAATGTTGCGTTTGCAATGCAAGTTATCGAGGCTCCTCAGCAGATTATTCGCCGAAGTGTTGATAACGTGCTGGAAATCGTCGGTTTGGGCGAAAAGAAAAATCATTTTCCGTCTCAACTTTCTGGGGGTGAGCGACAACGCGTCGCAATCGCGCGGGCTATAGTCAACGCACCAAAACTTGTTGTTGCTGACGAGCCAACGGGCAATCTCGATCCCGACACGAGTCGTGATATTATGGATATTTTCAAGCGGATAAATGATGCCGGCACGACGATTGTTATGGCGACACACGACAAGCAAATTGTTGACAGCATGAAAAAAAGAGTGATTGAAATCGAGGATGGGCACATAGTTCGCGATGAAATAAAAGGACTTTATGAAAAAATCGGGAAAAAGGATGTTGTTGTTCCAAAAATTGGTTCAAATAATCAAAAATTCGGAGCTGGTTCTGTAAGGAGGTGAATTGTGAGGAATGAAACTACAAAATATCCAATATTATTTTCGCGAAGTAGTGGTATCAATGGCGCGAAATCGTTGGATGACATTTGCATCTATCGGGACAGTTGCGGTATCGTTATTTGTGCTTGGAATATTTCTGATTCTAATAGCAAATATGACAAATCTAGCGTCTGAACTTGAAAGTCAGGTGCAAATTTCAGTTTATCTAAAAGATGAACTGAAAACTCAAGATCAAGAAAATATTAAGAATAAGTTAAAAAATTTGACAAATGTCACTGAAGTCAGGTATGTCAGCAAAGAGGAAGCCTTTCAAACATTACAAAGACGACTTGGCGAAAAACAAAAAATATTGGAGGCACTTGGAGAATCAAATCCATTACCAAATTCATTCTCTGTAACAGTAAAAATAGCGGATGACGTACAGAAAACGGCAGAAATAATTTCTAAATTCAATGGCGTTGAGGAAGTTAGTTACGGGCAAGAGGTCGCGATAAATATTTTCGACGTAACGCGTTTAATACGTGTATTGGGTTTCGTTTTAATGATTATACTGACAGGAGCGACAATTTTCATAATTTCTAATACAATTCGATTAACTGTCTTTGCGCGCCGAAAGGAAATCGCAGTAATGAAGTATGTCGGAGCAACCGACTGGTTTATACGTTGGCCTTTTGTCTTGGAGGGTACAGTGTTTGGATTAATTGGTGGCGGTATCAGCGCAATAGCTCTACGAAGTTTTTACTCTGCGATGAGCGAAAGAATTTATTCTACACTTGCGTTTTTTCCGATAGTTGAGCAACATCCGTTCATGAATTATCTTACTGTTGTACTAATACTTTCAGGAATCGCAGTCGGAGTTTTGGGTAGCACGGTTTCGCTGAAAAAATTTTTGGAGGTGTAGGGCGTGCGCAATTTTTTGTTTTTATTGATAATTTTAAATTTAACCATCGGTACGGCATTTTCCGCAGAAACTCTGGAAAGAAAAAAAGCTACGTACGATACTGCGGCCGAGAACGCCCGTCAAATATCGGATTCCATTCAAAATAAAATAAACTCTGTGTCGGATGTGAAGCGCGTTTTAGACGAGGAAGCAAACTTAGCTACTGCTGATTACGAAGCAAAAAACACCGCACTTAATGAAACTTTGAAACGCATTGCCGAGAATGAACAAAAACTTTCTGAAATTGAGAAAAACTATAAAAGTAGTCATAAAGTGCTTGAAAAACGTGTTCGAGATGTTTACATAAATGGGCAGATTTCGTACGTTGATGTTGTTTTTGGAGCTCAAGATTTTGGAGATTTTATAACGCGGATGGATTTGCTTAAGCGGATTTTAATTCACGATTCGGAATTGATAAATTCCGTTCTTAACGACAAGGCTGAGGTTGAAAATTTAGGGAGAAAACTTGAGTCCGACAGAAAACTTCAAGCAGATCAAATAGAAATTGCGGCAAAAGCTAAAAAAATTAAACTTGAAAAGGTCGCCGAGCAACAAGATCTCATAGATAAAATGCAAAGTAATAAAGAAATTTTTGATAAACAGTACGATGAAATGATGGCTGCGTCAAAGGAAATTGAACGACTAATCCAGGAAAATAAATATCGTTTGGCGGCAAGAGCGGCTGAACAAGAACAGCGTCGTCAGGCTCAAAAGGCGAAAGTTCAACAAGAAAAAAAAGATAGGGCTCAAAAAAAATCAAAGCCTGTTGAATCACAAATTCCTCACGAGGACGAGGAACCTCAAATTTATGTTCCTGCCGGAAATGGTGCGATGATTTGGCCTGTCTCTGGTCCAATAACTTCTGAATTTGGTTGGCGCGACCATCCGATTTCTGGCGGACAAAAATTTCATAGTGGAATTGATATTGGGGCAGATTACGGGGAACCAATTCATGCGGCGAAAAGTGGGGTTGTGATTCACGCAGGGTGGATTGACGGCTATGGAAATACTGTTATGATAGAGCACGACAATAATATTGTCACGCTTTATGGGCATAATCAAAGTCTTGCTGTCGAAGTCGGTCAGTCAGTTAATCAAGGACAAGTTGTTGCATACTGCGGATCCACCGGAAATTCTACAGGTCCGCATTGTCATTTTGAAGTCAGGTTGAATGGCGAGCCCGTCAGCCCGTACGACTATTTGTAAAGGATTTTTTATGATTAACGATTATTTTAATGTTTTGGAATTTGATAAAATTCGTGCTCAATTAAAAAATTATGCTACGAGTAATTTTGGAAAAGAGCTTGCCGCATCTATTGAGCCAAATAGCGACGTCGATACCGTTCGCTTTAGTCTCGAATTGACGACGGAAGCCGTGAAAATTTTTGCAGTAACTTCTCCTCCACTTGGCGGTATTCGCGATATTCGTGAGACTTTAAAAAAAATTGCGCTTGGGAGTTCTGCCGGTGCAGGTGAACTTGCCGATGTTCTTTCGACGATGTGTGCTATGCGCAATGTAAAAAAATTTTTTAAGGAAATTGATATAGATGCTCCACATTTGAAAAAACAAGCTACTCAAGTTGAAATTCTCGGCAATCTTGAAAATCAACTTAACAGCGCGATTGATGAGCACGGCATTGTCAAAGATACTGCGAGCATCGAACTCCAGAAAATTCGTCGAGATCTTCGTCTTGCTCAAAATAGAGTCAAAACTGAAATTTTTAATATCCTCCATGATGCGGGCAAGCAAAAATTTTTTCAAGATGCAATCATAACAATGCGCGGAGATCGTTATGTCATTCCTGTCAAGTTGGAGTATAAATCGCAATTTCCCGGTATTATCCATGACCAGTCAGCGACTGGGGCAACGGTTTTTATTGAACCTATGGCGATTGTAAATCTTAATAACGATATTCGTCAACTGGAGGTTGAGGAAAAAAATGAAGTTGCACGGATTTTGCGAATTTTATGTGAGGCAATCAGAAAAAATTCCAATGAACTACTGAACAACGTCGAAATTTTAGCGAAAGTCGACTTGGTTTTCGCAAAGGCAAAGTTCGCGCAGGAACTCAACGCGACTGAACCCATTCTTGGAAGTTATACGGATTTAAGAGCCGCGCGACATCCCCTAATCTCGCCGAAACACGTCGTACCTATCGACATAAAGCTAGGTGAAGAATTTTCGATATTGCTTGTCACGGGACCAAATACCGGCGGAAAAACTGTTTCGATGAAAACTTTGGGACTTTTGGCGTTGATGGCGCAATCTGGGCTTTATATTCCGGCGGCTTCCAATTCAATGCTTGCGGTATACGGTAATATTTTCGCTGATATAGGCGATGAGCAGTCGATTGAGCAGAGTTTGTCGACATTCTCGGCGCATATGACGAAAATTGTTGAAATTTTAAAAAATGTGCAACCAAATGATTTGGTTTTGATTGATGAAATTGGCGCGGGGACTGACCCCGACGAGGGAGCGGCTTTGGCTATGGCGATTTTGGGGAGACTTTTGAAAATTCAAGTTTCCACTATGGCGACGACTCACTATTCTGAATTGAAAACTTTTGCCTATTCGACTGAGGGAATTGAAAACGCTTGTGTCGAATTCAATGTCGAAACTTTACAACCGACCTATCGCCTTTTAATCGGAATACCTGGCGCAAGTAATGCTTTTGCTATAAGCAAGCGGCTCGGTTTGCACATGAGCTTGATTCGTCGTGCAAAAAAATTTCTCAAAGCGGATCACGCGAATTTTGAAAAGGTTATTTCTGATCTTGAATCAAAGCGACTTGTCTACGAAGAGAAAAATTTTGAAATTAACAGACTTCAGAATAAAATTGCTAAACGTGAAAAAGAAATTACCGCAATGCGCGACGAAATTGCAAAAACTAAAAGTGATATTATCAAAAAGGCGCGCGAAAAATCTGCGGCTATGGTCAGAGAAACGCGTCGCGAGGCTGAGGAAATTATCGCTTCACTTAAGGAACAATTCAATGATTCCGGTATTCAACAGCGGCAGAAAATCATTCAAAACGCTCGCGATAAAATCACTGAGGCTGAAATTGAGACTGCCCCTACCATTATTGCCGACAGTTCAATCGGCAAGCGCATAAATAAAAAATATCTTTTCGTTGGTGATACAATTTACGTCAAGCCGCTTGACCAACAAGGAACAGTACTTTCTATCGGAAAAGATGCGAATGAACTTTTCGTGCAGGTTGGCGCGATGAAAATGACGGTTAAAACTTCGGATTGTCGATTTATCAGTCACAATCAAGAGGACAACAGCACCGTGATTTCTTCGGATGAAAATCGCGGAACTGTTGGACTTTTGCAAAAAGTTTCTACTGCCAGTCGAAATTTGGACGTTCGCGGCATGATGGTCAACGAGGCTGAACAAATTTGTGGTAAATTTATCGACGACGCGCAGCTTGCCGGTCTGAAACAAGTCTTGATAATTCACGGCAAGGGAACAGGCGCACTTCGTCAAGGTATTCATGAATTTTTGCGTTATCATGGCGCCGTTGAAAAATTTCAGCTCGCAGATATTGATGAGGGCGGCGCGGGAGCTACATTAATCACTTTGAAATAAAGGCGGTGTGTTGTTATGAAAGATGTGGATATCGGAGGTAAATTCAAAAAATTAATTCGTTTTGGGCTGGTATTTTCTTTGATATTGGCTGTCGTCATAGGTTACGGGATTTTCCGTCACTATCATCATGGCGAAGATTTGCAGATAGCCGAAGCGAAAGTAACCGGAACTATGGTTTCAGCGCGAACTTTAGTCGGCGGTAGGACTCAGGAATTTTTGTTTTCAGATGGTGATGAAGTTCAGGCGGGCGACGTGATTGCACGACTCGAAGTCAAAATCACAGCAAAAGATATAAAACGTCTCGAAAATGCGGTTAAACTTGCCAAACAAAATTATGAAAAACTAAAGTTGGGGCAGACCGTCAAAGTTGCAGTTACGAGAACTAGAACATTGCCTGGATCAACGGTGGCTACTCCTTACTCTATGCCACGAAGAACCACCGGCTCAACTGCTTTATCAAGCCTGGAAGAACGAGCCAGCCGAATGGACGAGCTTTACGAAATGGGAGCAGTCAGCGCGACCCAACGAGACTCCGCGCGCAGGGCTTACGAAAATGCGAGGATGGAATCTTATTCGTCACCTTCAACACAATATTCGACCATTCCTTCCAGAGTGATAGAAGAAACTGAATATGTCGATCAGTTGCAACCCACGCCGCCAAAAGTGTTGGAAAATGCCGAAAAATCGGTAAAACAGGCGGAACTTGCGTTGAATATTGCCCTGCAAGAAGCTCAAAAAACTGATATTGTCGCGCCGGTCAGTGGTACCATTTATTACGTCGCGGAATTAGACGAAAATTTAAATGCCGGAAATGTTATAGCAAGAATCGGCGACAGCAACGAGCTTTGGCTTGCGGCTGAAGTTTCTGAGGAAGTTTTTAATAAAGTTCAGCTGGGCAAAACGGTAGATTACGTAATTGCAGGCAATGATTTAAAAGGTACTGTAATTGAAAAAATTTCTCCCGATGAACCGGAAGAAATTGAAGACGATGAAAATTCCTCAGAAGAGTCGTCTGACAGTGAAAATATTTCCGAAAATGATCAGAATTTGGAAAATAACGATACCGAAGATTTAAATTTGGACGAAGATACGCAACTCGAGGAAGAATCTGACGACGAGGACTTGGACGACGAAGAAAATACTTTGGCGCGTCCGCACAAGCCTCTCAATGACAAGTATATCTTGCGTGTGTCTTTACCTACGGAGCGAAATTTTGTCTGCAAACCGAATAATACAACTACACTTAAAATTCATTTGTTTTAAAAATTTATAAATTAACGTTTCTTTTTCTTTCTAGATTTGGATTTAGTTGAATTTTTTGGTGAACGAGTCGCGTTCGCAATTTGTGCTTTAACCTTTTCGTCCTTTTCCTTTTGTTTCTCTGAAGTCTTTTTGTCGCGTTGCATTTTGGCGTAATCCATACCGATTTTGGCGATTTTGTGCCTCACCGCCATCATAGGATGCGAAAGAAGCATTTTCTTTTGACCGGCATTCATAATTTCTATAAATTCCTTCGTCTGGTTTTCACCAAAGCAAGGAGTTTCGCAGCGATCGCAAATCGGCTTTCCAATTCCGTAAGGACAACGCTGAATCCTCAACATAACTGTCGTTAAAAGCGCGGTACACTTCGGACAAAGTTTTCCGTCCTTAGTGTCGTGGTGACTATTGCAATAAACTCCAAAAGTCTTGCGAATATTTTCTCGCTCCTTAGGAACGTTATTTTTTAATTCCGGTTCTTTCCTTTTAGGCAGGAGTTTTTTTATCTTGTCGAGTATTCCCATAAATTACCCTCTTTTCAATGAAATTTCATATATTGTAAGCGTTAATCAAAATAAAAGCAAGCAGCAAAGGTTGGTTGATATGGATTTTTTAAAAAAACATGCCAAACAAATCTCAAATTTGTTGGTTTTTCTTGCGGTGATTATTGCAATTTTTGTTAAGCTGGACGAGGACGGATCGGATGCTTTTTTTAAGGAAAACGATCTATATATTTTCGCCGGAATTGCTTTAATTTTTCTTCTGTTTAGTTTTTTTAGTAGGTTTAAGAAAAAATAACGGAGTTCGCTATGTCTAAAAATAAATCTCATAAACGGAAAAACACCGTCAAACTTAACAAACGAATAAAAATTTCCGCCTGTTACATTGTGAAAAATGAGGCGGAGAATTTGAAGACTTCTCTGGAGAGTTTGAAACAATTTGTAGACGAAATTATAGTGGTGGATACCGGTTCGAGCGATGCTACTGTCGATGTTGCCAAAAATTTTGGTGCAAAAATTTTCTACGAATCCTGGCAAAATGATTTTTCCACTCCACGCAATATTGCCTTGAATAATGCTTCGGGAGATTGGATAATTTTTCTGGACGCTGATGAATATTTCACGAGTCTTACCGCTAAAAATATTCGCTTTGCTGTCGAACGTGCTGAACAATTTAGAAAAAATGCTATGCTGGTCTATCTGGTGAATATCGACGTTGATGATGGAAATAAAATTCTCGATGCGAACTATATCATGAGAATTTTTAAAAATTTACCGCAAATCAATTATGTAGGTAAGATTCATGAAGAATTACGCGTTGGAGATAATCCTTTGACTGAAGTCACCTTCGCGCCGCCAAATATTTTAACCCTGTATCACATGGGCTATTCGTCTAAACTCAATAGAACTAAAGCAGAAAGAAATTTAAAACTTCTTCTTGAAGAGCTGGCTGAAACAAATGAACCGCAAAGGATTTATGGATATATCGCCGAATGTTATAAGGGACTTGATGATTTAGTTAATGCTGAAAAATTTGCTGTACTCGATATCGAGTCAGTGAGTCGCCAAAAAATGTTTTCAACTCGTTCCTACAGAATTATGCTTAATATTTTGGCGAATATTCCCGAAAGATTAAGTGACCGTGAAAAATTTGCCGCAAAAGCCGTCGAAAATTTTCCGGCAATACCCGAATTTACCGCAGAACTTGCCGAATGCTATGCCGCACAAGAAAATTATCCAAAAGCTGTCGAAACGATGACTCAAGCGTTGCAAAAATTTGAAAATTATCGAGGTTTGGAGCCGTCTTTCTTCGATAAGGATATGGCAATGTTCGCAGAACACAGAATAAAAATTTGGTTGGAAAAATTTTAAATGAAAAATACTACCACAAATAATTTCTTTGTGTTAAAATAGTCGGCGGCGAAATTTTGTTTTGGAGGTTAAGTAGTAAATGCGAAAAATCAAACCCAATAAAAAAGATGTTGAGAAAAAACGGAAAAAAGTTGCTAAACTTATGGAGGAGTTGTTTCGCTATCACGGCACTCTGCATGACGAGGCGAAAACTCTTGAGACGGTGAAGGCAATTAGCGAGCTTGAGCCGGATGATCCGATTCCGGCAGAGAAAGTAGCGTCGATTTATGTAGATTATCATAGGACAAACGAAGCTGATAAGGCCGTGACTTATCTGGAGAAAAAGTTTCCGCCGTCGCCGTACAGACTCTTTTTGCGCTCACGTGTTTGCGATTTGAAGCAGGATTATGGCGGATGTATCGAATATTCTGAAAAGGCGTTAACTTACAACAATATAGATTTATTGACGCGAATGATGGTTTATAATATTTTGGGGCATGCTTATCGTTATGCCGGCGACGCTCCAAATTCTTTGAAGTATTACGAACTTAGCGCCAAGCTTGATCCGGAAGGCATGAAGGATCCGAATTTGCGCGTCTATGTCGATAGAATTAAGCGAGAGGATTATAGCAATTTCCTTTTCAGTTTGCATAACGTTAATGTCAGTCGTGAAAAACTTTTTGAGGAAATTTGCGGATTTAATGAGCTTTATGAACATGTTCAGAGATTTGAGCACGACCCCGCCACTCATCCAAAGCATGACAAAATTCGCATTGGTTATATTTCTCCGGACATTCGTCGCCATGTTGTTGCATTTTTTAGCTATGCTTTCTACAAATGCTATGATAAAACTCGTTTTGAAGTTTACATTTACGCTAAAAACAAAGAAGATAAAATTGCTGAAGAATTTAAAAAAGGAGTTGACGGTTTTAGAAATATTCTCTTTGATGATCCTGCAGTTGCGGCAAAGAGAATTAAAGATGACGAAATTGATATTCTTGTCGACCTTTCAGGGCATACTGCAAATAACGTGATGAATGTTGTTTGTCACAAGCCCGCGCCTGTGATTATCAGCGCGATTGGTTGGTTCAACACCACCGGAGTCAAGGCGATTGATTATTTCATGGTCGACAAGTACACTGACCCCGTCGGGCTTAACGAAAAATTCTTTACGGAAAAACTTCTTCGTCTGCAGCACAGTCATTTTTGTTACATGTGGCATGACGATCCCACCGTTGTTAATCCTGCGCCTTGCACGAAGAACGGATATATCACTTTTATAAGTTTTAATAATTTTACGAAAGTTACCGATGAGACCTTGCGAGTTTGGGCTAAGATTGTTAATGCCGTGCCCAATGCGAAACTTTACTTGAAGGGAAAAGCTTTTCGTGATAAGTACGGCACGGACAAGGCGATTGCTCGAATTGAAGCGGCCGGATTGTCGCGCGAAAAACTTATCTATGAGCCTGACGAGCAAAAATATTTGCAGAAGTACTCCAAAGCGGATATTGCGCTGGATACGTTCCCTTATCCTGGTGGCGGAACTACTTGTGACGCGCTTTATATGGGGTTGCCCGTGATAACTTTGGTGCAAGATCGTCATAATTCGCGTTTCGGATATTCGCTTTTGAAAAACGTCGGACTTGAGGAACTTTGCACTTTCAGCGAAGAGGAGTATATTCAAAAGGCGGTTGAGCTTGCGAACGATTGGGATCGCGTCCGTGATTATCATTTGACGATTCGTCGTAAAATGGAGGAGTCGCCCGTCATGAATGATGCCATTTATATGGGCGAGGTTGAGGCGGCCTATGAAAAAATTTATCATGCTTGGATGAATGGTGAAGAGTTGCCGGACTTTCCGCAGGACGCGCCGCCGATTACTCCTGAAGAGGCTGAAGATTGTTATAATCGTGCTTTGGGTTATATTCAACTTGAAAAAGGATTTGCGGACGGCAAAATTAACAACCAGATTAATATCAAGCGTGCACTCTATTACTTCACTTTGGCCGCGCAGGCAGATGAGAAACATGGCGCAGAGATTTTCTTGATGATTGCCGCATGTAAACAGGAATTGCTTGACTATGTTGGAGCTTACAAGGCGATTTGTGAGGCTGGAGAGCATATTTACAAAGAAAACCAAAATCTTGAAAATTTTGCTTCAAAATTCCTGCAACAATACCATGAACGTCGTGCGAAACTTGCGCTCTTGAATGGCAATCCTGTTGAAGCTGCGGATAATTATGATAAGGCGTCGCAGTATGCTGATAATTTGAAGGAAAAATCTGCGTTTTACAGTTCGTCTTTGTCGTGTTTGAATTTTACCGATATGTCCAGCGAAGATTTGGCGGCGGCACACTTTGATTATCAAAAATTTGTTGACGCTATCCAGCCTTACACCGAGTATCACGAGCGCGAAGGCAGAATAAAAATTGGGTATCTTTCGCCGGATTTCCGTCAAGGTGCACTTTTTACAATTTCTTTCGGTCTGCTTGTGTCGCATGACAAAAAGAAATTCGAGGTCACTTGCTATAGTTTGAATGAAACGGAAGATATTTACACGAAACTTTTCAAGAGCCGTGTCGAGCATTTTGAAGATGTTAGCCGCTTGAATTATGCTGAAATTGCGGAAAAAATTCATAACGATAAAATTGACGTCCTCATTGATCTTGCAGGACATTCAGCCGGAAATGCTCTGCCTGTTCTAGCCTACAAACCCGCGCCGATTCAAATTAGTGGGCTTGGCTATATGGCGACGACCGGCATGAAGACGGTAGATTATTTCATAAGCGATGAGACCATTGATCCGCCAAATGAGCACGACAAATTCTTCACCGAGAAACTTTTGTACCTGCCTTGTCAGTTCAGCTACGCGCAGCGCGAAGATGTTCCCACGCCGAAATATGCGCCTTGCACAAAGCGCGATTATGTTGTTTTTGGAACAGTTTGTCGCTATCAGAAGATAAATGACGATATTTTGCAAATTTGGAAAAAAATTCTTGATCGAGTTCCTAAATCGGTTCTTTTAATGCGCGCGCAGGAATTTGCAAGCAACTCGACTATTGACCAAATTTACGATAGAATGAAAAAAATCGGTATTAACATGGATCAAGTTTTGTTCCGCCCTGCCGTTCCAAATTATATGGAAGAAATGATGCATCTTGATATTATTCTTGATGCCTATCCTTATGTTGGCGGTAGCACGACCCTTGACGCGCTTTATATGGGCGTTCCGGTCGTAACTTTTTACGGTGAGCGTCGTAGTACTCGTTTTGGTTTAAGCATTTTGAAAAGTGTTGGGCTTAGTGATTTAGCGGTTAATTCGGTGCAGGATTACATTGAGCGCGCAGTTGGACTTGCCAGTGACGTGGGAGCATTGGACGCCATCCACAAAAATCTTCGTACCATGGTTAAGAAATCCACTCCCCTGAATGCGAAAGTCTATACGAAAATTCTTGAGCAAAAATTGGAGCAAATTATCGCTGAAAAAGTAAAATTAGAAACTTTATCGACTGAAGAAACGTCGTCATCTGAAACTTCACTGGTAGAGAGTTAAAAATTCCTCTTCGGAGGTGATTAATACGCCGGAGATTGTAAAAAATTTTATCTGTTTTGAGCCGGAGTATGTGTCAAAATTTCAATGTGACGGCGAAATTTGCGGAGCTCAATGTTGTACAGGGTTCCGGGTCGATATTGACCGGCATACTCACTTTAAATATCGTTCTATCAAAGATCAGGATGTTCGCAGAAAAATTCTCGACAGTCTTTTCTGGAATCAGGATTCACAAACTTATCGCATGAAACTTGGCGAAAATGCTGTTTGCCCCATGATTTGCGATGGTCATCTTTGTTTCATTCAAAAGACATTTGGCGAGGACTTTTTGTCAAATATTTGCGCTGAATTTCCGCGCAGGACTTATGTCGTAGGAGATGCGGTGACGCGGACTTTGAGTTTAAATTGTCCGATTGCTGCAAAAATTGCATTAATTGACAATAATTCCATGCAATTTCAAAATGTTGAGATTAGGACAACTCGAGCAGGTTGTTTCTTTTATCGCGCTGTGAGTGATGTTCCTACGCGGAAATTTCTCATTCCTCTTCAAAAAATAGGGATAGAAATTTTGCAAAATCGAAAATATACTGTGAATGAGCGTTTAGCAACTCTGGGAATCGCGATGTCTATGGTAGATTACCAAATTGAAAATTTGTCTGAAGAGATTATAGAGGAATTCGCGGAAAAATTTCGTACGCAAGATTTCTTTGGTACAATGCAAAATAATTTTAGAATTTTGAAATTTGATAAGCCGGATTATTTGCAGATGATGTTTCGATTATTAGATGAACTTTTTGGCACGGCGATAATTTATTACTCTGAAGAGCAACGGAATTTTGTGCAGTATATTCCGCAAGCATTTGGTGTTGTTGAAGAAACTTCAAAATCTCTGGAGGAAGGTTATCGCCTTTACGATGAGAATTTTGCGGCCTATGACGAGTTCGTTCGCAAGCCGTATCCGCAGTTGATGGAAAATTATCTGGCTCATAGTTTTTTTGCAGGTCTGTATCCATGCAGACTCCCGGGAAATTTAATGTTCAACTATTTTTTATTTGCGGCAATTTACAAATTTTTTGAGTTCAGTTTAATTTGCATGGCTGGAGTTTTGCGCGAAAAACTGACTCTTGATGATATTTTAGGTTTGATCGGAAGATTCTCTTTTAGGATTGATCATGGGGCACTTTTTCAGAAAGTCACTCTGGATTATTTTCAGCAACTTTTATCGTATCCGAACGAACTTTTTAACGCGTTGATTGATTTTGAAAATTGAGGGGATTTTATGGATTTTATAAAACAGCCAATGGCGATAGAGAGTCGCAGTATGGAGATAATTGCTCCTTATTTGTCGTCATTAAATTTAAATGATGAAGAATTGAAAATTTACTCAAGAATAATTCACGCGACAGGAGATGTGGAATACGCATCTATCATTAAAATTCATCCCTTCGCGATTTCTTCTACCAAATCAGTAATTCAGCGTGGAGGAAATATTTTTACAGACGTTGAAATGGTTCGTACCGGAATAAATAAACGAAATTTAAAAAAATTTGGTGGCGAAGTTTTTTGTAGGATTTCAGACGATAAAGTCAAAATTATTGCAGAAAAAGAAAAAATTACTCGTTCTATGGCGGCAATGCGTGATTTCGGGAAAGATCTTGATGGGGCGATTGTTGCTATTGGCAATGCTCCCACCGCGCTTTTTGAGGTTTTGCGGCTCGTGCGTGAAGAAAAAATTTTCCCCGCTGTTATTATCGGCGTGCCGGTTGGTTTTGTCGGAGCGGCTGACTCGAAAGCTAAGCTCGCCGCTCAAAATGAGATTCCTTTCATTACAGTTAATGGCACAAAGGGCGGCAGTTCAATCGCTGTCGCAATAGTCAACGCGATTCTTTATCTTTTGGACAATTCGAGGTCTTAACATGGCAATAATTCCAAGATTAATAATTGCCGCAACCCAAAGCGGCTCCGGCAAAACTACGATTGTTAGCGGACTTTTAGCCGCGTTGAAAATGCGAGGTTTGGAAGTTCAGGCGTACAAAATTGGTCCCGACTATATCGATCCCGGCTATCACGAGATTGCTTCGGGCAAACATTCGCACAATCTGGACACTTGGCTCGTCGGCAGTGAAAAACTCGGCGAGATTTTTTTTAATTCATTCGGCGCGTCGGATATTGCGATAATTGAAGGCGTAATGGGGCTTTACGACGGCGGACGCGGTGGAATTAGCTCAACGGCGGAAGTTGCTAAATTTTTGGATGCGCCGGTCGTTTTGGTAATTGACGCGAAAAGTATGGGTGCTTCGGCGGCGGCGATTGCTCTTGGGTTTCGCGAATTTGACAAATCGATTAATCTTGCCGGCGTGATTTTGAATAAAATTGGTTCCGAAAGTCATAAAAAAATGATTGTCGATGCACTTGACAAAATCGGAATTAAATGTTTTGGCGCAATTAAACGTGACGCGGAACTTGTTTTGCCCGAACGGCATTTAGGGCTCGTACCGACGATTGAAAATAATTTTGATGAAATAATAGAAAAATTAGCTATCAAAATTTCTAAACAGTTAGATATCGGCGCGCTTTTAGATGTTGCCAACTTACCTTTAAATATAAATTTTGAAATTAGGAACAATAAAAAAATTACTCCTGTTTGTAAAATTGCCGTCGCTCGTGACAAAGCATTTAGTTTTTACTATGAACAAAGTTTACGTGAATTTGAAAATTTTGGTGCAGAAATAATTTTTTTCAGTCCTCTGTACGATGAGTTTCTACCTGAAAATATTGACGGATTGATTTTGGGCGGCGGATTTCCTGAAATGTTCGCTCTCCAGCTCGAGGAAAATAAAAAAATTCGCGCGGAAATTAAAGCCGTCGTTGATAATGGTTTGCCCATTTTTGCGGAATGTGGCGGATACATGTATCTGATGGATTCTATAGCCGATTTTGACGGGAAAATTTTTGAAATGTGTGGAGTAATTCCAAGTCGCGCAATAATGACCAATAAATTACAGATGGTTGGTTATATCGAAGCAACTTTAACTAAAAATTGTGTAATTGGAAAAGTTGGTGACAAATTTCATGCGCACGAGTTTCATTTTTCCAAGGAAATCTCAACCACAGCTGAAGAGGATACTTTTAGTTGCCGGAAACTTAGGACTGGTGAGAGTTATTTTGAAGGTTTTTCCAACGAAAATGTTGTAGCCTCGTACTTGCATATTCATTTCGCCGGTTGTGAATCTGCCGCAAAAAATTTTGTTACAGCTTGTGTAAATTTTCATAATTCAAAAATTTAAATTGCAATGCGCGCGCCAAAATGGTAGAATATTGCCAGCATGAGTGTTCGGATGGTTATTTTTATTATCTGAGGAGGCGGATTTTATTGAAACTATTTGGAGGTGTATATAATTTTGAGAAATGATCAAAAAATTGAACAAAAACTACAAATAATTCCTCTCGGCGGGCTGGGTGAGATCGGCAAAAATATGACGGTTGTGCGGTTCGGCGAAGAGATGATTTTAGTTGATTCGGGCTTGATGTTTCCGGAAAATGATATGCTTGGCGTCGATTTGGTTATTCCGGATATTTCTTACGTCATAGAAAATCAGCATTGCTTGAAGGCAATTATTTTGACGCACGGGCACGAAGACCATATTGGCGCGCTACCTTACATCTTGAAACAACTTTCGGTTCCCGTTTACGGCACGAAGTTGACGCTTGGGATTTTGGAAGGCAGACTTAAAGAAAATGGCGTCGACTCCGGAAATTTGCGCGTCGTCACTCAAGGTGAAATTATTGTGCTCGGTTGTTTTAGCGTCGGGTTTATTCGGGTAAATCACTCAATTCCCGATTCTGTCGCGCTTTCGATTAAGACGCCGATTGGTATGATTGTCCACACGGGCGATTTTAAGTTCGATTATACGCCGGTTGATGGGAAGATGACGGATTTTCGCCGCCTTGCCGATTTGGGAAATAAGGGCGTGCTCGTTCTGCTTGCCGATTCGACAAATTCCGAAAAGGAAGGTCACACGTTGAGTGAAAAAACCGTCGGAATTGCGTTCAATCGCGAATTTCAGAACGCGCAGGGGAGAATTATAGTCGCAACTTTTTCTTCAAATGTGCACAGAATTCAGCAGGTTATTGATACTGCCGTTCGTTATCGCCGTCGTGTCGCGGTTTTGGGGCGCAGTATGGTCAACGTCGTCAACATTTCTCTTGAGCTCGGGTACATTCACGCGCCGGAAGGGGTTATAATTGACGTAGAAGATATTGTCAATTATCCAGCAAATAAAATAGTTATCATTACGACCGGCAGTCAGGGTGAGCCGATGAGCGCGCTGACGCGAATGGCAATGTCTGATCACAGGCAGGTTGATATTGTTCAGGGCGACACGGTTATAATTTCTGCGACGCCGATTCCTGGAAATGAAAAAATCGTCGCGAAAACTATCGATAATCTTTTGAGGCTGGGGGCGAATGTGATTTACAGCCGGAACGAAGGAATTCATGTTTCGGGGCACGCCTCGCGCGAAGAGCTGAAACTCATGCACAATCTTATTAAACCGAAATTTTTTATTCCCGTTCATGGCGAACTGCACCACCTTTTTGCGCACGCCAAACTTGCCGAAGATCTGGGGATGTCGCGCGACCATATTCTTGTTGGCGAAAACGGATTTATTTTTGAGTTCACGAAGGAGCGCGGAAAAGTTGTCGGCAGGGTTAATTGGGGCGTCGTTTTGGTTGACGGGCTTGGTGTCGGTGACGTCGGCAATATTGTTTTGCGGGATCGCCGTCAGCTTGCGCAGGAAGGCGTTGTTATCGTGATAGTCGCGATGAATCACGAGACGGGCAAAATTATTTCCGAGCCGCAGATTATTAGCCGGGGTTTCGTGTATATCCGCGACGCGTCTGAACTTATCGACGAGGCGAAAAATCGCGTATCGCAGGCTTTAAAAACTTGCGCCGAGTCAAAGATTGTGGATTGGAGCACGTTAAAAATTCAAATTAAAGATACTTTGAGTCAATTTCTCTTTGAAAGTACTCGTCGACGTCCGGTCATTCTTCCTGTCATTATTGAAGTTTAAAGGCTTTTAATTAAATTTATCATGAATAAAGAAAATTTTGTACACCTACATTGTCATTCGGCGTGGAGTCTTTTGGACGGTGCCGCGCGCGTTAAAGATTTGGTCAATCAAGCAAAAAGTTTTGGAATGACGGCGATTGCTCTGACTGATCACGGGACGATGTACGGCACGATTGATTTTTACAAGGCGGCTGTCAGCGCGGGCATCAAGCCGATTATCGGTTGCGAAGTTTATGTCGCGCCGGAGTCGCGTTTTATTCGTAGTGAAATTGACGGAGAAAAATATTATCATCTGGTTTTGCTCGCCGAAAATAACGAAGGCTACAAAAATCTCGTGAAACTTGTGTCGATTGCCGCGACGGAGGGTTTTTATTATAAACCGCGCGTCGACAAGGGCGTTTTGCGCAAATATCATGAAGGTATAATCGCTCTAAGCGCGTGTATTTCGGGCGAAATTCCAAAGGCCATTTTGAATGACGATTTTTCGCGAGCAATTGCCGTCGCGAAGGAGTATGTCGAGATTTTCGGGCGGGACAATTTTTTTCTTGAAATTCAAAATCATAGAATCGAAGATAAAAAAGAAGAAGAAAAAAAAGTTCGCGACGCTTTGATAAAAATTTCCAGTGAGTTGGATATCGGGCTTGTTGCTACGAATGACTCGCATTATGTGCGCCGTGAAGATAGCGAACTCCGCGACGTGTTGCTTTGCATTCAAATGAGCAAGACCTTAGATGATGCTAATAATATGCGTTTCTTTTCCGATGAGTACTATTTGAAATCACCGGAAGATATGCGCACTATTTTTTCTGAAAATCCCGACGCTTGTGACAATACTCTAAAAATTGCCGAGCGTTGCAACGTTACTTTTGAATTTGGCAAGTTGCAGATGCCGGAATATCCTCTGCCGAAAAATTATACCGACGCGGCGCAATATCTTCACGACCTTTGCTACCAAAAAGTTTATGAGCGTTATTCTCTGCTGACTGATGAAATTTCTTCGCGGCTGGATTATGAACTTGACGTTATAAAAAAGATGGGCTACGACGGATATTTTTTAATCGTATGGAATTTTATCGATTATGCGAAAAAAAAGAAAATTGCCATTGGTCCCGGACGTGGCTCGGCTGCGGGCAGTATCGTATCCTATATTTTGGGAATTACGGATCTCGACCCGCTGGAGTTTAATTTGCTGTTTGAACGTTTTTTGAATCCGGAGCGAGTTTCCATGCCGGATATTGACGTGGATTTTTGCTACATGCGCCGTGAAGAGGTTATAGAGTACGTCAAGAAAACTTATGGCGAAGACCACGTCGCGCAGATTGTAACTTTCGGGACTATGGCGGCAAAAGCGTCTCTTCGTGATGTTTTTCGTGTTTTTAATATCCCCTATTCAGAAAGTTCGCGGATTGTCGCGATGATTCCCAACGAACCAAGAATTACGCTTGACAAGGCTCTGCAAACTTCCAAAGAGTTAAGACACGAATACAACAACAACTTCATTACCCAACGGGTGATTGATCTTGCCAGGAAACTTGAAGGATTGCCGCGCCACGCCTCCGTTCACGCGGCGGGTATCGTTATTTCTAAACTTCCACTGACAAATTATGTGCCCGTCCAAATTTCAAATTCGACGCTCGTCACGCAATACGACAAGGACAAAATCGAGGAGCTCGGACTTTTGAAAATGGATTTTCTCGGACTGCGAACACTGACGATAATCAACGAGGCAATCGACAACATAAAGGCAACTAGCGGAATTGAAATTAAAATTGAAAAAATTCCTCTGAATGATAAATTGACGGCGCAAATGTTATCCGACGGCAAAACCGGAGCAGTATTTCAAATGGAATCGTCGGGCATGACAAAACTTGTGCGTGATTTGAAGCCGGAGTGTTTTGCGGATTTAATTCCGACCGTCGCGCTCTATCGACCGGGTCCGCTCGGCAGCGGCATGGTTGAAGATTTTATCGACGGCAAACACGGCAGAAGAGAACCGAATTACCTACACCCGAAACTTGAACCAATACTAAAGGAAACTTTCGGAGTTGTTTTATATCAAGAACAAGTCATGCAAATTGTTCAAGCCTTAGCGGGATTTTCGCTCGGACAGGCGGATTTATTGCGGCGGGCAATGGGCAAAAAAAATGCGTCTATCCTAATGGCGCAAAGAGAAAATTTTTTAAAGGGTTGCGCGTCAAATGGAATCGACGACAACCTTGCAGAGAAAATTTTTGAATTATTGGCACATTTTGCCGATTATGGATTCAATAAATCTCATTCGGCTGCCTACGCGCTTGTTGCCTGGCGGACGGCGTACCTTAAGGCGCACTATCCCGCAGAATTTATGGCGGCTATGCTCTCCAGCGTCATGGACTCCGACAAAATCGCTCACTATGTCGAGCTGACTAAAAAAATGGGAATAAAAATTTTGCCGGCAGACATAAATGAAAGTGGCGCACATTTTCAAGTTCAGGGTGATGCGATTCGTTACGCGCTGTCTGCGGTGAAAAATGTTGGCGAACCGGCTGTCGAGAATATTGTCGAAGTTCGCGGAAAAAGCGGAAAATTTAGGTCGCTTGTGGATTTTTGTTGTCGCGTCGCTCTAAAAAATTTCAGCAAGCGCGGGCTGGAAAACTTGATTAAATGTGGCGCATTTGATTGCGTTGATTCGCGCAGGACTGCGGTTTTTAAATCTCTGAACTCCGCTTTTTCCGAAGGCTCCCGAAAAAGTAAAGACGACGCGTTCGGGCAAACTCAACTCTTCAGCGATATTGAGATTGAAAAAACTGTTTATATGGTTCCAAATGTTAAAGAAAAACCTAAAATTGAAATTCTTGCTTGGGAAAAAGAGGCTCTCGGTTTTTACATGACGGGGCATCCTCTCGACGAGTTTGAGAATAAATTTTCCGATTTAATAAAAATAAATAAAATTAAAGCCGGTGAATTTAAAGTCGGCAAGCGCGTTAAGGTCGGCGGGCTGATAACAAACGCGCGGCAAATCACGACGCGCAAGGGTGAACTCATGGCCTTCTTGACGCTGGAAGATTTTCGGGACAGTCTGAATGTGACGGTGTTCCCTGCCGTTTTCAGCACGTGCGTGAATCTTATTTTGCCGGATGAGGCGATTGTCGTCGACGGGAAAATAGATTTCACGAACAACGAATTTCAAATTCTGGCGGAAAAAATTATCGGCGCGGAGGAATACGAGCCGGAGATTTTTTTGATTGTCCCCGCGCAAATCGAAAACCAAACGACTATTAACAGGCTTTCCAAACTTTTTGAGGAGCACGCCGGAAAAACTACCGTCAATCTAAACAGGTTCGGCAGGTGGCGGCGGCTTAAAGCCGGCGTCGAAATTTCAAACGGTGATAAATTTTCTGCAGAATTAAAAAATTTGCTCGGCGCGGAAAATGTCAAATTCTATTAGCTCAATCACCAACGCAGACGCCGTTGCCACTCGATCAGCTCCTTTTTTCCCAGCGGCAAGTCAATCGATTGCCCGTTGTCGTAATAAAATTTAATTCGGATTTCTTCAGCCAAAAGCATGTCTTTCAAACAAATTTTCGGGAAACTGATAAATAATTTATTTTCATTGCGCAAAAAATCTGACGTTTGTCTTGTCGACGCATTTAAATCCCAGGGAATGTTGTCCGTGAAAAGAATCGCCTTTTGCAAAAGTTGCGCCTTGTCATAGCGATAATCCCACAAAGTAAAAACCGCGCCTTCAAGGTTGCCGTCGCCGTCGCGTGACGCCTTAAAATCTATCGTCGCATATTCTTCGAGCGTCGACGCTTCTCGGTGATCATAATTCCAAGTGTAACTCATGCCGAAAATTCCCAACAGCATCAGCACAATTCCTATTCCAAAAAAAGTTCTTTGCATTGTACCCTCCGATTTTTTCGGACTGAATTAAATCCGCTAAAGTATATCACAAACCGCGCCCATTGTCGGGATATTTTTTTTGCCGTTGAAAATAATTTTTATTGACAAATTTTCTCATTTGTGATATATTCTGCTCAAGCTTTTCGTTAAGCTCTCCTAAAAATACTACATACCTCGAATAAAGGAATCCGCAATGCTCAGGCGGATTTTTTTGTTGCAAAAAATTTTGCTTTAATCAATTTGTTTTGATATAATCTTTTTAATCAAAGCAAAAGGGGACGAAATGATATGAACATTCATGAGTATCAGAGCAAGGAAATTTTGCGTAGCTATGGCGTGGCTGTGCCGAAGGGCAAGGCGGCGTTTTCCGTTGAAGAGGCTGTGGAAAATGCGAAGGAGCTCGGCAGCAATGTCGTCGTCGTCAAGGCGCAAATCCATGCGGGCGGGCGCGGCAAGGCGGGCGGCGTCAAGCTGGCGAAAAATCTTGACGAGGTAAAAAATTTTGCGGCTGAACTTCTCGGAAAAGTTTTGGTCACTCATCAAACGGGACCCGAAGGCAAAAAAGTTCATCGCCTGTTGATAGAGGAAGGCTCGAATATCAAAAAAGAATTTTACTTGAGTTTTGTGATTGACCGTCAAACGGCGCGGGTTGTCATGATGGGCAGTCCGGAAGGCGGCGTCGAAATTGAAAAGGTTGCCGCCGAAACTCCCGAAAAAATTTTTAAGGAGTACATAGATCCGGTTATCGGGCTGGCACCTTTTCAGGCGACGCGCATGGCTTACGCGCTCGGTTTTCCGCAAGAGGCAATTCGCAAGGCGTCCGGCTTGATGCTGAAACTTTACGCCGCCTTTGTCGGAAAAGATTGTTCGTTGGCTGAAATTAATCCGCTGGTGCTGACTGCCGAAGATGACGTTATCGCACTCGACGCGAAACTGAATTTTGACGACAGCGCGCTTTTCCGCCACCCCGATATTGCGGCGTTGCGTGACGAGACTGAAGAGGACGCGAAGGAGCTCCGCGCGGCGAAATCCGGTTTGAATTATGTCAATCTCGGCGGCAATGTTGCTTGCATGGTAAACGGCGCGGGGCTGGCGATGGCGACCGTCGATATTTTAAAACACTTCGGCGGCGAACCTGCGAACTTTTTGGACGTCGGCGGCGCGTCGACTCCGGAAACTACCGCTGAAGCTTTTCAGATTATGCTTGACGGCGGGCAGGCGCAGGGGATTTTTGTAAATATTTTCGGCGGGATTGTCAAATGCGATAACATTGCGAAAGGTCTGCTTGACGCGGCGAAAATTATTTCTCCCGACGGAAAATCTTTCCCCGTGCCGGTCGTCGTCCGCCTGGAAGGTACGAACGTCGACATTGCGCGGCAGATGCTGAAAGATGCGGCTGTCGAAAATGTTATGGTTGCCGAGACTATGGAAGGCGGCGCAGAAAAAATCGTTCGTCTTGTCAAAAATGCAAACTGAGGTGAAATTATCATGGGAATTTTGGTTAATAAAGATACAAAAGTTATAGTGCAGGGGATTACCGGCAAGGCGGCGACTTTCCACACGAAACAAATGCTTGCTTACGGCACAAAAATTGTTGGCGGCGTCACGCCGGGCAAGGCAGGGCAAATTGTCGAAGGCGTTCCCGTTTTTAATACTGTTATCGACGCGGTGAAAGCTACGGGCGCGACGGCGTCGGTTATTTATGTTCCCGCGAAATTTGCCGCCGATTCGATTATGGAAGCAGTCGACGCGGAACTTGACGTCGTGGTTTGTATCACCGAGCACATTCCGGTTATGGACATGGTAAAAGTTCGCCGTTATATGGAGGGCAAAAAAACTCGTCTTATCGGTCCGAACTGCCCGGGAATTTTGACAACGGACGAATGCAAGCTTGGGATTATTCCCGGGTACATTCACAAGAAAGGGCACGTCGGAGTTATTTCGCGTTCGGGAACTTTGACATACGAGGCAACGTTCCAACTGACTGCGGCGGGTATCGGGCAGACGACTGCGATTGGTATTGGCGGCGATCCCGTCAAGGGGATTGATTTTATTGACGCGCTGAAACTTTTCAAGGAAGACCCCGACACAAAAGCCGTGCTGATTATCGGCGAAATTGGCGGCAGTGCTGAAGAGGACGCCGCGAAATGGATTGCCGAGAACATGCCCGAAAAACCCGTCGCCGCGTTCATTGCGGGCAGGCAGGCTCCTGCGGGTAAACGTATGGGGCACGCCGGCGCGATTATTTCCGGCGGCAAGGGCACGGCCGCTGACAAAATTAAAGCTCTCAACGCGGTTGGTATCGAAGTCGCGGACACCGTCGCACATATCGGCGAAACCGTCGTCAAAACTCTCAAGCGCGCAGGAATTTACGAACAGTGTCACAGTAACTTTTTGTCGTGACGAATCGCAGTATCTTCAAAACAAAAATAATCGGGACGGTGGCGGGACTCCGTGTACTCGAACTGAATCCCTTCTGAATTAAAAACTCGACCGCTGATAATGACAAGACAATTATAATCGTCAAGCTCAAGATAATTTTTGTCTTCGCTCGTCGCAAATTCGGCGGTCATTTTTCTTTTGCTCGTCATGATTTTCATTTTGAGTTCGTTTTCGAGATAATCATAGATGGATTTTTTCGCGATTTCCTCATTCAAACCGCGCGCAGCTGAAACGAGAAAATAATTCTTGTCAAAAATTAAAGCCTTGCCGTCAATACAGCGGACGCGCCGCACGTCGTAGAGTTTGTCGCCGATTTTAAAACCTGTCCTCTCGGAAATTTCCTCGTCCGCCTCAACTTCCTCCAGGCGAACAACTTTTGTATCGTAGGTGAAGCCGTTCCGCGCCGCCGCCTCCTTGAAAGACTCAATCCCGCCGATTTTGAAAACGTTTCTTTCCACCGGCTCGTAAATCACGCGAATACGACTGCCCTGCCGCATTTGCACATATCCGCGCTCAATCAAAATTTTTATCGCGCGGTGAACGGTACTTCGCACGCAACCATAAATTTTCGTCAAATCCCTCTCCGACGGCAGATAAGAATTGAAAGTATATTCCTGTGTCTCAATTTTGTTTTTCAAATCGTAATAAATTTTATCGAACTTAGTTTCCGGCATGTTTCTCATCTCCCAAAGTCAACCATTTCCCTTATTATAGCGCGAATTATTTTCAACGGGAATAAAAAATTTTTTTGCGGAAAAAAATTTTTTATTTGCTTGACTTGTCTAAACGAAAATGGTATAAACGATTTAAAGATTGCAGTCTTGTACAAACAAATCCGAATTAAAAAGGGGGCTTTGGGAATGGGCACTTACACAAAAGATTCTGAAGAACTGCTCAAACTTGTCGGCGGCAAGGAAAATATTGCGGCGGTTTCTCACTGTATGACGCGCATGCGATTTGTTTTGGTTGATCCGAAAAAAGCTGACGTCAAGGGGATTGAGGCGATGAAGGTCGTCAAGGGCAGCTTTACTCAAGCGGGACAATTCCAGGTTATTATCGGCAACACGGTCAGCGAATTTTACAAGGACTTCACGGCTTTTGCGGGCATTGAAGGCGTTTCGAAAGACGCGGTGAAGGCGGCGGCGGGTGCTAACCAAAATATTTTGCAACGGGCGGCGGCTATTGCGGCAGAAATTTTTGCGCCGTTGATTCCCGCGATTATCACCGGCGGTCTTATTCTCGGTTTTAGGAACTGTATCGATTCGCTTTATATTTTTGAGAACGGTACGAAGACCCTCGTCGAACTCAGTCCGTTTTGGGCGGGCATGGATCACTTCCTCTGGCTGATTGGTGAAGCCGTCTTCCATCTCGGTATTCCCGTCGGTATTTGTTGGTCTGTCGTTCGCAAAATGGGCGGCACTCCCATTCTCGGTATCATTCTCGGTTTAACTTTGGTCTCAAGCCAACTCCTGAACGCCTATGCAGTGGCGACAACTCCTCCCGACCAAATTCCTGTGTGGGATTTTGGCTCCTTCCAATTTCAGCGAATTGGCTATCAAGCGCAAGTTATTCCTGCAATTCTGGCGGCGTTGACTTTATCTTATCTTGAAAAATTTTTCCGAAGTATAGTTCCCGCCGTAGTGTCAATGATTATCGTACCTTTCTGCAGTTTGGTTTTGACTGTAATAGCGGCGCATTTTATTCTTGGTCCTATCGGCTGGAAAATCGGCTCGGCAGTTTCCAGCGTCGTCTTCAGCGGCATTACCGGCGACTTCCGAATTATTTTCGGCGCGCTTTTCGGTTTTATCTATGCTCCGCTGGTTATTACCGGCTTGCACCACATGACGAACGCCATAGACTTGCAACTTATCGCGGACTACGGCGGAACCATGTTGTGGCCTATGATTGCGCTTTCCAATATCGCGCAGGGCTCCGCAGTTTTGGGAATGATGTATCTGCAACGCAAGAACGCGGCGGCACAAGAAGTAAATGTTCCCTCGTGGGTGTCGTGTTGGCTCGGCGTCACTGAACCTGCTATTTTCGGTGTCAACATTCCGAAACTGTTTCCTTTTATTTGCGGTATGACGGGCTCGGCGTGCGCGGCAATAGTTTGCGTCTCGACTTCGACAACGGCTAACGCAATAGGCGTCGGCGGCGTCCCCGGCATCCTGTCGATTCAGCCGCAGTACATGCCCACATTCGCGCTTGCAATGCTCGTGGCTATCGTCGTACCGTGTGTCTTAACGATAGCTGTCGGCAAGAAAAGGGGTATCGACAAAGAAGCAGAAGCGGCTCAAGCTGCAGCTGAAATAGAGGCAGCGGCAGAGGCGGCAAATGCGGCGGCGGCGGCTAATCTCGTCAGCGAAAATGAATTTAAAGCTTACCTTGACGGCGAAGTTATCAGCCTGAAGGAAGTTGGCGACGGCGTCTTTTCCGAAAAAATGGTAGGCGACGGTCTTGCGATTAAACCCGCTAACGAAACTGTCTGCGCGCCGGTCTCCGGAAAAATTACCGTGCTCATGGAAGATTCGAGGCACGCTGTCGGCATGACGCTTTCCAATGGCGTTGAAGTTTTAATTCACGTCGGAATAGATACGGTCGGCATGGGCGGCGACGGATTCAGTTATCTCGTAAAAATTGGCGACGTCGTCAAAGTCGGTACTCCGCTCTTGAAATTCAGCAAGGCAAAAATCAAGGCGGCGGGTCATCCCGATACGGCAATAATGGTCGTCACAAACCCCAACGGTATCGACACGTTTAAATTCTTGAGCGGCATGCAGGGCAAAACTAATCAAACTGTTATCGCGACTTACTAAAACTAAAAGCGGGCAATCGAAATTTTCCCTGAGTTTCGTTTGCCCGTTGTTTAAATTTTTTGTCGGGTGAAAAATAAATCGGCTTGTAATATAATGTGCGAAAGTAAAAATTTTTGGGGAGGTTTTAAAATGAAATTTTCTTCCGGTACAGTCTACCAAATTTATCCTCGTTCATTTTATGATTCAAATGGCGACGGAATAGGCGACATTCGCGGAATTATCGAAAAGCTTGACTACATTAAAAGTCTCGGCGTTGATTATATTTGGAGCACGCCCTTTTTCGTTTCGCCGCAACGTGATAACGGCTACGACATCGCGAACTACCGCGAAATTGATCCGCGTTTCGGGACAATGGCGGACGTCGAAAAACTTATCGCGGAGGCAGGCAAGCGCGGCATCTCGATTATGATGGACGCCGTTTTCAATCACACTTCGACGGAGCACGAATGGTTTCAGCGCGCGCTAAAAGGCGAAGAAAAATATTTGAACTACTATATTTTTAAAGACGGGGAGCCTGATAAGCCGCCGACAAATTGGGTGTCAAAATTCGGCGGCAATGCGTGGGAATATGTTCCGCACCTGAAAAAATGGTACTTGCATTTGTTTGACGTGACGCAGGCGGATTTGAATTGGGAAAACCTCGAAGTCCGCGAAGAACTGAAAGATATTTTGCGCTTTTGGAAAAAGAAAGGCGTCAAGGGTTATCGTTTCGACGTCGTCAATTTAATTTCAAAGCCGGCTGAATTTGTCGATGATAATCAAGGCGACGGGCGCAGGTTTTACACGGACGGGCGGCACGTCCACGAATTTTTGAAAGAGCTCGTCAAGGACTCCGGTATCGACGGAATGATTACCGTCGGTGAAATGTCCTCCACGTCAATCGACAACTGCATAAGGTATTCCAATCCGAATGAACATGAACTGAGCATGACATTCAGTTTTCATCATCTGAAAGTCGATTACAAGGGCGGGGATAAATGGTCACTTATGGACGCCGATATTTCCGCGCTGAAAAAACTTTTTGAAGATTGGCAGGTCGGCATGGCGGAGGGCGGCGGCTGGAACGCTGTTTTCTGGTGCAACCACGATCAACCGCGCGCAGTTTCTCGTTTCGGCGACGACGAAAAATTTCATAACGAGTCAGCGAAAATGTTGGCGGCGACTGTTCATTTGATGCGCGGGACGCCGTACATATATCAAGGCGAAGAACTCGGCATGACGAACGCCAAATACACTTCGATTGAACAGTATCGCGACGTCGAGAGCCTGAACTACTACAAAATTTTGCGCGACGCCGGGAAGTCTGAAGAAGAGGCATTAAAAATTATCGGCGAACGTTCACGCGACAACGGGCGCACGCCTATGCAGTGGTCGGCTGAAAAATTCGCGGGCTTTTCGAGTGTCGAGGCGTGGATTTCTTCGCCGGAAAATTACAAGCAGTTTAACGTTGAAGTCGAGGAGCGCGACGAAAATTCCGTGCTGAACTTTTATAAAATGCTCGTCCAGTTCCGCAAAAATAATCGCGTCGTGCAGGAAGGCGATATTAATTTCCTTGAGCGCGATAATAACGACGTCATTGCTTACCGCCGCAGTTTGGACGGCGAAGAGTTAATTATTCTGTGCAACTATCGTGGCAAAAATGTTGACTTGAGCGAAAAAAGTTTGTCCGAGTTCTGCGCGGCGGGCTACAAAAAAATTATCGGCAACTACGAAAATCTTGCCGATAACCTCCGCCCGTATGAAGTCATCGTCTTCCAAAAATAATCAACCCTTAAGACGTTTATTTACCCTGTCGCAAAAATCTTCGGCGGCGTGGCGGTAGGCGTCAATCGGTTTATCGTCGGTCTCCTGGTAGCCGCGCGAAATGACAACGGAATTTTGCGGATCGACCAGCCAAAAATTTGCGGTGACCGCCCAATAAAAAGAATAATAAGCATAATGAC
Organism: uncultured Selenomonadaceae bacterium; assembly: GCA_905234195.1. Classification (GTDB taxonomy): domain Bacteria; phylum Bacillota; class Negativicutes; order Selenomonadales; family Selenomonadaceae; genus Quinella. Next base: position 126,564 of record CAJOFR010000001.1, read on the forward strand.
CGGAAATATTTTGGTCATAGCGGGAAATTGTCATGGTGTGTTCTTTGCCATCTTTATCCCGCCATTTTCTTTCTTCAAGGCTGACGAGATTGGTATTCACCGAATAGCTCGGCTCGTGCCAAACCGGAATAAGCCTGCAACTTTCGACACTGCTCCGCAAAAAATATTGCACGGGCAGAGGATTATTTTCGCTGACGATAATTTTTGCGCCCTTGATATTTTTAATCGCCTCGTCTTGAAAAGCATAAGTCATTGCGTTCGCGTAATGTGCATCCTCTTTAAATTCGCCCTCCATTGTCACCGGCGTGAACCCAATCCGAATGCCGCCCGAAGTTTCTTTGCCGGTATTCTTCCCCTTTTTCGCGTCGCCGAAAACTTCCTGGAAGTCCTTAACCAAATTTTTGAACTGCCCCTCTTCGTTGACGTTGTAGCTGCGATTTTGTTGGACGGAAGTCAAAATTTTGTTCGCGTTCTTGTCGTAGCCGGTGAATTCCACAGTCATGCGGTGAAGATAAATTTTCATCTCCGGCAAAACAAAATGCTCCATACGAGATTTTTCGTTAAGAGTTTCATTTCCGTCGGGGCCGCCCGTGATTTCCGTCCACGAACTTAGCTGAATATCCCATTCGCGGCGCGGGGAAGTATCCACCTGCACGCGATTTTCCCTGAAGCGCGGCACGATATAGGCATCCGCCATTAACGCCTCTTCGACGGCGGCGGCGCGTGACTCTTCGTCGGGGAAGGGCGCAAGCAAATTTTCGTATCGTTGCGTCGTAATTTCGTCAAGCTCGTGAATTTCCTCAGCCAGCCGAATAAAAAGAACTTTGTCCAATTTTTTGCTAAGCCGCTCTTCAAGATAAGCGTTAAGCTTAAAATTTCTCGTGCCCTCTTCGCCGCGCCGATAATCATTTTGAGATTCCCAAGCGTTGCTTAGCGGGAAAATCACGACCCTTTCAAAATGATCAAAGCCGACGTCCCTGTCGTACCAAAAAATTTCGTGCGCCGAAACATTTGACGAACTAAAAAAAATTAAACCGGTCACAATGCCGGCTAAAAACTTTGTAAAAAAATTTTTCAAAGCAAAACGCTCCCTTCGTCAAATATTTTTTTTAATCTTCTCGGCAATTTCGTGCGCCGCCTTCTCCAACGCCTGATTCAAGCAGTCTTCGGAAAATTCCAGCTGCCCGCTGCGAAAAATTCTTCCGATTCGATTGACGCGCGCTTTAGCAATTCCCTTGCCGGTGAAAATCGCAACCTCTTCGCCGGTGGCAACGTCGAAAATTCTCACGCTCAAACCTGCGCGAATGCCGTCGCCCTTGCCGATAATTTTTTCGTCGGTGGTGCGGCTCAAGTTCGTCAAGTATCCGACGAGGAGATATTCACAGCCCTCGACGCTCGCCACGTCACGAACCTCCGGCGTAATTTTTCCGACCTGCATCATAATTAAAAGCTCGTCCATTATCGCCTTCGTGGTCTCGCCCGTCAAGTCGCGCAGGTCAGCGCAAGAAATAATCTCGTCCATGATAATCATTGGCGCGGCGTGAAAAACTTCAACCTGCTCATTATCTAGATTGGTAATCGGAACGCGGCTCGTGAAGTCGACAATTCCAATCACCGGAAAATTTTTTGCCTCCGCTTGAAAATTTATCGCGCCGAAGACAAAAAAAATCGTCGCCGCAAAAATCGCGCGCAGGACTTTCATTTTCTCCACCACCTTAAAATTTAATCGCCTTCAATCCTTTTTTTGTCAGATTCTCCACGAGTTCGCCGGCTTGCTTGTTCAAAACAAAATTAATCATATCGCCGATTGTATAATTATTTCCGTACTTGCCGATTAAAACATTCGTGGTCAAGCTCGTGCGCTTTTCTATATTCTGCCCCTCAAAAACTTTTCCGGTTTTCACGTTGACGAGATAATATTCCATTTCGATTTTTGCACGCTTGCCGCGCAAGTCGTCAGTGGAAGGGCTCGCGCCAAAAATCCCGCCGGTTTTCCGCCAAACATCGGCGTCACGAACGTTGCAGAAGAGCATGTAGTCGACGTCATACTTTTCGCCGAGAGCGCGAACATTTTCCGCAACGGCGGGCGTCAAATTATAGGGCTTACCCTCAAGTTTCCTGCGCGCCGCAGTTTTCTTTTCGTCCTGAAAATATTCCTTGCCGAAAATCGAATCGCCGTACCGAATCATTTTTACATTCGCCATGCGCCGCAAGTAAAGTCTGCCGTGCGCGATGGCGTCCATGTGAATCGTCGAAAAAATTTCGTCCTCCTCCGTCGGCTCAAAATCAAAATCGTTAAGATTATTTCGCGTGGTCACGTTGAAGGAAGTCTGGAGGTTTTCGCGGATAACGTCGTAAAAATTTTCCATGAACTCCGGCTTTAATTCGTAGACGCCGTAGCCTGTGACTTCGGCAAGGAGAATGCGCGGCGCGTTATTTTTTTTCAGCGCGTCGAAGGCGGCTTCAGCAGGCATCGCAAAAATCATCGCCGCCAAAATCAAAAGGAAAAGTTTTTTCATTTCAGTACCTGCCTCGCCTGTTCATGTTAGCTATCAGATTTTTCACGAGGACAACGGCAGATTTTTCGAGCGCGTCATTCACCTGGTCGCCGTTAATTTCGTGACTGCCCACCCGAATAATTCTCAACGGGGCTTTGGTGAAATGCGTCGTCGATTCAGCAACAGAACGCGCCGTCAATTCCACACGGCTCGTCTCAACATTAATCAGGCGCGCGCTAAGACGAGCAACAACGGTGTAACTGTTACTCGCGAAGCCGGCAATTTCGTTGACGCGCTTTTTGGAGCTAAGCCCGTCGATACTGCCGACAAGAAGATATTCCGCGCCGTCTATGTTCAAAGTCTGCACAATCGTCACGGGATTAGCCGTTTGCATTTGAATCATCTGCTCGTCTAAAATTTCCTTGAGGTATTCGCGTTCAAGCAGATCGAATCTTCCGGTGTTGAAAAGTTCGTCGTAAATCACGCCGGTCAAATTAATTTGGTCGTCGAAGTTTATATCGGGGGAGACCGCCGCTTTTTTCGTGAAGGGAATGACTGCCGTGCGCGGGTAGTCGTAAATCCCCGCCGCGCAGATTTCCGGCAACGCCATTATCAAAAGCGCGCAGATTGTCAAAAAAATTTTTCGTGCGAACAATTTTACCCCCTCCTCAACGATTTTTATTTTCGTAACGGTAGCCGCTGCGGTTGCTGACTTTCATTGCGACGCGCTTAAATTTTTTCTCGATTTCCTCCGCCGCAACATTCGCGGCATTTTTTACGGCGTTCCTCTCGGCAAGATCCTGGCTCGTGCCATTGCCCTTGCCGCTTGCCGTGAACGTGCCGACAATTTCGCCGTTCGTCAGCTTAATAATTTTCGCAGTGACGTCCGCATTTCCGACGTTAATCGGGTGATTCATGTAGCCACCGGTGCGATAATTCGGGAGCTGAACATTTTGGGCGGCGGCGTGAGTTTTTCCGAGTACAAGATAATCTGCGCCGTAACTCGAACCAATTCCGACAAGCCCGCGTTCCCCGTTGTAAAGCCTCTCCAACAAAACTGCGTTCTCAAGATTGGCAACAATGTCCGCGTCGACGACGTGATTAAATCCGAGTTGCAAAAGTCTGTCGTTCACGGCGGCTTCGCTCAATTCGTCGTGGGTACCGGCGGGCGCGTCGTCCTTCAGCATGATAACGGTTATGCGCGGGTCGTTCAGCCGCATGATTGTTTCGAGGCGGCTCATCAAATCCGTATCAGCCTCCGCCGCCACGTTCATTCTTGCGCGGACTAGCCAACCGCCGTCAGAAGTTTTTGTTTCGCTCAAAATTTTTACGTCGTTCACGAAACCCTGCGACGCCGCATAAATTTCGTCAAGCTTGACCATAGAATTTTCAACAAGAGTATCTGCGTTAATGTAAGTGCCGACAACTTGTTCGACGGCGGCTTGCTCCGCCCTCTTCAGTGCCTCGTCGCGCGTCAAGCCGAATCCTTCCGCAACAACTTCCTGCGCGAAAGTGGTTGCCGTCATGAAAATCAAAAGTAGTATCGTGAGAAAAAATTTTTTCATCGTCATCCCCTCCGAAAATTTTTTCCATTATACGGCGGCAACTTTAAAACTGCATTAAAATTTTTTCAGAACTTCGCGCAAAAATTTTCCGGTCAGACTTTTTTCGTCGTCGATAATTTCTTCGGGCGTGCCCTGCGCGACAATAAAGCCGCCGAATTCCCCGCCGCCGGGTCCCATGTCGATAATGTAATCACTGTTCGCAATAACGTCGAGGTCGTGTTCAATGACGATAACAGTTGCGCCGGCGTCGACGAGCTTGTTAAAAATCCCCAGCAAATTTTGGACGTCAAGAGGATGCAAACCAATCGTCGGCTCGTCAAAAACAAAAACCGCGTCGTCCTGAGTCCTTCCCATTTCTGCGGCAAGTTTCAATCTTTGAGCTTCGCCGCCGGAAAGCGCGGGAGTGTCTTCACCTAAAGTCAGATAGCCCAGCCCCAAGCCCTGCAGGACGAAAAGTTTATCGCGGATTTTTTTATCGCCGTCGAAAATTTGAATCGCCTCGTTGATTGTCATTTTCATAATCTCCGGCAAATTTTTCGAGTGCCAAAAAATTTTCTCGGCGTCCTTCCCGTAGCGCGAGCCTTGACAATCCGGACAAGTAACCGTCACGTCGGGAAGAAACTGCACGTCGAGGGAAATTTGCCCCGTGCCGTCACAAGTCTTGCAACGTAATTTTCCCGTGTTGTAGGAAAAAGCCCCCGCGTTAAATTTTTTAGCCTTCGCGTCCTTCGTGGCGGCAAAAAGTTTTCGCAGGTCGTCCATTACCCCGCTGTAGGTCGCCACCGTCGAGCGGATATTAATTCCAATCGGCGCGGAGTCGATTAAATTTGCGCGGGCGATACCTTCGGCGGAAATCTTTTTGACGTGCGCGGGAAGTTTCCTTTTGTCAATCATTGACTGTAACGCGGGAATCAGACTTTCCAAAATCAAAGTCGTCTTGCCGCTGCCCGAAACCCCCGTCACCGCAACCAATCTGCCCTTCGGAATTTTCAAAGACAGCTCGTGCACGGTATGAATGGGCGCAGTTTCCATTTTGATAATTCCCGCGTCGAAAATATTTTCCTTCGGAATTTTCCTGCGCGTCAAAATATTTATCTCTTCGGTGATAAAGCCGGCGATTTTGGAATTTTTTTCGCGGGAAATTTCTGCGGGGGTGCCCTGCGCGATAATCGTGCCGCCGTCCTTCCCGGCAAGCGGCCCCAACTCAATCATGTAATCTGCGCGCTTTAAAACTCTGACGTCGTGGTCGACAAGCACGACAGAATTTCCGTCGGCAAGGAGACTGTTCACGACGCCCATAAGCCCTTCGATATTTGACGGGTGCAAGCCGATTGACGGTTCGTCAAGAACATAAAGCACACCGGTAGTTTCGTTGCGGACAGCGCGCGCCAACTGAACGCGCTGACGTTCGCCGGTGGAAAGCGTACTGCTCGCCCTGTCCAACGAAAGATAACCCAGCCCCAAATCTTCAAGCCGCCTTGCATTTTCGAGAAAAGATTCTATAATATTTTCAGCCATCGGGCGCAAATTTTCGGGCAAAGTCGCGGGAACATCTTTAACCCAAATAATCAGCGCGTCCAAAGTCATCGCCGTAGCTTCGGCAAGATTTTTTCCGGCAAGCATGGACGAACGAACTTTTTCACTCAAGCGCGTGCCGTGACAATCCGGACAAATTCCCGTGCGCAAAAATTTTTCGACACGTTTCATTCCGTTTTCGTCCTTGACTTTCGACAGCGCATTTTCTACGGTGTACTTCGCGTTAAAATATGTGAAGTCCATTTCGCCGACCGCGCCGCTGGTTTTGTTTTGGTAAATCATGTGGTGCTTGACGGGCGCGCCGTGAAAAACAATTTCCCTTTCTTCGGGAGTGAGTTCGCTGAACGGAACGTCGGTACGTACGCCCAAATCCCGCGCAATATCTTTCATTAGCGACCACATTAGAGTTTGCCAGGGGAGCACCGCGCCTTCGTCAATTGTCAGCGATTCGTCGGGGACAAGCGTCGATTCGTCAACCACGCGCGTAATTCCCGTGCCTCCGCATGTCGGGCAAGCTCCGTCAGAATTAAAAGCCATCTCCTCCGCGCCGGGTCCGAAAAATTCTTCGCCGCACTCCGGACATTTTATCGGCAACATTAACGAAACAGCCATGCTCGGCGCATTCAAGTGACCATTCGGGCAACAGTGACTGCCCACGCGCGAAAACAAAAGCCGCAAGCTGTTCAAAAGCTCCGACGCCGTGCCAAAAGTACTGCGGACATTCGGGACGCCAGGCCTCTGGTGAAGAGCCAGCGCGGCGGGAACGTGTTTGACTTCGTCGACGTCAGCCCTTCCTGTCTGTGAAATCCTCCTGCGTGTGTAAGTCGAAAGAGCCTCCAAATATCTGCGCGACCCTTCAGCGTAAAGAGTGCCGAGAGCCAAAGAAGATTTTCCGCTGCCCGAAACACCGGCAATAGCCGTCAACTTCCCCAGCGGTATATCGACGTCAATGTTTTTCAAGTTATGAACTTTCGCGCCGCGCACAATAATATTTTTCGGCGGCGTCCGGCTAAAATTTTTTTCTGCAAAACTTTCCACAAAAAATCCCCCGTCAATTTTAAATCCCGCTTATAATACAACCTGAACCTGAAAATTATCTTTAAAACTTTTCTTGCCTAGTTTCGATTTTAGATTTATACTATTACAGATTTTTATAATCGGGAGTTTGGAATTTTGATGAGGAATTTTTTTATTGTAGTGGCGGCGATTATTTTTCTGGACGTTCAAACCTGCGCGGCTGAAAATTTAAAATTCATTGACGCCAAAGGAGATGTCGGCTATTTCGTCGACGTGGATACTTTTAAATCGGTGAGCCCTTCCGTCTTTGAAATAAATTTCGTCGTGATAAAAATCGACGTGAATCAAATGGAAGTGACGGCGTTGCAGATAAATCACGCGGAAAAAACTTACACGATTCTTTCGACAAAAACTTTGTCCTACGACGAGCGGGCGGAGCTGGCTACGGACGACGAGCAGAGACCCGCGCGGTCATATTCAGATAAATCTTTAATGGGCGAAATGGTGCACATTATTCTTTACGGAGGCGATTAAAATGAATTTAAAGAAGATACGGATGGTTGTCCCATGAAAAATTTTTACAGGCTGAAAAAATTTACGGCTGTGTCGCTTTGCACTTTAGGGGCTAATTTTATTTTTTCCGAAGCCCCAAAGGCCGAAGCTGTCTACGAGGCGAGATCCGATACAGGCACCGAACTTTTTAACTATATTGAAAATCGACGGCGCGAGGAACGAGCCAACGCTTTGACCGAAGAACAGAAAAAATTGCTGAAAGATATAGAGACGGCGAAAAATAATTTGCCAAAACCTATCCAAGAGGGCGAGCCTGTTCCCGTAGCTTTTGAGGGCAGCAGTTTATCTTTCGACGCCGCGACGGGAGAATTTTCTGCGGCGGGTAAAGTTGATATCATTCAGCTTGAAGGCTATCGCTTTCAGAGCCGCGAGGCCGCCGGAAATATCAACGAACAAGAAATTCGCGTGCACGGCAAGGCGCACATGTTGCAGCTGGTTGAGGGCGCGCCGCGTGTCACCCTCGACGGCTATGATACCGTTTACAATTACGGCACGAAGACCGGCACAATGGGCAGGGCGCGCGGAAAAGCCGGCGAATATTATATTTCCGGCAAGCGTTTTGAATTTTATCCGGATCATATCGTCGTTTATGACGCCACGCAGACGAAGTGCGGAGCGAAGAAACCCGATTATCACGTCGGCGCAAAGAGAATGGAAATTTGGCCCGAACAAATTATTCGCATGTACGACGTCAAATTTTATGTCGGCGAAAGAATGGTCGGCTCGCGCGGCTATTTTGAAAAAAAGATTGAGGAGGGCGATAACCCCTACTTCCCGCGTCTCGGCTACGATACGGATCACGGCGCGTATATCGAAGACACTTTCGAGATCCCCGTTATCAACGAACATTTCAAGGGCGTGATACATGCGCATATCGGGACAAAAAGCCACATCCGCAGCAACGCAGAATTTCATTATGACAACAGGGAATTTTCCGCGAAGGCTTTGTACGGCTACTACTACGACACCAATAAATCTTGGATTAAGAAGGAACCCGGGCTGGATTTGCTTTTCCGCAAGCGTATTCCGAATTTACCGATGAGTTACAGCATCGAATACGAAATTGGCGATTGGAGCGCGCGCGGAATTTCGAGCACCCACCAGGAATTTGAAATTGGTCTGGCTCACGACCCTATAACGCTGTTTAAGAAGTACAATCTTTTTTTGAGCACGAGTTACAAAATTACGAAAGACGACGTGAAAACTTCCGGCGTTGGCGATTCAACCGTTAAGGGCATGAATTATCGCGGTGTGGTTATGCGGGAATTTGACGACAGGTTTGCCGCTTATCTCGGCTACGAGTACACGAAAAACAATTCTCAAAACTCGGTCTTCGATTTCGGTTTAGACAGTTACTCGAATAAATTTATCGCCGGCGCAAGTTATCGGCTGACTGACAGAGATCGCTTTGTTGTCGGCTTAAAATTTGACTCGGCGCGCAGGAGACTTGAAGACGCGGATTATTATTGGTACCGTGACTTGCACTGCTCGACGGCGATTATTCGCTGGCGGCAAAAGCGTCATAAATGGGAAGTTCGTTGGCAATTTACGCCATGGTAATAAAATTTTTTGTCGAATGAAAATTTGGAAGGAGTTTTTATTAATGTTCAATGACATGCACAAATCGGCGGGTGTTGCTTATCCGCAGGGCTTCACTGCGGCGGGAGTTCGCGCAGGTATCAAAAAAAGCGGTAACCTCGACGTCGCGGTAATCTATACCGAAAAAACGGCGGCGGTCGCCGGAGTTTTCACGCAGAATCAAGTTGCGGCGGCTCCCGTCAGAGTGAGCAAGATTGTCGCTGATACGGGCACTGCCCACGCGATTGTTGCCAATGCCGGCTGTGCAAACGCTTGCACGGGCGAACAGGGTCTTCGTGACGCCGAAAAGATGGCCGACATTGCCGCGAAGGAGCTCGGTTGCCGCCAAGATGATGTTATTGTCGCGTCGACGGGGGTTATCGGCGTTGCCTTGCCTATGGACAAAATGGAGGCGGGAATTAAATCCGCCGTCAAGGAACTTTCGCGCGAAGGCAGTGTCAACGCGGGCAATGCGATTATCACGACGGACACCTATTCTAAAGCCTGCGCGACCGAAGTTGAAATCGGAGGCAAGGAAGTTCGTTTCGGGGCAATAGCAAAGGGTTCCGGTATGATTATGCCGAACATGGCGACGATGCTTTGCTTTATCACGACGGACGCCGACATTGAAAGGAAGTTGTTGCAGGAGGCGTTAAGCGAAATAACCGAAGTCACCTTCAACATGCTCACCGTCGACGGCGATACCTCCACAAATGATATGGTTATCGTGCTTGCGAACGGCGCGGCTGAAAATCCGAAAATCACTTCCAAAAATGCGGACTACGAAAAATTTTATGCGACGCTTAAGGAAATGTGCACCGAACTTGCAAAACGCATTGCCGCTGACGGAGAAGGCGCGTCGAAATTTTTGACGATTAATGTGCACGGCGCGGAGACTTTCGCGGACGCAAAAAAAATCGGTATGGCTATTGCGAACTCCCTGCTCGTAAAAACTGCTTTCTTCGGCGAAGATCCGAACTGGGGGCGCGTGATTTGTGCCGTCGGTTATTCGGGCGTGCGCATAAGCCCAGAAAAAACTATCATAAAATACGGCGGCATCCCCGTTTATGCTCACAGCGTCGGCGTAAAATTTGACGAGAACGAAATTAAAAAGGTCATGACGGCTCACGACATAACGATTGATATTGAATTGGGTCTCGGCGATTTTGACGCGACTGTTTGGACTTGCGATACCTCCTTCCAGTACGTCAAGATTAACGCCGATTATACGACTTGATTTTTGCGGGTGAATCGAATGGAAAAAAAATCCGGCTTTTACGTTTCAAAAATCGACGATAAAATTTTTGCGCGTATCAAGGGAAAATCTTTCAAGGATAATTGCACGCTCCCGCTTGATGATTTGCGCTACCTGCACCTGCTCCACAAAAACCTGCGCGGCGAAAATTGTGCAGGCGAAATGATTTGCAACGTCTATATCGTGGCTGACCTGCTGGATATTTTTCAAAAGCTGTACGCTGAAAATTATCCGATAGAAAAAATTCGCCTGATTGACGAGTACGACGCCGACGACGAACTTTCCATGCGCGATAATAATTCTTCGTGCTTCAACTTCAGATTTGTTTCGCGCACGACGAAAATTTCTAAGCATGGACTTGCCGCCGCCGTCGATATAAATCCGCTTTATAATCCTTACGTCAGAATTTGGGACGGCGTTGAGGTTGTCGAGCCGGCAAACGCAAAAGAGTACGTCGACCGAAATAAAAATTTCCCCTACAAAATTGACGAGAAAGATTTTTGCTACAAACTTTTCACCGAACACGGCTTCGAGTGGGGCGGGAGCTGGAGCCACTGCAAAGATTATCAGCACTTTGAAATTCCCGACGACGTCTTATCAAAAATTTATCCCGAATTAATTAGAGGCTGCCTGTGAAAAATCTTTTGAGGAGGAATTTTTTTTGAAGTCGACAACTGAAAACGACAACTTGATAATTTTTTTAAGCAAGCGCATAGATTCGGAAAACGCCGCAGAAATTGACGAAGAGATTGGAAAAATTATTGCCGAGCACCCGAATTTAAACCCCGTGTTCGACGCGGAAAATCTCGAATATATTTCCAGCGTCGGTCTGCGCGTTATCCTGAAGTATCGCAAAATGGCAAAGGACACTTTGATTGTCCGCAACGTCTCGAAGGAAGTCTACGACATTTTTGAAATGACGGGCTTCACGAAACTTTTGACTGTCCGTCGAAAACTCCGCAACATTTCTATTGACGGCTGCGCGCAGGTCGGCACGGGCTTGAGTAGCAAAGTTTATCGCATTGACCCCGAAAATATCGTGAAGGTTTACGATTTGAAAGTACCCTTATACAAAATTGAGCGCGAAATTGATTTGGCGAAAAAAGCTTTCGTCGCCGGACTGCCTACCGCGATTTCTTACGACCTAGTAAAAGTCGGTGAGGCGTACGGCGTGGTTTTCGAGATGATTGCGGACGCCGTGAATGTCGGTGACGCGCTTAGTGCTGACAACGGAAAAAATTTCGACGCTATCATGAAAAAATTCGCCGCCCTGATGAAAACTATGCACAGCACGCCGGTTAATCCGAGCGACGGTTTTCCGTCGATAAAGGGCACGTGGGAAGATTGGGCGAAAGGCATGCGACAATTTTACGACGACGCGGAATATTTTATGTTGCGGAAAATTATTTCTGCCGTCCCCGAACGAAATACGATTGTGCACTGCGATTTTCACGCGGGCAACACTCTTTACCAGAACGGGGAGATTGTCGTTATCGATATGGCTGACGTCGGGTTTTCGCATCCCGTTTTCGATTTTGCCGCCGGAGCTTTTCACGCAATGGTTAGCGACGACAAAGAGGGTATACAAAAATCTTTGAGTTTGTCGCAGGAAAATATTTTGCGCTTTTGGGATACGCTCTTGAGAAATTATTTCGAGACGGCAGACGAAAATAAAATCGCCGAGATTAAAAATATTTTCAAGGCGTTTGCACTTTTGCGGGGCGCGCTCTTCCCGATGAAACACGTACAAATTCCCCAAGCGCGGAAAGAATTTTTCGTGAACAGTGCCCGCAAAAACTTTTTCCCGAATTTTGATTGGGCAATGGAACAGGCGGCTAAACTCGACGAAATTTTTTAAGGAGAACTTATGCTTAACGAAGAAATTTTGAAAAACGAATTGGCGGCAAGACTTTTGGCGAAACTTTTTGCAAAGGACGGCTCAATCGAAAACGCCATTAAAAATTCTCAAGTCGACGAGGAATTTTTGAACAACCTGACTAATGAACTTGTCGAGAAATTTTTGGACGGCGCGGATTTGAGCGAAGTCACCGCCGAAAAAATTTTCACCACGCCGAAAAATCCCGATAAGCCCGCCGAAAATCTGCGCGCCGAAAAAATTTTGAACGAAGATAAATTTTTCAGCGCGTCGGACAAAGCTGAAGTGCTCGTCGAGGCTCTGCCCTATATCCAGGAATTTTACGGCAAGACCGTCGTCGTCAAGTACGGCGGCAACGCGATGGTGAATGACGAGCTGAAAGAGAAAGTCATGCTCGACGTGGCGTTAATGAAGTACACGGGGATTAACGTCGTTATCGTGCACGGAGGCGGTCCCGAAATTACGCAGTTCCTTAAAAAAGTCGGTAAGGAGACTTCTTTTGTCAGCGGGTTGCGCGTCACCGACGAAGAGACCGTAGAAATTGCGGAGATGGTGCTTGACGGGAAGATTAATTCCGAAATTGTAAACTTGCTGAATCGTCGCGGAGTTCGTGCCGTCGGATTGAGCGGCAAGGACGCGGATTTGATTCGCGCCGAAAAAAAACTTGCCACCGTCTACGATCAAGGCGACAAAATTAAAGTTGATATCGGCTACGTCGGCAAGGCGAAGAAAATTGATATTCGCATTGTCGAGGATTTAATTCAAAGGGGCTACGTTCCGGTTATCGCGCCGATTGGCGTGGGCGAAGACGGCGAAAGCTACAACATAAACGCGGATTACGTGGCGGCGGATATTGCCGGAGCACTCAAGGCGGAAAAACTTTTGTTGCTCACGGATACCGAAGGCGTCTACAAAAATTTTGAGGACAAGAGCAGTTTTATTTCGACGCTGACTGCTGACGAGGCGCGCGAATTTATCAAGAGCGGGATTATCGCCGGCGGAATGATTCCGAAAGTAGAGGCGTGTCTGCGCGCGCTGAATAACGGCGCGGGCAAGGCTCATATTATCGACGGAAGATTGCCGCACTCGATTATTCTGGAACTTTTCACCGCGCAGGGTATTGGCACGCAGGTAGAGTAAACTTTCATGGAATCGGGCGCGGCAAAAATTTTTTTGAAGCCGCCTTCGGGAAAGATCTCGACGAGTTTCATGACTTGTTGTGGATGCCTGAAGCTTTAATTATTCACCGCCAAAAATATTTCGACAACGTTACGAAAGATTGGCGCGAAAAATTTCATTCGCTTAATCCTTTCGAGCTGGAGGAGATAAAAAAAATTATCGCAATCAACAAATTCAGCGACGCGGTTATTTCTGCGGCGGGCTCCGAAGACGTCCGCGAAGTGCTGAAGTTTTATAAAATCACCCGCGACAAAATTTAAGGAGGAATACTTTTGAAAGAAACTCAAGAGCAGATTTTTGCAAGAGATGACAATAATTATTTGCCGGTGTTCAATCGTTACAAGATCGTTTTGGAGCGCGGCGAGGGCGCGTATCTTTACGACGTGAACGGCAAAAAATATATCGACTTCCTTGCCGGAATTGCCGTCAACGTTTTGGGGCACGGCTATGCTCCTCTCGTCGACGCAATTCAAAAACAAGCCGCGAAAGTTATTCACGTGTCGAATCTTTATTACACGGAGCCGCAAGCCGCCGCCGCTGAAAAACTCGTCAAACTCAGCGGACTTGACCGCGCGTTTTTTGCCAATTCCGGCGCGGAGGCGAACGAGGGCGCGATTAAAATTGCCCGCAAGTTCGCGCACCAAATCGACGCGGAAAAATCTCAAATTATTACGGCGTGGGACAGCTTTCACGGCAGGACACTTGCCACGCTCACCGCGACCGGTCAGCCGAAATATCACAAGGGTTTTGAACCACTACCCGCCGGTTTCGATTACGTTCATTACAACGACATCGCCGAACTTGAGGAAAAAATCAGCGACAAAACTTGCGCGGTGATGCTTGAGACGATTCAGGGCGAAGGCGGCGTTTATCCGCCGAAAAATAATTACCTGCAAAAAGTTCGCGAACTCTGCAACGAACACGGCGCGCTTTTGATTCTCGACGAAATTCAAGCGGGTATGGGCAGGAGCGGAAAATTTTTTGCCTACGAAAAATACGGCGTCAAGCCCGATATTGTCACGCTTGCGAAAGGTCTTGCGGGCGGCGTCCCGATTGGCGCGTTTATCGTCACTGAAAAAGTTGCGCGGGCTTTTCACGCGGGGGATCACGGCACGACTTTTGGCGGCAACCCTCTTGCTTGCGCGGCGGCTAATGTTGTCCTCGACACAATCCCGAACGAAAAATTTTTGGCGCACGTCGAAGAGGTCGGCAATTATTTCAAGGGCAAGCTCGTCGAACTGCAAAAGAAATATCCCGAACAGATTAGCGAAGTTCGCGGCGAGGGTTTGATTTTAGGTTTACAACTCGATAAGCCAAAAAAATCCGGCGTCGAAATTGTCAACGAGTGTCTGAAACGCGGCGCGATTATAAATTGCACGGTCGGCACTGTTTTGAGATTTATTCCGCCGCTGATTATCACCGCCGCGCAGGTCGACGAGGTTATAAAAATTTTGGACGAAGTTTTTAGCGAGGAGTGATTTGTTTTGCTTAGAGGAAAAGATTTGCTTTCGATTCACGAACTAAGCGTCGACGAAGTGGAAGAAATTTTGAACTTCGCGGCGGAGCTGAAGTCTATGTACCGTTCAAAATTCACGCCGGATTTTCTGAAGGGGAAAACTCTCGGCATGATTTTTGAAAAGTCTTCGACAAGGACGCGCGTTTCTTTTGAAGTGGGCATGTATCAGCTGGGCGGCAGTGCGCTTTTTCTTTCAAACCGTGATTTGCAGCTTGGGCGTGGCGAGCCGATAAAAGACACCGCGCGCGTTTTGTCTCGCTACCTTGACGGGATTATGATTCGCACTTTCGGGCACGACCGCCTTGTTGAGTTCGCGAAGTACGCAAAAATCCCCATTATAAACGGATTGAGCGATTTGCTCCACCCCTGCCAGGTTTTGACGGACTTGGTGACGATTCGCGAGCACAAGGGAAAAAATTTGCAGAATTTGAAAATGGCTTACGTCGGCGACGGCAACAACATGGCTAATTCTTATCTTTACGGCGCGGCGAAGGTCGGCATGGCTCTGACTGTGGCGACGCCCACGAATTACAAGCCGAACGCTGAAGTTTTTGAAAATGCCGTCGAAGATGCCGAAGAGACCGGCGCGGAATTGAGTTGGACGGAAGATCCCGTTGCCGCCGTGAAGGACGCGGATATTATTGCGACGGACACTTGGGCGAGCATGGGGCAGGAGTCCGAGCACGACGAGCGCAAGAAAATTTTCATGCCCTATCAAGTCAACAGCGAACTTTTGAGCCATGCGAACAAAAACGCGATTGTCATGCACTGTTTGCCGGCGTATCGCGGCGAAGAAATCACCGACGAGGTTTTTGAGAATAACGCGGAAATTATTTTTGACGAGGCGGAAAATCGTCTGCACACCCAAAAGGCAATTATGGCCTTGACCATGATGGATTAGGGATTAGAGATTTTTCTCGACACTCGTCGCTAATCTGTGGTAAAATATTTTTGAGGTGATAAAAATGAAACACATTAAAACTGTCAACAAGCCGAGCTTGCAATCCACGCTGAAAACCGGAGGTTGCGGCGAATGTCAAGCTTCCTGCCAATCTGCCTGCAAGACGAGTTGCACCGTAGGCAATCAGGTTTGCGAACGTCAGAAGAAATAATCTGCGCGGATTTTTGACAAAATAAAACTACCGACGAAATTAATCGCCGGTAGTTTTTTTATTGAGTCCGAAAATTTTTTACATCATTCTGCGCGCGCCGATATAATGCGTGCTGTAATATTGGCTGTTCAAAGAAGAAATCGTCACGCAACCGCGTCCGGAACTTGCATGAATAAATTTGTCGTCGCCGAGATAAATTCCGACATGTGACGCGCCATAAGTATAGGTGGTGAAGAAAACGGCGTCGCCGGGGATAAGTTCAGACCTGGAAACGGGCGTGCCAACTTCAAATTGATAATCCGCAGTGCGTGGGAGATTTACGCCGACCTGTTTGAAGACAAACTGAACATAAGCGGAACAATCCAGCCCGTAAGAAGGGCTATTGCCGCCGAAAACGTAAGGGACGCCGAGATACTGTTGAGCAATGTCCAAAAGTTGGGTATTGATATAGCTGGATTCGGGAGCGGTGTTCGGCATATCCTTGCCGACCAGCGCGGCATAAGTCGCCGAACTGACAACGCCGTCCGCCTTTATTCCTTTGGAAGACTGAAAAGATTTGACAGCCTCAACTGTCGCCGGACCGTAGGCCCCATCCGCAATGACATCGTAGCCGAGATTGACAAGTTTGCCCTGAATTTCTGCAACGTCCTTGCCTTGATCTCCCACCTTAAATGCAGCGAAAGTCACGGCGGAATTTATCGTTAAAAGCATCAACACCATAGCCAAAGTCCGGAATAACATCATCAATAAAACACACCTTTCACTTTTTAATCAAATTTTAACAATCTTTAATGTGATTATAACCTTTTTCCCTGATTTATGCATGAAATTTAGAGACATTTTTACAGCTCGGCAGCATGTTCACCCATGCCCTTAATGCAAAGCTCCATGAGTTTATCGAGTTCCATGCCCAAATTTTCCGCGCCGCGCTTGATAACTTCGCGGTCACACTTCGCGGCAAAACGTTTATCCTTAAATTTTTTCTTCAAGCTTTTAACCGTCATGCCCTCGAATTTTTCGGGACGCATCAGCGAATACGCATGAACAATCCCCGTGAGTTCGTCGACGGCGAAA
This sequence comes from uncultured Selenomonadaceae bacterium, assembly GCA_905234195.1. Taxonomy (GTDB): domain Bacteria; phylum Bacillota; class Negativicutes; order Selenomonadales; family Selenomonadaceae; genus Quinella. The sequence goes on from CAJOFR010000001.1 coordinate 143,343, forward strand.
AGAGATTTTTGGCAATCCGTTTTCGGCTCAATGTCCGCGCCGGTCAAGCCGTAGCCGTGCGAAATAATCGTTTCAATGTCGTCGTTGGAAATTCCCTCCGGCTCCAAAAGTTCGCGAACGTGTTGGCAGTGTTCGTCGGGGAATTTTTCAAAGTCGACGTCGTGAAGATAACCTATCGCCTCCCAATGTTCTTTATCCGCGCCGAAATGTTCCGCCATTGCGCCCATTGCCGCGCTCACCGCCGCCGCGTGAATGAACAAATGCGGTTCGGTTGTATGTTTGCTTAAAATTTCTTTTGCCTTAACCAATGTTAATTCGCCCATTTAAATTTCTCCTAAAAATTTTTTTAGCATTTTCTTTTCTTTTTTAGAAAAAGAAAAGAAACAAAAGAAAAATCGCCCGCTGTATTCGCGTCACGCTCATAGCGCGGGCACTGCCGTCATCCATGACGGCTTTTAATCTCCGAATAAGATATTTTTTAACGCTTGACCGGTGTAAGAATTTTCGACCTGCGCGATTTTTTCGGGCGCACCACACGCCACGAGTTGCCCGCCGCGATCCCCACCTTCGGGTCCCAAATCGATAATATAATCCGCATTTTTGATTATGTCAAGGTTGTGCTCGATAATTATCACCGTGTCGCCGCGATTCACCAGCCGCTGAACAACTTCGATTAATTTTTTCACGTCGTCGAAGTGCAAACCTGTCGTCGGCTCGTCCATGATATAAATATTTTTCTCTTGAGTTATCGGGCGGGCAAGTTGCGCGGCAAGTTTTACGCGCTGGGATTCTCCGCCGCTCAAAGTATTCGCCGGCTGACCAAGCTCAATATAACCTAAGCCGACGTCGTGCAAAACCTGCAACATTCTTTTTATCCACGAAATATTTTCAAAAAAAATCAAAGCCTCGTCGACGGTCATCGCCAAAACGTCCGCGATATTTTTCCCCTTGTATTTAACTTCCAGCGTCTCGGCATTAAAGCGCGCGCCCTTGCACACGTCGCAAGTAACGTATACGTCCGGCAAAAAATTCATCGGGATTTTCAAAACCCCGTTGCCGCTACAAGTTTCGCAACGCCCGCCCTTGACGTTGAAACTGAATCGGCTGGAAGTGTAGCCGCGAACTTTAGAGCCGTGCGTTTCGGCAAAAAGATTTCTAATCCTGTCAAAAATTTTCGTGTACGTCACGACATTCGAGCGCGGCGAACGCCCAATCGGATCTTGATCAATTTTTATAATCGTCTGCACGCCCAAATTTTTCAAAAGCTCCTTGTCCTTCGACAGGCGCGGATAAATAATTTCTTCGACAAGCGTCGATTTCCCGCTGCCGGAAACTCCGGTGATAATTGTCAAAATTTCCAGCGGAACCTTAACAGAAAAATCGCGCAGGTTGTTCGCGCTGACGTTTTCAAAATCTATGAACTTTTCGGCGCGTCGACGAACGGCGGGGATTAAAATTTTCTCGCGCCCGCTCAAATAATCTCCCGTCAAAGAATTTTTGTTCGCCGCAACTTCTTCCGTCGTGCCCTGCGCGATAACTTCGCCGCCATTTTTTCCCGCGCCCCGACCAATGTCAACGAGCATATCCGCCGCGCGCATTGTCTCCTCGTCGTGCTCAACCACGAGCAAAGTATTTCCCAAGTCGCGCAGATTTTTCAGCGTCTGCAAAAGTTTTTGGTTGTCGTGTTGGTGCAGACCTATGGACGGCTCGTCAAGGACATAGAGCACGCCGGTCAGCGCGGAACCAATTTGCGTGGCAAGCCTTATGCGCTGAAATTCTCCGCCGGATAAAGTTGCGGACTTCCTCGACAAAGTCAGATAATCCAAGCCGACGTCGCGTAAAAATTTCAGCCGAGATTTAATTTCCTTGAGGATTTGACGAGAAATTTTTTTATCGGTGTCGTCAAGTTTTTCGTCAAGCTCCGCGAAAAATCTCCCGCAACTTTCAACGGACATATCGACAACCTGCGCGATATTTTTTTCGTCGATTGTGACACCCAACGCGGCGGGGCTTAGGCGTTGCCCGTGACAATCCGGACAAATGTCGAAGCCGTCTTCGTTGGTTTTAAATTCGTGCACCGCCTGCATCCACTCGAACATACTCGACCAATTCAGCTGACGAAAAATCCTGCCAAGCCCGCCGCAAGTTTTGCACGCGCCGCGAGGACTGTTAAAAGAAAAAAGTTGCGGCTCAATATCCGGCAAGCTGATTCCACAATCGACGCAAGCATTTTTTTCGCTGAAGGTGATTTTATTTTCGCCCTCAACAAACTCAACGGCGGCGACTCCATTCCCGAACTTCAGCGCGGTTTCCAAAGAGTCAGCCAGCCGCGAGCGAAGACCTTCGCGAATAATCAGCCGGTCAACGACAAGATTAATCGTGTGCTTTTTCGTTTTGGCGAGGTTAATTTCTTCGTCGAGGTCATAAATTTTTCCGTCGACCTGCGCGCGAACGAAGCCGGCATTTCTCAGCCGCTCAAAAATTTCTTTGTGCTGCCCCTTCTGCTGATTGACAATGGGCGCGAGCAAATTAAATCTCGTGCCCTCCGGAATTTTCAAAATCTGCTCAAGAATTTGGTCGACGCTTTGAGGAGTGACGGGCTTGCCGCAATTTGGACAGTGCGGCTTGCCAATGCGCGCGAAGAGCAAACGCAGATAATCATAAATTTCCGTGACAGTGCCGACAGTCGAGCGCGGATTATTATTCGTCGTCTTCTGATTAATCGCGATCGCCGGACTCAAGCCCTCAATCAATTCGACGTCAGGTTTATCAGGCAGCCCCAAAAATTGCCGCGCGTAACTTGACAGCGACTCCATATAACGGCGTTGTCCTTCGGCGTAAATCGTGTCAAAGGCAAGCGAACTTTTTCCCGAACCCGACACACCGGTTATCACGACAAATTTTTCGCGCGGAATTTCCACATCAATATTCTTGAGATTGTGGACGCGCGCGCCGCGAACTTTTATAAAATCCAAAAAAATTCCCCCGAAAATATTTTTTCAAGAAACAGAATCCAAAGTCACGCGCCCCAATTTTCCCGCGCGGAACTCCGATAAAATCATTCGCGTAGTTTTTTCGACGTCCAACAAACCGCCGCGCCGAATACAGCCGCGCTTAAAACCAATCTGCTCAAAAAGTTCGTGCCCGTTTTCCGCGAGAGGCTCCGAAATTTTGTAGCGTTCGATAAGCCCCGCCGGATTTTTTTCCGCCAAAGTTTCCAGCAGGAGACAAACCACCGGCTCCAGGTCGTAAATCTCGTCACTTATCGCAAAAGTCCACGCGAGTTTCAAAGCAACTTCCTGATCTTCAAACTTCGGGTACAAAATTCCCGGCGTGTCCAAAAGATCCAGCCCCGCGTCAATTTTAATCCACTGTTTGGCGCGCGTGACGCCCGGACGATTTTCAATTTTCGTGTGGTTGGCTCCGGCGAGTTTGTTAATCAGCGAAGACTTGCCGACGTTCGGAATGCCGACAATCATTGCGCGGGCTGAACGCGGTTTCGCGCCGTGCTTAACGAACTTGTGAGTTTTTTCTTCGGCTAAAGTTTTTGCCTCCGCGATTAAATTTTTTATCCCCGCGCCCTTGACGGCGTCTACGGCAACTGCGGTGATTCCTTCCGCGCGAAATTTTTCCAGCCACGCTTTTGTTTCGGCGGCGCAAGCCAGGTCAGATTTTGCCAGCGCGGATAATCGCGGCTTATCGCCCAACAAATTTTTCAGCATCGGGTTTTGGCTTGAAAGGGGTATTCGTGCGTCCAGCACTTCGATTACCAAATCGACGAGCTTTAAATTTTCTTGAATCAACCGTTCAGCTTTTTTCATGTGCCCGGGAAACCACTGCAACGTTTGAATTTTACTTAAGTCCGGCATTTAATCACCTCGACAAAATTTTCTTGTTGATAAAGTACGTGTATGTTAAAATACCTGCAGAAAAAATAAGGAGCGTGTGGAATGGAACAAATTTCGCAGATGTTTTTGAATTTTATAGACGCTTACGGTTATGTTGCCGTTGCGGTTTTGATGGCTATGGAAAATGCCTGCATACCCGTGCCCAGCGAATTGATTTTGGGATTCGCGGGCTATTTGGTTTTTGCGGAGCGCATGACTTTTGGCGGCGCGATTGTTGCCGGAATGATTGGCGGTATGCTCGGCTCAATTTTTGCTTACGTCGTGGGACACACCGGCGGCAGAAAATTCGTCGACAAGTACGGAAAATATTTTCTGATAAAAAAATCTCACGTCGACTTGGCTCAAAGGTGGTTCGATAAATACGGAATACGCGCAGTTTTTTTCAGCAGGATGTTGCCGGTTGTGCGGACGTTTATTTCTCTGCCGGCGGGCTTTGCTCACGTCAACTTCAAGGCGTTTTTATTTTACACGTTCGCGGGCTCGTTGCCGTGGACTGCGCTAATTTTGTGCGCGGGAGTTTTTCTCGGCGAAAACTGGAAATATTTGCTGGAGATTGGACATGAGGCAAGCATTGCATTTATAGTAATTTTCGTGGCGGTGATAGCGATAATCTATTTTCGAGGACGCCGCAAAAAATAATTGAAGGAACTGATGAAATTTATGCTTGATGTACAAAATCAGGAGGACGGGCGCGGAATAAAAATCCGGCGGACGGGAGTAACGAGGGTGCACTTGCCGTTTTTAATTTCGGACGGCGGCGCGGTGCAAAGAGTTTCAGCCGAAGTAAGATTCACCGTGTCGCTTAACGAAAAAATTCGCGGCACGCACATGAGCAGATTGATTGAGATTTTAACGGACTGGGTAGAAACTCCGCTGAAAATGTCCGACGTCGAAAAAATTTTGGAGGACGCAATATCAAAACTCGAAACAGATTTTTCGGCAATACGGTTGGCTTTTAAATTCTTCGTCAAAAAAATCGCGCCGGTCTCCGAAAGAATTTCCCTGCTTGACGTCGATTGCGAATTTATCGGCGAACTTTCGCGCGGCTCTCGGATGAACTTCAGTTTAATTTTGGTCGTGCCTTTTACTTCGCTCTGCCCTTGCAGCAAAGAAATTTCGGACTTCGGCGCGCATAACCAACGCTCTCTTTGCAAAGTCAAGCTGGATTTTCGGGACACCGACCGCCTGGACGAAGTCAGTATCGAAAAAATCGCGGGGCTTGTCGAAAATCTCGGCTCAAGCAAAATTTATCCCATTCTTAAGCGCGAAGATGAAAAGTTTGTGACGGAAACCGCCTATCAAAATCCAAAGTTCGTCGAAGATATTTTGCGGGACGTCGTGATAAAATTGCGCGGCGTCGAAAATATTTCGGGCTTTGAAGTCGAATGCGAAAATTTTGAGTCGATACACAACCACAATGCTTTTGCCGGTCACCGCGAAATTTTTTAGAGCACGCTGATAAATTTGTGTGCTTGCGGGATAATTCGGACGTCCGATAATTTTTTGAGCGCGGTTGCTTGGAGCGACAAGATTTTTTCTGCGGGAATTGCTTGGATTTTTCTGACGGGCGTCACCGGTTGCAAAATCAAGAGGACTTCCGGAGAAATTTCCGCGACGAGATTTATTGCCGCCGAAAATTCTTCGTCCGTCGTCTCGCGTGAAATTACAACCTTGATAAATAAATCTTTTTGTCGTGCGATTTTCAAAAACTTTTTGTGGAGCGCGAAAAAATTTTTCCCGCCGCTGACGCTCGGCAATTTTAAATCCATGCTGATAATATCGACGACGTCGGAAATTTTTTTCAGCTCGTCAAAGAGAATGCCGTTTGTTTCGAGAAAAATTTTCAAGCCGAGATTTTTCAGCCGCCCGCCCAAAATTTTAACGAACTGCCAATTCAAAAGAGGTTCGCCGCCCGTGAAACTAACTGAATGCGTCGGGACTTCCTCGACAAAATTTTTCACGATAGCCGCGACTTGATTCACGTCGACGGGATTTTTCATTTCGCGAAAAGTCATCGCGCCGGCGGCGGTCTCCACCCTGCAAAAATCCGCGCGCCTAAAATCCGTATCGCAATATTCGCAACGCAAATTACAATCCGCAAGCCGAATAAAAATTTGGCGGCAACCAATGTATTTGCCTTCGCCTTGAATGGACGAAAAAATCTCTATCACGTTCGCCGCGCCTGAATCAGTTTTCAAAATAAATTTCTCCCAACGAAATAAATTATAATTTGCCACAAAAATAAAGAAAACGCAAGCCCTTGTAATAAAAAATTTTTTGTGCTATTATAAATTTGAAGATGGAGCTTGGCTGGGATGTACGAGGACTTTGGTAATGTCTAACCTACATTCAATTTAGGGATTCTGATTTGATGCGGCGGATGGAGAATTGTATTTAACACGAGTAACAGAAACCGGTCTTAAGATTTAACCCACCTGCGAGGTCGCAGGTTCTAGACATTGAGAGAATACGGCATTTTGGACTTCATCTTTGGGAGGGGCTGCTGACTTTTCGTCGGCGGTCCCTTTCTCGCGTCAATCAGTTTTTAGCGGGTCGAGGTCAATTTGCACGCCGGGCATTGTGTGGAGTTCGTGGGCGCGCAGAAAATTTCTCACCGCGTCCAAATCCAAAGTATGAATCAGCACGACAAACCGATAAACGCCGTCCAAAATTTCAATCGACGCGGAAATAGGTCCGTTAATTTCGTGGACACTTTCGGCGGCGGCGGTAAGGACTTCGGATTTAAAATCCGCGACGATTTTTTTCGCCAAATCCTTTGCCTTCTTCGCGTCCTTCGCAAAAAATAAAAGCTTGACCAAACGGCTGTAGGGCGGGAAAAAAGTTTTTTCGCGCTTGGGAAGTTCGTGCTCGTAAAAATTTTTGTAGTCTTGCAGGCAACCAAAAATAATCGCGTCGGCTTTCGTGTTGTAGGTTTGCACGACAACCTTGCCGGGAATTTTCGCGCGCCCCGCACGACCGGCGGCTTGCATTATCAGCGCGAAACATTGTTCTTCCGCACGAAAATCCGCGAAGTTCAAAATAAAATCCGCGTTCAAAATTCCGACCGCCGTCACGTTGCGAATGTCATGCCCTTTCGCAACCATCTGCGTGCCGAATAAAATATCGTACTCGCCGCGCCCGAACGCCTCCAGAATTTCTCGGTGACCAAATTTTTTATCGACGGCGTCCCTGTCCATGCGCAAAATTTTCGCCTTCGGAAGAGTCACTTTCAAATATTCCTCAAGCTTTTGCGTGCCCGTCCCGAAAAATTTTATCTTCGTGCTTTCACACGCCGGACAACTTTTCGGCGGCGCGTGACGGACTTCGCAATTGTGACACTTCAGATAACCTTCCGCGTGATAAACCATCGGACGCCCGCAATGCGGACACTGCACCACAAAGCCGCAATCCCTGCACATGACGAACGTCGAATAGCCGCGCCGATTCAAAAGCAAAATCGCCTGCTGATTATTTTCCAAAGTATCTTCCAACAAATTCGTCAGCGAACGACTCAACGCGCTCTTGTTTCCGGCGTGCAACTCCGCGCGCATGTCGACAATCTCAACTTCGGGCAGCGGCTGATTAAAAATTCTGTTCGGCAACTCCAAATAAATCAGCTCGCCTTTTTGCGCACGATAATAACTTTCCAAAGAGGGCGTCGCGGAACCGAAAACAATTGTCGCGCCGTGAAATTTCGCCAGCTGTTCCGCCACGACCCGCGCCTGATAATACGGCTGAATTTTTTCTTGCTTGTACGAATGATCTTGCTCCTCGTCGACGACAATCAAGCCGACGTCGTCAATCGGCGTGAAGAGAGCGGACCGCGCGCCGATAACGACGCCAATTTCCCCGTTACGAATCCTGTGAAAAACTTCGCTGCGCTCCGCGACACTCAAGCCGCTGTGAATTACCGCGATGTCAGAAAAATATCCCTTGAAGTTGTGAACAATTTGTCCGGTCAAAGAAATTTCCGGCACTAAAATTATTGCGCGCCTCCCGATTTTTCGCGCAATCTTTGTCAGTTCGATATAGACTTGAGTTTTTCCGGAGCCCGTCACGCCGTGCAACAAAAACCCTTGAAAAATTTTTTCGAGCAAAAATTTTTTCACCGTCTCCACCGCCGCGAATTGTTCTGCGTTCAGCGTGATAATTTTTTGCAGAGCTTGCACGTTCGCATAACTGTCGCGGGATATTCGTATTTTTTCTTCGCGGACAAATCCCGCGTCGATTAGTGATTTTATCGTCGAGCGTGAAATTTTCAGTTCCTTCAGTTCGCTTGAGCGGAGTTCTTTTTTTTCGCGCAGGAGCCGTAAAATTTTCAAACGCGCAGGAGTTTTTTTGAAGTCCTCTTCCGCGAAATTTTTTCCGAGCTTGAAAATTTGTTCGGACTTCAGCGAAATTTTTCTGCCGCGTTGTCCCGGCATGAAGAGTGTCATTGCGCGGGAGAGCGGGCACAAATAAAAATCCGCCAGCCATTGCGCCGCGCGGATCATTTCCGGCGTGAACCAGGCTTCGTCGTCGATTACGTCGATAATTTCTTTCAGCAGGAAACTAAATTCTTTAGCCGCGTCTGAAATTTCGCGCACGCCGATAACAAAGCCGTCGATTTTTCGTGAACCGAAAGGAATTGTCACGCGCCAGCCCGCCGACAAAAAATTCAGCCGCGCGGGGACGGCGTAAGTAAAATTTTTGCAGATGTCTTGCACCGGAACGTTCACGCAAACTTCGGCAACCAACAAAACAATCACCTCCGGCTAGGGATTAGGGGTTAGAGATTAGAGAGAGAAAAAATTTTGAAACTAAGCCGTTCGGATTGAAATAGACCAGCCCGACTAAAATTATCTGCAGGAAAAAAATCACCGGTAAACCGAATTTAAATTTCAAGTGCAACGTCTTGTGATGACAAACCTCCATTGCCGCAACCGCGCCGATAGTCCCGCCGATAACCGCCAAAGCCAAAAGATTGAACTCACTGACGCGCCATTTGTCGTGCACCGCGCAATATTTGTCCCAAGCATACACGGCAAAAGTAATAACATTAATCGCAAGCAAGTAGACCAAAAAGTAAATCAAAATTTTGTCGGAAGAAATTATCTCGGACATTGTGCGCCCTCCTCAAAAATTCTAAATGTCGATGGAATTTTTGCTTTGCTTGAAAAAATAAATCCCGCAACCAAATTTTCGCGGCGAAATTTTTTTCAGCGCGTCGAAGTCATTTTCAAAATCCCGACCGTCAAGCGCGGCACGATAAATTTTTGTCGTCAGCCCGGTGACCTCCGGCGAATAATCCTGCGCGTCGATACGAAGAGCCGCCGCGCCCAAAAATTTTTCCACGTACGGCAACAGACACAAATCCTTCGCAAAATAAATGTGCTGATACTCAAATTGATCTACGCGCACCGAATGAATTTCGCCGGCAGAATCCACAAGCGCAAAGTGTTTGTCCAAAAGTTCGGGCGTCGCAAATTCGTCGTAGTCGGGGTGATAAAGTTTCGTCAAGTTGTGCTCGGAAATCATGGACTCCGTCGCTCCGTGCACGATAATTTCAATCGGCAACGCGGAATTTTCGACGACGCTGCGAACCTGCGCGAAACTCATTTCAAGGGACGCCGTCGCTTGCACAGCCCCGAAACTCTGCAAAAATTCTGCGGCAACGTGATTAAAAAGATTGAAGGAAACGTCCGCGTAAATCGGCAGGTCTGAAAATTTTTTGACGAGTTCAAGCGCGCCGAAGTTGCTGACCATGACGCCGTCGAAATTTATTTTGCGGCTCAAAAGTTCAGCAAGCTCGTTCAAAAATTTATCCTTCGTGATGCGCGGCGTGTTCAAAATAATTTTCGCGCCGGAAGCGTGGGCAAAATCGACGGCGGCTTGAAGTTCGTCGACTGTCCAAATTTTTTGCGGCTTGAAAATTTCCCCTCCGACGTAAATTTTATTTGCGCCGTTGTCAATCGCCGCGCGCGCAGATTCAAAACTCGAAACCCTTACGTTCAAATCGGGCTTGGTGTTAGAATTTTTAATCGCGCGTTCTTCGGAAAAAATTTTTTTCGCGGCGGCGTCGTCAAAACTTTTTTCGACAATGCCTTCGCTGAAAAAACGCGGCTCCCTTTTTCCGCTCAAGCCGAAATCTTTTTTGCTGACTTCGTGAAAAGCAGAAATCGTCGTGAAATTTCTGACGCGCTTTTCGTAAAAATCGCGCCAAACATTTTCGTCGAGCGCGTAGCCCGTCGGGTCGGCAATGTATTCGTCAATCGCGTGGCGGTAAGCTGAAACAATCCGCGAAATAAATTCCGGCGGACGCATGCGCCCTTCAATTTTGAAGGAGTACACGCCGGCTTGAATCAGCTCCGGAATTTTTTGGAGCATGCACATATCATTCAGCGCGAGTTTGTGGGAAGTGTCGTCAATAATTTCGCCGCTCTCCTCGTCGATAAACTTGTAAGCCCAACGACACGGCTTGAGGCACCGCCCGCGATTTCCGCTCTGTCCGAACGCAACGCCCGAATGAATGCATTGCCCCGAAGACGCAAAACACATGTCGCCGTGAACAAAATGTTCGAGTTCGATACCGGTTTTCTCTTTCAGCAAAGTCATCTCCGGCAAAGAAAGTTCACGACAAACGACGACGCGATTTATCCCCAGCTTTTTCAAAAACTCAACGAAATGAAAATTGTTGACGTTCATCATAACGGAAGCGTGCACCGGAATTTTCAAGCCGAGTTTCCTAATCAAATGGATAACCGCGAAATCCTGAACTATAACGCCGTCGGGTTGAATTTCGTCGAGGAAGCGCAAATATTTTTCCAGCGGCGCAATTTCTTCCGCGCTCATCAAATTATTCAGCGTGATATAAAGTTTTACGTCGCGGGCGTGCGCAAATTCGACGGCGGCTTTCAATTCTTCGTCGCTCAAATTAAAATCGTTCCTGTGTACGCGCATGTTAAAATGTTTTCCGCCGAGATAAACTGCGTCCGCGCCCGCGTCAATCGCCGCGACGAACGCCGCCCATGTTCCCGCCGGTGCCAAAAGTTCAACGGATTTGCGAGTTAATGACATAAAAAAATCTCCTTCCAATTATTTTATAAATTATAACATTACGGCAAAGGGCTTGCAATATAAACCGTCGTGCGATAAAATTGCCTGTATGTATATTAAAATGTTTTGGAGCTGATTTTCTTTGAGCAATTGGAGCGACGGATATTTCACACAGTCAACTTACACATACGGCTACTACAGAGAACTAAGCCCGACTTATCAGCGGTTTTGTTTGCTTGCAAGAGGTTTTGCCGCGCCGGAGCCGAGTGAAGACGACATTCATTGCGAGCTGGGTTACGGGCAGGGCGTCTCAGTAAATATTCACGCGGCGGCGACGCCCGGAAAATTTATCGGCACGGATTTTAATCCCGCCCACGCGGCAAATGCAAACGAACTTTTAAAAGCCTCGACTGCCGACGCAAAATTTTTCGACGACAGTTTTGAACAGCTGACAGAAAAAAATTTGCCGCAGTTCGATTCGATAAGCTTGCACGGAATTTGGTCGTGGATTAGTAGCGAAAATCAAAAAATTATCGTGGAGTTTGCGCGGAAAAATTTAAAGCCGGGCGGAATTTTTTACAACAGCTACAACTGTTTTCCGGGCTGGGCGGCGAAAAGTCCCATGCGCGAACTTTTTATTCTCTACGACAAATACGCGCACAACAGCTCTAACACTTACAAGCGCATTGAGGAGGCGTTGAATTTTACCGACGAACTTTTCAAGGCGAACCCCGCCTACGCGATGATTGTCCCCGAAGTCAAGACGGCTTTTGAACAGACACGCAAGCTTGACCACGATTATCTGGCGCACGAATATTTTAATCGTGATTGGATTTGCATGTACTTCACCGAAGTTGCGGAGATGCTTGACGCCGCGAAATTGGAGTTTGCTTGTTCGGCTGTCCTGCTGGATTTTTTTGACGGCTTGAATTTTCCGCAACCTGCGCGAGAATTTTTGGACAAGATAGAAAATCCTGTCATGCGTGAGCAAGCGCGAGATTATTTTGTTAATCAGCAGTTCCGAAAAGATTTGTACATTCGCGGGGCGCGGCATCTGAATCCCTTCGATCGTTTACAGCGGCTGATGAATACGAAATATGTTTTGCTGACGGCGGGAGAAATTTCCTTGAAGTTGCGCACGAATTTGGGCGAGGCGAATTTGTCACGAGAAATTTACGACCCGCTGATTGAGTACCTGCGCGAAGATAATTTTGCGCCGAAGGATTTAAATAAATTTGTTGCGACTCATCCCGAAATTCCGGTAAACGCGATTGAACAGGCGATTATTATCCTCGTGCACGCGAACGCCGCCGCGCCTTGCCAAAGTGATTCTGCGATTGCGTTGGTGAAAAATCGTTGCGATAAACTGAACGATTATTTTTACAGCCGCGCGAGATTTTCGGGCGATATTAATTTTTTGGCGAGTCCGGTTACCGGCGCGGGGGTTCCCGTCGACAGAATTGCGCAACTTTTAATTCCCGCGTGGAAGTCCGGAAATAAAGACGCGAAGAAACTTTCGCAGGAACTGTGGAAAATTTTCGACGCGCAGGGGCAAAGGCTTATCATGAGCGGAAAAACTTTGGAGACGCCCGAAGAAAACTTGAATGAGTTTGAAAAAATAGCGAAGAACTTTTTGGAAAAGATTTTGCCGATTTTTAAAGTATTGCAAATTATTTAATGGAGGCTGACTTAATGGAAAATAAAATTTCGGAATTGCGGGCGGCTGCCGCTGAAGCGATAAACTCTGCCGCAACGAACTTGAAGGAGCTGGAAAATATCCGCGTAAAATTTTTGGGCAAGAAGGGCGAACTCACGACCCTCCTGCGCGGAATGAGTCAGCTTAGCGCGGAAGATCGTCCGCGTATCGGAAAAATTGTCAACGAGGCGCGCGCGCAGATTGAACAGCTTATCGCTGAAAAAAATTCCGAGCTTAAAGCAAAGGAACTTCAAAATAAAATCGCGTCCGAAAAAATCGACGTGACATTGCCCGGGCGAAAAGTTCATTGCGGGCATTTGCACCCGCTGACTTTGACTTTGAATCGCGTCAAAGAAATTTTTATCGAGATGGGTTACAGCGTTGAGGAAGGTCCCGAAGTCGAGACGGATTATTTTAATTTCGAGGCGTTGAATTTGCCGAAGGATCACCCCGCGCGCGATATGCAGGATTCGTTTTACATTACTGAAGAAATTTTGTTGCGGACGCAGACTTCACCGGTGCAGGCGCGGACGATGCAAAAAAATTCTTCCAACGCGCCGATTAGAATGATTGCGCCGGGCAGAGTTTATCGCCGTGACGATTATGACGCGTCGCATTCGCCTATGTTCACGCAGGTGGAAGGGCTGGTTATCGACGAAGGAATTACTTTCGCGGATTTGAAAGGCACGCTGGATTATTTCTGCAAAAAAATGTTTGGCGACAGCGCGCAGATTCGTTTGCGCCCAAGTTTCTTCCCGTTCACGGAGCCGAGCACTGAAGTCGATGTCTCCTGTGTCATGTGTCACGGCGCGAACGACACTTGCAAGGTATGTCACGGCAGCGGTTGGCTGGAAATTTTGGGAGCGGGAGAAGTTCACCCGAAGGTCTTGCAAATGAGCGGCTACGATCCCGAAAAAGTCAGCGGCTTTGCTTTTGGCATGGGTATTGAGAGAATTGCAATGTTGACTTACGGAATTGATGACTTGAGATTATTTTTTGACAACGACACCAGATTTTTGAATCAGTTCTAAAATGACGGAGAAAATAATTCACGGTGCACTGAACGATAGAAATGATCCTACCGGCAGCCATCGCGAAAAGCACTCCGATTTATACTACGAAACTCGACGCAATTCAAAAAAAGAACCGTGGGTAAAAAAATTGCGGCGAACAGTGGAATGAATGAAAAATCTATTGGTAAAATTTTTGATCACGTTTTTATCAAAGAGCATAATATTCACGGCGAAATTCAGCGTTTTGATTCAAGTTATTACATGTCAGAATCTTTTAGGCGGCTTTACGAAGGAAAAAATATTCTGCCGCACGATTTAATTTTGCTGAAACATGAAAGACTTGAAGCCGAATTAATGCAACGATACGGCTACAATCAAAGCGATGCACACTTATTAGCGTCAACTAAGCATAATTATTCAGAGGCTTTAGATAAATGGAAAAAGGAGCGTGAATTTTATGGAGAGACTTGAGCTTTTGGAAGTGAACGAAGATAAAGTCATCTACAAATACTATCCTGAAACTGAAAAAGAAAAATTTGGCGTTGTCTCGGTCAATCGCAAGACCGGCGAGCGTAAAATTGAAAAATTGTTTGAAGGATACGGGACAGAGTATGCTTTTCACGCTCTTAGAAGGCTGGAACACTACATAAGCAAGGGCAGTTTTCCCGTCAGCGGCGGAACAGCTTGGTATTAAAAATTTTTTGAAAGGAAATGAATAAATGCAAGTATCAACAAAATGGTTGAAAGATTATCTCGAAATAAATTGCTCGGCTGAAGAGCTGGCAGAAAAATTTACAATGGCAGGGGTTCCCGTAGAAAATGTTATCCGCGCGGGCGCAGGTCTCGAAAAAGTTGTGACGGGGCGCATTGAAAAATTGACGAAGCACCCCGATTCGGATCACCTGCTTGTTTGTCAAATGGACGTCGGCGAAGAAAATCTTCTGCAGATTGTGACCGGCGCGTCGAATGTCGCTGAAGGGCAGGTCGTTCCCGTCGCAAAAGTCGGCGCGAATTTACCTTGCGGCAAAAAAATTTCCAAAGGCAAGCTGCGCGGCGTCGTGTCGAACGGAATGCTTTGCTCTTCGGACGAACTGAATATAGAGGTTGAAAATCCTGTCAACGGGATTTACATTTTGCCGGAAGATACCCCCGTTGGAGTGCCCGCCGCTGAAATTTTGGGGCTCGACGACGATATTTTGGAGTTTGAACTTACGGCTAATCGCGGCGATTGTTTCAGCGTCTTTGGTCTGATTCGTGAAGCCGCCGTCCTCCTGAAAAAAAATCCCGCCTTCCCGAAAATCGAAGTCGACGAAAATGACGAACGTCAAGCCGCTGACTTAATCGAAATTAAAATCGACGCGCCGGATTTGTGCTCAAGATTTTCTGCGCGCGTTTTGACGGACGTTAAACTTTTTCCTTCGCCCGAATGGATGCAAAAACGTCTCGAAGGCGCGGGGATTCGCGCGATTAATAACGTCGTCGACGTCACGAATTTTGTCATGGTCGAACTCGGTCAGCCAATGCACGCTTACGATTACGAGGAGATTGCCGGAAAAGTTTTGAACGCACGCCGCGCAGATAAGGGCGAACAACTTCACACCCTCGACGATTCAAACAGGCTCGCGAAGGGCGGCGAACTCGTTATTGCCGACGCGGAAAAAGCGGCGGGTCTCGCGGGAATTATGGGCGGCTTTGAAACGGAGATTACCGAAAAAACTAAAACGGTTGTGCTTGAGGCGGCGTCTTTTAATCCCGCGTCGATTCGTCGTACAAGCCGCGCCGTCGGTCTCCACTCTGAATCTTCCGGCAGATTTGAACGGGGCGTCAACGAAAAGGCAACCGTCACCGCACTCGACCGCGCCGCACAACTTTTGCAGGATATGGGCGCGTGCAAAGTCTGCAAGGGCATTGTCGACGTTTACCCCGCGCCGAAATCTGAAGTTAAAGTTCAATTCACCGCCAAGCAGATTAATGAGCGGCTCGGCACAAATCTTTCCGAAAAGGAGATTGTCGAAATTTTATCCGCGCTCGGTTTTAAGGTCGAGGAAATTTTTGACGCGGAAGAAAATATGGATCACGTCTTCGATAAAATTTCTTTCGCCGCGAAACATTTTGCCAAGTCCGCAAAAGAACTCGCGCAGAACTCCGAAGTTGACGACTTCGTTAAAAATATCGGGCAGTCCGTCGGCGAACTTATCAAGCGCAGTAATTCCGTTTCGTCGACGGCGTACGAGGCAACAGTTCCCGATTGGCGCAACGACGTCACGCTAATGGACGATTTGTCCGAGGAGGTCGCGCGCATTTACGGCTACGACAAAATTCCCGCGACGCTCCCGAAAGGTCAACAGCAGGGGCGTCAATCCCCCTCCCAAAATTTTATCGACAAGATTAAAAATATTTTGCGGGCGTCGGGAATGAACGAGGAAGTTTCTTTCGCGTTCACGAACGAGGAAACTTTCGACAAGCTGCAAATTCCTGCCGACAGCGAATTACGCCGCGCCGTCCCGATTATGAATCCGCTGACCGAAGAATATCGCCTGCTCCGCACGACGCTGGTCGGTTCCATTCTTGAGAACGCCGCGCGAAATTTCAGCCGCAAAAATGAAGACGTAAAACTTTTTGAAATTGCTCCGGTGTTCTTCCCGAAAAATTTGCCCGTGACCGAATTGCCGCAGGAAGTTCAAAAACTGGCCGGTCTTTTGATGGGGCGTCGTGAGCCTAAAGGTTGGGCGCAAAATTCTGCGGACGTCGACTTCTACGACGCGAAAGGAATTGTCGAAGAACTTTTCGCGCAGCTGTCGATAAATAACTACACTGTCGAGCCCGGCGAACATTACGCGCTGCATCCCGGCAAGACTGCAATTTTCAAAAAGGGACGCGAAATTTTGGCTACGGTCGGTGAAGTTCATCCCGCCGTTGCTGAAGCGTTCGGCGTCACGAAAAAAATCTTCCTCTTTGAATGTGACGTCGCCATGCTTATGAAATGCACCGCCAAAAAATTTAGCTTTGAGAGCCTCCCGAAATATCCGGCGATTACCCGCGATTTGGCGATTCTCGTTAATCGTGACGTTGCCGCCGGAGAAATTGAAAAAGTTATCGTAAAATCTGCGGGGAATTTTTTCAATGGCGTTACTCTTTTTGACGTGTACACCGGCGACAGAATTTCTAAAGATAAAAAAAGTTTGGCGTTCACGATTAAATTTCAGTCCGCCGAACGCACGCTCAAAGACGAGGAAGCTGACGAGGCTTTTAAAAATATCCTGAACGCCGTCGAAAAAACTTTCGCGGCTGAACTCAGAAGCTAAGAGGTGGTGAGTGAGTTGAAGGAAGATAATAAGCCGAGCGAACTTCAGCGCGTCAAGGTTAAGATTTTTGAAGAGGTTTACAATCTCAAAACTGATGATCCCGAAGGATTGTCGCAGCTGGTGCGCATAGTCGATACGAAGATGAAGGCTATCGCGCGGGACACACGAACTTTGGGGACGTATCGCATTGCCGTTTTGGCGGCGTTGAGAATAGCTGAAGATTACCTGCAACTCAAAAAGGATTATGACGAACTAAGAGACTTGCTCGGCGAAAATAAATGATGTAGCAAAAAAATTCCTACTCCTCTTATTGACAAGAGGGGTTTTAATTTTTCGGCAGGATTATTTTTTTTAATTGCGAATTTAAAAGCGGGTGATTGTATGATAGCTTTGATTGATTACGGCGTGGGGAATTTGTACAGCGTCGAAAAAGCATTGGCTGCCGTCGGCGGAAAAGTTTTGGTGACGAGCAACGCCGCCGATTTAAAACGCGCTGACAAGTTGGTTTTGCCGGGCGTCGGGGCGTTTGGTGACTGCATGAAAAATCTTGAGGCAACCGGTCTGATTCCTACGATAATTGAACAAATTTTTATGAAGAAACCGATTTTGGGAATTTGTGTCGGCTTGCAGATTCTGTTTGAAAAAAGCGAAGAATCGCCGGAAATTAAGGGGCTGGGTGTTTTTAAGGGCGAAGTAAAAAAAATTCGCGCAGGTGGTTTAAAAATTCCTCACATGGGCTGGAACTCTGTTAAGGTCGGGCGAAAAAATTACCTCGTAAAATTTGGCGCGCCCAAACTTTTGGCGGGCTTGAGCAAGACGCCGTATTTTTATTTTGTTCACAGCTATCACGCCGTGCCCTCCAACGAAAATTTGGTGACTGCCACGACGGATTACGGCGAAGATGTTACGGCGGCGGTGGAGCTGGGAAATATTTTCGCGACGCAATTTCATCCGGAAAAGTCCGGCGACGTCGGCTTGCAGGTGCTGAAAAATTTTGTGGAGCTTTGAAAATTTTTTGACTCGAAGGGAGCTGTTATCATGTTAATTTTACCGGCAATGGATATTTTGGGCGGCAAGTGTGTCCGTTTAACTCAAGGCGATTTCAAAAAAGAATATATGTATTCGAGCTACCCCGAAGAGACCGCGCTGGAATGGCAGGACGCCGGCGCAAAATTTCTTCACGTCGTTGACTTGGACGGCGCGAAGGAAGGTTCGCCTACAAATATTTTCACGATAAAAAGTATTTTGGACGCCGTGACAATTCCTATCGAAGTCGGCGGCGGCATCCGCAACATGAATGATATTGACAACCTGCTTGATTTGGGCGTGAATCGTGTGATTATCGGCAGCGCGGCGGTGGAAAATCCGGAGTTTGTTCGCGAGGCGGCAAAAAATTTCGGCGACAGCATCGTTATCGGAATTGATTCGCGCGACGGAATTGTTGCGGTGCACGGCTGGAATGATTCCGGCGAAATGAAAGCTGACGAACTTGCCGCGCGCGTCGGTGACTACGGAGTTTCTACTGTCATTTGCACGGATATTTCACGCGACGGCATGCTCAACGGAATTAATCCGGAATATATCGCAGGCATTGCCGAAAAATCCGGCGTGTCGGTGATTGCGTCGGGCGGCGTGCATTCTCTTGACGATATTCGCGAGCTGAAGTCCCACGAAGATAAAGGAATTGTCGGCGTGGTTATCGGCAAGGCTCTTTACGAAGGCGTTATCGATTTGTCCGAAGCCCTCAAAATTAGTGATTAGAGATTAGAGATTAAAAAATTTTTAAGGTGAAAAAATTGTTGACGAAAAGAATTATTCCCTGCCTTGACGTGAAGTCCGGGCGGGTTGTCAAGGGCACAAATTTTGTCGGGCTGCGCGACGCCGGCGACCCCGTCGAACTGGCGAAACGCTACGACGAGGAGCGCGCCGACGAATTAGTTTTTCTGGATATAACGGCGTCCCACGAAGGGCGCGGTACAATGGTGGAGGTTGCAAAAAGTTGCGCGGCTCAAGTTTTTATTCCCTTCACTGTCGGCGGTGGTATTCGCACCGTTGACGATATGCGAGTTATGCTGAAGGCGGGCGCGGATAAAATTTCCGTCAACAGCGCGGCGGTGAAAAATCCTTCCCTGATTTCGGAGGGCGCGAAAAAATTTGGCAGTCAGTGCATCGTTTTGGCTGTCGACGCAAAAAAGCGCGCAGATGATTCCGGCTGGGAAATTTACGTCAACGGCGGCAGAACTCCAACAGATTTAGATTGCCTCGAATGGATTAGGAAGGGCGTCGCTTTAGGCGCGGGCGAAATTCTTTTGACGAGCATGGACGCTGACGGCACGAAGGACGGCTACGATATTGATTTAACGCGCGCGGTTTCGGAGGCTGTTAATGTTCCGGTGATTGCGTCGGGCGGCGCGGGCGAACTGCATCATTTTCTGAAAGTTTTAATCGACGGCAAGGCGGACGCGGTTTTGGCGGCGTCGGTTTTTCATTACGGCAAGTACACTATCCGCCAAGTCAAAGAGTATCTCAAAAAACACGGCGTCGAAGTTCGTTTTTAGGGGGAAGATAAAATTTTGGGAGGGATTGTTAATGACTTTTGAAGTTACTTTTAATGACGGGGACAGCAAAACCGTCGAACCTTTCATTTTTGGAAATAAATGGAGTCGATTTTGAATGTGATGAAAATGATTTAATCGACGTAATTTTTTGCGTTGCAGATAATTCTATCTCTTACGAAGTGTTTGTTGATTGGTTGGAACAGCATACAAAATAATTTGGAGGTCATTGAATGAATATCGATATAAGCAAAATTAAATTCGACGAGCGCGGACTCATTCCCGCGATTATTCAGGAGGAAAGCGGGCAGGTTTTGATGCTTGCCTACATGAACGAAGAGGCACTCAAGAAAACTATCGAGACCGGCTACACGCATTTTTACAGCCGCAGTCGTCAAACTCTTTGGAAGAAGGGCGAAACCAGCGGCAACGTGCAGCAAGTCAAGGAACTCTATTACGATTGTGACGGCGATACACTTTTAATCAAGGTTCATCAAACGGGCGTGGCTTGTCACACGGGAACTTATTCTTGTTTCAGTGGGCGGCGACTTGACGAAAATGACAAGCTCCCCGCCGTCGTCGACCAACCCCCGCAGGATAATCTTGCCGTCGTCCTCTACGAACTCTACGCCGTGATTAAAGACCGTCAGCGTCACCCCGTCGAAGGCTCCTACACAAATTATCTTTTCGGCGCGGGGCAAGATAAGATTCTGAAAAAAGTCGGTGAAGAGGCAGTCGAAACTATTATCGCCTCGAAAAACGGCGAGGAGTCAGAAATTTTGTACGAGATGGGCGACCTTTGGTATCACTGTCTCGTTTTGCTTGCTTATCACGGAATCAAGCCCGAAGATCTTTTCGGCGAGCTTATGAATCGTCGTAAAGGCGGCAACTATCACAAGTTCACCGGCAAGAGCGGCAACCGTCCGCAGGATTGACATGAAAAAGTTTTGGCTGATACTTGTTTTGATTTTGGCGGCGATAACTTCAAGTTGCGGATTGTTTGACGAAGAGGAAGAGACGCCCGAAGAAGAGCCCGAAGAAAATATCGAAGTCTCCGCGCCCGAAAATATTATCCAGGAAAATCTCGAAAAGGAGCGGCAAATTTTCGCGCAGAAGATCCAAGAAATTGCGGACGGCCCCACGATTTTGGCGTTGAATTATCATCAAGTCGTTGATACCTTCACTTCGCTAGCGATACCCCCGTACACTTTCGATACGCAAATGGATTATCTCACGTCGCACGGATATGTTTCGATAACCCCCGAAGAACTTACCGCCGGTCTCAACGGCGAACTGCAACTGCCTGAAAAGCCCGTGCTGATAACTTTTGACGACGGTTACGTTGATAACTACACGAATGCTTTTCCGATTTTGAAACGCTACGGCATGCGCGCAACTATTTTCGTCGTGCCGGCTTTCGTCGGGAAGAGGGACGGCTACTTGACGTGGGATCAGCTGCGTGAAATGGAGCAGGGCGGCATTACAATTCAATCGCACACGCTGAATCACCGCAAGCTTGAGGAATTGCCTGACGACGAAATTCGTAGCGAACTTTTAAATTCAAAACTCGTGCTTGAAGAACAGCTCGGACACCCCGTCGAATATCTTGCTTACCCCACCGGAACTTACAACCTGCATATCGCCGAAATTGCAAAGGACGTCGGCTACAAGGGCGCGTACACGATTAAATACGGTAGCATTGATTTGGGGAGCAACCTTTTCGCACTTGAGCGCGTCCCGATTTTTCAGACGGAAAAGACCATGAAAGATTTTTACGAGAGAATTGCTTACCGGCAGAGTTTTGAAGAGTTCGGTTGGCGAAAAAATTAGACAATAAAAAAACGCGGCGACCTTCCGAAATTTATCGCCGCTTATTTTTTTTGTCAGATCAAATTAAAATTTATCGGGCACCCATTTCCCGCTGATACCTTTGACAGCTTCCGCCGCAGAAATTTCCGCGTCGCCGTTGTCAATATCAATCAGCGTGTAAAGGTCGTTGCCCATACCCATTTCCTTCATGTACGTGAGCTGGCGCAATCCGTGACGGGTCTCAATGCGCTCGATTAAGTCGTGGTGACTTTCTTCCGGCAATGCGTAAACCAAATCAACGCAAGCTTGATCTACGGCAAGAATGTCCAACGAGGCAAGTATACCCACGTCCGGAGTAACGACAGGTTGCGCGGCAGTGCCTTCGCAATCGCAGGAGACGCTCATATTTCTCATAACGTTTATGTACGAAATTTTTTTCGCGAAATGGGAAATAGTCGCCTGCGTGGATTCGGTTATACGCTCCATTAATTCTTCCTTGTCAATATCCCACATGTTCGGCTGATTGGGCGTCGTGTGAATCATTTTTTTGCCGATACGTCCGTCCGCGCAACCGATACCGATATTTTTATTGGAGCCGCCGAAACCGCCCATCATGTGTCCTTTAAAATGCGTCAACGCCAAAAAAGAATCGTAGTCAAGCATATTTTTCCCGACGGACATTTCTTTAAACCACTTGCCGTTCGGGACAGGCAACATGACAGTTTCTTTGTCGTCAGTAATATCGACGGGCGCAAAAGTCCAGCCGTTCACTTCCAAAGTTTTGCGGTGCCTTTCCGTCGTGTAGCGGTCGCCGTCGTAATAAGTGTTCGTCTCGATAATTTTCGCGTCGGGGATGCGCGCAGTAAACAACTCTTTAACCCAACTGCGCGGAATAATATTCGGTCCGTGCTGTTCGCCGGTGTGGAGTTTGACGGCAATTTTTCCGCCGAGCACTTCTTTGACGCGGTCGAAAATTTTTACCAGACCTGCGGGATTTAATTCGCGCGTGAAGTAAACGATAGACTTGTTACCTTCGCGCTTGTCGTAAGGAATATATTTTTCGCCGCCGGTACCCGCAATAATTTTTTCAGCCATTTTAAAAATCTCCTCTTACAAATTTAAACTCTCTACCCAATTTTTCAGCTCGTCCGCCGATTGACGACCGTTCAAAAGTTTTCCTTCGACAATCTTCGCGTTCGGAGCACTGCCTTTCAATTCGTTGACGGTATTCCCAAAACCACTGCCGCCGCTCGTCGCGAAAAGGACGATCGTTTTTCCGGAAAAGTCGTAGCTTTCCAGGAAGGCGTTAATAATGTGCGGAGCCACGTACCACCAAATGGGGAAGCCCACAAAAATTACGTCGTAGTCAGAAATTTTCGCGTCCTTGTCGGCAAGAGCCGGACGGGAATTTTTGTCGGACATCTCGACGGAACTGCGCGAATTTCTGTCGTTCCAATTTAAATCTTTTCCGGTGTAGGGCGTCGCGGGTTTAATCTCGTAAATATCCGCGCCCGCCGCCTGCGCCAAATTTTGTGCGGTTTTACGAGTCCTGCCGCTCGCCGAAAAATACGCAACCAGTTTTTTGCTCACAAGCTTACCTCCAAAAAATTTTCTTGCCGCAATTATAACACAGTGTCAGAAAAAATGGCAAGCGCGTTGCGTACCATTTTAAATTTCTTCGGCGAATTTTTTTATATTGACGGCAAGCCCCGCCACCGCCAGAAAAACTTTTTCGGATTCAGCGGCAAGCATCTGGTTCGCCAGCCCGGACAAGTCACGAAAAATCCGGGCAAGTTTATTTTCGGGGACAATCCCGCCGCCGACTTCATTCGACACAAAAATTATCGTCGCGCCGGAATTTTTCGCCGCGTCAATCAGCCGCCCGATCAAAATTTTAAAATTGGAATAAATTTTTTCTTCGTCGTCGAGATTTTGCGCGCAGATAAAGTTGCTCAAATAAATCGTCACGCAATCGAAAAGAATCGCGTCAAAATTTTCAGCCGCCGTCGAAATAATTTTATCGGCGTCGAAAGGAGCCTCGTACGTCGTCCAATTATTTCCGCGCCGCATTTTGTGGAGCTTGACGCGAAAATTCATCTCCTCGTCAAAAATCTGCGCGGTCGCCACGTAAGCCGCCCTGCCCCCGCCGATTTTCAGCGCGAGTTTTTCGGCGAAAGAACTTTTCCCGCTGCGCGCGCCGCCCGTCACCAAAATTATCTTGCCCAAAATTTATTTCTCCAAAATTTTTTTCACCAAGTCAAACAAATTTCCCTTGCCGTCGAACAAAAAACTTTCGCGGCAGCCCGCGTTAATCCCGCATTCAATATCGCGTTGCCTGTCGCCAATCATGAAAGAATTTTTCACGTCGATATTAAAATCTCTGCAAGCTTGCAGAATCATTCCGGGCGCGGGCTTGCGGCAATCGCAAATTGTGTTGTAAGGCGGGACGATGCCTTTCGGATGATGCGGGCAATAATAAAAGGCGTCGATATACGCGCCAATTTTTTTAAGTTCGTCATTCATGAAGTTGTGGAGAATTTTTACGTCGTCTTCGGTGAAAAATCCGCGAGCAACCCCGCTTTGATTAGTTATGACGATCGCCGGACAACCTTTGTCGTTGCAGAGTTTAATTGCTTCGCGCGCGCCGTCTACCCAAGAAAATGTTTCGACTTCGTAGAGATAATCGACGTCGACGTTTAAAACTCCGTCACGGTCAAAAAAAATCGCCCTGTTCAAAATAAAAATCCTCCGGAAAAAATTTTTGTTGACAGGCAGCCGATAAGCCGGATTCTGTTTACGGCAATCATTTATCTGGTTTGAACGTTACCGCCCAAATCTAGCAACTTACCCGAAAGGTCAGCGAGCAACCTCAACCCTTTCCTATTTAGTCTTGCACCGCGTGAGGTTTATCAGGCCTGCCGATTGCTCGACAGCCGGTAGGCTCTTACCCTGCCTTTTCACCCTTCCCCTTCTAGTGGCTAGAGATTAGGGAGCAGGGGCTAGAGAAAACTAATCCCTAACTGCTAATCCCTAACCACTAGAAAGGAGGTTTGCTTTTCTGTGACACTATCTTGCGGATTACTCCGAGCGGGCGTTACCCGTCACGCTGCTCTGTGGTGTCCGGACTTTCCTCGAACAAAAAATTTGCCCGCGATTGCCTCGACTACCTGTCAACGGCGAAATTTTATCACCTTAGAAAATTTTTGTCAAAAAGTAATTTATCAGGCGTGCGGAACTAAATCTGAAGCTTTTAATTTTCCCTGCGCGGCGCGTTGAGAAAATTCAGCCGTCGCCGTGAAAAGTACATCGCTGGAAGAATTTAACGCCGTCTCGCACGAATCCTGCAACACGCCGATTATAAATCCGACGCCGACGACTTGCATGGAAATATCGCTGGAAATTCCGAAACTCGAACAGGCAACCGGTATCAGGAGCAACGAGCCGCCCGCGACGCCCGACGCTCCGCACGCGCCAACAGTCGCGATTATGCAGAGCAAAAGAGCGGTCGGCATATCGACGTTAATTCCCAGCGTGTGTGCCGTCGCCAAACTCAAGACCGCGATTGTTATCGACGCGCCCGCCATGTTTATTGTTGCGCCGAGCGGGATTGATACCGAGTAGAGATTTTCAGTGAGTCCCAATCTTTTGCAGAGCCCCATGTTCACCGGGATATTTGCCGCCGAACTGCGCGTGAAAAATGCGTACAGCCCGCTTTCGCGCAACGTCGTCAAAACCAGCGGGTAGGGATTCATTCTAAGTTTAAACCAGACAATCAGCGGATTCATTATCAGAGCCACGCTGAAGAACGCGCCCAACAAAACCGCCAAAAGTTTTGCGTAACCTAAGAGCGCGGAAATTCCACTCGTGCCTATCGCGTCGGCAACCAAGCCCATGATTCCGAACGGCGCGAAACGAATGACCCATTGCACGACTTGAGTGACTGCCTTCGCCAAATCTTCGAGCACTTTGTGAGTTTCGTCGCCCGCTTTTCTCAACGCAAGCCCGACGATTACGCCCCAAGCCAATATCCCGATATAATTTGCGTTCGTCAGCGCGTGTATCGGGTTGTCGACGACGTTCATTATCACGTTTTGCAAAACTTCTATGATTCCCGAAGGCGGCGTGATTTCAGAGCCGGCAGTCTGCAAATTTAATCTTGTCGGAAATAAAAACGAGGCAGACACCGCCACCAACGACGCGCAAAAAGTTCCGATAACGTACAATTGAATTATCGGTTTCATCGTCGAACTTGATTCCGAGCGTTGCGAAAGTGCGTTCATTACCAAAACGAAAACCAAAATCGGCGCGACACTCTTCAGCGCGCTGACGAACAACTTGCCGAAAACCGCGATGACCGGAATGACAAACGGCACGAACAAAGCTAAAATAATTCCAACAACAAGACCGACGGCGATTAGCTTAATCAAAGCGGTTTCGCCGTAAATCTTTCCAACCTTTGACAGCAAAACAAATTACCTCCCCAAAAATTTTTCACGCGAAATTATATCACCAAACGGAATTTCTTGCAAAAAATTCATTGACTTTTTTCAAAATTTCGCGTAGCATAATAAAAAAGGATTTATTTTTTCGACGTTCAAAGGAGGGTTTTGTCATGGCAAACGCTATCAATTCAAGTTACAGCATGCTCTACCAGAATTTTAACCAGGTGAGCAAACGTTCGGCGACTTCCGAAAAAACTGCAACCAACGACACGAAAAATTCCGCCGCGAAGTTCGGCGACAGTGCGAACGTGAGTTTTTCCGGCGAGGCTCTTGCCGCCTTAGCCAATCAGAAAAATTCTTCGGAAGATATTGGCGCGAACTACTTCGCCGAAGATTCTCAAGAGTCAAAACTTTCGTCGAAGGCTCAAGATTTTCTGAAGAACCTGCGCGAAAAATATGGTGACTACGATTTTGTTATCTCCGACAATTTTGACGGCAACCAAAGTCTTGTCAGCTCAAAGGGTTATTCGGTCGTCTTCAGCACGGAAGAAATTGAGCGCATGGCGAACGACGAAGAGTACGCTAACGAAATGATGAAGAAGGTCGACGACGCCGTCAAGATGACCGACAAAATTTCTGAAAGCGGGCAGCTCGGCGAAGGCGTCCAGTTTAGTCAGGTGACTGTTGCTTTTGACGATCAGGGCAATACAAAACTTTTCGCGCAGCTCGAAAAAATGTCCGAAGAACAGCGCGAACGTTTTGAGCAACTCAAAGAAAAGCGCGCCGAAGAGAAAAAGGAGGCCGCCGCCGCTAAAGACGACGAGGAGCCCGAAAAAGAACCCATCGCCGTCAAGCAAGCGTCCGTTGAGGCCTCTTCTGAAGAGGAACTCCTTGAGAAAATTTTGGGCATCGATTGGAATAATATCGCCGAAGAAAATTTTTACTTTTAAGTTTTCGTTGACAGAGCAAAACTGAAAAGTTTTAATTCAAAAGACAAAGGGACAGCCGGTTTTGGAACGCCGACTCCCTCAAAGTTTTAGTTGGTCTTTTAAGTTTGTCGCCGTTTTGCGGCTCGTGATGCGCTTATTTAAAAATCACAAGCTTAGGCGGCTTTTTTTGTTGCGAAAAAATTCATTGACTTTAACGCAAGTTTGATTTAAGCTGATTAAAATTTTTTCAAAGGAAGTTTTTTTTATGATAGAAGTAAAAAATTTGGGCTTGCAGCTTGCGCAAAAAGAAATTTTTTCGGGCTTAAACTTCAAAGTACAGCGCGGAGAGAAAATCGGAGTAATCGGCGGCGAAGGTTCGGGAAAATCGTCGCTGTTGGATATTATGGCGGGGCGGCTGATTCAAACGGAAGGCGAAGTAAAAATTTCGGGCGAAGTCTTGACGGTCGCGGGGAATATTTCTGCGGATTTTTCGGAACTGCGCATGGCGGAAATGTCAGCGATAGACAAATTGAAACGAACACTGCGCGGCTTGAGGGACGACGAAATAGTTTTGTTGCTCGACGAGCCGACAAAAAATCTCGACTCCACCGGAATAGAGTGGCTGATAAATTTTTTGCTTGAACGAAAAAATTTGACGACGGTCATTGTCAGCAACGACAGATATTTTTTGAAAAGCACTTGCGAAAAAACAATTCAGCTCGGCAAATTTGAAGTCGACCCGATGAAAATAATTTGCACGGACAGATTTCCGCGCGTCGAACCCGATGATTTTACTGTACCTTCGGTTTTGGACGTGCGCCGGCTCTGGAAGGACAGGAGCGGCGAAACTTTATTCAAGCACGTGAATTTTACGATTCGTCGCGGGCAAAAAGTCGCTCTCGTCGGGGAAAACGATTTGGGAAAATCTCGGCTGGTTAAAACTTTGATGCTCGCCTGGCAAGATAAAAATTCAAACGGCGGCGCGGACAGAGGCACGATAAAATTTGCTGACAATGTTCGTCTTGCCTACATGTCGCGCGTTTATTCGAGTGCGGCGGCGCGCGTGGAGCTGGAAAATTTGCAGAAGTACGACGTAAATTTTTTGTTGCTCGATAATCCGACAAGCTGTCTCGATTTGCCGACGATTGAGGCGTTGGAAAAAGCCCTCGTCGATTTTTCCGGCACAATAATTTTCGCCGAAGAGGATCGCGCTTTTATCAACACAATCGCCAACAGAATAATCGACGTTGCGCCGACGGGTACTGTTGACAGAATTTCAACCTACGAGGAATTTTTGGCGAATGAAACCGTCCGCCAACAGCTCAAGGAGAAATACAACCTCAAATGAAAATTTTAAAGCTACTCGAAAAAATCAGCAGTCTCGCCTCAAGATTTATGGTGCTGTTCGTAATTTTAATCGCGCTAATCGCATTGATTCAGCCGATAACTTTTCAGTGGGTCGTGCCGCGAATTTCAATCTTGTTGGGCGTCGTCATGTTCGGAATGGGAATGACGTTGCGCGTCGAAGATTTTCGATTGGTTTTCCAACGCCCGAAAGATATTTTGGCGGGAGTCCTGGCGCAATTTTTAATAATGCCGATTCTGGCTTTGTTGTTGGTGAAAATTTTCAGCCTGCCGCCGGATTTGGCAATAGGCGTCATTTTAGTCGGCACATGTCCCGGCGGAACGGCGTCGAACGTCATAACATATTTAGCGCGCGGCGATTTAGCCCTTTCGGTTTCGCTGACAATGACGACAACAATTCTCGCGCCGATAGTCACGCCCGCCTTGACGTGGATTTTAGCGGGCAGTTGGCTGGAAGTTTCTTTTTCGGCAATGATGCTTTCAATCGCGCAAATAGTTTTGCTCCCGATATTTTTAGGCATCGTGATAAATTATTTCTTCCGTCAATTCGTGCAGAGAATAATAAAAATTTTACCGCTCGTTTCGGTCACGGCGATAATTTTAATCGTCGGCGGGAGTGTCGCGGTAAATTCTCAACGTATTTTAGAAACCGGACTGCTAGTCATGTGCGTAGTCATCTGCCACAATCTTTTGGGCTACACGCTGGGATTTATCGCCGCGAAAATTTTGCGCATGGACGCGGCGAAAACAAGAACCCTGGCAATAGAAGTCGCCATGCAAAATTCGGGGCTTGCCACGTCGTTGGCAATGACACACTTTGGCGCGGCGGCAGCGGTGCCTGCAGTATTTTTCAGCGTCTGGCATAATATTTCCGGCTCCATTGCGGCGAACTATCTTTCAAACCGTAATAAACCCTAAAAAAAAAGAGACGCCGCCCAAGGATGGGCGGCTGCCCGCATTTGGTCGCGTGATGCGACCTCTGCGGGCTGTTTTCTTTTGCTTCTTTTCTTTTGCGCCAAAAGAAAAGAAGAGATCAAAACTCTTTTTGGGAAAAAAATTTCAAAGATAGCGGATCCAAACGTAAGCGGTTGAAATAATTATCGACAAAATCATCAGCGGGAAAGCAGTCTTTATGAAACTGATAAACGAAATCGCCTTGCCGCGTTGAGCTGCCATAGACGCCACGACGACATTCGCACTTGCTCCAATCAAAGTCCCATTGCCGCCAAGACACGCGCCCAAAGCCAAACTCCACCACATCGGTTCAAGATTAGACAAACCCATTTCGCCCATATCTTTAATCAGCGGAATCAACGTCGCAACGAAGGGAATATTATCGATAAACGCCGACGCCAACGCGCTCATCCACAAAATTAAAATAGCCGTCGCTGAAACATTGCCGTCCGTGATTTTTATCGCTTCAGCCGCAAGCATTTTTATAACGCCTGTCTCGACAAGCGCGCCGACAAGCACGAATAACCCCGCGAAGAAAAATATTGCAAGCCATTCGATTTTGCTGAGGACTTTCGCTATCATCTCTTCGTTGTGGTGATAAGTTATCAGCAACAAAAATCCTGCGCCGGTGAGTGCTGCCGTCGCTGTCTCAAGGTGTAACGTGCCGTGCATGACGAAAAGCGACATTGTGCACGCCAAAATAAACAAGCACTTTTTCAAAAGCACTGTATCTGTAATTTGACTGCGTTCGTTGAGGCGCATGACTTTATCTTGCAATTCGGGTTGCGTGTGGAGTTTTGAACCATAGAGCAGCAACATTATCGCGATCGTTACGACGAAAATTATTATCGCCGGCAACGACATGTTGAAAATAAAATCCATGAAGTTTAATCCGACTGCCGAGCCTATCATAATGTTCGGCGGGTCACCGACAAGCGTCGCAGTGCCTCCGATATTCGAGCTGATAATTTGCGCCATTAGGAAAGGTTTCACGTCAACTTTCAGCTGCGCGGCAATGTTAAAAGTTATTGGGACTGTCAGCAAAACTGTCGTGACGTTGTCGAGGAAGGCAGAACAAAACGCCGTCAATGCACTCAACGCGACCAAAAGTTTTACGGGGTGCGCTTTAACTTTTTTCGCCGCCCATATCGCCAAGAAATTGAACAGCCCTGTTTCGCTGGTTATGTTGACAATTATCATCATGCCCATCAAAAGCCCAAGCGTGTTGAAGTCGATATGGTGAATTGCTTTTTCTTGCGAGATTATCCCGGCAAGAATCATAAGCATCGCGCCGACAATGCCGACGATTGTGCGGTGGACTTTTTCAGAAATTATTAAAACGTAAGCGGCAACAAAGATTACAACCGCCACCGTTGTCATATCCATTACTTCGCTCCCTTTGCCTTAAAATTTTTTATCGGTGACAGTCAGAGTAATTTTTTCGCCGAAACGTTCAACTTTAAATCCATAACTTTTCACGCCGGAAGTTGCCAACTCAATTTTCAGCGCAAGGAGTTCCATGCCGAGTTTTTCGGTGAGTTCCTTCGTGAAGCCGCCCTTCGCCAAAGGTTCCGGCGGGGCTTCTGATTCTTCGACAAGACGACGCTTTTCAGCTTTCTTCGCCGCCGTCAAAAGTTGTGCCTCGACGGATTGTTCCTCCACGTAATTTTTTAACATGTCCTTATCGCTCAAGCCGCGCGGTGGTTTTTTCATCATTTTAAAATCTCTCCAATCAACTGTTTTTAATTTTAGCCCACGAATCCTTCAAGCCGACGACGCGATTAAAAACCAACTTCTCCGGCGTCGTGTCGGGGTCGACGACAAAATATCCCAGCCGCAAAAATTGGTAGCGACTGCCCGCCGCCGCCCAGCGAACGCTCGGTTCAATCAGCGCGTTTTCAATCACTATCAAAGACTTCGGATTCAACGCCGCGATAAAATCTTCGGGCAAATTCCCATTCGCGTCCGTCGTCAAAAGATAATCATAAAGACGGACTTCAGCCTTGAGCGCGTGACTTGCACTCACCCAATGAATCGTGCCCTTAATTTTTCGGTTAGCCGTCGCGCCGCCCGATTTCGACGTCGGGTCAATCGTGCAACGCAACTCAACGACATTGCCCGCCGCATCCTTGATAACCTCTTCGCATTTGATAATATAGGCGTGTTTCAGACGAACTTCGCCGCCGGGTTTTAAGCGGAAAAATTTTTTCGGCGCGTCCTCCATAAAATCTTCGCGCTCAATAAAAATTTCTCTCGTGAAAGGAACGTAATGACTGCCGCCGCGCGTCGGATGATTTTCTGCGCGCAGGTACTCAACGGAATTTTCGTCGACGTTCGTTAAGACAACCTTCAGCGGCTCCAACACCGCCATAACTCTATCAGCCGTGTTGTTCAGGTCTTCGCGGACGCAATGTTCAAGCATCGCCACGTCGACGAGGCTGTTACTTTTCGCGACGCCTATCCTTTCGCAAAAATCACGAATGGCAGCAGGAGTAAACCCGCGCCGCCTCAATCCGGAAAGCGTGGGCATGCGGGGGTCATCCCAGCCGCGAACGTGCTTTTCTTCGACGAGCTGACGAAGTTTTCTTTTGCTGGTGATTGTGTTCGTCAAATCCAGGCGCGCAAATTCAATTTGACGCGGACGAGAATTTACGTCGAAGTCCAGCGCGTCAAGCAACCAATCATAAAACGGGCGGTGGTCTTCAAATTCCAGCGTGCAAACCGAATGAGTAATATTTTCTATCGCGTCGGACAACGGGTGCGCAAAATCGTACATGGGATAAATCAGCCAGTCGTCGCCCGTGCGGTGATGATGCGTGCGCGTTATCCGATAAATGACGGGGTCGCGCATGTTTATGTTCGGCGACGCCATATCAATTTTCGCGCGCAGAACTTTTTCCCCGTCAGCAAATTCGCCTGCCTTCATTCGCGCAAACAGATCTAAATTCTCTTCGACGCTCCGATTTCTGAAAGGACTTTCCTTGCCCGGCTCCGTCAAAGTGCCGCGATAATTTTTAATTTCCTCCGCGCTCAAATCGTCAACGTAAGCAAGCCCGCGCCGAGTCAACTCAACCGCATAATCGTAGAGCTTGCCGAAATAATCCGACGCAAAAAATTTTCTGTCGCCCCAATCAAAACCCAACCATTTTATATCTTCTTGAATCGAGTCAACATATTCGACGTCCTCTTTCGTGGGGTTCGTGTCGTCGAAACGCAAATTGCACAGCCCGCCATTGTGAATAGCCAGCCCAAAATTTAAGCAAACAGATTTCGCGTGCCCAATGTGCAAATATCCGTTCGGCTCCGGCGGAAAACGTGTCCTTATTCCGTCGGTGTACTTGCCCGCCTTCAAATCGTTTTCAATCTCCTGCTGAATAAAATTTATCATCGTACCTCTCCTTTTATGATTTTGTCGACGTGCGCGCGCAAACGGCGGACACCTTCGGCAATTTTTTCGTCCATCGGCAAATTTTTGACAATCTTTTCGATAAAGCCGCGCTCCAAAATTTTTTTCATCGTCCACGCAAAATTTATATCGTAAATCCACATGAGCCGAACAATTTTTCTGTCGCCGTTCGTGCGAATTTTTCTGTAGTCAGCCTGATTCCCCGCAACAAAATTTTCCACGAAGTCCGGACTAATTTCCGCAACAAGCCTGCTGGAATTTTTAATAAAGTTAGGCATTTTGTCGGCGTTCTCCTGCGCGAGGAAAGGTTCAAGCACGCGGTAAATGTCAAGCTTGTCCGCATCGCGAATAATTTTCGCAAATAAAATCTTTCGCTCGTCGTCAGTCGGCGCAACGATTTTTTTGTTGTGATTCTGAATCGCGAACTTCAAAATTTCGTAGTCAGCCGCGTCGAGTTTCTTGAAAAAATCCAGCTCCTCAATGACTTTTATTCCAAGATCCGCGTGGTCTTCAGAATCCGCGTCGTTGAAAGTTTTGTAAAGGCTGTACTGACGAAACCGACCGACGTCGTGAAAAAGCCCAATCATTTCCGCAAGTTCGACGTCGTGTTTCGGGAGCGCGAGACTTTTTGAAAGTTCGACGCAGTTCGCCGTGACGTAGCCGGTGTGTTTCTCCTTAATCAAAATCCCCTGCTGAACTTCGGCGTCATCCGAATAAAAACTCTTCATGTATTCGGACATCCACCCGTGCATTTCGTTAAGAATTTCCCGCAAAATTTTCACCCTCGTTTAAAAAAGCTTCCGTCAAAAATTTTTCTGCCACATTATATCAGATTAAAAACAATTTGCACGAAAATTTTTAAGTGCAAAAAAAATCTCCCCCGCCAAAAAACGAAGGAGCCGAAAATTTTTTCCGGACAAGTCAAGTTATTTTCGACAGAGTCAAAAAAATCGAACGTACCAATTTCGCGCGCTCCTCCGCCTTAATATTTCCTTCCTCTTCGGATTGGTAAAGATTCGCCGAAAATTGAGCGACAAGTTCAGCCTCGCGCCGCGTGATAAATTTATTCTCCAAAAGAAAATCCAGCATTGACTTAATCATTTCAAAAGGCGTGCCCTCTTTTATTTTTTCGAGCATGTCTCTATACAAAAGTTTTTTTTCGAGTGCCGTATCGGTGACAATCGTAATGCGAATGTACCCGCCCATCCCGCGCCGCGATTCCACGATAAATCCGCGATCGTGAGTAAAGCGCGTGCTCAAAACGTAACTTATCTGCGACGGCGCGCAACTTATCTTGTCCGCAAGCTCCGTCCTCTTTAGCTCAACTTGACCGTCCTGTTGTTTCGACAGCTGCTGAAGAATATAATCTTCTATTGTGTCAGCTTTGTTGTTCAACATAAAAATCACCTCGACTTTTTGACATTATATTTGCCATTTTGATTTTTTGCAAGTCTTTTTTTTGAAAATTATTTTTCGGCGCGAATTTGCGGGCTAAAAAATCTTAAATGCACAAAAAAGGAAATTTACGAATAACAGGGAATATATAAGCGACAGGGCGGGCAGAAAGGACAGGTTGGAAGTTGTGAGCAGCTCCGAGTTGGATGAATTTGTGGATCGTGTTCGCGAGCGTTCGGACATTCGCGAAGTGGTTGGAAATTATGTACCGCTGACTTTTAAAGCCGGTCGATACTGGGGTTGTTGTCCGTTTCACAGCGAAAAGACCGCGTCGTTTACTGTCACGCCGGATAAAGGGCTTTTTTATTGCTTTGGCTGTCACGTCGGCGGCAACGTTTTTAATTTTCTTTCAAAGATTGAAAATATCACGTACTTTGAGGCGATAAAATTGCAGGCGGAGCGTTTGGGCATACCTATCCCCGTGCGGAATAAATCTCCCGAAGAAATGAAAGTCGAGCAAAACAAAAAAACTTTGCTGAAAATTAATGAACTTGCGCGAGATTTTTACCACAGCCGGCTGACGAAGGGACCTCAAGGCGAATCCTGCAGGAAATATCTTGTTTCGCGTGGAATAACAGAGAACGTGATTAAAAATTTCAAATTGGGTTTCGCTCCAAATTCTGACGAGCTGACTAAAATTTTGATACGGCGTGGTTTCAGCTACGAGCAACTTGAGGCGGCGGGGCTTGTTCAGAAAAGTTCCTACGACGACGGTTTCTACGAGAAGATGAAAGGGCGCATGATTATTCCGATTAACGATATTTTCGGGCGCGTCGTGGCTTTTGGCGGGCGGACTCTGAAAAATGATGCGGACGTTGCGAAATATCTCAACACGAAAGAAACTGCGGTTTTCGTCAAGGGGAAAATGCTTTTCGGGCTGGACAGGGCGAACAAAAAAATTTCCGCGCAGGATTATGCGATTGTCGTTGAAGGATACATGGACGCGATTTCCCTTGCGAGTTTTGGAATTGAAAATGTTGTTGCGTCGTTGGGCACTGCCTTTTCGGAGGCGCAGGCGAAACTTTTGACGAGGTACACGCGGAGAATAATTTTTTGCTACGACAGCGACGAGGCGGGACAACGTGCGACGGTTCGCGCCCTGCCTATCGTGCAACAGGCGGGGGCGGAGGCTTTTGTTATCAAGGTTCCCGAAGGGAAAGACCCCGACGAATTTATTCGGCGCAAAGGAAAACCCGCCTTCGCTAAGCTGATAAGAAATGCGACGCCGATGATTGATTATCGGATTGATTTTGTGCTTGACCACAGCAAGCACGACAGCTACGACGAAAAAGTTTATACCCTGCATGAAATTTTGCCGCTGGTTGCGAAAATAGAGGACGCCACTTTAAAAAATGCGTACGCCAGGAAAATTGCCACCGCGCTGTTTTTGGACGAGACTTCCGTCAAGGCGGAGTGGGAAAAATTTTCGACGGGCTCTAAGCAGAATGAAAACTTTTCTGCCGGAAGATTTAAGATTCAAGAAAAATCGAAACTGGAACAATCTATCGAAGTGATTCTGCGCACGTCGTGGGGCGAAGTCGAAATTATGGACTACGTGCTTTCGCTGGTGCCGAGAGAATTTTTTCCGGAGAAGTATCAAGAAATAATCGGCTATATCGAAAGATGCTACAAGGAAGACCGAGTTCCGGACGACCTGGACGCGGCAAAGGAGCTGGACGAAAAATCTTACGCCGAACTTTCAAGGATACTGTCGCCGGCGGCGTCGCGGTTTGGTGTGGAAGAATTTGTGCAACAGGACTCCAAAGCCTTTACTGACTCCTTCGAGGTAATCCGGCAGGCGTGGTCAAAAATCCATTACGAAAAACTTTTGACGGAATTTTACGCCACGATTAACGACAAAAACAAATCGTTCGACGGCGAATTACCGAAGATAGCGCAATTGGCGGACAAAATGTTTTCGCTGACAAAGATAGAAGATTAAATTTCGTGAACAGCTGAATTATTTTAACAAATACTGTAAAAAATGTAAAGAAAGGAAGTGAGCGGTGCGGTTCTCTTAGTTTCCACCGCGCCGATTTTGATGACAGAAGAGAGCAAAGCTGTTGGATCAATTGGAGCAGCAGGCGTCAGCCGCAGCTCTCAAATAGTGTCGATTCTCTTTGAAAAGGCAATGAGAAATGGCGGCAAGCTGCCTCAAAGCGAGCTTATGGACGCTACGCAAAGACCCGATTTGACACCGGAAAAAGAAGTTGCCGAATTTGAAAATGTTTATTATGATTTGACGAGCAAGGGCGTAGAAATTTTCGACGATTCGGACAGCAACGACGGGGTTGTAATTGACGACGCCGCGATAAATTCACCGGACGGAGATTCAGAAATTGAAAAGCCCGTCGAAAAAATTGACCTCACTGTCCCGGACAGCGTTGTCAGCATTGATGACCCAGTTCGCATGTATCTCAAGGAGATTGGGCGCGTGCCCCTTTTGACTGCGCAACAGGAGCGCGAACTTGCTATCCGCATGGAGCGCGGCGACGACAACGCGCAGAAGGAACTTGCGGAGGCGAATTTGCGTCTTGTTGTCAGTATCGCCAAACGCTACGTCGGGCGCGGTATGCTTTTCCTTGATTTGATTCAGGAGGGCAATCTCGGACTTATTAAGGCCGTCGAGAAATTTGACTACAACAAGGGCTACAAGTTCAGCACCTATGCAACGTGGTGGATTCGTCAGGCGATAACCCGTGCCATTGCAGATCAAGCGCGCACGATTCGTATCCCCGTGCATATGGTCGAGACAATCAACAAGTACATGCGCATTTCCCGTCAACTCCTCCAAAAACACGGGCGCGAACCAACAGTCGAAGAAATTGCCGAAGAAATGGAAGTCAGCGTGGAGCGCGTCCGCGAGATTATGAAAATCGCGCAGGAGCCTGTTTCGCTGGAAACACCAATAGGCGAAGAGGAAGATTCTCACCTTGGCGATTTTATAGAGGATCACGATGCCCCCGCGCCGGCGGACGCCGCGTCTTTCATGCTTTTGAAAGAACAGCTTGCCGAAGTTTTGAGCACGTTGACGCCGCGTGAAAAGCAGGTGTTAATGCTTAGATTCGGGCTGGACGACGGCAAGGCGAGGACTCTGGAGGAGGTCGGCAAAAGTTTCCACGTCACGCGCGAAAGAATCAGGCAAATTGAGGCGAAAGCCCTGCGGAAACTTCGTCACCCCAGCCGCAGTAAAAAGCTCAAAGATTTTCTTGAGTGATTCAAACAGAGCAAATGAAAAAGACCATCGAACAATCGGTGGTCTTTTTCACATTAAAGCTTCGGCGAGAACATCGCCGGAAAAATTCTATGCCTTCTTTGTGGATTGAGCGATATTAAATTCGGAGTTCGCCGCAATACCTTCAAGCAGTGACGTCGAGTCAAGTGAATAATTTGTCGTTAAGCTTGTAACAGAGTTTTCTGCGGAAGCTTCATTAATCAGAGCGTCAAGGTCACTACTCTTTGTCATGAAGTTGTCGTCGTCCGTGAACCAAAGTTCGTCGACATTCTTAGGCGTTTCAACGTAGGCACTTTGCGAGCTTTCAAAGTACACTTTACCGAGACCGGTGACATAAAAGCACTGATCCATTGAATTTTTCAGTGTTAAAGTGTCCCCCGTGTCAAGATTCAAATAAATCGTGTTGTCTGTAACCGATACACTTTCTACCGTGCAATTCGTCAGTTCTATCATATCGTACTCGTAACTGTAGTCACCTTTAACATTGTAAATAGTATCACTGCCGTCACCTTTGGCATAGATAAATCGAGTATAGTCGCTAGTATTTGATCCGCTGTAAAGCGTGTCATCTCCCTTGCCTCCGGTAATGGTACCATATTGTTTCCCCGCCCAAATTGTATTGGCTCTGTCGTCGCCTTTAATCTCCAAGCTACCTGTGCTCGCCGATGCATCAATTTGTACAACATTTCTCGTTCTCGCCGCGTCGTGTTCCGTCAAATAGAAATGACCTTGAGCATTCTCGTCAATTACGAATTTTTTGTTCTGAACCGTTGAGCTTGCATAGTTCACAGGACCGAGATCGGTGACATCAAAGTACTGATTCATTGAATTTTTCAGTGTTAAAGTGTCCCCCGTGTCAAGATTCAAATAAATCGTGTCGTCTGTAACCGATACACTTTCTACCGTGAGTTCTATATAATCGCAACCGTAATCGTTACCTTTAACATTGTAAATAGTATCACTGCCGTCACCTTTGGCATAGATAAATCGAGTAGTATAATACCCATGTGATTCTCCGCTCCCGCTGTAAAGCGTGTCATCTCCCTTGCCTCCGGTAATGGTATTAACTTCTTTCCCCGCCCAAATTGTATTGGCTCTGTCGTCGCCTTTAATCTCCAATCTACTTGTGCTCGCCGATGCATCGATTTGTACAACATCTCTCGTTCTCGCCGCGTCGTGTTCCGTCAAATAGAAATGACCTTGAGCATTCTCGTCAATTACGAATTTGTTGTTCTGAACCGTTGAGCTTGCATAGTTCACTCTACCGAGATCGGTGACCTCAAAGTACTGATTCATTGAATTTTTCAGTGTTAAAGTGTCCCCCGTGTCAAGATTCAAATAAATCGTGTCGTCTGTAACCGATACACTTTCTACCGTGTTCTATATAATCGCAATTGTAATAGTAATAGTAGTCACCTTTAACATTGTAAATAGTATCACTGCCGTCACCTTTGGCATAGATAAATCGAGTATACCCGCTACTCCCGCTGTAAAGCGTGTCATCTCCCTTGCCTCCGATAATGTTATCCAATTCGTTCCCTGCCCAAACTATATTTGCTTTGTCATCGCCGTAAATCTCCAATCCATTCGTGCAGTTCGTTGCGTCGATATTTACAGCCGAGATAGTCGCAGTGTCATTGTAAGAAGACAAACTGAACGTGCCCTGAGCGCCGATTCCCAGTACGACTGTAGGATCAAAAATCGGTATGCCGTTGAAATATTTTTGTTTGGTGTCGTCAGAGAAATCAATAACAACTTCTTTGCTTTTGACTTTTTCTAGTGTGACACTGCCACTACCAATAGTGAAGATAACATCTGAACCAACAAGCGTGCCGTTATTCACCGAAGCCACGTTGAAATGAATTCTGTCTTGATTTTCAGTGTAGTCTCTGACAACATCTGTACCATCTCCACTTGAATAGTAGAAAACATCATTGCCCTTACCGCCGGTCAGAGTGTCGTTATCTGTACCGCCAATCAAAGTGTCGTTGCCGTCGTCACCGTAGAGCATATCTTTTCCTTCATCACCATAGAGCAAATCATTTCCGACCTCGCCATAAAGAACGTCGTCATCTTCATTGCCATGAATTGCATCGTTACCGTTGCCGCCAAAGATCAAATCGTTTCCACCCTCGCCAAGCACTGTGTCATTTCCGGTGCCACCGACGATATAATTCATGTTGTCGTTGCCCTTAATGCTGATAGCTCCGTGAGTGGAGACTTCTATGTTTTCGAGATTTTCATAACCGGTTGCGTTAAATTTATTTGGGGTATAGTCCGAAGTTATCGTGACGGCGAAAGCTTGAGAAAGGTCATCGTTATCGAAATTCAAACCGCTCGTTACAGTTGCATCTGTTTCGGGACTGGTATTCAAGTCAATGACATTGACATTACCTAAGGAGTCCGCGACATTAACGGAAGTGAAATTTGACGTGTCTTTCAAAATGATGCTATTGTCTCCCACTTTTAATGCAAAATCATCGCCACTAAATAAGGTGGTATAATCCCCCAGCATTATCTGCAAAGTGTCATTATTCTTGAAACCCACGATTGTATCATTACCATCGCCGGAAGAATACCTAATTAAATTATTACCACTACCTCCGAGAGTTATGGCGTCATTTCCAGTTCCTCCAATGATTAAACCTTCCGAACCGTCAAAATTTAGAATATGAACTTTATCGTCACCTTCACCAGCGTTTATGGTTGCATAACTGCCTTCAATGAAATCATTACCTGCACCACCGTCAACCAAACTATTTCCCACAGAATAGCTACCTAGAGTATTTGCGAAGTCATCGTCACCGTCACCACCATATAACGTAAAATTGTTGCCGCTTGTACTGCTGTATAAGTAATCAAACTTATCTTTACCTGCACCGCCATAAACAACAACGTGATCCCCACCGGAAATACTAATCCTATCTGAACCTTCACCGGCGTTTATGGTGGAATATTTCCCGTTGTGCTGAACGTAATCGTTGCCTACGCCAGTAGAGACAGACACATTATCGTTAAAGGTATACACGCTATCTTTACCTTTGCCAGTTTTAATGACTTTTAATTTCGTACTATCATTGCCTCTAATGCTTATATCTCCGTGATTTGTAGCGTCAATGGACACCAGACTTGAATAATCCGCAACGTTGAAAATATTCTCTTCGTAATCGGCGGTGATTGTAACGGCCGTCTTTGCGTCGTTGAAAACTAACCCACTTGCAACAGTATCTGTATCGGCGGGAATGGTATCATCGGGTGGCATCGTGTCGTCGCCACCTGTGCCGTAAACTGAACTGTCGCCGCTTGCTCCAACAACCGTTATCATATTATTGCCGACGCCCTTCAAAGTTACGTTACCAGAACCAATTTTTAAAATCGCATTGCCATTTTTAACAGAGTAGCTACTGACAGAACCACTTTCCAGTTGAATAATATCCTCGTTGCTCGCGTAATCGGTGATAACGTCATTTCCGCCGCCCGAAACGTAAATAAAAACATCTGCGCCGTCGCCGCCCGTCAAAGTATCGTTGCCCGCTCCGCCACTTAAAGTATCGTCGCCGTCGTCGCCGAAAATTTTATCGTTGCCTACCTCGCCGAAAATCGAATCATCGCCTTCGCCGCCATGAATCGAATCATTACCTTTTGTGCCGCCATTTAAAACATCATCGCCCGCACTGCCGAAAATTTTATTATTCTTCGCGTTGCCGGTAATTTCAATGGATTCTTCGCGCGTCGAAGCGTTCACCGTAACGAGGTTGGCATAAGTCGTTGCGACAAAATTATCGGGCTCGTAATCCGAAGTTATATTGACGGCAGTTGCTTTCGGTAAATCGGATTTATTGAATTCCAAACCGTCGGCAAGTCCGTAAACAGTTGAATCGCCGTCCGCACCGACAACCGTAATTTTTTCGTTGCCGAGATTTTTCAGCGTGACAGTACCCGAACCGATTTTTAAAATTGCATCTTTGCCGCCGCTGACTGAATATCTACTGACGGTTCCGCTTTCAAGATGGATAACGTCCTTCGAGCCGACAAAATCGGTTATGATATCTTTTCCTTCGCTTGAATTAAAAATAAAAACATTTTCTCCGTCACCGCCGCTTAAAGTGTCATTTCCTTTGCCACCTGAAATTGTATCGTCACCCTCTTCGCCAAAAATTTTGTCATTGCCGTCGTCGCCGTTAATCGAATCGCCGTCAGCCCCGCCGTAAAGAGTATCATTACCCTTGCCGCCATTTATTGTGTCTTCGCCGTCGTCGCCAAAAATTCTGTCATTGCCGTCGTCGCCACTAATCGAATCGCCGTCAGCCCCGCCGTAAAGAGTATCATTACCCTTGCCGCCGTTTATTGTGTCTTCGCCGTCGTCACCAAAAAGTCTGTCGTTACCCTTGCCACCGTCTATCGAATCATCACCTTCGTTGCCGTGAACTGTGTCGTTGCCCTTTGCGCCACCGTTCAAAATATCGTCGTCAGTAGTGCCGAAAATTTTATTATTTTTCGTATTGCCGACAATTTCAACTGATTCATCGCGGTTCGAAGCGTCAATCGTCACGAGATTTTTATAAGGCTTGGTTTCGAGCGCGCCTTCAAAATCCGAAGAGATAGTAACCGTCGTTGCCTTCGTCAAATCGTTTTTGTTGTTGAAAACTAAGCCCTTTGGAATCATGCTGTAAGATTCAGTGTTGCCGTTCGCGTCGACGACCGTAACAGTTTCATTGCCAAGATTTTTAACTTTGATGCTACCCGCGCCGATTTTTAAAGTCGCGTCCTTTCCCTTCACGGAAAAACTATCTACCGTCCCGCTTACAAGTTGAACCACGTCCTGCCCGACTTTGTAATCGGCTATGACATCATTGCCGCCGCCGTCCGAATAAACGAAAACATTCTGACCCTTGCCGCCGGTAAGGGTATCGTTACCTTCGCTACCGTTCAAGGTATCAGAACCCGTGCCGCCGAAAATTTTATTATTCTTCGCGTTGCCGATAATGCTAATGGGTGTCGTGCGTTTTGCGGCCGTAATCGTCACGAGCGCAGAATAATCCGTTGCTTCAAATTCTTCGTCGCTGTAGCTCGAAGAAATCGTCACGGCAGTTGCCTTTGATGCGTCGCTTTTGTTTAGCGTCAATCCTGCAACGGGGGGGGGTGGAGACAGCAAGCAATTCCACCGTGCTAAATAAGTTTTTCTCAGACATTTTTAACATCTCCTTAAAAATAAAAATGACCTTCTTACTTAAAATTATATCATTGAATCTAATGGTTGGCAATAAAAAAACTTGTCTAAGAAATTTTCCATAAGTCTTTTAAAAAATTTTCGGTTGACAGAAAATCGCGCTTTACAAAAAATTTATGAAAAAAGTTATCGCCATGCTGTTAAGAAAATCCATGAACATGCCGCCGACAATCGGCACGAGGCTGTAGGCTTTGATTGACGGCGCAAATTTATTCGTGAGCACTTGCATATTTGCCATTGCGTTTGGCGTCGCGCCCAGCCCGAATCCGCAAATGCCCGCCGAAAAAATCGCGGCGTCGTAGTTCCTGCCCAGCGCGTTGTAGACGACGACATAGGCGAACACCAGCATAAAAATTATTTGCCCGAAAAGCAAAATGAGCATGGGTAGCGCAAGCTCCGCAAGTTGCCAGAGTTTTAAAGTTATCATCGCAATTCCCAGAAAGAGCGACAGACAAATTTCGCCGATGTCGTTAATTTCTTCGACGTGTATCGTGAATTGTCCGGTTAGTTCGCTGTAATTTCGCATAAGTGCCGCGACAATCATTGCGCCGATATAAATTGGGAAAGTCATTCCGATTTTCGACAAGAGCGCAGAAACGGCGGTGCCCAACCCCATTGCGATAGCCAGCTGATAACTTGCCGGCGCGTATGTTTTCCACGAACGACGATTATT
Source organism: uncultured Selenomonadaceae bacterium (assembly GCA_905234195.1). Taxonomy (GTDB): domain Bacteria; phylum Bacillota; class Negativicutes; order Selenomonadales; family Selenomonadaceae; genus Quinella. Next base: position 186,353 of record CAJOFR010000001.1, read on the forward strand.
TTTTTCTTCCTCTGTCAGCGGAGTTTCGTCCGCCTTGACAACGGTTTTCAACAAATCGTTTTTCAAAATCAATCGTCGCCCGACAGGTCCGCCAATCAAAGAACCAGCGACAATCCCGAAAGTTGCCGCCGCCGTGCAAAATGTAGTTGCCTCATGAAATCCTAAATCTTCAAGCACGGGACCAAAAGCCCCCGCCGTTCCGTGACCGCCCGCCATCGAAATTGAGCCGGTACACAATCCAATCAAAGGGCTTGTCAAATTTAAAACCTGTGAAAGCCCGATAGCGAGGAAGTTTTGTCCGACAATCAAGACCGCCACGCAGGATACAAGAATTATTAAATCAGTGCCGCCGCTTTTCAAAACTTTTGCGCTTACTTTAAAACCAACCGAAGTAAAAAACGCAACCATGAACACCGTCCTCAAAGTTTCGTCGAAGGAAAATTCAACGACGCCCGCCGAATACAGCGCGCAGGAGATTATTGCGAAGACGAGCCCTCCGACGACCGGCGCAGGTATGCACAATTTTTCAAGCGGGCTGATTTTTTTCCTAAGAGAATTCCCGACGAACAACATGACCACCGCAATCGCAGTCGTCTGGTACATGTCGAAGTTTAGTCCGTACATTCCTCCACCTCCCCGAAATTTAATCTTGAGTGGCGATTATCCGCTGCCCCTTCGCGCCGCTGTAGACCTCGACGAGAACGCCTTGACTTTCGTAATATTTCGCGGTGCCGGCGTGAAACGCGCAGGGTATATCCGTGACGGCGTAGTTTACAGTTAAATCCGAATCAATATCGGCGGCGACACGAATTTTTTTTGCGTTGTCGAAGAGAAATTTTGTCACGAACTCCACTTGCTTATTTTCAAGTTCGGTGTTCGCGACGAGTACCGCTTTAACTCCGAGCGTCAAAATTTCTGCGTCCTGCCCGCGATAAGTTCCGGCGGGGATTCTGCAAACGGTGTAGCCCTTGTAAATATTCGTGATGTTGTTCAAAATTTCGGGGCTTATCGGCAGAAAACGAATATCACATTTCGCGGCAAGGTTGCTCACCGCCGCAGTGGGAACGCCCGCTGTGCAGAAGAAGGCGTCAATTTCCCCGCTCTCCAGCGCGGCGGCGGAATCGGCGAACGAAAGATAATAGGGCACGATCATTTCAAAAGTCAGACCGTGAGCCAACAAAATTTCTTTGGCGTTTTGGAGGACGCCTGATTCTTTTTCGCCAACCGAAATTTTTTTGCCGACTAAATCGTTTACAGTTTCGACGGGAGAATTTTTGGGTACGATAATTTGACAGGCCTCCGTATAAAGCCCGGCAACTGCCGCGTAGCCCGTGCTCGAATCAAAATTTTTGAAAACCCCCGCGCCGTTCACGGAATCCGAAAGCGTATCACTCTGCACTATCGCAAAATCCAAAAACCCTTCGCGCAGAAGACGAATATTAGCCGCCGAGCCCGAAGTTGTTTTCACGGCGAAGGAGAAATTTTTTTCGTTCTCCTCAATCATTTGCGCCAATGACGAACCATAAACGTAATACTTCCCGCCAATGCCGCCGGTGCCAAAACGAATTTTATCGCCGACGGGATTTTCTCCACAGCCCGCCGCGAAAAAACAAATTGCCGGCAACAAAAAAATCAGCAGACGAATTTTTTTCAAAGCGCACGTCCTCCCTTCGTGTTTGAAAAATTATAACACCGCCCGCCGATTTCTTGCAAGCCGAAGATTATTTGCCCAGCCACTGCGCGGCGTCAATCGCGTGATAAGTTATGATAATATCCGCGCCCGCCCGTTTCATTGCCGTCAAACTTTCAAGGACGATTCTTTTTTCGTCAATCCAACCGTTTTGCGCCGCCGCCTTGACCATTGCGTATTCGCCGCTGACATTGTAAGTTGCGACGGGCTGATAAATTTTTTCGCGAACTTTTGAAACAATATCGAGATAAGCAAGCGCGGGTTTCACCATGATAATATCTGCGCCCTCGTCCAGGTCGAGCGCAACTTCCTTGAGAGCTTCGCGGGAATTTGCAAAATCCATTTGATATTGTTTCCTGTCACCGAACTGCGGAGCACTGTCAGCCGCGTCGCGGAAAGGTCCGTAAAAAGCGGAGGCATACTTGACGGCGTAACTCATTATTGCCACGTTGGAAAAATTGTTTTCGTCCAGAGCCTCACGAATCGCCGCCACGCGCCCGTCCATCATATCTGAAGGCGCAACGATATCCGCGCCGGCTTCCGCCTGACTTAACGCGACCTTCTGCAAAAGTTTCAAAGTCTCGTCGTTATCGACGTAGCCGCCGCAAATTTTCCCGCAATGTCCGTGCGTCGTGTACTGACAAAGACAAACGTCACCGACGATTAAAATTTCGGGCACAGCTTTTTTTATCGCGGCAATCGCGCGCTGAACGGGGCTGTTCATATCCCACGCGCCGGAGCCAATTTCGTCCTTGTATTCGGGCAAACCAAAAACTTCGACGGCGGGAATACCCAGCGCGGAAATTTTTTTCGCCAGCTCGACGGCGTTATCAACGGACAAATGAAAACAATTCGGCATGCTCAGAATTTCTTCGCGAATATTTTCACCGGCGACAACGAAAATCGGGTAGACAAAATCTTTCGCGCTCAAGTCAGTTTCGCGGACAAGGGCGCGCATATTTTCGGAGATTCTCAACCTGCGCGGACGGATTCTTTTATCAAACATTTTCTTCACCTTCGTAAAAATTTTTAATGGCGTCGACAAGCCCGGCGATTGTAAATTTCTGCGCGACGACGTCAATTTCAACGCCGAAATTTTTTAGAGCCTGCGCGGTTATCGGACCAATCGCCGCAGTTTTTACGCCCTGCAGACTTTCCGCGCCGACAGCCGCGACAAAATTTTCGACGGTCGAAGAGCTGGTAAAAGTCACCATATCAATCTCGCCGGCGTCAAGCTGATTTTTAATGGCGGCGGAATTTTCGGCGGCGGTTTGAGTTTTGTAGGCGGCGGCAACCGTGACATGCGCGCCAAACTTTTCGAGGGCGGCGGGCAAAATATCGCGGGCGATTTCCGCGCGTGCAAGCAGAAAATTTTTTCCGGCGGCTTGAGTTTTCAGCGCGTCGACCAGACCTTCTGCGCGGAACTCTTCGGGAATCAAATCAGCGACAATCCCAAAATTTCCGAGCCTTTCCGCCGTAGCCGAACCAATCGCCGCAATTTTCGAGCCGCCAAAAATTCTTGCGTCCAGTCCGAAAATTTTCAGCCGCTCAAAAAATTTTTCGACGCCGTTCGCGCTGGTGAAAGTTATCCAATCGAATCCGCGCAGATTTTTTATTGCCGCGTCGAGTGATTTAAAATTATCGGAGGGCGCAGAAATTTTTATCGTGGGAAATTCCACGACTTCCGCGCCGAAATTTTCCAGCTGTCTTGAAAGTTTCGACACCTGCGCGCGCGTCCGCGTGACTAAAATTCTTTTCCCGAACAAAATTTTCGTATCGAACCATTTTAATTTTTCGCGCAGGTTGACGACTTCGCCGACGACAAAAATTGCGGGCGGGGCGATTTGATTTTCTTCGACGTCAGCCGCCGCATTTTCCAGCGTCGTGATTAAAACTTCCTGCGCGGATTTTGTCCCGCAACGAATAATTGCCGCCGGAGTTTTTTTGTCGCGTCCGAACTCGATTAACTTCGCGGTGATTTTCGGCAAGTTCGCGATGCCCATCAAAAAAATCAGCGTGTCGACAGCCGTCGCCAAATTTTCCCAGCGTATACTTGATTCAGCCTTCGTCGGATCCTCGTGACCGGTGACGACCGCAAAAGAAGTTGCGACGCCGCGATGAGTGACGGGGATGCCCGCGTAGGCAGGCACGGCAACCGCGCTGGTGACGCCGGAAATAATTTCAAAGTCCAGATTATTTTCGCGCAGGTGAATCGCCTCTTCGCCGCCGCGCCCAAAAACAAAAGGGTCGCCGCCCTTCAGGCGCACGACGATTTTATTTGCAGAGCCCTTTTCGACGAGCAGGGAATTAATTTCGTTTTGCCTTAGCGTGTGACGCCCCGCCGCCTTGCCGACGTAAATTTTTTCGCAAGCTTCGGGCGCATAGTCCAAAATTTTTTCGTCCGCCAGCCTGTCATAAATCACGACGTCCGCCGCCTCCAAAATTTCTCGCGCCTTGACGGTCAAAAGCCCCGCGTCGCCGGGCCCCGCGCCGATTAAATAAACCATCTCAACACCTCAAATCACAGCAAATACATTTCGTCGAGCCGCCGCAAATAATTTTCAAGCCGCGCCAATTCTTTCGGTGAAGTCACGCGCCGCCCCGAATAAAAATATTCGACGTGCGGAATTTTTTTCGACGGTTCAGGATTTAAATTTGCCAGCCGAATCAAATAATTTATCGTGCCTTCGTTGCCGTCGAGAAATTTCACGTGCGCGGGCAAAAATTTTCGCATGGTGTCCTTAAAATAATTGAAGTGGGTGCAACCCAAAACCACCGACGAAAAATTTTTGAAGTCGTACGCTGAAAATTCTTCGCGCAGATAATTTTCGACGTCCGCCGAATTAAATTCCTGCCGCTCTGCAAAATTAACCAGCCTTTGCAAAGATTTCAGCTCGGCGAAATTTTTTGCGTCAAGGCGTTCGATTAGCCGATGAATTTTTTCGCCCTTGATTGTGCCTTCCGTAGCCGTGACCAAAACTTTTCGCGCGGGAAACAAATCCAAAGCTTTTTTGATGGCGGGCTCCATTCCGACAATCGGCAGGGAATATTTTGCGCGCATTGCCCGCACTGCCGCCGAAGTTGCGGTGTTGCACGCGATAACTACCGCCTCGACATTTTGCGCGACCAAAAATTTGAAAGCCGCGTCGACGTAGCCCAAAACTTGTTCGCGAGTTTTCACGCCGTAGGGTACGTTGTCTTCGTCCGCGAAAAAAATAAATTCTTCGTTCGGCAAAATTTTCGTGGCGTGGTGCAAAACCGAGAGTCCGCCTATTCCCGAATCGAAAAGAGCTATTTTCAAATTTCTCACCTCCATTTCCGCAAAACTTAAAAGATTGAGTAGGGGAGGCCGTCAAGGATGACGGCCATGCCCGCGTTGATTGCGTGATGCAATCTCAGCGGGCGATTTTTTCTTTGTTACTTTCTTTTTTCTAAAAAAAGAAAGTAAGTTTCAATTTCAAAGGGGGAAAAATTTTTTAGCTGAATCAGTCAAAAATAAAATTCGTTGCCAAAAACGCAAGCGCGCCCATTAAAGCCGTCAAGGGGATTGTCATGACCCACGCCTTGACCATTTCTTGAGCAACGCCCCAATGTACCGCGTTGACTCTCTTCGCCGTGCCGACGCCCATAATCGAGCCGGAAACAACGTGCGTCGTCGAAACGGGCAAATGCAAAAGTGTCGCGCCGAAAACCACGACGGAAGAATTTAAATCCGCAGCAAACCCGCTTATCGGTTCCAGCTTGAAAATTTTTCCGCCGACTGTCCGAATAATCCGCCAGCCGCCCGTCGCAGTACCTATCGCCATTGCCGTCGCGCAAAGAATTTTTACGTACGTCGGCACTTCAAATTCCGCGATAAACCCGCCGCTGAAAAGTGCAAGCGTAATAATTCCCATTGACTTTTGCGCGTCGTTGGAGCCGTGCGAAAAAGCCATAGTCGCCGCAGAAATAATTTGCATGCGCCGAAAATTTTGGTTGACTGCGTGCGGGCTGAAGTTCCCGAAAAGCCGAAATAAAATATTCATGATAATAATCCCCGTGACAATCGCGACGACAGGTGACGCAATCAGAGCAACGACGATTTTTCCGATACCGTTCCAATTTAATCCGGACGCCCCGACGGAAATCATCACCGCGCCAATTAATCCGCCAACAAGAGCGTGCGAAGAACTGGAAGGAATCCCCAGCCACCAAGTAATCAAATTCCAGACGATAGCTCCGAAAAGCGCGGCAATGATAACTTTTTCGTCGACGATACTGGCCGAGCTGACAATATCACCCCCGATAGTTTTGGCGACGCCCGTAGAAATCATCGCGCCAAAAAAATTTAGACCCGCCGCCATAATTATTGCGTGAGTCGGATAAAGCGCGCGCGTCGAAACAGAAGTCGCTATAGCGTTCGCCGTGTCATGAAAGCCGTTGATAAAGTCGAAAACCAACGCCAAAATTATTACCATGAAAATTAAGTATTGAAGCTCAAGCATATTTCATGACAACTCCTCGAATCATTTCAGCAATTTTTTTGCAGTGGTCCAGAGTTTGCTCAAGGTTCTCTAAAATATCTTTCCACTTAATCAAATGGATAACTGCCTTGCTTGCGCCGTGCTCCTTCGCGGCAATTTCCGCCTCGTCGAAGAGAATCGTAATATCTTCGCGGAAAATCGCATCGCCCTTGCTCTCGTAATCGGAAACCTTATGGACGGAGTCAAGCATCTCGCGCTGATTTTTCTTGATGTCCTTCATCAATTCAAACGCGCGAATAAGTTCATTCGTGCTGTCTACCAAAAGTTTCGTCATGCGCGCAGATTTTTCCGTAGCCCTCCCCGCGCGATACATGATTATCCTTTGCAGGGCGTCGTGGAGCATATCGACACCGATAGCCAATTCTCCGGCGATTGAATAAATATCTTCGCGGTCAATCGGCGTGATAAAACTCAAATTAAGTTTGGCGATAATTCTTTCGTTGACTTCGTCCGCCGCAGACTCCAGCCCCAGAATTTCTTCAATTCGCTCAAGTGCCTTGTTGGGGTCTTTAATTATTTCGTCGAGGAGCACCGCGCCCAAATGAAAAAATTTCGCGTTCTCCAAAAACAAATCAAAAAACTCTGTGTCCTTCCGAGAAAAATTAAACATACTTCCTCCATTCAGCCGCGCAACTGATTTAAAATTTTCGTCATATCTTCAGGGAGCGGCGCAACAAAATCCATGCGCGCCTTCGTCGTGGGGTGAATCAAGCTCAAAGTGTGAGAGTGCAACGCCTGTCCGCGAATATCGAAAGGATTTTTCCGCGCGGTATATTTTTCGTCGCCCAGCAACGGGTGTCCGATAGCCGCCATGTGCACGCGAATTTGATGCGTCCTGCCCGTTTGCAGTTTGCACTCTACGTAACTAAAATCTTTAAACCTTTCCAAAACATGAAATTCGGTCACCGCCGGCTTGCCGTCAGCAGTGACCGCCATTTTTTTTCTGTCAGACTTATCGCGACCAATCGCGCCGGTGATAATCCCCGCGCTGTCCTCAAAAATTCCGTGAACAATCGCGCGATAATTCCGCACGGCAATTTTATTTTTTATCTGCGCGGCAAGAATCACATGCGCCGAATCATTTTTCGCGACGACCATAACGCCGGAAGTGTCCTTGTCCAGCCGGTGAACAATGCCCGGACGCCGCACGCCGTTGATCCCCGACAAATCCTTGCAGTGGTACAAAAGCGCATTGACGAGCGTGCCGGACTTGACGGTTTCAGCCGGATGGACAGTTATTCCACGCGCCTTGTTGACAACGATAATATCGGCGTCCTCGTACAAAATATCCAGCGGCAAATTTTCCGGCAGGTATTCCGTTTCGACAGCGTCAATTTCTTCGACAGTGATAATTTCTCCGCCACAAATTTTGAAACTCGGCTTGACAATCTTCCCGTCGACTTTAACCGCGCCGTCGCTGATAATCTTTTGGATATTCGAGCGCGTCCTGTCGGAAAATTTTTCGCTAAGGTAAATATCAAGGCGCAAATTTTTTTCAAGAGCATCAACTTTAAAATTCATCTAAGCCCCTCAATGCTGTCGTCTGTTGTTTCGATTTTGAAAAGTATCGCGTAAATCAAAGTGAACATTCCAATTACGATTGCGACGTCCGCGAAATTAAACACGGGCCAATTTCTGAAGTAGATAAAATCTATCACGTACCCGCTTTGCGCCCTGTCGATTAAATTCGCCGTTGCTCCGCCCACTAAACTTATCGTGCCGAATTTTAACATCTTGTCGGATTTTTTCAGTTTCGGGTAGAAGAACGCCGCCAACACGAGCAGAACTATTCCCGCCGCTATGAAAAATATTCGCTGGTTCGGCAAAATTCCGAACGCCGCGCCGGGATTTAAAATATAGGTCAGCTGAAAAATATCCGGGATAATCGGAATAATTTCACCGCGCGAAATTGTGCTGACGACTTTCATTTTGGAAAGTTGATCCAGCGCGATTATCCCGACGAAAAGAACTTTTTCCCAGTGCACGAGAGCTATCACGATGCCAAGTTCAAAAATCAGCAACACATTTTTCAAAAATGAAATAATCGGTTTCATTGCGGCACCACTCCCCGCAAAATATTCAGTTGGAAGACTTTTTAACAGGCGCATAATTTAACGTGTTGTCCAATTCGTCTTCGTCTTCGTCTTCGTTTTCGTTTTTGTCGGAGGCGAGGAGCGAAGGAGCATTGGTTTTATTTTTTTGCGGCGCGGGTTGCGCGGGAGAAGGCGGCTTAGGATTTTGGGCGGCGGGTTTTGCAGCCGAAACTTTCGGGAGCTGGTCGACGGGTTTTGCGGGTGATTCACTCCTGGAAGTTTTTTCGGCGGGCTTTGCAACCGGTTCAACTTTTTCTGCCGGCGCGGGAGTCGGTTCGTTTTTCGGAACTTCGTTCGCAATTTTTAAAGCCTGCTCCAATTTTTCAGCCGAAGCCTTCATCGCCGCAGAAACTTCAGGACCCGGCACGGTATTCAAAAGCTGAACGACGATAGCAAGTTCGGATTCGAGGGCGGTACGCATTTTCACGAGGAAAGAACTTTTTTCGCGAATAATCGTATCGTATTCGACTGCGGCGTTATGAAGTTTATGCGCCGCCTCGTCGAGATGCCTTTTCGCGTCGAGTTGTGCCTGTTCGCGAATATTTTTTGCCTCCCGCGCGGTATTTTCGCGGATGCTTTCAGTTTCGCGGGTGGCGGTGTCGCGGGTCTCCTGCGCGGTTTTTTTCGCCGAGCTGATATATTCTTCGGCAGTCTTCTGCGCGACCATCAACGTGTTTTGAAAATTTTGTTCCAGGTTTCTGTAGTGGCTCAATTCCTGTTCGCTAAGGTGCAGTTTGTCTTTGAGCTTTTCGTTTTCGCGCAAAGCTCTTTCGTAATCGTTTACAATCCTGTCAAGAAAATCGTCGACTTCGTTTTCGTTGTAGCCGCGAAAACTTTTTTTGAACTCGTGGTTATGAATATCCATTGGCGTCAGCAAATGGCATCTCCTCCTCTAAAAAAATCTCTTAAGTAAAACTCCGATACGACCTTTTTTAGTTTGCCCGCGAATTTCTGAAACTTCAAGCCGCCCGCGCCCGCGCATGCTCAAAATATCGCCTTCCTTTATCGTCTGCGCGGCGTTCTTCACGGTCTGCCAATTCAGCTTAACTTTTTCCGATTCAATTTCGGAAGCCATTTTGCTGCGTGACATCCCGAAACCCGCCGCCGCAATCGAATCCGCACGAAGAGAAGCGACCGTCGCACGAATTTCTTTAACGCGCTCCTCCTTCGGCTCAATGCTGTCAAGTTCGTCGACAGAAGTTTCTACGCCAATTTCGCCGATTCTTTTTAAATTCGCAACGAAGTAATCGACCATTTTTTTATCGACGATAATTTTTGCAAACTCTTTCGTCGCGATAATGTCGCCTATACATTCGCGCTCAACTCCCAAACTCAAAACAGAGCCGAGAACGTCACGGTGACCAAGCCGCGCAAATTCGCCGCTCCATTCGGATTTAATCACGGCAATTTCAAAAACGGGAGTCCCCGCAAAATCTTCGTGACAAAAAGCCGCGCGCTGACGTTCCGCGCCGACAAACCCGCCGTCAAACTCAACTTTCAAATCGCCGAGACTGTTAGCGATTGTGTTCGCCATCTCCTGCTCGAAGGGCGTCAAAAAACCGCTCAATTTGTACTTGCGGTTTTTCAAAGCCTGCCCCGCAAAATCGACAAGCTTGACGGCAGTCGCCTCGCCTTCGGTGCCTTTGTAGTAGCGGATAATTTTTTCTCTGGAATCCTGCAAAATTTCAACTCCTTAATCCGGCATAACGAACCTGTCCGAAGATTTTTTCTTCTCGTCGTTGTAAGTCACGGTGACACTGCTGGGCGCGCAGACAAAAACTTTTTGGCTGACCTGTTGCAACGTGCCGTTTAGCGCGTGAACTGACCCGCTTATAAAATTTACAATGCGGTTTGCCTCCTCAACGCTCGTGTCTTCAAAATTGATAACCACCGGAATTTGATCGCGCAGGCAGTTCGCAATCGTCGGGGCGTCGTTAAAACTTGTAGGCTTAATCGTGGTGATTTTGGATTTAGTCATCGACGCGGAAGACTCTGCAGAATTTTTTTCCCTTTCCCGCGAATTTATTGCCGAGCTAAAATCGACAACATTCTTTCCGGAATATCCCGCGTTGCCCGCCGAAGTTTCGTTCGATTCAAATTTTGGAACTTTCAGTTCCTCTTTTTCTGTCGTGTCTATTTCCTTCTCCTCCTCGTCTCTTGAAAGCCCGAAAGTTTTGCTCATCTTATCCATTAGTCCCATCCCTCAAAATCCTCCAATACTCTAAAAATAATTTCGCGCGCCAAAAATCGCCGTGCCAACTCGCACGACATTCGCGCCCTCCTCTACGGCAATTTTATAATCGTGAGACATACCCATTGACAAAAAGTCAAAACCATTTCGAGTTTTATTAATGTCGTCGAAAATTTCCCGCATGCGCCTGAACAGCGGACGACAATTTTCAACGTCAGAATAATTCGGAGCTATTAACATAAGACCGCGAAGACGAATATTTTTCAGCGCGTCGATTTTTTCGATAAGACTTTGCAAATTTTCTTCGTAGACGCCGGACTTTGAATCTTCCTTAGCAAGGTTGACTTGAATCAGCACGTCTTGAATTTTTCCGACGGAACCCGCCGCCTTGTCAATCGCCTCCGCCAAATGTTCGCTGTCCACCGAATGAATCAAATCGAAGAGCCGGACAGCTTGCTTTGCCTTGTTCGTCTGAAGGTGCCCGATTAAATGGCGGGTGACTTCGCGGTCAAGGGTTTTAAATTTTTCCGCCGCCTCCTGCACGCGATTTTCGCCGATATCTTTAACGCCGCCGTCAATCGCCTCCCGCATCATCTCGACGCCGTGATTTTTCGTGACTGCAATTAAAATCACCGGTTCATTTTTTTTCGACGTCGTCCTATTATTTTTCGCCTGCTCTATTTCCTCAAGAACAATTTGCAAATTTTCCACTACGCTCAAAAAATTTCACCTCCCCTTCCCTATATTAAACTGTTTAGCTTTTTTAGTCAATATCAGATTATTTTCATTTAAGAAAAAATTTTTTCAGAGGAGATTTTCTGCGTGGGTAATGCTTGCCGAAAATTGACTTGCTCGGCTGAAATTGATATACTTCGTAAAATTTGGCGCGGGCGAAAAAATTTTGAGGAGTGATTTAAATTTGGCGGAAAAGATTATTGTTTTGAAGAGCGAATATATTACGTCGGCGGTGAGCAAAAAAAATTATCCCGAAGAAATTTTGCCGGCGATTGCTTTTATCGGGCGGTCGAATGTCGGAAAATCTTCGCTGATAAATTCTTTGACGCGCAGGAAAAATCTCGCGCACATATCGCAGACGCCGGGCAAGACGCAGACGATAAATTTTTACAAAGTCACTTTAAAAATAAATCCTTCAACCCCTAATCCCTCTGCCTTTATCCCTTTCTATTTGGTGGATTTGCCGGGCTACGGCTACGCGAAGACGAGCAAGGACAATCGAAAAGTTTGGGCGAAATTTATCGAAGAGTTTTTGCTGACGAACAGCGCGATAAAATTTGTCTGTCAGCTTGTGGATTCTCGCCACGACTTGATGGAATCGGACTTAAGATTTTTTAATTGGCTGGTCGAAAAAAATTTGCCGGTGCTGGTCGTCGCCACTAAGACCGACAAATTAAATCGCAGTGAGCGGCAAAAAAATTTCGCCGCGATAAAAAAATCTTTGGGCGTCGAAGAAATTTCGGTGTTGCCTTATTCTTCAAAAAGTCATGAAGGTCGTTCAGACTTACTTGACGTAATTGCCGATTCTCTGATAAAATGAAACCAATTCATTTTGTCGGGGAGTTGGTAGAAATGGGAGAGCTTTCAACGTTCGACAAGTCGCTTTTAAATCTTTTGCAGGGGAGCATCCCGATTTGCAGTCGACCGTTTGCGGCGATGGCGGAAAAAATTGGCGCGGACGAAGTCACGGTAATTTCTCGTCTTCGCGAACTCAAGGCGGCGGGATATTTGCGGCGCATCGGAACTTTTTTTAACTCTAACAATCTCGGCTATCAAGGGAGTTTGATCGCGCTGAAGGTGGAGCCGGAAGAAATTTGTTCGGTTGCCGAAGCGATTAACCGCTATCCCGAAGCGACGCATAATTACGAGCGGGAGGGGAGATATAATTTGTGGTTCACGCTGCTGACGCCGGACGCCGAAAAGGAATCGGATATTTTGTCGGAGATTCGGGGGTTGCGCGGCGTGGAGGACATGCTGAAATTAAAGTCGAAGAAAAAATATAAAATCAATGTTCAATTTCAGTTGCAGTAATGGTGGTAAAAGTGTTCAGTCAGCAGGATAGAGAAATTATCAAGGCTTTGCAGGAAGATTTTCCGCTGTGCGAAGAGCCGTATAAAATTTTGGCACAGCGCGCAGGAGTCAGCGAGGAAGAATTTTTACAGCGCGTGCAAGATTTTGTGGACGAGAAAAAAATTCGCAAGATGGGCGCGGTACTTCGTCATAGGGAAGTTGGTTTTAAAGTCAATGCCCTTTGCGCGTGGGAGGTGCCGCCGGAAAATCTGGACGACGTTGCAAAAATAATGAGCGGTCATCCTGCAGTTTCGCATTGCTACGACAGGACGACCGCTCCGAATTGGAATTATAATCTTTATACGATGATTCACGCCAAAACTCGTGAGGAGTGCGACGCGATTGTTGCCGAGCTCTCGAAAAAATCCGGCGTGAAAAATTTTCAGATCCTCTACTCGAAAAAGGAGTGGAAGAAAACTTCGATGAAATATTTTAGAGATTAGATTTTTTCCTCCAAAGAGTCTGGATCTCTTCTTTTCTTTTGGCGCAAAAGTTTTTAGGGATTAGGGGTTAGAGAATCTTTTTCATTCTAAAATTTTTTTCTTCTTTTGAATGAACATCTACTTTTCTTTTGGCGCAAAAGAAAAGTAGCAAAAGAAAACTGCCCGCAGAGGTCGCATCACGCGACCAAATGCGGGCGGCCTGGGCGGCCTCTCTCCTTTTCAAAAGTTTTTAAGCACGAAGAGAACCGTTTTCGCGGATATAATTTATTAGCCCGCCGGATTTTGCAATCTCTTGGACAAAACCGGGCAACGGGTGCGCGTGAAAAGTATCGCCCGTCGTCAAGTTTTCTATTACGCCGGTGGACGTGTCGATTTTCAAAACGTCGTCGGCTTTAATTTTTTCGACGTCGTCGCCAATTTCCAGGAGCGGCAAGCCGATATTAATTCCGTTGCGATAAAAAATTCGCGCGAAACTCGCCGCGATAACGACGGGAATCCCCGAAGCCTTAATCGCGACGGGAGCATGTTCGCGGCTGGAACCGCAACCGAAATTTTTTCCGCCAACCATAATATCGCCCGTCTTGACGAGAGCCGCAAAACTTTCGTCAATGTCAACCATGCAGTGTTTTGCAAGCTCGGCAGGGTCGAACGTGTTCAAATAGCGCGCGGGTATTATGACGTCGGTGTCAATGTTATCGCCGTAACGCCAAACTTTTCCTTCAACTTTCATTTAATTCACCTCTTCAGGGGTAGCGATTCTTCCGAGAATGGCAGACGCCGCCGCGACGTGCGGACCCGCCAAATAAACTTCGCTGTCGACGTGACCCATGCGCCCGCGAAAATTTCTGTTCGTCGTCGAAACGCAACGTTCGCCCGCGCTCAAAATTCCCATGTAGCCGCCCAAACACGGTCCGCAAGTCGGAGTGGAAACAACGCAACCCGCGTCGATAAAAATATCAATCCAGCGGCAATGTATCGCCTCTTTGTAAATTTCTTGACTGCCGGGGATAATTATGCAGCGGACGTCGTCGTGAACCTTGTGCCCTTTCAAAATCCCCGCCGCGATATTCAAATCGTCAAGCCGCCCGTTCGTGCAAGAGCCGATAACAACTTGATTGATTTTTATTTCGCCGAGTTCGTCGACGGGTTTGACATTTTCGGGCAGGTGCGGGAGAGCCACGACGGGTTTCAGTTCGCTCAAATTTATTTCGACAGTCGAAAAATATTTTGCGTCGTCGTCAGCGGCAACCGGCTCGTATTTTTGATTCACGCGGCAACCGACGTAAAATTTTGTAGCCTCGTCGAAGGGGAAAATTCCCGCCTTCGCGCCCGCCTCAATCGCCATGTTTGAAATCGTAAATCGATCCGTCATCGAAAGTTCGGCAACACCTTCGCCCGTGAACTCAAGCGATTTATAAAGCGCGCCGTCGACTCCGATTTTTCCAATCAACGTCAAAATTACGTCCTTGCCGCTGATATTTTTGGGCTTTTTGCCGGTGAGGTGCACGTTAATCGCTTCGGGAACCTTGAACCAAGATTGACCGGTAGCCATGCCGACGGCGAGGTCTGTTGTGCCGACGCCGGTAGAAAAAGCATTCAGCGCGCCATAAGTGCAGGTGTGAGAGTCCGCGCCGATAACCAGCATGCCCGGCGCAACAATCCCGTATTCAGGCAAAATCACGTGCTCAATTCCCACGCGCCCCGCGTCGTAATAATGTTTAATTTTGTGCTTGCGTGCGAAGTCCCGCAAAATTTTCGCAAGGTCTGCGCTCTTAATATCTTTCGCCGGCTGAAAATGGTCGGGGATAAGCGCGATTTTTTCCGCGTCGAAGACGGGCTTGCCGATTTTTTCAAACTCCTTTATCGACGGCGGACCGGTTATATCGTTCGCCATGACCAGATCCAGCGGACAAACTACAAGTTGCCCCGCCTCGATGGAATCAAGTCCCGCGTGGCGTGCAAGAATTTTTTCGCTCATTGTCATTCCCATTTTATCACTCTCCTAAAAATTTTTTTCTTTTAAAACTTCCCTATAGTTTCCGGAGCATAACGCCGCTGAATTTCGCGGAAGACTGTGTTCGGCGTATCCATGTCCAGCGGAATCCGCCAGCTCATTTTGTTCAAGAAAGTGTCTTTGATAATTTTGTCGAAGGGAAATTGATTATAAGGTACGTTCAAATAATTTTTCAGCGTCCAAACATTCGGGTTGTTAATCGGCACGTCGTCCATTTCCTTTTGCACGAACGGAATATTATCATGCGCCAGCTCGAACATATAATCCATTATGACATAATCAATTGCCTCATCAAATTCCCGCCAATAATCTTCGCAAAATTCCTTCGCGAAAACGAAAAACGGATTGTGCAACATTGAAGTCCCTTGAATAAAAGTTCCCCAGCGCGCGTACGATGCATAGGCTCCAAAACCTTTCGTAACGGGGTGGAAGTTATCTTTTTCGTTTGTATATTTTTGCGTGAAGTAAGGCAATTTCAAAAGGTCTTTGTGTTTGTCAAGCGGCTCGGTCACCAAAATTGTAGAGTCTAGCCAAAGCCCGCCGTATTTCTCAAGCAGATTTATTCGCATGACGTCAGAAAAATGCGCCGGTCCAATTTTTTTCTCGCGGAACTTGTCAACGACATAATCCGGCAAATCGACGTAGTTTGAAAAATTTTTGTCGTCGAGGAAAATAATTTTGCGGTTGCCGGCGTTCATTTTCAGGCTGTTGTAGCAACAACGAATCAGCGGCGGCAAATTTTCTTCGCCCTGCAGCCAACAGAAATAAATTTGAAAATCCTTCGGCGAAACTTTTGGGCAGGTCTTGTTGTTGACGACGGGGTTTTGGTGTTTTTTAACGAGGTAGTCAAATTTTTCGCGCAGGAAAGTTTTTATCTTCGACGCCTGCCGAATCCGCGCGCGCTCCACCAAACTCAACCCGATTGAAAGTTGGTTCCACCTTGCAAAAGTTTCAAGATCCCGATTCAATTTTTTTGACCAAAGTTTTTGATCTGCCAGCTGTTGGCTTTCGTCGAGTTTCCCGAACATCAAAAGCATCAGCGCAAAAATTTGACGGCGCGCAAGATTATTTTCTTGTGTCGCCTCGACAACCGCTTGACGGCAAATATTTTCTTCCTGCTCGGATAAATTTTTAACTTGATACGAAAAATTAGCCAACTGCCAAAAAGTTCCGTACCACTCTTCCAAATGAATTTCCGAAAATTTTTCCGGCGGGAAATAAAAAAGACGTTTCGCCATAATTAATCGTTGCCTGTTCAAATCCAAATTAGACTCGCGCAAAATTTCTTCCGCGAAAAACTGGACGTCGGGAATTATTTTTTCCGCCAAGCCGAACACCTCCGCAAAAAAATTTTCTTCGCGAATTATAACACGAAAAAATTTTTAGTACAACAAATTAACTTTTCCGCGCCGCGTGCAAAATTTTTTTCAATCTAGTTCCTAAAGCAAAGTTGACGTGAAAGAAAGGCGGTGTTATAATACGCAGGTAATGCGACAGCTTAAATTGCAGCGGAGGGAGGGAAAAAGACATGGCTAATGAAGTTAAAGTTGGAAAAAACGAATCCATAGACAGTGCTCTCCGTCGCTTTAAGCGTACTTGTCAGAAGGCAGGTACGCTTGCTGAAGTTCGTAAGCGTGAACATTATGAGAAACCCAGCGTCCGCCGGAAGAAGAAATCAGAGGCGGCTCGCAAGCGTAAGTACCGTTGAAATTTTGTCGAAAATTAAAAATGGCCGCTGTCTTTCGTTACGGAATGACGGCGGTTTTTAAGTTAAGGGAAAAAGGAAAATTCCGATTATTAATCCCCAAAAAAAGAAGGGAGTATCGTATCGAAAAATGCCTGAACAACAATCCTCCTCGGCGGCAAACCGAACAGGGGTAATATCTATTATAAAAGTTCTGCAACATTTTGGAGTTAAAGATCTTGAAAAAATTTACAAAGAAAATCCCGATACCGACGACAAAGTCGATTGGGAAAAGCTGCAAAAGCTGGCTCGCAAGTACAAAGTAAGAAGTACGCTTATTCGACCCACCGCCGAAGAGCTGCGCGAAATTGAATACCCCGCCGTTGCGAAAATGAACGACGGCGCGTATATTTCAATCGGCAGTGCAAATGACGAAGTTCTTTTGGTTATAGACCCGCGCCAAAATAAACCGGTGGCAATGCCGATGAAAGAATTTTTGGAGAGCTGGGCAAATGAACTGCTGATTTTTTCGGCAGCATTAAGCTGGACTTACTTCAAAAAGCGTTTCAACGTCGATTGGTTTTTAAAAGTCATGAGCCACTACAAAAGACCACTCGGCGAAGTTTTGGCGGCGTCGTTCTTCCTGCAACTAATGGGTATAGTCTTCCCGCTTATCACGCAGGTTATTATCGATAAAGTTATCGGCAACTCCGGCTATTCCACGCTGACAGTTATCGGCACGGCGATGGTTTTGTTTTTCTTCATGCAGTCGCTGTTGACGCTTTTAAAAACTTACATACTTAATCACACGACGAACAAACTCGACGCGATACTTGGCACGCGCCTTTTCAGACACCTAATCGCCCTGCCGTTGCCTTATTACGAAAGACGACGCGTCGGCGATACTTTGATGCGCGTGGGAGCCTTGACGCAGATACGAACATTTTTGACGGGCACAGGCTTAATGACGGTGCTCGACGTGTTTTTCTCCGTCGTGTTTATTGCGTTCATGATGTGGTATTCTGTTCCGCTGACCTTAATCGCGTTGATGATTGTCCCGCTGTACCTCGCGCAAAATATTTGGGCAGTACCGATTATCAAGAAAAAAATTGAGGCGGTCTGGAGAACCGGCGCAATGAACAACGCGTTTATGGTCGAATCAATCTCAAACATTGAGACGATAAAAGCGTTGGCAGTCGAACCGCAGTTCGTCAACCGCTGGGAAAATCTTTTGGCGCGATACGTCCGCACAACTTTTGAGAATTTTAAATTTAACGCCGTGATAAATGCATTCAGCGGCGTCGTGCAGGGTTTAATCACGATGTCAATTCTCTGGTACGGCGGTCACATGGTCATGGACGGCTACTTCACGCTTGGTCAATTAATCGCGTTCCAAATGCTTTCCAGGCAGGCGATTGCGCCAATGACAAAACTTTTGAGGATGTGGCCGCAAGTTCAGCAAGTCGGTCTCGGTCTCGAACGTATCGGCGATATTTTGAACACGCCTATGGAACCGATTGTGCAGGATATGGGCAAGCGCGGCGCGGACAGAATTGACGGCGCGATTGAATTTCAAGACGTCTCGTTCCGGTATCGCGTGGACTTGCCGCTTGTCTTGGAAGGAATAAATTTGAAAATCGCGCCCGGCGAAAAGCTGGGGATTGTCGGGCGTTCCGGCTCCGGTAAGTCAACTTTGACAAGCCTTGTACAAAATCTTTATATCCCCGAATCCGGCACGATAACAATCGGCGGCATAAATACCCGCGAAGCAAATCTCGGTTGGCTGCGCGACCAAATAGGCGTCGTCATGCAGGAGAATTATCTTTTTAATTCAAGTGTTCGCGATAATATTGCGGTCAGTCGTCCTACGGCGACAATGGACGAAATTATTCGCGCGGCTCGTCTCGCCGGTGCACACGATTTTATTTTGGAACTCAAGGAAGGTTACGATACAAAGGTTGGCGAACGCGGCGATTCACTTAGCGGCGGTCAACGTCAGCGCGTCGCAATCGCAAGGGCACTTCTCGCTAATCCGCCCATTTTGATTTTCGACGAGGCTACTTCCGCGCTTGACTACGAATCCGAGAGAATTATTTTGAACAACATGGGGGCTATCGGCGCGCAGAGGACAATGCTGATTATCGCGCACAGGCTTAGTGCTGTTCGTCGTTGCGATAAAATTATTGTCGTCGACAAGGGTCATATCGTCGAGAGCGGCTCGCATGACGAATTGCTTGCGCTCGGCGGGCTCTATCGTTATCTTTATGATCAACAAGAAAGCAGAGGATAGCTGGGGATAAGTGATAAGGGGTAAGCGGTAAAGACTGCACTTTCCACTTTCCCCTTGACGCTTGCCCCTTAATCGTGGGGGTTTTATTGATGAAATTTTGGAACTGGCTGGTTCACGGCGGAGAACGTGAAAAAGAAACAGAGTTTTTGCCGGCAATACTCGAAGTAACGGAAACACCGCCTTCACCGACGGGACGAGTAATCATGTGGACAATTTTAATTTTAGTTTGCGTCGCGTTGGCTTGGGCGTTTTTGGGAAAAATAAACGAAGTTGCCGTCGCGCCCGGAAAAGTTATCCCTTCCGGACAGGCAAAAACCGTGCAGGTTAAAAACAAGGGGATTATCAAAGAAATTCGCGTCGAAGAGGGGCAGAACGTCGAAGAAGGCGAAGTCTTGGTTTTGCTCGACCCGACGACCACCAGCGCGGATTATGACAGCTTGAAAAAGCGCGCTGCCTATTACAAACTCGATATTCAGCGGCTGACGGCGGAACTTAGCGGGCAACCTTTTGTTCCCGAAGAAGATCCCGACCTTGAGGCGCATGATTTGACGGCGGAGCTTGCGCTTTATCAGAGCCGCACGAGTGACCATCAAACGCAACGTCAAAGCCGGCAGGAAGTTATCGACCAACGCCGCGCCCGTTTGAAGGCAACGCAGGCAACTTATGAAAAATATTCCGAAGGTCTGAAAATCGCGCAGGAAAAAGAACGCCGCTTGGAGGATTTGATTGCTGAAAGTGCAATTTCAGAGTTCCAGCTTTTGGAGCAACAGAACGAAACGATTGAATACGCGAAAAATGCGCAGGCGGAACTTGATTCGATAACGAGCATTCAAGCTGAAATTGCGGAGGCTGAACAAAATCTCGCCAACGTCGACGCCGCATATCGAAAGGATATTATGACGTCGCTTGTTGAGGCGAAAAAAGAATATTATTCCGTCACGGAGTCTATTAAAAAAGCTGAAGAGGACGCGCGCCTTGCAACAATCGTCGCGCCAATTTCCGGACGCGTGTACAATCTTTCCGTTCACACCATTGGCGGTATCGTCACGGACGCACAGCCGCTTATGCAGATTATTCCGGAAGATGTTTCGCTTGAGTTTGAAGTTTACGCCGATAACAAGGACATTGGTTTTATTCGCATGGGGCAGACCGCCGAAGTTAAGGTAGAGACTTTTAATTTTCAAAAGTTCGGCATGGTTGACGCGACTGTTACCGAAGTCAGCGCGGACGCCGTCAATGAGCCCAGTGACCTTGAAAAAAATAAACGTTTCAAATTGATTCTTAAGCCGGACGGCAAACCTACAATGGACGTTTTCGGCGAAGAGGTACCGCTGTCCGTCGGCATGAGTGTCAGCGCGGAAATTAAGATTAAAGAAAAGCGAATTATCGACTTCTTCCTCGATCCCTTCCGCAAATACACTTCCGAAGCTTTGAGGGAGCGTTGATTCATGGCTGAAGACAAAAATAATAACTCGCAAAATAATTCGCAAAGTTTTAACCTGGTACCGCGTGGTGACAAGACGCCGCAGAAAAAAGATGACAGTCAAGGCGAAGGCAAACAGGCTTTGGCGAAAATAGATTTGGCAAAAGTTCCCGCAAGTCAGGCGAATACTCAAGCACTCGATACGAACGTTAAGCCCGAAGACGGCGGAAGGGTCAACGGCATCGATACGGGGCTGGCTTGCCTTATCGCCATTGCGAAGTACTACAACATTCCCGCCGATTATCGCCAGCTGGAACGCGCCTATGTTTTGAGCGAAGGCAGTGTCGATTTTACGACGATTGTCCGCGCCGCGCGGGAGCTGAAACTGAAAGCGCGTTCGTATACCGGCTTGAAGGAAGCTGACCTGGACAGGCTCGTTTATCCCGCGCTGATTCAACTGAACTCCGGAAAAAAAGTCGTCATTACGACGATTCGCGACGGCGATATTTATATCGTCGACCCGGTTTTTTCGCAGAAACCCGTTAAAGCCGAACGCTACAAACTTTTGATGGACTGGACAGGCGACGCGATTTTATTCACGCGCCGTTTTGAACTCGACAGGAAAAAAGAGCCCTTCGGTTTTAAGTGGTTCGTGCCCGTCGTCGGAAAATACATGCCGTTTTTGCGCAGCGTCCTTTGGATGTCGCTGATTTTGCAGGTAATCGGATTGGCGTCCCCGTTTTTCGTGCAGAATATTATCGACAAAGTTCTTGTGCACAGGGCGGCGGACGCGCTTGACGTTTTCGTTTTGGGTATGGCAACCTGTACGATTTTCCAGACGTGGATAATGGGCTTGCGCGCCTATCTTTTTACAAACATTTGCTCGAAAATGGACGTCGCCTTAAGTTCGCGCCTGTTCAAAAATATTACCGCACTGCCGCTTAGTTATTTTCAAAAGTGGCAAGTCGGCGATGTCGTCTCGCGTCTCGGCGAACTGCAAACGCTACGTTCGTTTATCACCGGTTCCAGCTTGACGATTTTGCTTGACATGGTTTTCGCCGTCGTTTACTTCGGGGTTATGTTCCTGTACAGCCGCGTTTTGAGCGTCGTTGTGCTCGTCATGATTCCGCTGTTCGTGATTTTAAATTTGGTTGTCGCTCCGATTTTCCGCCGCATGATTAACGAAAGATTTTTAATCGCCAGCGAAAACCGCTCCTTCTTAATTGAAACGATAACGGGTATTCGTACGGTAAAATCTTCCAGCGTCGAGAATAATTTTATTCGCCGTTATGAAGAAATGCTCGCGCGCCTCGTCAAATCTTCTCTCGCCGTCATAAATCTCGCGAACGTCGCCAATTCAATTGGTACTTTCTTGCACGCGATTTTTAACCTCTCGATTTTGTGGATTGGTTCCTATTACGTCATGGAGGGCGAAATTTCCGTCGGCGAATTGATTGCGTTCCAAATGATTGCCGGTCAGTTAATCGCGCCGGTTATGCGCTTGATTAATCAGTGGCAATATTTCCAGCAAATCCGCGTTTCTATGGAGCGTCTCGGCGACATAATGAACGAGGAAACAGAGCCGGCGTTTAATCCTTCGCGCACGACGTTGCCCAGTTTGCACGGCGATATTGCGCTGGAAAAATTGGCGTTCAGTTATTCTCCGGAAAGCGGAAAAGTTTTGGACAACATAAATATCAGAATCCCCGCCGGAATGAAAGTCGGTATCGTCGGGCGTTCGGGTTCAGGAAAATCTACGCTGACGAAATTGATTCAGCGTCTTTACCTTCCAGAAAACGGCAGGATTTTGATTGACGGCGTCGACATTGCGCAGGTCGAGCCGGCTTGGTTGCGTCGACAAATCGGCGTCGTTTTGCAGGACAGCAAACTTTTTAGCGGGACTGTCGAAGAAAATATCCGCATCGCCTGCCCGAACGCCTCGCATGAAGATGTTGTCAATGCCGCGAAACTTGCCGGCGCAGATGATTTTATCAGCCAGTTTCAAAACGGCTATGAAACTTTTGTCGGTGAACGCGGCAGTCTTTTAAGCGGCGGTCAGCGTCAGAGAATTGCTATCGCCCGCGCGTTGATTTCGGATCCGCGTATTTTGATTTTCGACGAGGCAACTTCTGCGCTGGACTATGAATCGGAAAATATTATCATGCAAAATATCGAGCCTATCGCTGAAGGGCGTACCATGCTCATGATTGCGCACAGACTTTCTACCGTTCGGAATTGCGATGCGATTATCGTTATCGACAAGGGCAAAATTATTGAGGCGGGTTCTCATGACGACTTACTCAAAAGAAATGGTGCCTACGCCAAACTTTATTATTCTCAAATCGCTTGAGTTTGAATTTACAAAGGAGTTTTACACGTGAATATTTTTATTCTGCATCCGTCATTTCCCGCGCAGTATCTTAATTTTGCTCCGTATCTGGCGAGCAATCCGGAAAACACCGTGCATTTTATGAGCAAGGAGAACAGCATTAACTCCCAACTGAAAAATGTAACGCTTGCTCTTTATCAGAAGCCGAACGAAAAAGCCGAAGAGTGGATTCAAACTTGCGGACCCCTTCGCCCTGCCGCTGAAGCTGTCGTCGAAGGTCAAGCCGTCGTCCGCGCAATGGAATGGATGGCGCGCGAAAGACACATTCGCCCCGATATTATAATCGCTCACACCGGCTGGGGTTCTACTCTTTACTGCAAAGACTTGTATCCTAAAGTTCCCATACTCGGATATTTTGAGTGGTTTTATCGCGCCGAAGACAGCGATTGTTATTGGTGGCCGGACGAAATTCCGCAAATGCAGAATCGAATTTCAATTCGTTCGCGCAATGCTCACCACTTGCTGAACCTTGACCTCTGCGACGCGGGAATTACTCCGACGAAGTGGCAATATGAGCAGTTCCCCGAAGAGTACAAGCCGAAATTAAATATCATTCATGAAGGCATCGACACAAATTTTTGTTCGCCGGATCCTAGCGGCACCCGTCCCGGTCTTGTACTTGACGACGTTCAAATTAATTTGCCCGAAGGCACGGAAATTTTGACGTACGTTTCGCGCGGCTTTGAAATGTATCGCGGCTTCCCCTACTTTATGGACGCGATTAGAATTGTTCTCCAGCGTC
The DNA here is from genome assembly GCA_905234195.1 of uncultured Selenomonadaceae bacterium. Classification (GTDB taxonomy): domain Bacteria; phylum Bacillota; class Negativicutes; order Selenomonadales; family Selenomonadaceae; genus Quinella. The sequence continues at coordinate 209,920 of CAJOFR010000001.1, forward strand.
GCCCTAAACTTCACGTTATCGTCGTCGGCAAGGACAGAATTTGTTACGGCGCGCAGCTGAAGGACACGACATATTTGCAGGAGGAGGAAAAGAAGGGCGGCTACGATACCGAGCGCGTTCATTTTGTCGGCTTGAGGAATCGCGGCGACTATCAAAAAATTTTGCGCGCGTCAAGCTGTCACGTTTATTTGACTCGTCCGTTTGTTTTGAGCTGGTCTTTCCTTGAGGCGATGAGTTTTGGTTGCCCGATTGTCGGTTCAAAAACGCCGCCGGTTGAAGAAGTCATGGAAGATAATGTAAACGGACTTTTGGCGGAATTTCGTTCGCCTTACCATATCGCCCGCAAGATTGAAGAGATTCTCGACGACCGTGAGCTTGCGAAAAAGCTCGGCGAAAGAGCCCGCGAAACTGTCCTTGAGCGTTTTGAGTTGATGAAGTGCATGCGCGCGCAGGAAGATTTAATGTATAGTTTGGTCAGATAATTTCACACCGGAGGTTTTTTGATGACACTTGAAAGTTTTATTCCGCCGCGCTCAAAAATTGTTATGGAAGTCACCGGCGACGTCCCTGCGGATTTTGAGACTACCAAAGAAAAATTTTTGGAAGTGCAACCCGAATGTACTTACATGATCGCCAAAGATATTTCAAAGTTCGGCAAAAAACTCGACGCCATTGTTTTGCAGAATGAGTTAATCGGAAATATGGAACACGACGAACTTGTTGAGCTGATAAAAAAATCTGCAGGCAGGCTCGCGCCGCGCGGCACTTTGATTTTCGCGCTGGACAATATCGCTTTCGTGGAAAATGTCATGGCGATTTTGGAAGGACTGCCGCCGAAAATGAAAACGACGTTGACGAAAACGCAGCTCGAAGACGCAATCGACGAGGCAGGGCTAAATAAACTCCGTTCGATGAATGCTTCGCGCAGGATGCAAATTCCTCAAGAGCTTGCCGAAATTTCCAAAGTCAACCCCGCAGTTTTCGCCTTCATAATCACCGCGACGCCCGACGAAGTTCCGCCGAAGACGCTGATTCAAACCGCCATTGGTGAAAGATTGGTCTGCGCGCCGGTGAGAATCCATACGCCGAATGTTTTTATGGTCACCGAACCAAACGTCATGGCTATTTCTGTTGACTCCGGCAACACCTACGAACTTTTTTCAAAGGAGAACTACGAGAACAGAATTTTTATTAATCAGCGAATTTCTTTCCCGTCTTTCAGGAAGGGCGCGGATTTTTTCAGGGAGATGCGCAAGCGCGATTATCTTTTCCTGGAGGAAATGGACGACAACCCCACGCTTTGGAAGGACAAGTACGAACAAACCGCCTGGATAAATTTTGTGGGCGCGCACGGCGTTCAGACTTCGACGGAATATCTTGCGGAGTTCTTCAGGCAATTTAATCCGAACGTTAGAGTTTTTGCCAACCATTTGCGCAGAATTTTGCCGCCGAGAGATTTTGACGAGGAGTTTCAAAATTCCGAACGCCCCGTTACAATTTTTTTCGGCGCGCTGAATCGTGACGAGGAGTTTATTTCTCTGCTCCCCGTACTGAATAAATTTGCGAAGGAGTACGGAAATAAAATCGCCTTCAAAATTATTGCCCGGCAAAAACTTTTCGACGCCCTCGAAAGTGACAACAAAATTTTCGTCGGCAACCCGAACTATTACGACGGGCAACTTGCCCCCTACAATCAGTACGAGGAGGCGTTGCGGACTTCGGACATTGCGCTTTTGCCGCTTGCCGATAATGAATTTAATCGCGCGAAATCCGATTTGAAGTTTATCGAATGCGCGGGGTGCGGCGCGGTGGCTTTGGCGTCCCCCGTTGTTTACGAGTCGACGATTAAAGACGGGGAGACGGGATTTATTTTCCGCGACGAAAGAGATTTTGCCTTCAAGCTGAAAATTTTGATTGATAATCGTGAAAAGCGGCGTTCGGTGGCGGAGGCGGCGTATAAGTACGTCAAAAGAAATCGTCTGCTTAGTCAGCACTACGAAGAGCGGCTGGATTGGTATCGCGAACTTTTGGCGCGGTTGCCCGAACTGCACGAGGAAACTCAAGCGCGTATCGATAAAATTGCCGTGAACTTCAAAGACGAGCCGCCGCCCGAAATTAAAAATGAATCTCCCGTTGAAGGAAATTTGGGACCAAATGCAGAAATAATTATTCCCGTGTAGAAAAATATTTCCCGCAAGAGAGGGCGTGATGTAAATGTTGTTGGAGCTTCAATTTATTTCGGCTTCGTTGATTTTTTACGCTGTTTTTGCCTGCGCGATTCTCGGTGTGTCGATTATCGTGTACATAAGCAATCGCAGTCCGACGAAGAATACAACCGTGCTTGACGATTTGGTTTTGGGCGAACGTCAGCAAAATAACAGGGGTTATACGAGCAACATTGACAAGAGCAAATTTTTGGGCGCGATTGGCGTCTGCTCGACTGACTTGCGCCCCGCCGGAACGATTAATGTTGCGGGCGAACCGTTGGACGTCGTCACCGAAGGAAATTTCGTCAAGCAGGGCGATATCGTCAAAGTCATTAACGTTGACGGCTCCCGCGTCCTCGTACGACAAATTTAAGGGGAAAGGGATTAGGGGAAAGCGGAAAAGGGATTAGGGAAAAGTTTTTTAATCTTGCTCCTTATCCCTTGCCCCTTGTCACTTAAAAAGGAGGTATTGATCATGGATTTATTGATAGGCTCTGGTTTCTTTCTGATTGTAGCGGTAGTAATCGCAGCCGTGTTTTTGCATTTCGTGCCGATAGGTTTATGGATATCCGCGCTCGCCGCTGACGTTCACGTCGGAATTTTTACGCTTATCGGAATGAGAATGCGCCGCGTTCCCCCGTCGAAAATCGTCATGCCGCTCATAAAAGCAAATAAGGCAGGTCTTGACGTCAATGTTAATCAGTTGGAGGCGCATTACCTTGCCGGCGGCAACGTCGATAAAGTTGTTGACGCACTTATCGCCTCCCAGCGCGCGCAGATTGTTTTGCCGTTCGAGCGTTCGGCGGCGATTGACCTTGCCGGTCGTGACGTCCTCGAAGCCGTGCAAATGAGTGTCAACCCAAAAGTTATTGAAACTCCCGTCGTGTCTGCCGTCGCGAAAAATGGTATCGAACTCAAAATTAAAGCGCGCGTCACCGTTCGCGCAAATATCGACAGGCTCGTCGGCGGCGCGGGTGAACCCACGATTATTGCGCGCGTCGGTGAAGGTATAGTCACCACAGTCGGCAGCTCGGAAATGCACACGGACGTTTTGGAAAGCCCGGACGATATTTCTAAAACTGTTTTGGGTAAAGGTCTCGACGCCGGCACCGCTTTTGAAATTTTGTCGATTGATATTGCAGACGTCGACGTCGGCAGGAATATCGGCGCACAACTTCAGACTGACCAGGCGGAGGCAGATAAACGTATCGCGCAGGCTAAGGCAGAAGAACGCCGCGCAATGGCAGTCGCCCGCGAACAGGAAATGAAGGCGTACACGCAGGAAATGGAAGCGAAAGTCGTCGAGGCTCAGGCGGAAGTCCCTCACGCAATGGCAGAGGCCTTCAAAAAAGGAAATCTCGGCGTCATGGATTATTACAATATGATGAACGTGCAATCTGATACCGAAATGAGGACGGCGATTAGCCGCGCGGGCACCGTCGCCAAAAATCAGGCGGTCGTGCAGAAATAAGGCGGGTTCGTCATGGATATTTCGCTTATAATAATTTTGTGGGTGATTATCGCGATTTTTCAGGCGATTAACGAAAAAAAGAAGACTCCCCGTCCGCCGAATTTCCCGCCGCGTAATCCCGAAGGCAATATAGATTTTGAGATACCCACGCTCGCAAATGACCCCAACAGTTCGGCGGAAGTTCACGAGATAAATTTGGAAGAGCTTTATAACAGAAGAAAGTTTCACGCTCAAACCGAAAAAAATTTTGATTCGCCGGAAGTTAAACCTAAAATTAAAACTGCCACTCAACAAAAAAATTTCCCCGTCGATTTAAATCCGGCGTCGGCAATGAATGCAATTGTGCTCGGCGAAATTTTAGGTAAACCAAAATCTATGCGACACTAAAAAATTTTTAGGGCTCGTCGAAAAATTTTCGGCGCGTCCATTTTTTTTGTAATCGAACGGAGGAATTATCTTGATCGAAATTAAAAATCTGAAAAAATCTTTTGGAGACCTGCACGTTTTGAAAGGAATTAATTTGAGCATTGACGAGCGCGAAGTCGTCGTGATTATCGGTCCTTCGGGCAGCGGCAAGTCGACGCTCCTGCGCTGTATAAATTTTCTCGAAGTTCCTACCGGCGGCACAATCGAAGTCGACGGGATACCTATGGACAGCGAGGAAAATATTAACAAAGTTCGCGAGGAAGTCGGCATGGTTTTTCAGCGGTTCAATCTTTTTCCGCACATGACCGTTTTGGATAACATTACCCTTGCGCCGATGAAAGTTCGCAAAATCGAAAAGGAGCGCGCCGAAATTACCGCGCAGGAACTTTTGGACAGAGTTGGGCTCGGCGATAAGGCGGAGGCTTTTCCCAATCAACTTTCCGGCGGACAACAACAGCGCGTTGCAATCGCGCGGGCACTGGCAATGCAACCAAAAGTTATGCTCTTCGACGAGCCGACAAGTGCGCTGGATCCCGAAATGGTCGGCGAAGTTCTTGACGTCATGAAAAAATTAGCGGAAAGCGGCATGACAATGGTTATCGTTACTCACGAAATGGGTTTCGCCCGCGAAGTGGGGACGCGCCTGCTTTTCGTCGACGGCGGATTTATTGTCGAAGAGGGAATCCCAAAAGAAGTTTTTGAGAATCCGAAGGAGGAGCGCACGAAAATTTTCCTCTCAAAAATTTTGTGACGTAATCATTTTTCTTTCGCGGAAAGTCACCGGAATTAAATCGAGTTCCTTCGCGAAATTAATCGCCGCGTCAAAATTCGCGCCGACAGCCTCGGCGCGGTGAGCATCTGAACCAATCGTGATAAAACGCCCGCCAAAATTTTTGTAGCTCCGGTAAATCGGAACGAGTTCTTTCAGCGCGCGGACTTTGTCGAGGCGGCGCGTGTTCAGCTCCAAAATTTTTTTGCGCTCAACGATAATTTTCAAGACCTTGTCAATTTCCGGCTTGAAAGTTTTGTAATCAATTTCGGGATCGTCGTAGGGCGCGGCGCGGCAAATGTAGTCGATGTGTCCGAGTACGTCAAAATCTTCGACGGCGGTTTCTTCAGCCATCGCGGCAAAATATTTTCGGTAAGCGGTCGCCTTGTCCTTGCCGACGTAAAAATCGGGGAGGTAAATATCAAAATCGTCGACAACATGAATTGAGCCGATAATCATATCGAAATTGACGCGCCCGATAAAATTTTCGTTCGCCGCGCGCGCAGATTTTCTAAGACCGATTTCCGCGCCGAGAAAAATTTTTTCGCTACGAAAATTTTTGTACTCGTCCATATATTTTTCGGGGTCGAAGGTAAAATCAATTTCGCCCGGCAAATCATAATCGAAGTGTTCGGTAAAAACCACGCCGAGATTTAAACTTTCGGCTTTGGCAATCGCGTCCGCCGCCGTCATTTTTGAATCGGCGGAAAATTTTGTGTGCGTGTGACAATCAAAAATCATCTTATCCCCTCCACAAATTCTCATCTCGTTCAAAGTTTAATTACAGTGGCGTTGATTGTCAACGGGAAAAAATGTTATAATCGGAAAAAAATTTGGGGAGATATTTTAATGAGGATTTTAAAAAGTTCGGAAGTCGGGCGCGGCGAAATCGAAAGGGCTTTGGCGAAAAAACCTTTCGACGAAATTCAGTTGCCGCAAAAAATTCGTGACTTCAACAAAAAAATTTTCGGCGCGGACTTGACGGCGTCGGAGATTGTCCGGAAAATTGTCAGCGACGTCAGAAAATTTGGTGACGCGGCGATTATTGACTACACGAAAAAATTTGACGGCGTGGAAATTCGCGCGGAAGATTTTTTGGTCAGCGAAGAGGAATTTTCTGCTGCCGAAACTCAAGCCGATTCAAAAGTTGTTGATTCGCTGAAGAGAGCCGCCGAAAATATCCGCAGTTATCACGCCGAACAGCTGCCGAAGTCGTGGATAACTTTTCGCGGAGAAAATTCCGTGCTCGGTCAATCGATTATCCCGCTTGAGCGCGTCGGGGTTTATGTGCCTGGCGGGACGGCGGCGTATCCTTCCAGCGTCTTGATGAATGTTATTCCCGCGAAGGTGGCGGGCGTCGGCGAAATTATTATGTGCGTTCCCGCGAAGGGCGGCAAAATTAATCCGTACGTTTTGGTTGCGGCGAAACTTGCCGGCGCGGATAAAATTTTCAAAATCGGCGGCGCGCAGGCTGTCGCGGCAATGGCTTTCGGCACGGAAACAATTCCCCGCGTAAATAAAATCACCGGGCCCGGAAATATTTTCGTCACGCTTGCCAAAAAAGAAGTCTTCGGGCATTGTGATATTGATATGCTTGCAGGGCCGAGCGAAATTTTTATTGTGGCTGACGAATTTGCCAACCCGATTTTCGCCGCCGCCGATATGTTGAGCCAAGCCGAACATGACCCGCTTGCCTGTAGTATCGTCGTGACGACAGACGAAGAGCTTGCCGAAAAAATTTCCGCCGAAGTTCAGACGCAACTCGAAAAACTTCCGCGCAGGGAAATTGCCGCCGCGTCGATTGAAAATAACGGCTTGATTATTGTTGCGGAAAATTTGAACGAGGCGATTAACTTCGCGAATATTTCTGCGCCGGAGCACCTCGAACTTTTGGTGAGCGCGCCGCTGAATCTCCTGCCGAAAATAAAAAATGCCGGCGCGGTATTTTTGGGCGCGTATTCCCCCGAACCGCTCGGCGATTATTTTGCCGGTCCCAATCACGTCTTGCCGACGGGGGGCACGGCGAAATTTTATTCTGTTCTCAATGTCGAAACTTTTCTGAAGCGCACGAGTCTTATTTCTTACACGCGCGATGACCTTTTGAAATCCGCCGCCGATATAGTCAGGCTTGCGGAGGCGGAAGGGCTTGACGCGCACGCGACCGCTATAGTGATAAGGGATAAGGGGTAAGATTTTCTTTTCTCTTAAAACTTTCCCGTTTCCCCTTAATTAAAAGTATTGTGGACGCGGACAAGCTCCTTGCGAATCTGAATGTGTTGCGGGCAAACTCTTTCGCACGCGCCGCATTTTATGCAAGCCCCTGCAGGATTTTTCCCGTGCCCGCCGACGAGCCAACTTTCCTCGTGTTTCGCCGCCTTCAGATCTCCGTAAAGCGTGAAAATATTCATCGCCGTGAACGAGCCGGAAATTCCGATGTTTTGCGGACAAACTTTCGCGCAGTAGTTGCAAGTGGTGCAGGGGATAATCGGAATGCTCGCCAAAACTTCCCGCGCCTCGTCAACTGTCTTGCGCTCGGCATCGTCAAGCGGGCGGAAATTTTCCATGTAGGAAGTATTATTTTCCATTTGCTCAAGGTTGCTCATGCCCGAAAGGACAGTTATCACGCCGTCGAGGCTCGCGGCAAAACGAATAGCCCACGACGCAAGCGACGCATCGGGATTTGCCTTCTTGAAAACTTCGGCAACTTGTTCCGGCGGATTGGCGAGCAACCCACCTTTGACGGGCTCCATTATCACGACGGGCTTGCCGTGCTTGCGGGCGACTTCGTAGACGCCGCGCGACTGAATGGCAGGATTTTCCCAATCGGCGTAATTAATTTGCAGCTGGACGAATTCAGCTTCGGGGTGTTTGTTCAAAATCTCGTCAAGCTCTTCCGGCGTGGAGTGGAAAGAAAATCCGACGTGCTTAATTTTTCCGAGCCGCTTTTGTTCCGCGACGAAATTCCACATGTCGAAGTCCTCAAAAAATTTCGTGCGGTGCAAACCGAGATTGTGCAACAGATAAAAATCGAAATAGCCCGCGCCCGTTTGTTTCAAGGAAGTTTCAAACTGCGCGATAGCATCTTCACGGGTTTTGCAATTAATCCACGCGGCGTTCTTCGTGGCAAGCTGAAATTTTTCGCGCGGGTAGCGTTCGACGAGTGCTTGACGAATCGCATCTTCACTGCCGGGATAAGCCCACGCCGTGTCAAAATAAGTGAAGCCCTTTGCCAAAAACATGTCGACCATTTTCTTGACGTGCTCAATGTCAATTTTTTCGTCGACTTTCGGCAGACGCATGAGACCAAAGCCCAGCTTTTTTATATTTTCTCCCAAATACGACACACCTAAACCCTCCTAAAAGTTTATGGCTTAATTATAATCGTTGGGGAATATTTTTTCAAACTTGTTACTAAAATTTTTACCGGAGGTCGATTGACTTGATTAAAATTATTTTTTCGGACATGGACGGGACTTTGCTGACGAGCGAAAACAAATTGCCCGAAGGTTTCGACGAGACGATGGCTGAACTCAAAAAGCGCGGCGTGATTTTTGCTCCGGCAAGCGGGCGGCAATATTTTTCCCTGCTGAAGAGTTTTGAAAAGTACGTCGACGAATTTTTGTTTCTTGCGGAAAACGGCACGATTGTCATGCATAGGGAGATAGAAATTTTTTCCTGCCCGCTGGATCCCGCCGCCGTCGAAAAAGTTTTGGAAGACACAGAGCCGCTTGAAAATATTCTTCGCGTGTGGTGCGGCAAAAAAGATGCGTATATGCGCCGCGAACACAACACGCCCGAATTTCAGGCGGAGTTGGGAAAATATTACACGCATAACGAAGTTGTTGACAGCTGGCAGGAAATTGACGACACGCCGATTAAAGTTTCCTTCTATGACGCGACGGGGCACGCTAAGGAAAATATTTATGACAAGCTCGGACAATTTTACGACTCGTTGCAGGTTGTTTTGAGTTCGGATTTTTGGGTTGATATTATGTCGCCCGGAATTAACAAGGGTGAGGCGGTGAAAAATGTTCAGCGGATTTTGAACATTAAGCCCGAAGAGTGCGCGGCGTTCGGTGATTACATGAACGATTACGAAATGATTCAGGCGGTCGGCTACGGTTTTGCAATGGCGAACGCTCATCCCGACTTGAAAAAAGTTGCGAAGTTCGAGACTTTGAGCAATGACGAGCGCGGCGTTCTTGTCGGGATAAAAAAATTGATTGACGAGGGTTTAATTTGATGGTGACGGTAATTTTTCCGGCGGCGGGCGCGAGCAGGCGAATGGGTTGCGGAAAAAATAAAATCTTCCTGGAAATTGCGGGGGAGCCGGTTTTAATTCGGACGCTGAAAATTTTTTCGCAGGTCGAGCGCGTAAAAAAATTAATTGTCGTCGTTGGCGCGGACGAAGTGGAAATTGTCGAGGAACTTTTAAAATCGACACCGAACTTGAAATCGTGGCAGGTGACAATCGGCGGCAGTGAACGACAATATTCCATAGCGAACGGCTTAAAATTTGTGCCCGCGACTTCCGAAATAATTCTGGTGCACGACGCGGCGCGCCCACTCGTCAGCGTGCAGACAATCGACGCGGTTATCGACGCGGCGGAAAAATTCGGCGGGGCTATCGCGGCTGTTCCCGAAAAAAATACGATTAAGGTTATCGACGCGGAAGGATTCGTCAAAAATACGCCGCCGCGCTCCAATCTCGTCGAAGTTCAGACGCCGCAGGGTTTTCGCAGGGAAATTTTGTTTCGCGCTTATTCGCAGGCGGAGACCGATAATTTTTTGGGCACGGACGACGCGAGCCTTGTTGAGAGAATCGGCGCGCAGATTAAAGTTATTCGGAGCGACTACCGCAACATAAAAATCACGACGCCCGAAGATATTGACATTGCCGAAAGTTTTTTGAGGAGTTGAATTTTTATGACGCGCTTTGGTATCGGCTACGACGTGCACCGCCTTGTTCCGAACAGGAAATTAATTTTGGGCGGCGTCGAAATTAATCACGCGCTGGGGCTTGACGGACATTCGGACGCAGATGTTTTGATTCACGCGATTATTGACGCGCTTTTGGGGGCGGCGGCTCTCGGCGACATTGGTCAACATTTTCCGGACACCGACGAAAAATTTAAAGACGCCGACAGCGGCAGACTCCTTGCCGAAGTTCACGAGCTCTTGAAGGCGAAAGGTTATTCGATTGGAAATATTGATTCGGTTGTCGTCGCGCAGAAACCGAAACTCGCGCCGCACATTTTGAAAATCCGGACGCGCCTTGCTGAAATTTTGCAGATTGATTTGGATTTTATCAGCGTCAAGGCGAAAACCGAAGAGGGGCTTGGATTCACGGGCAACGAGCAGGGAATTTCCGCTTACGCCATTGTAGGGATTAGTGGATAGTTTTTAGGGGCAAGTGGTAAGCGGCAAGCGAAAAGACACCAAAACTTATCCCTTTCCACTTGTCCCCAGACGCTGGAACGGGGGGTTTTAGATGAAATTTTTTGCGCGTATAAGGAAAGATATACGCGTCATTTTTGAGCGCGACCCCGCCGCGAAGAGCACGCTCGAAGTGATTCTTTGCTATTCGGGGTTGCACGCGATTTGGTTGCACAGAATTTCCCACGCGCTTTTTGAACGCGGCTGGATTGTTTCTGCGCGCCTCGTGTCGAATTTTTGCAGGTTTTTGACGGGGATTGAGATTCACCCCGGCGCGAAAATCGGCGACGGACTTTTTATAGATCACGGCACGGGAATTGTTATAGGCGAGACTGCGGAGCTTGGCAAGAACGTCACACTTTATCAGGGCGTCACGCTGGGCGGCACCGGCAAGGAAAAGGGCAAGCGTCATCCGACAATCGGCAACAACGTCGTCATAGCGACCGGCGCAAAAGTTCTCGGCTCTTTTAAAGTCGGTGACCATGCGAAAATCGGCGCGGGCAGTGTCGTTTTAAAGGAAGTCCCTCCACACGCGACGGTTGTCGGGATTCCCGGGCGCGTCGTGGTTTTGCACGGCAAGCGCATTCATAACGAGGAGGAATATAAAAAAGTTTGGCTGGAACACTGCGCGAAACGTGGCATGAATGTCAACGACCCGGCAGTACACGCGGAAATTTGCGACGAGATTGACGTCGACCTTGACCACGATATTTTGCCCGACCCCGAACGCGAAATGATTGAGGTTGCTCTTCGACAAATTCAGCGGCTGGAAGAAAAAGTCAATCGTCTTGAGGCGGAGCTTGCGGCGGCGCGTGAAGAAATTTCCGACGGCGCGTTAAGGACTTCCGAACTTGAAGTTGTTTTAGGCGAAGAAAAAAACGAGTGAGGGGCCGCACAAGGACGTGCGGCCGCCCGCATTTGGTCGCGTGACGCGACCTCTGCGGGCAGTTTTCTTTTGCTTCTTTTCTTTTGCGCCAAAAGAAAAGAAGATGCTAAATTTGAAATAAAAAAATTTATAAGAAGGAGAATTATTCATGCAAGCAAAAGGCGCATTAATGTTGTTGGGCGCGTCTTTTTTTTGGGGAACAACTTTCGTCGCGCAAATGAGCGGCATGGACGGGCTGGGACCATTTTCCTACGCGGCGGCAAGATATTTTTTGGGCTTCCTGTCACTCGTCGTGGTTTTATTTTTCACGCGAAGACAACGCCGCGAAGAAAGATTAAGCGGAAAATATTCGCGGGGATTCTTAGTCGGTTTGTTCTGCGGGATATTTTTATTCGTGGCAAGCTCCATGCAACAAATCTCTTTGCTCTTCACGACGGCGGGTAAAGCGGCATTCATAACGTGCTTGTACATTGTCTTCGTACCACTTGCGGCAAAAATTCTCGGCAAAAAAATCCTGCGCGAAAATTGGATAGGCGCGGCTCTCGCAATAATCGGGCTGTACTTTTTGGCGATAGACGAGGAACTTTCAATCAATCGCGGCGATACAATTTTATTCTTCAGCGCGTTTTTGTGGACGGCGCACATTTTGCTTGTCGATAGGTTCGCGCCGAAAGTCGACGTGCTGGAACTTTCTACGGCGCAAATTTTCACGACAATGGTTTTGAGTTTCGCGGCAATGACGATTTTTGAAATCCCGACACTCGGCGCAATAACAAACGCGGCAGTTCCGATAATTTACGGCGGAATTATGAGCGCGGGCGTGGCATTCACCTTGCAAATTTACGGACAGAAGTACGCGGAACCGGCGGCGGCGGCAATTTTGATGAGCTTTGAATCGATATTCGGCGCGCTGTCCGGCTGGCTGATTCTCGGCGAAGAAATGAGCGGCAGGGAAATTTTCGGCTGCCTGCTTATGCTCACGGGAGTGCTCGTCACGCAACGCAAAACTATTCTCGGAAGGTAAATTTTTCTTTCATGTAAATTATAGACAAAGTTTTATCCGTGTTGTATAATCCTTTTGAAATTATGGGGGATTGTAGTTTTTTTTGAACCCCAAAATTTTTGCAGGAGTTTTCGTCTTAGCTCCAACCAAATAAATTTTAGAAAGGAAGGGAAATTTCATGAAAGACGAAATTTTTAGCGTATTGCAACGCGTTGGGCGAAGCTTTATGCTTCCGGTCGCAGTGTTGCCAATCGCGGGCTTGCTGTTGGGTCTCGGTGCCTCGTTCACCAATCCGACGACAATAGCAACCTACGGACTTGAAGGCGCACTCGGTCAAGGCACTGTCCTGAATATGCTGCTAACCGTCATGAGCGCGGCGGGCGGCGTAATTTTTGGGAACTTGCCACTAATTTTTGCAGTCGGCGTCGCTATAGGTATGTCGCAGGCTGAAAAAGAAGTCGCGGCATTGGCGGCTATGATTGCATTCTTTGTAATGCATATCTCTTGTAATGCGATGCTGCAAATCACTGGCAAAATCGTCGACGGGGCTGTCGCTCCTGACGTTATGGCGGGTACTATCGCGGAAAGTTGCGGTATCTTGTCACTGCAAATGGGTGTTTTTGGAGGTATTATCGTCGGTATTGGTGTTTCTATACTGCATAATCGCTTTCATAAAATTGTTCTGCCGGACGCGCTCTCATTCTTCGGTGGCTCTCGTTTTATCCCGATTATCTCAACTGTCGTCTATATGTTCGTCGGTATCGCCATGACTTTTGTTTGGCCGGTTATCCAAAACGGTATCTTCGCTATCGGCGGTCTTGTCACCGGCTCCGGCTATATCGGCACGTTGATTTTCGGTATCGTAAAACGTGGCTTGATTCCTTTCGGACTTCATCACGTCTTCTATCTCCCCTTCTGGCAGACAGGTATGGGCGGATCCGAAATGATTAACGGGCAGCTCATTCAAGGTGGTCAAAACATTTTCTTCGCAGAGTTGGCTGACCCCAATACGGTGCACTTCAACCCCGACGCAACGCGCTACTTCTCCGGTGAGTTTATCTTCATGATTTTCGGTCTCCCGGGCGCGGCTCTCGCTATGTACCGTTGCGCGAAACCGGAAAAGAAAAAAGTTGCCGGCGGTCTTCTCCTTTCGGCGGCTCTTACTTCCGCTCTCACCGGTATCACCGAACCTATCGAATTTTCCTTCTTGTTCGTTGCTCCCGTGCTCTTCGGTGTGCAGGTTGCTCTAGCCGGCGCGGCGTACATGATTGCGCATATGCTGGGAATTGCAGTCGGCTTGACGTTCTCCGGCGGCTTGCTTGACTTGCTGATTTTCGGTATCCTGCAGGGCAATGACAAAACTGACTGGATGCTGATTGTGCCCGTCGGTATTATCTACTTCTTCCTGTACTACTTCGCGTTTAGTATTCTGATTCAGAAATTTGACTTCAAGACGCCCGGTCGTGAAGACGACGACGGCGAAGTTAAACTCTACACCAAAGCCGACTACAAAGCTAAACAAGGCGGCGGCGGCGGTGCTGCAGGCGGTGGCGGCGGCGGTGCTGACGAACTCAATTCGGCTATCGCTCGCGCGCTCGGCAGCAAGCAGAATATCACTTCGGTTGACTGCTGCGCGACAAGACTCCGTTGCTCCGTTAAAGATTCCAGCGTTGTCGACGAGGCTCTCTTGAAGGCAACGGGCGCGGTCGGCGTCATTATCAAAGGCACCGGCGTGCAAGTCATCTACGGTCCGAAAGTCGCTGTTATTAAAGCAGATCTTGAAGATTATCTCGCAAATCGTGCTCCCGACGTCGAATCTGACGGCGGCGCGGCTCCTGCTGCGGCTGAAAGTGGCGGCGGCGGCGCGGCTCCTGTCGGCGAAAAAATTAAACTTTGCTCGCCTATCACCGGTTCAGTTCACCCCATGTGCGAATCTCCTGACGCGGCCTTCTCCATGAAGGCTATGGGCGACGGTTTCTTCGTGAAACCCGCTAAAGGCGAATTGGTTGCTCCCGCTGACGGCGAAGTCATGATGGTTTTCCCGACCAAACACGCTATCGGTTTCAAGACGGACGACGGTATAGAATTCCTCTTCCACGTCGGCGTCGATACCGTCAACCTGAACGGCGAAGGCTTTGAGACGTTCGTCACGGACGGGCAGAAAGTCAAGAAGGGCGAACTCATGATGAAATTCGATATCGATTTCATTCAGAAGAACGCTCCGAGCGACGCGGCAATGGTTATCTTGACCGGCGGACAACTCGTCACGATGGATAAGACCGGCGACGTGCAGGCTCTCGACGAAGTTGCTACTTGCCAATAAAATTTTTCTCGAAGTCTTTAGCCCAAGACAATAACCCCAAAAAAAATTGTCCCGATTGAAAAATCGGGACTTTTTATTTTTTCACGAAGAGAAAATTATTTTCCGGCAAGAAGTCTGTCGTAAAGCATCGCCTTTTTCACCGGCTCGGAGTCACCGCCCAAAACGTCGATAAGTTTGTAAGCCCACGTCATGGCGGTTGCCGCACTGCGACTGGTAATTAAATTTCCGTCCTGCACAACAAGTTGGTCGTCGATATAATTCGCGTCGGTGAACAAACTTTTCAGCTCGTCCGTCGGGAATGAAGTCAACGTCCTGCCTTTGCTGACACCCGCCGCCTTCAAAACCATAGGCGCGGCACAAATCGCGGCAACAAATTTTTTCTCGTCGTCAATAAAATTGCGCACGATTTTTAAAACGCGCTCGTCCTTAGAAAGATTAGTAGATCCGGGCTGTCCGCCGGGCAAAACAATCATATCGTATTCCGCAAGATTTTTTTCGCCCAAAACTTTATCCGCCTTGACGGTGATTTTTCTGCTGCTCGTGACAAATTCTTCGCCTATCGAAACGGAATCGCAAGCAAGCCCCGCGCGGCGCAAAATGTCAATCGTGAAAAGAGCCTCGCCCTCCTCAAAACCATTGGCAAGAAATACCGCAACTTTTTTCATAAAAATTTCCTCCTTAAAAATTCTTACGTGAATTATACTACAGAAAATTTTTTATTCAAAGCAAATTTTACTGTTGGAAAATTTTGTGGTATACTTGCAGAAAAATTTTGATTGACGAGGAAAAAATGAAACCCGATATAAAAAATAAAATCGCCGCCGAAGCGCAGACGACAAATATTTTTGACGAACTGCCCGACGAAATTTGCGGCTTTACTTTGAAAAAAATTTTTGCTGAAAATGGTGACAGGTTCGATTATTTTTCTTACGAGGACGAAAAAATTCATCGCGGCTTGACGGTTTACTTTCACGAAGAAACTTTCGAGTACAAGACGCGCGTGAAAATAGGACTCAACGAATTTTGCTTGACGAAATTTTTCACGGGGAACTTTGAAACTTTTGGTAAGATGTTGCCGGAAATTTTGAAGGTCGTCGAAAATCTTTCAAAGCCGATTAATCCCGACGAAGATATTTTTATTTCTGACAGGCATTTTTCCGCGTGGAGCTACGTGAAAAATCTTCCGCAGAGTATCGACGGTTTTGAGCTGTTCATTACGCCGGATAAGCCCGCGAAATTTACGAACGGCTCCTATATAATTTTGAGCTACACAAATTTTGAAATGAACGCCGATTTTAATATTTTCTACAACATTTACACCGGAGGTTTCAGCGGAGAATCGAAGATTAACGGCGTGCCGCACGTCACCTATCTGTTCGACGCGAAGACCTTAAAAGAGCTACAGAAAAATCTCGACGCACACCTTGTCGACGAAATTTGCAGGATAAAAAATTTTTAGGTTAGTACCCCGCGCGATGTGCCGCCGCTTAAAAAATTTTTCTCCTCCTACAAAAAATCTGCAGGAACTTTCGCAAAAAAACTAGAATTAATTTAAAAACTTATAATGGAGGAGATTTTTTTATGAATCAAAAAAGTTCCATGAAAACGCAGTTCCTATTAATGATGATAGGTTCTTCGCTGATAACAATGATTTGCGTCAGCGGTATTTTTCTGAAGGACATGATGGGCACCGCGAAGGAGGAGAGCGAGGCTTTTCGCACGTTGCTTATGAACGACGTCGAAAGGGAGCTGAAAGACCAAACTCAAGCGGCTATCAGCGTCATTGATACGATTTACAAAAGGCAACAGGCAGGACTTATAACCGAAGAGCAAGCGAAAACCGAAGCCGCCGCGCTCGTTCGTGCCATGCGCTACGAGGGCGACGCCGGATATTTTTGGATTGATACTTACGAGGGAATTAACGTCGTTCTGCTCGGACGACAGGACACCGAAGGCAAATCCAGAATTAATGCCACAGACCCGACGGGCAAACAATTTATTCGCGAAATGATTGATAACGGCAGACAATCCGGCGGCGGCTACACCGATTTAATGTTCGCTAAACCGAATCAGACTGAACCCTTGCCGAAAAGAAATTACACGGCGGCTTTTGAGCCCTATGGTTGGGTTGTCGGCACCGGCGTTTGGATTGACTATATCGACGGGCAGGTTGCCGAAGCCGAAGCCCGCGCAAACGCCGCTTTGAGGAGCAGCATCATTCAGACGATAATTGTCATTGTCATTCTGCAGATTGTTATCACCGCTATCGCTATGTTCCTTTCCAATCGTTTGATTACGCCGATTAGAAATTTGACTACCGTGCTTGAAACTTTGGGCACCGGCGATTTTCGCATGGATAGGAACGCCGGATTAATTGACGTGGATCGCTCGGACGAACTGGGAGTTATGGCGCGCGCTGTTTCAAAGTTGCGCGAAAATGTTCATGCGATGATAGGTAGAGTCATGAATTCTGCCGAACAAGTCGCCGCCGCCTCCCAACAGCTCACGGCAAGCGCGGATCAATCGACGACGGCCATTAACCAGGTTGCTGAATCCATAGTCACTGTCGCGGGAGCCTGCACGGAACAATTCGGCGAAGTCGAAAACGCCAGCGCACAATCCGAACAGCTTAGAAATAATATGAACATCTTTACGAAAACTTTGGGTGCGTCTATCGAAAAAATTAACAACACAAACAGCATGGCAGAGGCGGGCGGCAACAGCGTCCACAATGCCGTTGACCAGATGAAGAAAATCGAAACGTCGGTTAGCGCGTCGGCGGACGTCATTGCTTTGCTCGGCGAAGAGTCCGAAAAAATCGGCAAGATTGTCGACGCGATTGCGGCTATCGCTGACCAAACGAACTTGCTTGCGCTGAACGCGGCTATAGAGGCGGCGCGCGCAGGTGAACACGGGCGCGGCTTTGCTGTCGTCGCTGAAGAGGTCCGCAAGCTCGCCGAACAGTCCCAACTTTCCGCGCGTGAAATTTCTGATTTAATCGGCTCCATTCAGGAAAAATCTCAAGACGCCGTCGCCTCAATGCAGGAGGGCGTGCAGAATGTCAAGAGCGGTACGGATGCCGTTGACGGCGCGGGGCAAACTTTTGGCGAAATTATTCGGATGGTCACCGAAGTCGCGGACGGCACCAAACAAATGGAAGGTATCGTGAAAAATCTCGTCGAAAGCACGAATGTCATTATAAATTCTGTCGCGAATATCAACGTGAAAAGCCGCGAAGTCGCGAAAGAATCCGAAACAGTTTCCGCCGCCGGCGAAGAACAATCCGCAACAATGCACGAGATTGCCGACGCCAGCCGCTCCCTTGCCGAAATGGCGCAACAAATGCAAGACATTATCGGCAGGTTCAAAATTTAAAATTTATTTGCCACAAAGATTATTGACAACGTTTTCTTTAAATTATAAAATGGCGGCAAGATAGAAGTTCGGAAGATTGTTTTCTTGCGTTTTCGGAGAGGGGGAAGTTGTCATGCCAACCGTAAATTCAATGGTAAACCAAAATAATTTGGTTGCAAGTGTGTCGCGAAAATTTTTCGGATTGAATATGCAGGCGGCGAATAATTCTTTGTTGACTTCCGCGCCGATTCAAACCGGTGCAAATTTTCTAAAATCAGAATTCGGCGGACAACCCGCCTTGACGGATATGGTCGAAAATTATAACGACGATAAAAATTCTTTCCGTCAGCAATTCCAAGAGGCTATGGAGTCCCTGCGGGAATCCGCCGACAAACTAAAAAGTTCTGTGCAGGTCGAAGAAAATAACGACGACGACAACGACGAAAATACCGGCTCAACTCTTTCGACGCTCGCGGAATTTAATCAGGGGAATATCCCGCCACATGAAAGAATGTTCGTCGAATCAAACAGGAGTACGCCGACGCCGGAAAATATTCCCGACGAAAACCGATCTGCCGCCGCGACTGCTCCGCCGCCGCCCGAAGACAGGTTTAATAATTTCGTCAGGGATTATCTTGTTTCGGACGACGAAGAGAAAACTCAAACGCTAAGCGAAAATAATCAAATGGCGATGGTTCAAAATCTCGTCAACAACTACAACAGCGCGGTTTCTTATCTGAACGAAAACAGCGGGCTTTCAAATCGTATGTCGGCTCTCGCGTCGAACTTCGGCGGCAATGCACTCCTTGAACAGTCTCTCGGCAATATCGGCATCTCCGTCGACGCCTTCGGGAATATTTCAATTAACGAGTCTGTACTTGAAAATGCGCTGAAGGAAAATTCTTCGGCAGTCGAAACTTTTTTGGGCAGGCTTGCTCACGACGTCGACCTTGCGAATTATCAGGGCGACAGGCTCTTCCCGAATATTTTGGACTACGCGAACGACAGGCGCGAAGACGAAACCGAATCCCTGTATGCCGCGCGGAATTTGAATACGGCGATTCACGCGGGCAACCAACAAAATCTTTTGAGTATGTTTACTTGATTTACAAAAATTTTTCTAGGAATTTGCGGGTGTTCTGTAAAAAGTACACCCGATTTTTTTTGGAGGAGTGATTTTAAATGAGTGAAATTTTGGAGGGCGTGCTTGACGAGTTCAAAAATCTCGCCGCCATTCCCCGCCCGTCGAAACATGAGGAGCGCGTCAGTAATTTTCTCAAGGAATATTTGCAGGCGCAGGGTTTTCAGGTCGCGCAGGACGAAAATAAAAATATCGTCGCGGAAATTCCGGCAAGCCCCGATAAAAAAAATGCGCCCTTGACGATTTTACAGGCGCATATGGATATGGTTTGCGTCGCGGCGGAAAATTACAAGTACGATCCGCTGAACGACCCGATTAAAGTTATTCGCACGGAAAATTTTTTGCAGGCGGAAGGCACGAGTTTGGGCGCGGACGACGGCATGGGTATCGCGGAAATTTTATATCTCGTCAAGGCGAATAATTTTTCGCACGGACCGATTAGAATTATTTTCACGACGGACGAGGAACAGGGCATGAGCGGCGCGGTTAATCTCGACAAGAAATTTTTCGTCGACGCGAAATTTTTGATTAACTGCGACTCCGAAAATTATGATGAACTGGTTGTCGGCAGCGCGGGCAGCATGCGAATAAATTTCAGGCGGAAAGTTAATTACGTTGCTCCGGAAAAAAATTTTCGGGCGTCGTTCAAAATAAAAATCGACGGGTTGCGCGGCGGGCATTCCGGAATAGAGATTCACAAAAATCGCGCCAACGCAATCAAGGTCATGAAAAATATTTTACGGGAGGTCGGGCGGCGCGGAAATTTTCAGCCGGCGAATTTTTCCGGCGGCAGGGCGGCAAACGTGATACCTTCCGACGCGGAAATTATTATCGTCACGGATTTAACCGAAGAGAAAATTTTTAATTGTTGTTCCGCCGTGAAAAATCTGATTCAGAAAAATTATGACGAGCCGAATTTTAAAATCGAAGTGGCGGCTACCGAACGACCGGAAAAAGTTTTCAGCGCGCAGGACACCGAAGATTTTTTGGCGTTGATAACTTTGATTCACAGCGGAGTTTATGCCGTTTCGAGCGCGACAAATTCCCCCACGCAGTCTGCAAATCTCGGCGTCGTGAAAATTTTCGGCGGGGAGATTGACATTACTTTTTTGCCGCGTTCAAATTCTACGGACTTGCTTGACGATTTTCTTGAGGCGGGCGCGCAGATTGCAAAGCTCACGAATTTTGAAGTGGAGTTCGGCAGGAAAAGTCCGGCGTGGAATTTTAATCCCAAAAGCCTTCTTGCAAAAATCATGGCGAAAATTTTCGAGGAGCAGAATAATTTTAAGCCGAAGGTTCACACGATACACGCGGGACTTGAGTGCAATGCTTTCCTTGAGAAAAATCCCTGCCTTGACGTCGTTTCGATTGGCACGACGAACGAATTTATTCACAGCCCGCAAGAACGTCTGCATTTGAAAACCGTCGAGCCGCAAGTTAAACTTATCGCCGCGACGCTGGAAAAAGTTTCCGCGCTTGATTAATTTTCTTCCGTTATTTTTTTGGTGAGTTCCTCAATCAAAATATCGTCTTCTTCGGGATTATTTCCCAAAATGTGACACGAAAAGTCTATATTTTTTCCTAAATACGGACTCAAAAATTTTAAGTAATCAGCCTTAAGACCTTCAGCTCTTCTTCTGCCGTTGACTCTTACTATTTCTAAGGATCCGTACATCCACACTTCCTGCTTGAAAAAGTCGTCGTTTTTGTTGTGAGTTATTGAGAATAATTTAATCGGATCTTTAAAATTCAAGACGCAAGTTAATTCACAAAAACCTGTTCTGATTCCCACGACGTTCCCACAAAGCCGGACAAACTCCACAGTTTCAGGCAACGAGAGAAAAATATTTTTACAGCCGGGGATAGTTTCTTCCGTGCCGTTCGTGAAAACTTCAAAACCTTTTGACTTCAGACTTTCCGCAAGCTTCAACCAAAAATCATCGTGACCGGGCATATCATTTGAATAACCTTTCGCCACGAAGAAAACGGACTTCCTTTCAACCCCGCCCAATTCTTGAAAAACTCGTCGTGCATTAGCCACGCTCTCGGCGGGAATTTCGACGGGATATTTTTCAAAAGGAACGTCGGGGTTTATTCCCAGAAAAGCTCTTGCCTTCCAGACGAATCCCACTCTTTCACGCGGAGAAAGAGATTTTCCCGCCTTCACCACTTCGGGCGCAAGGTGGAAGGTGTAAAAATTTCTGATTCTGTATTCTTCCGAAAGATAAACGGAAATATAATCAAAGACCTGCCAATTAATCTGCGCGACAAAATCCACGTAAGGGGAAAGCTGCATAAAATCGACGTGTGATTTGTGCACGCAGAAAAGAAAAATTTTTTTGTGGTGGCGTTTGCGATACTCTTTCAGCCAAAAAAAGAACGACATCGATTCTCCCAGCCCGTTGTGAAAAAGAAAATACTCCCATTCATCTTGAGGAAACCTTTTAAAAACTTGATTCACTAACGAAAAATGAATCTCCTTTTTCCATTTCGTCGCTTCCTGGCTGACAACAATATTGCTGAACATTTCCTCTTCGTCTTCGATTGTACCGATAATCTCGACGTTATTTCTTATGGCGCAATTTATGTAGGAAAGCTCGTTCGGAACATTGCCGACGATATAATAATCCACCTGCTTTATAATTTCTTCAACAGAAACAAAATTTTTTAACAGCACTTGAATATTGCACGACCTGCCCGGCACAATGCAGGGGAATAGCCCCAAATAATTGTGAGTCTCCTCATTTTCATAAGCCACAAAAAAAAGAATATCTTCCGTCAAAAAAGCCTTGCGCCTGAACGCATTAACGACCTTGTCAGTTAAATCTCTGTTGTCCGGAAGATTACACACGAACAAATATTTTTTCCCCGCCACTTCGTCACTGCCTCCTGTATAACAAACTCTTCACATTCTACCCCCCCCCGTTATGGTTTGTCAATCATTTTTAGCCGCGCGGTTTGACATTATGGCGGCGATTTCCTATAATTGAGAGGAGTTTTTTTACAAGGAGGTCGATTGCCGAAAATGAAATATCAAGAATTAATTTTGGCTCTACAAAAATTTTGGGCAGACAAGGGCTGCATTTTAGCTGAACCCTACGACGTGGAAAAGGGAGCGGGCACGATGAACCCCTTTACTTTTTTGCGCGTGCTCGGTCCGGAGCCGTGGAATGTTGCTTACGTGGAGCCTTCGCGCAGACCGGCGGACGGACGCTACGGAGATAATCCCAATCGCCTTTATCAGCACCACCAGTTACAGCTGATTATGAAACCTTCGCCGGACAATATTCAGGAGCTTTACCTTGAAAGTCTCGCCGCAATCGGGCTTGAGGCGCAAAAGCATGATATTCGTTTCGTGGAGGATAATTGGGAGTCGCCGACTCTCGGCGCGTGGGGGCTCGGCTGGGAAGTTTGGCTGGACGGCATGGAAATTACGCAGTTCACCTATTTTCAGCAGGTAGGCAGCCAGGACGTCAAGCCCGTCGCCGTTGAAATTACCTATGGACTTGAAAGAATCGCCATGTACATTCAAGGCGTCGAAAATGTTTTTGACGTGGAGTGGGCGGACGGCGTGACCTATGGCGATGTTTTTCACCAGAATGAATTTGAGCAGTCGAGTTACGCTTTCGATTTGTCCGACGAAGATTTGCTTTTCGAGCTGTTTGAAAAATACGAGGCGGAGGCTGTTCGCGTCATCAAACTCGGTTTCGTTCACCCTGCCTACGATTATGTTTTGAAATGTTCTCACACGTTTAATCTGCTTGACGCACGCGGCGCAATCAGTGTCAGCGAACGCACTGCCTTTATCGGGCGCGTCCGCAAGTTGGCAAGACTCTGCGCGGAAGAATATTTGAAACAGCGCGAAAGACTGGGTTACCCCCTGCTGAAAAAATCGGAGGTGAACGCGTAATGAGTGAACAAAAAAATTTCCGCACGTTGCTTTTGGAAATCGGCACGGAAGAAATTCCCGCGCACGCAATGCCATTAATTTTGATGCAGTTAAAAGATTTGGCGGAAAAATATTTGAAAGACGCGCGCATTAATGCCGGCGAAGTTCAGACACTCGGTACGCCGCGCAG
The DNA here is from genome assembly GCA_905234195.1 of uncultured Selenomonadaceae bacterium. GTDB lineage: Bacteria > Bacillota > Negativicutes > Selenomonadales > Selenomonadaceae > Quinella. The sequence continues at coordinate 233,015 of CAJOFR010000001.1, forward strand.
AATCTCTTTGCTCGTGAAAAATGTCGCCGAAAATCAAGACGACGTCGAGGAAGAAAAGCGCGGTCCTTCGACGAAAATCGCTTTCGACGCGGCGGGTAAACCTTCCAAAGCGGCGATTGGTTTTGCGCGCGGGCAAAAAGTTTCGCCGGAAGATTTAATCACCCGCGACGGCTATGTTTATGCGGTGATTCACGAGAGCGGCAAGCCCACAACAGAAATTTTGAAAGACCTCCTGCCGAATTTGATTTACAACTTGAATTTTCAAAACAACATGCGTTGGGGCAGTCTTGACTTTAAATTTATTCGTCCTATTCGCTGGATTGTCGCGCTTTTCGGCGAAGAAGTCATCCCCTTCGAGCTGGCGAACGTGCACTCCGGAAAAATTTCGCGCGGTCACCGTGTTTTGAGTCAGGGAGAATTTTTAATAGATGCCGCTGAAAATTACGTCGACGCTTGCGAAAAAAATTTTGTTATCGTCGACCAAAACCGCCGTCGTGCAATGATCACCGCGCAGATTGAGGCAGTTGCCAAAGAACGCGGAGGCAAGGCGGAAATTTCCGAAGAGCTGTTGGAAGAAGTTTTGTACCTTGTCGAATATCCTACCGCGCTTTCCGGCGACTTCGAGATAAAATATCTCAACCTGCCGCCCGAAGCCGTCATTACTCCCATGCGCGATCACCAAAGATATTTTCCGGTCAAGACCTTCGACGGGAAATTGATGCCGATTTTTGTCACCGTTCGCAACGGCGGGCGTGATTATCTCGACATTGTTCAGCACGGCAACGAAAGAGTTTTGAAGGCACGCTTGGAGGACGCGCAGTTTTTCTTCAACGAGGATCGAAAAAAAAATCTCGACCAACACCGCGACAAACTCAAAACCGTCGTATTTCAGGAAGGTCTTGGATCGGTGTATGAAAAGACGGAACGGCTGGTAAAACTTGCCGAAAAAATTTGCGATATGCTCGGCGAAAAAATTTCCGAAGCCGACAGAAAAAATTCGATTCGCGCGGCAGAAATTTCCAAAGCCGATTTAGTCACGGGTATGGTCACCGAATTTACCGAACTGCAGGGAATTATGGGGCGCGAATACGCAAAACTCGACGGGGAAAATTTGGAAGTCGCCACCGCCATTGACGAACACTACATGCCGCGTTTTGCGGGCGATGCCCAACCGAAGACTACCGCCGGCAGAATTTTGAGCCTCGCTGATAAAATCGATAACATTGTTGCAACTTTCAGTCGCGGCTTGATTCCGACGGGTTCGCAAGATCCCTTCGCGCTCCGCCGTCAAGCTTTAGGGCTGGTCAATATGCTCGCCGAAGCCGGCTGGTCAATTTCCCTCAGCGAACTCGTCGAACTTGCGATGGATTTGCTCCACGTCACTGACGAAGTCGGGCGCGAAAAAATTCAAAAGGACTTCGCGGAGTTTATTCGCCTGCGCGTGAAAAATGTTTTGTCCTCGACGCGCTACGACGTGGTTGACGCGGTTATAGGCGACGTGGACGACGTTTTTGCGGTGACGATTAAGGCGGCGGCTATCGAACAGTTTTTGAACACCCCCGACGCCGTAAAAAATATTCAGTCCTTCGTCCGCGTGGGCAATATCGCGAAAAAATCCGAGTCGACGGAAATTAACGAAGGCTTGATTAAATTGGACGCCGAACAAATTTTGTGCAAAGCCTTCGCCGCCGTGAAAGTGGTTGCCGAAGAACTTATCGACAAGAAAGATTTTATCGGCGCACTCGACGCGCTGAAAAAACTTTCCACGCCGATTGACTCTTTCTTTGATTCTGTCATGGTCATGGACGAAAATTTGGAAGTCAGAAAAAATCGCCTCGCGCTCCTGAAATCTATCGACGACTTGCTCGCAAAAATCGCGGACTTCGGAAAATTAATCGTGTAGTGGAGGAAAATTTTCCCCGCGCAGATTTCTGATAAAAAAATGAAAACTTTTTTTGCAGGAACTTTTTTAGCAGTGTCGAATTGCAAAAGAAAGGTTTAAGCGGATACTTTTGAAAAGGAAGATTGTAATGGATACAAATGCAACTCCGTATATCGGAGAACACTCTCCACTAAACAGAATAACGGCTTATTTCAGTGCGTTGCAGAGTTCAGCGGAGGAGTATTTGTTTGTCGTCGACTTGACGACGAATAGGGTGTTGTTGTCGGATAATTTCATGCAAGATTTCAGCTTCCCCTCGAACTTTGTCGACGATATGGACTCATTGATTTTGCCGTTTATTTATTACGAAGATCGCGAGCTTTACGAAAAGGCGATTGAGGCCGCGAAGGAGGAAACTCGAAATACTTCCTTCGAGTGTGAGTTTCGTTTGCTGGACAGCAAGGGCGATTATGGCTGGGTGAATCTTCGTCTTTCCATTGGATTGGACGAGTACGAACAGCCGGAAATTATTTCCGGAGTTATTTCGCGCATGGACAGACAAATTAAAGCCGATAACGTCACCGGACTTTTAAACCGCAATGTTTTTTACGCTGACTTGCACGAAGAACTGACGATGAATCCAAATTCCCATGGCGCGGTCGTGGTCGTCGGTCTCGATAATTTCAACGTCATAAACGAAACTTACGGTCACCGCTTCGGCGATACCGCGCTCCGGCAAATCGCGCAGGATATCACGAACGTTTTGCCGCCCGATATTAAACTTTACAAAATGGATAGCTACATGTTCGGTTTCTTCATGCCGGACGCAATGCCGGAAGAGATTGAGATTATTTTTTCCAGCGTCCAGCTCTGCATGCGCGAAATTCGCAACGTCGAAGATACAATTTATTGCACGGCATCCGGCGGCGCGGCTTTTTATCCTGCTGACGCGGACGACAATATTACTCTCGTTCGTTACGCGGAAGTTGCTCTGGAATTGGCGCGCGTGAAAGGACGCGACCAAATTTGTTTCTTCGAGAAGGAAACTTATGACCGCTGGCGTTATGATATCGGGATGCAGAATCTTATGCAAAATTCTATTGCGCGCGGTTGCGAAGATTTCTTCCTGTGCTTTCAGCCGCAAGTCAACGCAAGTGACGGCAAGTTATTTGGCGCGGAAGCTCTCCTTCGTTGGTACGACAAAGACGGCAGCGTCGTTGCGCCCATGCAGTTTATTCCCATGCTTGAAAAATCCCGAATGATTATCCCCGTCGGACATTGGATTATAGAAAATGCAATTATCGTCGCCAAAAGATGGCAGGAGTTCATGCCCGATTTTCAAATGAGCGTGAATATTTCGCTTTACCAGCTCGAAGAGAGAATGTTTTTCCCGTTCGTCGAAGATTGTATCATGAGGCACGGAATTGACCCGCACACGCTGACTTTTGAGCTCACCGAAAGTCAAAGCGTCTACGATTGGGAGTTCGTCAACAAGCAGTTTTCGGAGTTCCATAATCTCGGAATAAAAATTGCAATGGACGATTTCGGCACGGGCTATTCTTCGCTCGGTTTCCTGAAAAATTTTAAATGCGATATAATTAAAATTGATAGAATGTTCGTCAAAGATATTCTCGAAAGTTCTTTCGACCGCAACCTTGTAAAATATACCGTCATGCTCTGTCACTCTATCGGCATGAAAGTTTGTGTCGAGGGTATAGAGGAGGAGGACGCCTATATTTATCTGCGCGACGAGTGCAAGGCGGATCAGATTCAAGGATTTTTCTTCGGCTATCCCGAAAAGGAAGAAGTCTTTGTCAAACGCTTTAAAAAATCTTGACGGAAAAATACTTAAAAAAAATTGTCGTGACAAAAAATTTTTTGAAAAGAGTTTGCACGACGCTTTTTTTGTGCTATAATACTTACGTTTTTGTTTAAAGGAAGGTGATTTTCATGTCAAGTTACTGTGAAATTTGTCATAAAGGTGAAATGTCGGGAATGAACGTCAGCCACTCGCACTTGAAGACCAAACGCAAATGGAAACCGAATATTCAGCGCGTCCGCGCGATTGTCGACGGTGAAATTAAACGCGTCAATGTTTGCACTCGTTGCCTTCGTTCAGGTAAAGTACAACGTGCAATTTGACGAAAAGTTTTTCAGAAAAAAAAATCCTCGTCTGATAAAAATCATTCGAGGATTTTTTGTTGCGAAATTTTAATTTCACGAAAGCAATGCGGTTTTCAAAACTTCGTCCATATTTTCGACGGGAACAAACTCCAATTTTTCGCGGACGGTCTCCGGAATGTCTTCAATGTCCCGCGCGTTTTCCTTCGGCAAAATAATCGTGTGCATGCCTTCGCGATAAGCCGCCAAAACTTTTTCCTTCAGCCCGCCTATCGGCAAAACATTTCCGCGCAGAGTAATTTCTCCGGTCATTGCCACGTCACTGCGGACTTTTCTTTTTGTCAGCGCAGAAATCATCGCGGTTGCCATCGTAATGCCCGCGCTGGGTCCGTCCTTCGGCACCGCGCCTTCGGGAACGTGCACATGAATATCATTTTTCTCGTAAAAATCTTCTTCAAGGTGCATCAAATCACTGCGGCTGCGGATATACGTCAAGCCCGCCTGCGCGGATTCTTGCATGACGTCGCCGAGATGCCCTGTCAGCAAAAGTTTGCCCTTGCCCTTCAAAACGATAGCTTCAGTCGGGAGAATATCGCCGCCGACTTCTGTCCACGCCATACCGGTTGAAACTCCAACCTGCGGCTGTTTTTCGGCTTTGTTCTGCGTGTACTTCGGGCGTCCGAGAAAATCGCGCAGGTTGTCTTTCGTGACGACGATAACGCCTTCGTGACCTTCGACGATTTTGCGCGCCGCCTTCCTGCAAGCCCGCCCGATAATCCTTTCCAGTTCACGGACGCCGGATTCGCGCGTGTACTCTGAAATAATTTCCTGGAGTACGCCTTCGTCAAAAATCACGTCGTCTTCTTTCAAGCCGTTTTCAATTTTTTGTTTCTTGGTAAGATAACGCGCGGCAATCTCAAGCTTTTCCTGTTCGGTATAACTTGAAAGGGTGATGACTTCCATGCGGTCGCGGAGCGGCTTAGGAATTGTCGCCAAATTATTCGCCGTGACAATCCACAGGACGCGCGATAAGTCAAACGGCGTATCGATATAATGATCCGTGAAAGAATTATTTTGTTCGGGGTCGAGCACTTCCAACAGCGCGGAAGAGGGGTCGCCGCTGTAGCCGTCCTTGCCGAGCTTGTCCACTTCGTCGAGGAGGAACACGGGATTATTTGCGCCCGCCTTCTTCAAGCCCTGAATGATTCTGCCGGGCAACGCGCCAACATAAGTCCTGCGGTGCCCGCGAATTTCCGCCTCGTCACGAATGCCGCCAAGAGACGCGCGAATAAATTTTCTGTTCATTGCCTTAGCGACGGAGGAGGCAAGCGAAGTTTTTCCGACGCCGGGCGGACCCACGAGACACAAAATCGGCGCGGGCTTGTCCTTCGTCAAAACTTTCACCGCAAGAAAATCCAGAATCCTTTCCTTGACTTTCTCCAGCCCGTAATGATCCGCGTCAAGGATATCTTTCGCGTTGGCTATGTCGTTTGAATCTTCGGTGGAAACATTCCACGGCAAATCGAAGAGCCATTCAATATACGTGCGAATAACCGCCGCCTCCTGCGCCATTGCCGGCAGGCGCGTCATGCGCGAAATTTCCTTTTCAACAATCTCCTTGACTTCGTCCGGAAAATTCCCCTCTCTGAGTTTTCTGCGGTACTCCGACGCATTTTCCGAAGTGTCATCTTCTTCGCCAAGTTCCTTGTGAATCGCCCGCAATTGTTCACGCAGATAAGTATCCTTCTGAATTTTTTCTATCTGCCCGCGAACGCGTTGATTAATCTGCACTTCCATTTGCAAAACTTCCAGCTCGCGCGCCAAAATCACGTACAACTTTTCAAGCCGCTTTTCGACGTCCAGACACTCAAGGAGCTCCTGTTTCAGCTCAAGTTTTAAATTCAAATGACTTGCGATTAAATCCGCCAGCCGCCCAATATCTTCAAGAATCGTCACGGCTATAAAAGTTTCTGAAGGAATGCGCTTGCTAAGTTTAACCCACTCTTCAAACTCGTGGACGACGCCTTTAACGAGAGCCTCAAGTTGCATTGACTCCGTCCAAGAATCCTCATGAATTTCCACGTCGACTTCGGTATAAGTTTCAAACTCACGATAGCCGACCATAACGCCGCGATTCATTCCCTCGACGAGCACGCGGACATTTCCGTCCGGCATTTTCATTATCTGCCGAATTTCAGCGACGGTGCCCACAATAAAAAGATCTTCGCGTTTCGGTGATTCTATGTTTGCAGATTTTTGAGCGACGAGGAAAACGCGCCGGTCTGCAACCATTGCCGCTTCAAGCGCGTTGATTGAATTTTCGCGCCCTATGTCAAGGTGCATTATCATGTTTGGAAAAACCGCTACGCCCCGCAGAGGAACGAGCGGCAAATTTACAGTCTCAGCCATTTTAATCACCCCCGTGATTACGAAAGACGAAAGAATTTGCATCACCCTTTATTTTTCTTTAGAATTTTTGGATCCATTCTGAGTTGCGGCTCCCTGTTCAGCATAATATCTTCCTTCGTGATTGTGCAGACGGTGTTGCCGCCGACGGAAGGAACTTCAAACATGACGTTGCGCATTATTCTTTCCAGGATTGAACGAAGTCCGCGCGCGCCTGTATTTCGCTGAATTGCCTCTCGTGCGATTAATCTTAACGCCTCGTCCTCGAAGACAAGGTCTGCGCCGTCCATTTCCATTAACTTTTTGTACTGCTTGACCAGCGCGTTTTTCGGTTGCGTCAAAATTCTCACGAGTGCATCTTCATCAAGGGCGTCGAGTGTGACAATTATCGGCAGGCGTCCGACAAATTCGGGGATTAATCCGTGTTTCAAAAGGTCGTCCGGCAAAACTTCCTTTAAAATTTTTCCGACGTCCTTTTCGCTTTTCGTGGGGACGTCCGCGCCGAAACCGAGCTTGCTGCCTTTCGTGCGCGTCTCAATAACTTTATCGAGGTCGTTAAACGCGCCGCCGCAAATGAACAAAATATTTCTCGTGTCAATCGAAACGGTATCATTCGGTTGCTGGTGAGAATTGCCGGCGACAGAAACATTAATGCTTGCACCTTCGAGAATTTTCAGTAGGGCTTGCTGGACGCCTTCGCCGGAAATATCGCGAGTGACACCGGGTTTACGCGCGATTTTGTCAATCTCGTCAATGTAAATAATTCCGCGCTCCGCCTTTGCAATATCGCCGTTCGCAGAACGAATCAGCGCGAGCAAAACATCTTCCACATCTTCGCCGACGTAGCCCGCCTCCGTCAAAGAATTTGCGTCGACTATAGCCAGCGGTACTTTTAAAATTTTCGCCAGAGTTTGAGCCAGCAAAGTTTTTCCGCTGCCGGTGGGACCTATCATCAAAATATTTGACTTCTGCAACTCGATTTCTTGCTTGGAATTTTTTTTCTGCCCTATGCGCTTGTAGTGGTTATACACCGCGACTGAAAGTGTCTTCTTCGCCTCGTCCTGCCCGATAACGTACTGATCCAATATTGAATAAATTTTTTTCGGCTTCGGGAGATTCTGTGCGATTTCCTCTTCGTCGTTTTCCTCTTCGTCGTCCAAAATTTCGCTACAAAGTCTGATACAACTATCGCAAATGTAAACTCCGGGCCCGGCGATAAGCCTGTTGACTTGCCGGTCCAGCTTGCCGCAAAACGAACATTTATAAACAGTGGATTTGTCAAATTTCAACGAGCCGTGCACCTCCGCGCTGTGATTTTTAAAATCGTGTCTCTAAAATTATTCGACATTATCGCCGTCAGTCTTAATAGGGCGGATAATTACGTCGTCAATCAAGCCGTAAATTTTTGCGTCCTCCGCCGTCATGAAGTTATCGCGCTCCGTATCGGCGACAACTTTTTCGCGCGGCTGCCCCGTGTGTTTGCAGAGAATATCGTTGCCGACTTCGCGCAGACGCAAAATTTCTTTAGCTTGAATTTGAATATCAGTAGACTGCCCGTGCGCCCCGCCCAGCGGCTGGTGAATCATGATTCTTGCCAGCGGAAGGGCGAAACGTTTTCCCTTTGTGCCCGCCGTCAAGAGCAAAGACCCCATGCTTGCCGCCTGCCCGATACAAATTGTCGAGACGTCCGGCTTGATATATTGCATCGTGTCATAAATCGCAAGCCCCGCCGTCACGACGCCGCCCGGGCTGTTTATGTAAAGATGAATATCTTTGTCTGGGTCTTCTGATTCAAGGAAAAGCATTTGTGCCACAATGGAATTTGCCACGTCGTCATTAATGGGACCGCCCAAAAAAATTATCCTGTCCTTCAAAAGACGCGAATAAATATCGTAAGCTCGTTCGCCGTAGCCTGTTTTCTCGATAACCATCGGAACATAATATGCCATAAATTTCACCTCAAAATTTTGTCAAAAAAATCTCTCGTCAATATAATACACGCGATTGGAAAAGCAAGCAAAAGCCCGAATTCCAACCGCCGTGCAAAGTTCAATTCAGTTTCAAGAAATTATTTATCGTCTTTAGTTTTTTTCGCAGTCTTGGGAGCTTTGGAAGTCTTGGGAGTTTTTTTAGTTTCCTTTTCGGGGGTTTCGACGTCCTCAAATAAATTTTGTTCGACTTCAACTTTTTTATCGTCCGCTTTAATTTCGGCGGGCTTCTCTTCAGTTTTAGTCTCCTCAACTTTTTCTTCGGTCGCCTCCGCAACTTTTGAATCGGATTCTTCGGCGGGCAACTTCACGCTCGGCGAACTGTCGATAACAAACTGCGTAGCCTTGCGCTTGCGAACATTTGCGACGAGATTATTTATCTGCTTATTTTCGCGCAGAATTTTTATAATCTGCTTAGGCGTCGTGCGATACATCTGCGCCATAATCGCCACTTCGTAATCCAATTCAACTGCTTCGACTTTGATATTTTCAACCCGCGAAACTTCGTCAAGCAAAATATCGGTGTAGACATTTTTCTTTGCCCTTTCGCGATAATTTTCGCGCAACTGATCCATATCCATACCCGACGCCGACAAATAAAACTCAAGTTTCATTCCCTGACTCTGCAATTGCAAATCAAACTCGTGAATCATTTGCGTAATGCGCTCTTCAATCATGACGGGCGGCACGTCAACCGTCATATTGTCGACAGCTTTTTGAATAATGTCGTCGTGTTGCTTTTCGATAGCGCGGCGTTCGGCGTTCGCCTCCATATTTTTGCGAATGTCGGCTTTGAACTCGTCAAGGGTTTCAAACTTGCTGACCTTTTTAGCAAACTCGTCGTCAAGTTCGGGCAGTTCGCGGTGTTTAATCGAATTAATTTTGCACTCGAAAACGGCGGGTCTGTCCGCGAGATCTTTAATGTGATAATTTTCAGGGAAGGTAACTTTAACCGTGCGCTCTTCCCCGATTTTTGCGCCGATAAGCTGTTCTTCAAAATCCCCGATAAAATCATGGGAGCCAATCGCAAGAGGATAATCCTTGCCGCTGCCGCCGTCGAATTTTTTGCCGTCGACACTGCCTTCAAAATCCAGCGTGATAAAATCTCCGTCGGCAACAGTTGCGTCGGCGGGCGCGTCAATCATATTGGCGTGGTGGTAGCGCAAATCCTCAAGCTGTTCGTCAACTTCCTTATCGGTTACTGGGTCGACAACCTTTTCAACTTCGATACCCTTGTATTCGCCGAGCTTTACTTCGGGATAAGGCGTGAAAGTCAGCTTGAAAACAAAGTCCTTGCCGTCTTCGCAAGTTATGACTTCGGGTTTCATTGTTGTCACGGGGAAAATTTTTTCGTCCTTAATGAGACTGTCCGCGCCCTTTTGAATGAGAATATCGGCCGCCTCGTCGAGAATCGCGCCTTTGCCCCAATGCTGTTCTAAGATAGCTTGCGGCGGAACCTTGCCCTTGCGAAAGCCGGGAATATTTGAACGTTCGGCAAGGCGTTTACTCGCCTGCTTTTTAGTTTTTTCAAGTTCAGCCGCTTCAAATTCGATTGTGACTTCAACCTCATAGTTTTCTATGTTTTTCGTAGTGACCTTCATGCCAAAATATAACCTCCTGTTTTTGGTACTTAATGCAAACGGAATATTAACATAGCGGGGAAAAAATTACAAGCTCTTCGACGCCCTCAACGTTTATCCTGTTTTGTTTTTGGAATAAGCTTATCAAATTCTTTTATGCCGAAACGCAAGCCGGATTCGTCTACGATTTTCATTAACTCTTTCGTCTTTGTGTCCAAGTCAAACTTAACCCCGCCTATTGTCATTGCCGCGATCATTAACATTCTCATCGTGAAAGTAGCTTCGGCGAAAGAAACAGATCTCAAATCTTTTTGAGCCAGCGTGAAAAGGGCTTCGGACTCCTTTAAATCGAAGTCGCCGCCCCTTTTAAACTCCAAAAGCCTGGAAGGAGAATAAAACCTTTCGACTTTTCGGTTAACGGGTTTCATTTTGAAAGGTTCCAGGACAACCGAAACATTTTTTGCCACGACATCACCTCAAGCCTCTTCCGCATACGCATTTGCATTTACGTGTAAGAAAAATTCGTTCGCCTCCGCAGTTTCCAATGTAAGCGGGCTGGTTTCGCTAAGTTTGCCGCCGCCGATAACGAACACGACGACCTTGCACCAATCGCGCATAAGAGCCTCGTTAAAATCGAGACAATACGCCAAATCGACGATGCTTGAAAGTTCGTTGTTGTAAATTTCGTCGTTGACCGCCGCGCTAAACAGCAACCAAAAAATCAGCCGGTAGAAAAGATTAAAATTTTTTTCGCCCGTAGTCCGATTTTTCATTTCGATATAAGTTTGAATTAATCCTTCGTCAGTCATTTTTTCCATCGGGCTTGACTTGCTCGGATTAAACATGCTGTCCATCGTCGCAATCAGCGGGTCGGAATTGTAGTGCTTGAGTTGGGCGGCGGAATAAGTTTTAAATTTTGACGCAGTACTGCCTAACATGAACACGCCGCTATTTCTCCCGCCGAGATAACGATCCGTATTTTGAAGCATGGCTTTAAATTTTACGAGCCTCATTTGCTCCGGTCCGAAGCCAGCGTTATCGCGTCTCATAAGCATCCTTTAATCAGCCTCCCATTCAGCGGCAAAACTTTCCCCAGATTATTTATTGCTGGTGTATATTTTACCAATTTGCGCGGATATATTCAAGCTTTAAGATTAATTTGCGGCGAAAAATTTTTATCGGCTACGGACGACGACAAAATTTGCCACTTCCTCCAAAACAATCCGAACAGAAGATTTTATCGGCGGCAAACTATTTTTCGCCCTGCTTATCTGATTTTCCGCGCAGGTCTTGCAATAATCAAAAGCATCCGTTTTGCGGACAATCTTTGCGGCGGTTGCGACGTCGGTATCTGAAACTTTTCCGCTCTCGACAATTTTTTTCAGCGCGTCGGATTTTTCGCTGACCTGCAACGCGCGAATAACAGGCAGGGTTATCACGCCGCTTTTCAAGTCTCCTCCAAAAGGCTTGCCGGTAATTTTTTCTTCGCCGAAAAAGTCAAGAAGGTCGTCGACAATCTGAAAAGCCAAGCCCAGCCCGTTGCCGTAGTTCGCCAGAGAAATAATTTCGTCGTGATTCAGTTCAGCAATTATCCCGCCCAGCTGACAACAGCTCGATAAAAAAATCGCCGTCTTCAAATTTATTCGCGTGTAATATTCTTCGAGGGTAGGCACGACGAAAAGCGCGCGGTCTTGCATAATTTCACCTATGCATAAATTTCCCACGAGCTTAGACAAAATCGCGCTGACCTCCGCGCCGTAATTCCCTTCCGCGACAAACTGAAACGCCTTCGCGAAAAGATAATCACCAATCAAAACGGCGGTCTGCGCGTCGTATTTTGAATTTATTGTTTGAACACCGCGCCTTTTTTTCGCGCCGTCAAGAATATCGTCGTGAACCAGGCTCGCGGTGTGAATCAGTTCGAGTGCGGCGGCGAGTGGCAAAATTTTTTCCGGCAAATAATTCTCTTTGGAATGAGCGCACAACATGAAAAGCATCGGGCGCAATCTTTTTCCGCCTTTAATCAGCGGCGCGCAGGCTTCAGCTATAAAGTTATCTTCCGCGACTGCCAGTTCCAAAAAATTTTCCAGCTCAAGTAAATCTTTTTCCGCCAAAACTTCCGATGCCGATAAAAACTTCAAAAATCTCACCTGTCCCCACCAAAATTTTTCAAATTTTAACACAGCCGCTATGCAATGTCAAAGCATTCAAGTCAGTTGAAAGACCTTCAAAATTTTTAAGGAAGGAGAGGCCGCACAAGGAAGTGCGGCCGCCCGCATTTGGTCGCGTGATGCGACCTCTGCGGGCAGTTTTCTTTTGCTTCTTTTCTTTTGCGCCAAAAGAAAAGAAGATGCTAGATTTAAGAGAAAAATTTTGACAAACAAAAATCCCACAAATTTTTTTGCCGTGAATAAAAAATAATTTGGTTGACAACGCCGCGCAAATATTTTAAACTCTATACAAATTTTCAGTCTTTTTTGGTACGAAAGGAGTTTTGACTATGGCGAATTTACCGCCCCCTGAAAAGGCGCAAGCTTCAAAATGGTATCCGTTCTATCACGCCGCCCCGCCGGTCGGTTGGCTCAACGATCCGAACGGCTTTTGCTGGTACAAAGGCGAATACCACATTTTCTATCAGTATCACCCGCACTCAGTCGATTGGGGCCCAATGCATTGGGGACATTCCACGAGCAAAGATTTCTGTCATTGGGAACACCAGCCTATAGCTTTGACACCCGGCGCACTTTCCGAAGGTCACGAGTGGTACGATTGGGACGGTTGTTTCAGCGGTTGCGGCGTCGAGTTTGAAGGCAAGCTTTGGCTCATGTACACCAGCCAGCGTTTCAATGGTCCCGGCGGCGTTAATTCCTCCGCTAACCCCTCCGGTTATAATCCCTCCGGCAGTTCCGGCGGCGGCAATGTCACCGAACGTCAGTGCTACGCTTATTCCGAAGACGGCATTCACTTCACGAAGTACGAAAAAAATCCCGTCATTGATATCCCGAACGACCACCCGATTATCGCCAATATTGACTTCAGAGATCCGAAAATTTGGGATCACAACGGCAAATATTATTGCGTTATCGGCAATAGAATCCGTGACCGCTCTCGTACGCAAATCGTGCTGTTTGAATCCGAAAATTTCTTCGACTGGACTTATAAATCCGTCGTCGCTATCTCCAAGCCGGACTACTCCGAAGGCACAATGTGGGAATGCCCGGGCTTTGCACATTTCGGCGACGATTACGTCATGATTATTTCTCCGCAACATGTTCCGCCTAAAGGTCGTTTCTTCCACAATATCCACCAGGCAGGCTACATGGTCGGCAAACTCGATTACGATCAAGGCGTCTTCACTCACGGCGATTTCTACACGTTCGATCACGGCTTCGACTTCTACGCGACTACGATGATGAAACATCCCGACACCGGACGCTATTTCATTATCGCCTGGATGGCCGCGTGGCAAAGTCCCTTCCCCGAACAGGCCGACGGCTGGACAAACTTGCTCACCATTCCGCGTGAACTCAAAATGCGCGACGGAAAAGTTCTTACTGTTCCTCCGCCGGAAATGGAAGGCTTGCGTAAAGGTTCCGTCTCTTACGAGAATGTTACAGTCGACAAGCCAACTAAACTTGACGGCGTGAAAGGCAGCGTCGGTGAACTGATTGTCGAAGTCGACCCGAAAGAAGCTTTCGATATCGAACTGCGCGTCGGCGGAAGTGAAGAGCTCGGAAATATCGAAAAGACTGTCTTCAGCTACGAGCCCAACGAAAGAGTTATGACGCTCAACAGAGATCTTGCCGGCGCAGGTCCCAAAGGCACCCGCGAAGTGCAATTCGATCCTTGCGATAAGCTGGAGTTGCGTTTCTTCCTCGACAGATCTTCAATCGAACTTTTCGTGAACGACGGCGAATACGTCATGACTACCCGCACTTATCCGCGCACGGAGTCTGACGATATTGTCTTCGTCCCGAAAAACGGCAAGCTCGTTCTGTCTTCCGTCACTTACTATGATTTCTTGAAGTAAATTTCTTGAAATAAATTTTCACCTGATTTTTTAAAGCCCCGATATTTTTTGTCGGGGCTCCTTTTTTTATTAGAGAATTATTAAATTTTCTGACAATATTGCTTTTGGTTGAGTGATAAGATATAATCAGCTCGTGCTTGATAATTTTCTCAACGAGAAGGGAGACGATAAAAATGTTTAAACGTTCGTTTGTTGCCTTGCTGGCAATTGCGCTGGTACTTTGTCTGGCAAAAACGGGGGGGGGTTGCGGACGCCGCCTCTCAAAATCCGGCAAGGAGTGCCGAAAAAACTATCCGCGCCTATGTTGAAATGTTCGCCTTCGGAAAATCGAACTCTTCAGCGACGGGGATAACGAGAGACGAAAGCAAGGCGTTCGCCGATAATTTGATGGCGGCGTTTCAAGGTTATTCGCTGAACGACGAAAATTTTGCGACACTCAAGAAAAAATATCTCGACAAGCTGAAGAAAGTTACGAAGATTGAAACCGCGCTCAAAGACGACGACAGCGAACGCCCCGTTGTTACAGTCATTGCGACGACGATCGATCAATCAGCCGCCGACGATTGGGCTATTCAGAATCAAGACCGCGTTTTGACGAGGACAGTTATAAATCATTTGAGCGGGCTCGGTACGGATGCCGAATCACTCAAGCAGGACAAAATGTTTCAAGGGTTCGCGTCACGTTCGATTAACAAGTTCATTGACGAAATGCCCGTGAGCGAACAGAGGACTATCGACGTGCCCTGCACCCTGCGCGAAGGCGACAACGGCAAATTGTATTGGGCTCCCGAAGACCCCGAAGCCCTTAACGAATTTTTAAATCCCGGCTTTATGGTGGACAACGCGAAGCCCGCCGAAGTCTCAAGTTTTATCGCGGCTTTGTCCGGCGGAGTGAGGGCTATTGTTCCTCCTTCCACGCCAAAAACTCCGACAACTCCTAAACCTCCTACGGTCACCCCGACAGCTCCGACAACTCCGGCAGCTCCGAAGACGCCCGCGACAACTCCCACAGCTTACAGCGCGAATGATAAATGGCTGATTTATTGGTACGTCTGTGGCACGGATATTGAATCAAGCAGACCCTATGGCGACGTGACTCGTTGCATTGAGGAAGTCGAGAAAGCTAATCTGTCTCCCAACGTGAAAATTTTAATGCAGGCGGGCGGTACGACGGACTGGAAACACCGCAGTTTCAGAGCCAATAACGGAAAAGTCGGGCGTTACGTCTACGCGGCGAACGACCGCAGCTGGACGCCGCGCGAGATGTTTTCAGTCAACGACACCGGTCACAGAACTGATATGGGCTCCTACGAGGGCTTGAGGGAATTTTTGGAGTACGGCAAAAGGTACGAGCAAGAAAACGGCGTGCCCGAACACAGGGTATTTATTTTTGTGGATCATGGCGGCGGCAGTCTTAGCGGCGTTTGCAAGGACGAATTCACCGGCAGAATGATTGGCTTGACCGATATTCGCAGGGCTTTTAACGACGTCTTCGGAAATTCGTCAAACAATCCTCCTTTTGAAATGGTTGCGTTCGATACTTGCGTTATGTCGACCTATGAAACGGCAGTCAGTCTCGAAGGTATCGCGCGGTATATGGTTGCGTCGCAGGAAAGTATTTGGGGCGACGTCATGTTTGAATATACCGGACTGCTTAACGGCTTGTCAGCTAACCCCGCAATGAATGGCGCAGTACTCGGCAAAATTATTTGCGACACCTACAGAGAAGACGCCTTGAGGCACGACGGAAATTTGGCGGCGTTCGGCGCAAGAGCAAACAGCGCGGACGTTATCACAATGTCGGTGATTGATATCAGCAGGATGCCCGCCGTAAAATCCGCTTACGATAAATTTGGCGGCATGGCTTTGGCTTACGCGCAGGGCTCCGGCTACAGTGCTACTTCCCTGTTGAGCAACGCCGCAGGACAATCCGAAAGGTACCCCTGCGATATTATGGTTGCGATGGCTCGCGGCGGTATCGACCCCGATGCCGTAGACTTGAAAAATTTTGCCGAAAACGTGATAGCTGCAAAAGGCGGCTCGGCTCCCAACAATTTGAAACAGGCAAGCGGCGAACTTATCACCGCGATTGATAACGCCGTCGTCTACAACAAAATTCGCGGTAGTGCT
Source organism: uncultured Selenomonadaceae bacterium (assembly GCA_905234195.1). Taxonomy (GTDB): domain Bacteria; phylum Bacillota; class Negativicutes; order Selenomonadales; family Selenomonadaceae; genus Quinella. The sequence goes on from CAJOFR010000001.1 coordinate 249,152, forward strand.
CTTACACGTGGCGGCGGACTTTCTACGCCCTATCCTTATGTTCCGAGAAGTTTTTCTTTCATGACGTTTGACAGCCTTGCAAACGTCGGCTTGGCTCCGAAATCTCAAAGCGATTTATACAAACAGTTGGCGGGCACGATTAATATGCCTCGACGCGGCTTTAATCTCCCTGCAGGTATCAACGCGCAAGGCGGGATAAATGTTGAACAGGGCAGTATTTTTGATTTGTCGGATTTAAATAATCAAGTTCCTGTTTTCGTGGAAGAGGACGAGAACAAAGTTTCAATGCACCTCAAGCAGGAAGAGATGGACAGAATTTCCGGAGTGCGCGGGCAAATTGCGCTTATCAAGGTTAATGGCGACGTCATGACCGTCCTGTTTTTGGGCAACGATACAAATGTGACTGCCGATTGGAAATTGGGCGACTTCACCAGCGAATTTGACGGCAGGTGGGTAATGATAAACGGGCAACCGATTTTTGTGCAAGTTTATTCCGAAGCTCCTATCGTGGACGGCAAAAAGACCGGCACTGAACTTTACGTCACGCCTATCATTTTGAACGACAGAACTTGCAATTTGATGATAGCTTGCGATTATCCGAGCGAGACTTTCAGAGTTATTGGCGCGCGCCCCGAAGTCAACAGCAACACCCCTACCGGAGAATTGTACGGGATTAAAAAAGGCGACGTCGTGAAACCTCTTTATCTTGGAATGAATATCACGAAGAGCCTTGCCAACGACAGCGAGCGCATGGAAAAGCAGACTGCGGAAATGAAAAAAATCGCCGAAGAAATTAACGAGCTTAACGAAAAAGCCGCGCGCGGCGAGGAAGTAAATCAAAAACGCCTTGAGGAACTTTTGAAGAGGCTTTCAGAATTTGGCGTGCACTTGGTGGCGGGAGATGCCTTCACAATTGGCGACAGCGTCGAAATTAAAAAGGACAGACTGCCCGACGGTCATTACGCTTACATTTTTGAAATGGTCAACCCCGTCGGCGGACAAAATGCTATGTCTGAAATGGAAGCGATCTTTACTTTGGAGAAAGGCAGAATGATTTTGAGGGAAGCCGACGACGTTCCGGACTTTGAAGGATTTTCCGGCGAAGGTCAGATGCCCGAAGATCTCGAAAGTATTTTGAATAAGCAGGACAAGTAAAATTTTTTCTCCTAAAAAAATTAACCGCCTTCCGAATTTTGGAAGACGGTTTTTTTATTTAATGCGCCCGATAATAGTTTCACCGCCGCGAACTTTTTGCCCCTTCTTGACGAGCACTTCGACATTATCCGGCATAACAATTTCCGTGCACGAGCCAAAACGAATCAAGCCGTAAAGTTCGCCCTTCTCAAGTTTGTCGTCGAGGGTGACCCAGCTGACAATTCTGCGCGCCAAAATCCCGGCAATTTGTGTGACAGTCACGCGCAATTTTTCATTTTCAATCCCGATTAAGTGGCGTTCATTTTCAAAGCCGACAGAATCCTTGTACGCAGGACGAAACCGCCCGCAAATATATTTCTGAATTTTTATTTCGCCGGCGATAGGGCTGCGGTTCACGTGAACATCGAACACCGACAAAAAAATTATAACTTTGTTGCAGGGAGATTTTATAAAGTCATCACCTTCAAGCTGAACGACGTCTTGGACTGTGCCGTCGGCGGGCGAAACAATCAGCGACGCATCGGCGGGAATTTTTCTTTCGGGGTTCCTGAAAAAATAAAGACAGTAACAAGCAATCACCGCCGGCAAAATCGCCACGTAAGGATTAATCGCCGCGCCCAGAAAAATCGCAACAAGTAACGCAGTTCCCGCAAAATAATAACCTTCTCGAATTATGCTCATCAAAAATCCTGCCCTTTGTCTAATAATTTTTTTCTGACTTCGCCGATTAAATACAGGGAGCCCGCCGCGATTTTCATGCCGTCGGACTTCAAAAATGTTTTCACGGCTTCCGCTAGATTTTCAACGCCAATGCAGTTAATTCCTCTATTTTTTAGAACTGCGCCCAAAATTTTCGTCGACGCGGCGCGCTCGGACTTCGGCGGCGTGATAATGACAAAATCTTCCGCGCGGAACAAAATTTTAATCATCTCGTTAAAATTTTTGTCGGCGAGCACCCCGAACAGCCAAACCCTCTTGCCTTCCGGAAAATTTTTGTCGAGACTTTTGCGAAGAGCCGTCGCGCCGTCGGGATTATGCGCGCCGTCAATCACAACGTCGCCAAATTTTGTCGGGATAATTTCAAAACGCCCCGCCCACGAAACTTTTTCAAGACCGGCAAAAATTTCAGCATCGTCAATGCCCAAAACCCTTGCCGCCTGAATCGCAATCGCCGCATTAAATTTTTGAAACTCCCCGCGCAGATTTATCTTGACTTCGGCGGGCGTCGTGACTTCGTAAAGCGGCGAATTATTTTTTTCGGCGACGGCGCGAATAATTTTCAGCGGTTCCCCCTGCGCGCCGGTGACGACGGGAATTTTCGGCTTGATAATCCCCGCCTTGTTTATCGCGATACTTTTTAAATCGCCGAGAATATTTTCATGGTCAAGCGCGACATTCGTGATAACAGAAATTTTCGGCGTGATAACGTTCGTCGAATCCCACGTGCCGCCGAGCCCGACTTCGATAACCGCAATGTCAACGCCACGACTTGCAAAATAATCGAACGCCGCCGCCGTCAAAACTTCAAAGTGCGTGGCAGAGACGCCGAGATTTTTTATTTTCAGAATGACTTGCGCGAAATCCTCTTCGGAAATATTTTCGCCGTTGATTTTAATTCTTTCGCAATAACTTTCCAAGTGCGGCGACGTGAACAGCCCAACTTTTTTGCCGGACGTTTTCAAAATTTCGGCGAGCATCGCGCAGACAGAGCCCTTGCCGTTCGTGCCGGTCACGTGAATCGTGTCATAAGAATTTTGCGGGCGAGAAAGTTTTTCCAGCAAAAGGTTTATCCGCTCCAGCCCGTGCTTAATCCCGAAAACAATTAAGTCGTTCAAATAATTTAAAGCTTCGTTATAAGTTGCGACGTTTGACATTTTTTACCTCTTAAAAATTTAAATCATGGCGGCTTTCATTTTCCGGACGAAATCCCCGACGTACGGCGCGGAATTTTTTCCGTGTTGAGCCAAAATTTTTATAATCGCCGAGCCGACAATCGCGCCGTCAGAAATTTTCGCCATATCGCGCGCCTGTTCCGGCGTCGAAATCCCAAAACCGATCGCGCAGGGGATTTTTGTATTTTCGCGGACGATTTTTATCATCGGCGCAAGATCCGTTTTAATTTCTGCGCGCGTGCCGGTGACTCCCAAACTCGAAACGATATACAAAAAACCTTCCGCCTCTTTGGAAATCATGGCAATGCGGCTTTCGGAAGTCGGCGCAATCATGCTGATTAAATCCACGCCGAATTTTCGACACGCCGGCAAAAATTCTTCGCGCTCCTCAAAAGGAAGGTCGGGCAAAATAATTCCGTCGACGCCGATTTTCGCGCAGGTCGACAAAAATTTTTCCGCGCCGTAAGAAAAAACGACGTTGGCATAAGTCATGAAAACCAAAGGTATTATAACATCTTGCCGCAAATTTTTCACCATGTCGAAAATTTTATTTGTCGTGACTCCTCCGTTCAGCGCGCGCAGATTTGCCGCCTGAATCACCGGACCTTCAGCAGTCGGATCCGAAAAAGGAATCCCCAGTTCGATAATTCCCGCGCCATTTTTCACCATTTCGCGCACGCATTTTTCAGTTGTGTCCAAGTCGGGATCCCCGCAGGTAATGAACGGGATAAAAACTTTTTCGCCGGCGAAAGCTCTTGCAATTTTACTCATCGATAACAACTCCCCTGTACTTCGCGACGGACGCGCAATCTTTATCGCCGCGCCCCGAAATTGTAATGACGATAATTTTTTCTTTGGACATTTGCGGCGCGATTTTCTGCGCGTAGGCAACGGCGTGCGCTGACTCAATCGCGGGGATAATCCCTTCAGTTTTCGCGAGGTACTCGAAAGCGCGAACGGCCTCCTCGTCAGTTATCGGCACGTATTCCGCGCGCCCGACGTCGTGCAGGTACGCATGTTCGGGACCTATGCCCGGATAATCAAGCCCGGCAGAAATCGAATACACGGGAGCAATTCCGCCGTTTTCGTCCTGACAAAAATAACTTTTCATGCCGTGAAAAATCCCGACGCGCCCCGTGCTGATAGTCGCGGCAGTCTCAAAAGTTTCGACGCCCCGCCCCGCCGCTTCGCAGCCGATAAGCCTAACATTTTCGTCGTCGATAAAATTCCAAAAACTCCCAATCGCATTCGAGCCGCCGCCCACGCAAGCAATCACCGCATCGGGCAAACGATTTTCCTTTTCCAAAATTTGCGCCTTAATTTCTTTGGAGATGACGGCTTGAAAATCGCGGACAATGGTCGGGAAGGGGTGCGGACCCATCACCGAGCCGAGACAGTAATGCGTGTCGGAAATTCTGCGCGTCCATTCGCGGAAGGATTCGGAAACTGCGTCCTTAAGCGTGGCGGTGCCTGTCGTGACGGGGATAACCTCCGCGCCGAGAAGTTTCATGCGGTAGACGTTTAGAGCTTGTCGCCGCGTATCCTCTTCGCCCATAAAAACCACGCACTCCATATTCATCAGCGCGGCGGCGGTCGCAGTCGCCACTCCGTGCTGCCCCGCGCCGGTCTCCGCAATTAAACGAGTCTTGCCCATTTTTTTCGCAAGGAGGGCTTGACCGAGAACGTTATTAATTTTGTGCGCGCCCGTGTGGTTCAAATCTTCGCGCTTTAGGTAAATTTTCGCGCCGCCCAAATTTTTTGTCATGCGTTCGGCAAAATAAAGTCGCGACGGTCTTCCCGCGTACTCGTTCAAAAGTTTTTCCAGCTCGTCATTAAAATCTTTGTCATGCTTAAATTTTTCGTACGCCGCCTCCAGTTCAATGACGGCATTCATTAAAGTTTCGGGAATGTATTGCCCGCCGTGTATCCCGAAACGACTTTTTAAATTTTTCATTTTGTTAAGCCTTTCTTTCTAAAAATCTTTGATTTACTTTTCTTTTTTAGAAAAAGAAAAGTAACAAAAGAAAAATCGCCCGCTGAGATTGCATCACGCAATCAACGCGGGCAAGGCCGTCATCCATGACGGAATTTCGGACTGCGTTGACAAATTGGCGCATCTTCTCCGCGTTCTTAACGCCGTCCGTCTCAATTCCGGAACTCACGTCGACGGCAAAAGGATTCAACAAATTTATCGCGCCGCGAACATTTTCCGCCGTCAGCCCGCCCGCCAAGAAGTACGGACGACGAAAATTTTTCGGCAACGTCCAATCAAAAATTTCTCCCGTGCCCGCGCCGCTGTCCAACAAAATAAAATCCGCCGCAGAATTTTCCGCAAGCTCCAAATTTTTCAGACCGCCAACGCGAAAAGCTTTGATAATCGGAATTTTTGTCAGCCGCCGCAAATTTTTGATGTACTCGTCATTTTCCGCGCCGTGCAACTGAATCGCGTCGATAATCCCGCGCCCCGAAATCTCCGCGACAATTTTAATTTCCTCGTCGACGAAAACACCGACGGCAGAAATTTCCGCGCGAAGATTTTTTTTCAGCTCGGCGGCTTGATTAATCGAAACACGACGGCGACTTTTCTGCGCGAATACAAATCCGACAAACTCCGGCAAAATTTCATTCGCAGCGAAAATATCTTCGGCGCGGCTCAACCCGCAAAGTTTAATCTTCGTCATGACGCCCGCAACCTTTCCAGCGCGGATTTTTTGTCAGCTGCGCGCATCAAAGTTTCGCTGATTAAAACCGCGTCGACGCCAATTTTTTTCAGCGTCGAAATATCTGCGGGAGTTTTTACGCCGCTTTCCGCGACAAAAATTTTCTCTGGCGGAACAAGTTCGCGAAGGCGGGCGGAATTTGAAAAGTCTACCGAAAAATTTTTCAAGTTGCGATTGTTCACGCCGATAATTTTTGCTCCGGCGGCAAGCGCGATTTTAATTTCGAGCTCATCGTGCGTTTCGACAAGCGCGGAAATTTTCACGTCGTCACAAATTTTCAAGTAGCGTTCAATTTCAGCCGCTGACAAAATCGCGCAGATTAAAAGCACGGCGTCCGCGCCCATGACCTTCGCCTGATAGATCTGGTACTCGTCGACGGTGAAATCTTTTCGCAAAAGCGGCGTCGAGACTTCCGCGCGGATCTCCCGAAAAATTTTGTCAGAGCCGAGAAAATATTTCGGTTCCGTCAAGCAAGAAATACAATCCGCGCCCGCCGCCTCGTACTCCCGCGCAATTTCGACGTAGGGAAAATTTTCGGCAATGATACCTTTCGACGGCGACGCCTTTTTGACTTCGCAGATGAACGACAGATTTTTTTTCTGAAGTGCGCGGGAAAATTTTTCTTCGGAATTTAGATTTTCCGCCGCGAATTTCATATCGTCCGCCGAAATTTTTTGCTTGTCCTCCGCAACCCGCCGCCTTGCCTCTTCGGCAAGCTTATCCAAAATATTCACAACCCCAACTCCTAACCACTTAGCCCTTGTCCCTAATCCCTATCCACTAGTTAGCCGTTGCTGACTTTGATAAAATTTTCCAAAAGCTTAATCGCCGCGCCGGAATCAATCAAATTTTCGGCAAGCTTAATCCCGTCGGCAATGGAAGAAACTTTTTCGGCAATGTACAACGACGCGCCCGCATTCAGCAAAACAGCATCGCGCTTGGGACTTTTGTCGACGTCGGATAAAATTTCGCGGGTAATCTGCGCGTTTTCGGCAGGCTCCCCGCCTTTCAGCTCGGACTTGCTGCAAATTTTCATTCCGAAATCTTCCGGCGAAATGGTGTAGCGTTTATACCAGCCGTCACGAAATTCGCAAATGGCAGTCGGCGCGCTCATGGAAATTTCGTCCAGCTTATCGAGACCGTAGACAACCATGCCGCGACGTACGCCCAAATCAATTAAAACTTTCGTCAGCGGCTCCACAAGATATTCGTCGTACACGCCGAGAAGTTGAAGTTTGGGGCGCGCAGGATTAGTCAGCGGTCCGAGAATATTAAACACCGTCCGAAAACCCAGCTCGCGACGAATCGCGCCAACATATTTCATCGACGTGTGATATTTCTGCGCGAAGAAAAAACAAATCCCCACGTCGTTCAAAAGTTCGACGCAATCTTCAGGCTCAAGCAAAATATTCACGCCGAGAGCTTCGAGACAATCCGCCGTGCCACATTTTGAAGACGCCGCGCGGTTCCCGTGCTTTGCAACCTTCACGCCGCCCGCCGCCGCAACAATCGCCGCCGTCGTCGAGATATTAAAACTCTGCGCATTATCGCCGCCCGTGCCGACAATCTCAAAAACTTCAAGACCTGTTTCGACTTTCAGCGCGTGACTTCTCATCGCGTCCGCGCAGCCCAAAATTTCGTCGGCAGTTTCCGCCTTCGCGCTCTTCGTCGACAGCGCGGCAAGAAACGCGGCGTTTTGCGTGGGGGTCGTCGCGCCCGTCATAATCTCATTCATCGCGTCGAATGCCTCGCGATAAGTCAAGTCGCCCTTGCTGACGATTTTTATAATTGCTTCCTTAATCATTTAAATTTCTCCCTTCATACTCAAAAAATTTTTCAAAATAATTTTGCCGTGCGGCGTCAAGATACTTTCCGGATGAAACTGCACGCCGAAAATTTTAAAACTCTCGTGCTGCACCGCCATAATCTCCCCGTCGGAAGTTCGCGCGATAATTTTTAGGCAAGCGGGCATGGATTTTTTTTCGGCGGCAAGTGAATGATAACGAGCGGCGGGAAATTTTTGCGGGCAGTCTTTAAAAATCGGCGAAGAGTTTTCGCAAATAATTTCGGACTGCTTGCCGTGCATAAGTTTTTTTGCGTAAGTTATCTTCGCGCCGAACGCCGCGCAAATCGCCTGGTGACCTAGACACACGCCGAGAATTGGAATCGCCGCGCCAAAATTTTTAACGACGTCGATAATCACGCCGGCATTTTCCGGGCGGCCGGGTCCGGGCGAAAGAATAATATTTTTCGGCGCAAGATTTTTAATTTCGTCCAAAGTCAGCGCGTCGTTGCGAATAACTTTCACGTCCGCAGAAATTCCCCCGACAAGCTGATAGAGGTTGTAAGAAAAGCTGTCGTAGTTGTCGATTAGCAAAATCATTATTCTTCCTCCAAATTTATTTTCAGCGCGGCAAGTGACGCCTTCGCCTTGTTCATGCACTCATCAAATTCTTTTTCGGGAACAGAATCCGCGACAATCCCCGCGCCCGACCGCACGAAAATTTTCCCGTTCTTTTTGTAAATAATCCGAATCGCAATGCCCGTGTCCATGTTGCCGGCAAAATCTATGTAGCCGATCGCGCCGCCGTAAATCCCGCGCTTATTTTTTTCGAGTTCGCCGATAAGCTGACAGGCGCGAATTTTTGGCGCACCGGACAAAGTTCCCGCAGGCAACACAGAATTTATCGCGTCGAGGGCGTCAAACTCCTCCCGAATTTCCCCGCGAACAACCGAACCGATATGCATGACGTGAGAAAATTTTTCGACGGCGTGAAATTTTTCGACCTGCACGCTGCCGAATTTAGAAATCCTTCCCAAATCGTTCCTGCCCAAATCCACAAGCATATTGTGTTCGGCAAGTTCCTTTTCGTCGGCAAGCAAATCTTTTTCCAGCTGAAAATCTTCTTCGGGAGTTTTTCCGCGCGGACGAGTTCCGGCAAGCGGGTACGTGTGCAAAATTCCGTCCTCCAGCTTGACCAAAGTTTCCGGACTCGCGCCGGCGACCTCAATATCCGTGCCCGAAAAATAAAACATGTACGGCGAAGGGTTTATCGTGCGCAAAATCCTGTACGCATTCAGCAAGCTCCCTTCAAACGGCGCGGCAAGACGATTGGACAAAACAATTTGAAAAATATCTCCTTCGCGGATAAAATTTTTCGCGCGCTCGACCATCGCGCAATAATTTTCCCTGTCGAAGAGCGGAACAATTTCGCCAAGTAATTTGCCGGGCGGCTCGGAATTTTTTTCACCGTGCTGAATCAGCCTCCGCAATTTTTTCAGCTCGTCGACTACAATATTAAAATTCTCCTCAAGATTATCCGTCGGCATGTTCACAATTAAAATAATTTTCTGTCGAAAGTTGTCGAAGACGATAACTTTATCGAAAAGCATTAAATCGACGTCCTGAAAATTTTCCTCGTCGTCGAGCTCCATTTTCAGCGAGGGCTCCGCGTAAGATAACCAGTCGTAGGAAAAATATCCGACAAGCCCGCCGGTAAAAGTTGGCAGCCCGTCGATTTTCGGGCTCGTGAAATTTTTTAGGACGCCGCGAATTTTTTCGGCAGGGTTGTCCGTGAAAAATTCCTCGTCGCCGATTTTCATTTTGCCGCGCGTGCACGTGATACACAGTTTCGGCTCGAAGCCGAGAAAAGTATAACGCCCCCAACTTTCCTGCGCGGCGACAGATTCGAGCATGTAACAGTGCGCGGAAGAATTTTTCAGAATCCTCAGCACTTCGATAGGCGTGCGAATATCCGCCATAAGTTCGCAACTGATAGGAATCACGCGGTAATTTCCGGCGGCAAGGGTTTTAATTTCCTGCAAGTTCGGTTTGATTTTCATGATGCGCCTCCTAAAAATTTCTGCCATGAACGCCAAAAATCCCTGACAGAATAAAATCTGCCAGGGACGAATTTCAAAATCATTTATAAAAATTCGCGGTGCCACCCTGTTTCACGGTTTGACCCGTGCACTTAGCGAGATACCTTCATATCTCCGGCGACTGACGTACGCCCCACGTCGCAGAATACTCAACCCGAAAGTTTTTGACTGCGCCCTCAGCGGTCCATTTGACGAATTGTTTCTCACCCGACTCTCAGCCGCGCGGGCTCTCTGTAGAGGCATCAACGCCGTTACTTCCGCTTCAACGGTTTAATATTAAATTTTGGCGTAGTATAACAATTTTATCTGCGTTTGTCAAATTTTTTCTTTTCCCTAATCTCTAAGCACTTGCCCCTTGACAAGGGAGATTTACTTTTCTTTTTTAGAAAAAGAAAAGTAACAAAAGAAAAATCGCCCGCTGAGATTGCATCACGCAATCAACGCGGGCATGGCCGTCCTCCTTCTTCAAAAATTTTAGAGATCTTTCAACTGATTGATTCGAGATTCGACGGAAGAAATTTTTTCCTGCGCGGCGGCAAGTTTATCGCGTTCAGCCTGAACAACTTCAGCGGGAGCCTTCGCAAGAAATTTTTCGTTGCGCAATTTGTTTTCAGTCGACGAAATATTTTTCTTGAGCTTGTCGAGTTCTTTGGACAGGCGCGCAATTTCCTTGTCGGCGTCAATCAAATTTTTCAGCGGCAAGAAAATTTCGACACCGCCCGCCACTCCGGCAAGCGCATGCTCCGGTTTGTCATCCGAAAAATTTATCGGCTCGGCGGCGGCAAGTTCCGCAATGTAGTTGGAATTTGACTTGAACATTTCGGAAATTTCGGCGTTGGAAATTTTCAAGACCACTTCGGATTTTTTGCGCGCCTCCACGCCAATTTCATTCTTCAAGTTGCGAATAACTTTTATTACTTCAATAATCGCGTTCATTTGATTTTCGGCGGCGTCGTCAAAATTTTTCTCCTCAACTTCCACCCACGACGCAAGCATAATCGAACCGGAGGCATTGGGAAGTTTTTGGCGAATAATTTCCGTGAGGAAGGGCATAAACGGATGCAACAGCCGCAAAGATTTTTCCAGCACAGTCATCAAAACGTAAAGCGCGGTAGATTTTTGCTTGGCGTCGCCGCCGTAAAGTCTGCCCTTCGTCAACTCGATATACCAATCGCAAAATTCTGACCAGATAAATTCGTACATAAGCCGCGCCGCTTCGCCCAACTCAAACTTGTCGAGATTTTCGGTGACACTTGCGGCAGTGCGATTCAAGCGCGAAATAATCCAGCGGTCTGCAAGCGTCAAGTCTTCGGCGGCGGGTTTAAAATTGGCGTCGAAGTTTTCAAGATTCATAAGCAAAAACCTGGACGCATTCCAAATTTTGTTCGCGAAATTCCGCGCAGATTCGACGCGCGACCAATAAAAACGCAAGTCATTGCCGGGCGTGTTGCCGGTGACGAGCATAAAGCGCAGGGAGTCCGCGCCGTATTTTTCGATAACCTCGACGGGATCGATGCCGTTGCCGAGAGATTTTGACATCTTGCGTCCGAGTTCGTCGCGGACAAGCCCGTGAATAAAAACTTTTCTGAAAGGAACTTCGCCGCGAAATTTCAAGCCCATCATAACCATGCGCGCAACCCAGAAGAAAATTATATCGTAGCCGGTGACGAGCACGCTTGTCGGGTAAAATTTTTTGAGCTCGTCAGTTTCGTCAGGCCAACCCATTGTCGAGAAAGGCCACAATCCGGAGCTGAACCACGTATCCAAAACATCTTCGTCTTGCCGCAAATTTTTTCCGTGACAATGCGGGCACTCGTCAACATTTTCGGCAACAGTCATTTCGCCGCAGTCGTCGCAATACCACGCGGGGATTCTGTGTCCCCACCAAAGTTGCCGGCTTATGCACCAATCGCGGATATTTTCCAGCCAGTTCACGTAAATTTTCGTGAAACGTTCGGGAACAAATTGGAGCTTGCCGGATTTCACGGCATCAATCGCGGGCGCGGCAAGGCTTTCCATTTTCACAAACCACTGCTTGCTGATAAGCGGCTCTATCGTCGTGTGGCAACGGTGGCAATGTCCGACGGCGTGTTCGTGATTTTCAGTGGAGACGAGGACGCCCGCCGCCTTCAGGTCTTCGACGAGAACTTTTCTGCACTCGTAACGATCCATGCCGGAATATTTTCCCAGCCCGTCAGCCATCGTGCCGTCGTTGTTAATAACTTTGACCTGCGCGAGATTGTGACGCAAGCCCATTTCAAAATCGTTGGGGTCATGGGCGGGCGTGACTTTAACCGCGCCTGTACCAAAATCTTTGTCGACGTATTCATCAGCGAAGAGAGGAATTTCACGGTTGACGACGGGCAAAATCAAAGTCCTGCCGACAAATTTTTTGTAGCGTTCGTCGTCCGGGTGGACAGCAACGCCGGTATCGCCAAGCATAGTTTCTGGGCGCGTCGTCGCAACCTCAACAAACTCATCGCTGTCCTTGAACTTGTAGCGCAAATGCCAAAGGTGCCCTTGTTCAGTGACGTGCTCAACTTCAATATCGGAAAGGGCGGTGTTGCAATTAGGACACCAATTAGTTATCCTCTTGCCGCGATAAATCAAACCTTCGTTGTAAAGCGCGATAAAAACTTTTCGGACGGCGCGGCTGCAACCCTCGTCCATTGTAAACCTTTCGCGTTCCCAATCACAACTCGCGCCCAAAGTCCGGAGCTGATACATGATTCTGTTGCCGTACTTTTCCTTCCACTGCCAGACGCGCTTCAAAAATTCTTCGCGCCCAAGTTCGTAACGGTTGGTGCCTTCTTCGCGCAGGGATTCTTCGACGCGCGCTTGAGTGGCAATCCCCGCGTGATCCGTGCCCGGCATCCAAAGAGTATTATCACCGCGCATCCTGTGGTAGCGAATCAGAATATCCTGCAAAGTTTCGTCGAGGGCATGCCCCATATGCAGCTGACCGGTGACATTCGGCGGCGGGATAACGATGCTGAAAGGTTCACCCGCGCGCGCTGCCTCCGTGTGAAAATTTTTATCCTCTTCCCATTTCTCGTAAATCTCGCGCTCAAAATTCTGCGGCTCGTAGACTTTCGGAATATTTTTTTCGATACTCAAATTTCAATCCCCCTAAAAAAAACTCCTTCTATTTTAAACGTCGACGAAATATTTTTCAAGCCGCAAAAAATAAAAGTATACATTCGGCAAGTGTCTTGCATTTTTCTCAATAGGCAATATAATGTAGCGGTAGTCTTTGGTTAGGAAAGGTGATTTTAATGTCTAATGTCAACGAAGAAGCTATCGCTCTGCATAAAAAATATCAAGGCAAGCTGGAAGTCGTAAGCAAGGTTCCTCTGGAAACGAACTACGATTTAACTTTGGCTTATACGCCGGGCGTCGCGGCTCCCTGTCTTGAAATTAATAAAGACCCCGACAAAATTTACGATTACACCAATCGCGGGAATTTGGTTGCTGTCGTCACGAATGGTACTGCCGTTCTCGGTCTCGGCGATATCGGCGCGGGCGCAGGTCTCCCCGTCATGGAAGGCAAATCGATTCTCTTCAAAGGTTTTGCCGGCGTCGACGCGATACCTATTTGCCTGAATACCCACAAGGTCGACGATATTATTAAAACTATTCAGCTCATGGCTCCAAGTTTCGGCGGCATTAACCTCGAAGATATAAAAGCCCCCGAATGTTTCGATATTGAACACGCTCTTAAAGAAAGCGTCGATATTCCCGTTTTTCATGACGACCAGCATGGCACGGCGATTGTTGTCAGCGCGGCTTTGATTAATGCTCTGAAACTCGTTGGCAAAAAATTTTCCGATATAAAAGTTGTCGTCAATGGCGCGGGCGCAGCGGGCATGGCGATAACCTATTTGATTCAGAAGATGGGCGCGGAAAATATCATGCTCTGCGATTCTACCGGCGCGATTTACGAAGGACGCGGCAAGGGCATGAATCCCTACAAGGATCAAATTGCCGCCGTCACCAACTCGACGAAAGAGGCAGGGCAACTTGCTGACGTGATTCACGGCGCGGATGTTTTTATCGGCGTGTCAAAGGCGGGCTTGCTTACTCAAGATATGGTGCGTCAAATGAACAAGGATGCAATTATTTTGGCGATGGCTAACCCTGTTCCCGAAATTATGCCGGATCTCGCGAAAGAGGCGGGCGCGCGCGTCGTCTGCACAGGTCGCAGTGATTTCCCCAACCAGGTTAATAATTTGCTTGCGTTCCCGGGAATTTTCAGAGGAGCCCTCGACGTTCGCGCGACGGACATTAACGAGGAAATGAAAATCGCGGCGGCGTACGCTATCGCCTCCCTTATCACCGACGCCGAACTTGACGAAGAACACGTTATCACCACCCCGCTCGACAGGCGCGTCGCTCCCACTGTGGCGGCGGCTGTCGCTAAGGCGGCTATTGATTCCGGCGTGGCGCGCAGAAAAAATTTCACCCCCGAACAAGTCGCCGAACATACCCGTCAGCTTTTGAGCAAGTAAAAATTTTTTTGGAAGAGATATAAAAAAAGCGTCCGTCAGTTTTGGCGGGCGTTTTTGTCTGAAAAATTTTTTAATGGCTTTTTTTGTTGACACGCAATAATTTTTGTGATAATATGCAAGCGTTTTGCGGAGGAGTGTCCGAGCGGTTGAAGGTGCTTGACTCGAAATCAAGTGTGGTCACAAGCCACCGTGGGTTCGAATCCCACCCCCTCCGCCATTTTTTTTATCTTTTAATCTGAAAAAAAAAAGGAAATTGTGTCTGTGTGGCGTATTCAGTAGTGTACGATTTTTTGTTCGTTTAATTTTTCACCTCAAAGGAGCATTTAGTATGCAGGTTTTAAAAGCAGAAAACTTGGATTTGAAAAATTTGTTGTCGGCAAGAAAAGTTTCGCTGATAGCGTCCGCTGCGGTTTTGTTGGCTGGAGTTACAACCGCCGCAGTTTCAAATTCGATGGCTTCCGGCAGTAATAATATCCCCGGGGTAAAATTTGAAGGTCGACCGATTGAAGGCATGGACGCGGCGGCAACAAGAGATTTTATTCAAAAAGCGGCCGCCGAAAAAATGCACGCAATGACTTTCAGAAATGGCGACCAAGAGTTTGAAATTACGCCGGACGATGTGAAATTAACTCCACTTGTAGAAAACGCCGTCTCCGAAGCTCAAAGCTACGGGCGCGGCAAGGGTTTTGCCAATAATCTCAAAGAACAGCTCGATTGTTTCTTCAACGGGCGAAATATTGAGTTGGCGGCGGTTTACAGCGAAGATCTCTTGAATCAGAAGATTGACGCAATCGCGCAGGAAGTTGCCGTTCAGCCCGTCAACGCGGGTGTTCAGCTCAACGCCGACGACACAATTACACACATTCCTGGAACAATCGGCAAGGAACTCGACAAAGAAAAGCTTGCTGAATCTCTCAAGGAATCGTTGACGAATTTGGAACTTCCCACCGAAAAAATCGACCTCGCGCTCAACGACATTCAACCTTTTATCAGTGACGAAGACGTCGCAAATATCGATTCCATTATCGGCGAATACAGCACTTATTATTATCCTGGAGATCGCGGCGACAATATCGCACTTGCCGCCTACGCACTCACTGACAAAATTGTTAAGCCCGGCTGGACTTTTTCATTTAATGATACTGTCGGCAGGAGAACTTACGCTGCCGGCTACAAAAATGCGGGCGTCATTATAAACGGCGAATCTGCTATCGACGTCGGCGGCGGCGTTTGCCAGGTCAGCTCGACGCTCTATAACGCGGTTTTGCTTGCCGGTTTGACGCCGACGGAGCGCACGCCGCACTTTTTCAAGTCCAGCTATATCGGCGCGGGCAGAGATGCCACCGTTGCCGACGGGCAGATTGATTTTAAATTCCGCAATGACCTTCCGCACAGCGTCTATCTGAAGTCCTATCCTTCCGGCTCCACGCTGACTATTTGTGTTTTGGGCACGAAAGCTGACTTGGGCGGCGCGTCCATTTCGATTGAGCGCGAAGGCTATGATATGTCGCCTTCTATTTATCGCGTCTACTACAAGGACGGACAAGTTGTCAAAAACGAATTCCTCCACACCGACAGCTATCATACGCATGATTGATTTCAGCGGTAAATTTTAAGTGGCAAAGGGAAAATTTTTAATTGCGGGATTGGTTACGGCACTCATATTATTCGGATTAGTTTTTAAGTTAAGCGAACAGAAAATTTATGTCGTCGCGGAAGTCGACGACTCTCAAGAAATTATTGCCTGCGCCGACGCGCAGAAAGGCACTTCGCTCGTCACGAGTTTCATTCATTCGGTGCAGAAGACGCCGGTTATAGATGAGCTTGAGTTTGACGGCGAAGATTTTATTTTGCGCAGGACAAAGTACCAATCTCACGGAGTGGGACAACCTTTTCTTGAGAGCGACGGAGATTTTCACGAGGAGAACGGATTTTTCGTCATCGATAACATGAATCGCCGCATAAAGAGGCTGGAATTGCGCGTGGGCACCGGCACGCAACTCTGCATCACCCTTGACGGGCAGGAGCACAAACTTTACGAGAAATTTCCTGCAGGCACGCGGATTATGATTAAATCTGCCCCGCTGATAAAAATCTTGTTGACAAATTTTTGAACTAAAAAAGCTCGGACGATTGCCGAGCTGATTTTTTTGCAAAAAAAATGGTGCGGTTGATGAGACTTGAACTCATACACCCTTTCGAGTACTACCCCCTCAAAGTAGCGTGTCTGCCAGTTCCACCACAACCGCGCTGTTAAATTTTATTGGTGCGGTCGATGAGACTTGAACTCATACGCCTTGTGAGCACTGCCCCCTCAAAGCAGCGTGTCTGCCTATTCCACCACGACCGCATATTAAATTTTAAATTGGTGCGGCAGAGAGGACTTGAACCTCCACAGGGTTGCCCCTACTAGCGCCTGAAGCTAGCGCGTCTGCCATTCCGCCACTACCGCTTGACTTTCCTAGTAAACTTGGTGCCGAGGACCGGAATCGAACCGGTACGAAGAAAACTCCGAGGGATTTTAAGTCCCTTGCGTCTGCCAGTTCCGCCACCCCGGCACAAGGCGTGGAGCGGGTGATGGGAATCGAACCCACGTGACCAGCTTGGAAGGCTGGAGCTCTACCATTGAGCTACACCCGCGTTACTGGAGCTGGCTATAGGACTTGAACCTACAACCTGCTGATTACAAATCAGCTGCTCTGCCAATTGAGCTAAGCCAGCATATACAAATGGTGCCTCCGGGCGGAATCGAACCACCGACACGGGGATTTTCAGTCCCCTGCTCTACCAACTGAGCTACAGAGGCGTTTTATCAACTATCTATAAGGAAAATTCATATCGCTTGACTATCCCCAAGAGATTCAAGGGGGAAAATGTGGCGACCCGGATCGGACTTGAACCGACGACCTCCGCCGTGACAGGGCGGCATTCTAACCAACTAAACTACCGGGCCGTATCTTTTTTGGTGGACGATGACAGGCTTGAACTGCCGACCTCCTCGGTGTAAACGAGATGCTCTCCCAGCTGAGCTAATCGTCCGTATTTAAAGTGGTGACCCACCGGGGAATCGAACCCCGAACCTACTGATTAAGAGTCAGTTGCTCTGCCAGTTGAGCTAGTGAGTCAGCTTTAAAATCAAATAAATGGTGGCTCACCCGGGAATCGAACCCGGGACACCTTGATTAAAAGTCAAGTGCTCTACCGACTGAGCTAGTGAACCACTGGCTGGGGTAGCTGGACTCGAACCAACGGTGCGGGAGTCAAAGTCCCGTGCCTTAACCGACTTGGCTATACCCCATTGTCAAAGGACTTTATGCCCGCAATTTGCAAAAAATGGCTCCCCGAACTGGACTCGAACCAGTGACTCCCTGATTAACAGTCAGGTGCTCTACCGACTGAGCTACCGAGGAACGCTAACCGGCGAATACCTAATCTCCCGCGTCGTCTCCAACGAAGTACCTTCGGCGTGTGAGTGCTTAACTGCTGTGTTCGGAAAGGGAACAGGTGGAACCA
>CAJOFR010000002.1 GCA_905234195.1 uncultured Selenomonadaceae bacterium
AAATTCACACGACATTAGGCTTGACGGAAGTAACGGTGTCAGCTATCTCTACATTGCGAACATAAACGCAAGCGGGTCTTCGGGCAATGACACACTTTACGGCAACGCGGGGAGCAACGAAATTCGTGCGGGCAGCGGCAATTCGACTTTATGGGGAGGACAATACGACGGCACGGCAGATATTTTGATTGGCGGCGACGGCGTCGATACCTTTCTTGTCGGGAAAAATGACGGCAACGACGTAATTCAAAGTTCCTCTTACAACGACGTAATAAATCTCTACGACGTCAGCTTGAGTGAAATTTCGACGAGCACCGACGAAAATAATATCTACCTTTCGCTGAACAACGGCTCACAAATTACGATACAGAACAGCGATAATTTAAGCTCGGCCGTGTGGACTTCGGACGGCGGTCGCTACAGATATAATCGCTCGTCGTCTTCTTGGCAATCCGCGTGACAGAAAAAATTTCCCCCTGTCCCTTTTCACTTATCCCTTAACAAGGGGGATTTACTTTTCTTTTCTAGAAAAAGAAAAGTAACAAAAGAAAAATCGCCCGCTGAGATTGCATCACGCAATCAACGCGGGCATGGCCGTCATCCATGACGGCCTCTTCCTTTACTTTTACTAACCGCCAACCCCTAGCCACTAGTAACCAGTCTAAGACCGATAATCCCGCAAACAATCATCACGATACAAATTATGTGCGGCAGGCTTATCGTTTCATGGAAATAAATCGCACCGAAAATTACCATGCCGACTGTGCCTATGCCCGTCCAAATTGCGTAGGCGATCGACAGCGGTAATTTTTTCAGCGCGAACGACAGAAACGCGAAACTTGCGACCATTCCCGCCGCCGTTAAAATACTCGGCAAGATTTTTGAAAAGCCGTGCGACATTTTTAATTCGACTGCCCAAAAAATTTCAAACAAGCCCGCGACTAAAAGATATACCCAGCTCAATTTTTTCCCCTCCAAAAAAATTTGGGGCGTCTGCAACCAAACTTTCCTACGCAATGCGCTTGCCTGCGGTTCGGTTGTAAACGCCCTCCAAACATTATCCGGCGACAATGTTTTGACGATTATTCAATGTTCAATTATTTTCGCGATTTCTGCGGCGGCATCTGCCCTGCCGATTTTTTTTGCGCTTAGTTTCATTTCGGCAAGCCGCGCGGAATTTTTTAACAGCCCCGCGACGACTGCAGAAATTTTCATTCCGCCGACGGACACCGCCGCGCCGTTTTTTATCGCGAACTCCGCGTTCTTTGCTTCGGGGCCGGGTATTGGCGCGTGCAAAATCATCGGCAACCCGACGGCGAACGCCTCCGACATTGTCAGCGCGCCCGGTTTTGTAATTAATAAGTCCGCCGCGCCCATAAGCTCCGAAATATTTTCGACGCAACCAAAAATTTCTGTGTCGTGCCGAAAATTTTTTTGCAGCCCCTTCAGCCGCGCGAAGAGTGATTCGTTTTGCCCGACGACGACGATTATTTTTAGCGGCAGTTCGACGTTGTTCAGCTCCGCTAAAGTTTCTTCGATTGAGCCCAAGCCGAGCCCGCCGCCCATGATTAAAATTGCCGGCTTTGAAAATTTTTTCGCGCCGCCGACTTTTCCAAACTCCGCTCCGATTGGGATGCCCGCCGCGTGAATTTCCTGGTTCGGTCGTGACTGCGCGGAAAGTTCCAGTTGCATTTCTTCCGTTGCGACAAAATAAATGTCGACTTCGCTGAAAATCCAGATCTCGTGCAGTGAATAATCCGTCAACACCGCCGCCAACAAAAATTTTCGCGCGGATTTTGCATGCAGGAATTTCCACAACGCCGCCGCCGCTTCGGGAAAGGGGTGCGTGCAGATGACGACTTCGGGGCGAAATTTTTTCAGCAGGCGGGCAAAGGGGAAGTACATCAGCGACGAAGTAAACAGCCGCGCCAACGCTCCGATTTTTCGCGCGCCCGCAACCCTGTAGATTCTGTCGTAGAGGTCGGGAATAAATTTCAGTGCCGCGAGATAAAATTTTTTTATCAGCCAGTTCAGCGTGGAAAAATCCCGCGCCATGAAGTCAATTATTTCGACGTCACTGCCCAGCGCGCGCCCGATTGATTCCGCCGCCTTCGTGTGTCCGAAACCGATTGACGCCGACAAAATTAAAATCCTCATGCCGTCAAGCCGCCGTCGACTTTCAAAATTTCTCCGGTGATAAAACTTGATTCGGACGACGCCAAAAAATAAATCGCGGCGGCAACTTCTTCCGGCTTGCCGATTCTTTTCAGCGGATAAATTTTCGCCAGGTCTTCGAGAGTTTCGCCGGATTTTTTCAGCTGATTTTCTGTCAGCGGCGTCAAAATATCGGCGGGCGCGACACAATTCACGCGGACGGGAAAATTTGCCAGCTCCAGCGCGAGGGATTTCGTGAAGGCGACGACTGCGCCCTTGCTTGCCGCGTAGAGTGCGCAAAAATAATTCCCGCTAATCCCCGCGTCACTTGCCACGTTGACAATATTGCCGCGCGTCTTGATAAGTTCGTCGACGGCCGCGCGCGCCATGAAAAAAGTCCCTTTGACGTTCGTGGAAAAAATCTCGTCAAATTCGGATTCAGTCACGAAATTTATCGCGCCTTCGGTGTAAATCCCGGCACAATTAATCAGCACGTCGACGCCTCCGAAAAATTCAACAGTCCGGCGAATAATTTTTTCGCAGTCAAAAATTTTTCCGACGTCCGCAGAAATAAATTTCGTTTGTTGCGGAAGTTGGGATTTAATTTTTTCAAACTTATTCGCGTTTCGTCCGACGAGGACGCAATTATAATTTTCGGCGGAAAATTTTTTGGCGGTTGCCAGCCCTATTCCCGAAGTCCCGCCGGTAATTATTGCCGTCTTCAAAATTTTTTTCTCCAAGATAACAAAAACAGAGCCGAGTTTTTTACGACCCGACTCTGCGAGATTTTCAAATTAAGCGTTGTTGACAGCTTCCTTGAAAGTTTTGCCCGCCTTGAAAGAAGGCAACTTCGAGGCCGGAATGTCAATCTCTTCGCCGGTGCGGGGATTGCGTCCCTTGCGCGGGCTACGGTCGCGGTTTTCAAAAGTACCAAAACCGATAACCTGAACTTTATCGCCACCGATAAGCGCGCTTTTAATGATTTCAAATGTCGTAGCTACAACACGGTCAGCCTTTTTGCGGTCAAGTCCGGTCTCCTCTGCAACCGCCGCAACCAATTCTGCTCTTGTCATAAACATTTCCTCCTTTGTAAATTACCGCCAAACTTTAGCAGAAACTAACGGAAAAATCAAGTTTTTTTTAAGCCATGATGTCAATGTTGTTTCCAAGCGCGGGATCCAAACTTTCGACAACCTCCAAAGCTTCCTCCATCATTGAAGTGTCCGCCTCCATCGCCATTTTCATGACGGCGATTCCAAAATCCTGCTGTGTTTGTGCAAGTTTCATGTCAACAGACAACGCCGCTATACTCATATCCATAAATGCCGCCCCCTTCCGTAGTTCGCGCTTATCTTAACACAAGGCGCGCCGCTATGCAATACTTTTTCGCGGCTTTTTGGAATTTACATTTTAAATTTATTTATAGCGGCCTGCATTTCGACGGCGAGTTGTGCCAAAGCTTGAGAGGCGGCGGCGATTTCCTGATTGGATGCCGACTGCGATTCCGTAGCGTTTGAAATTGAATTGGTGTACTCGGAAGTTTGGCGGCTGACTTCGTCGATAGAATCGACTGCCGCGACTATCCTGGACGCGCCGTCTGAAACCGTATGCATTGAAACCCCAATGCCTTCCATTTGCTGTTTGATGCCGTCGACGCGCTGCATAATTCTCTGGAACTGTTCGCCGACTTCGCGAATGGCG
Organism: uncultured Selenomonadaceae bacterium; assembly: GCA_905234195.1. GTDB lineage: Bacteria > Bacillota > Negativicutes > Selenomonadales > Selenomonadaceae > Quinella. Next base: position 3,856 of record CAJOFR010000002.1, read on the forward strand.
GCGGTGCCCTCTTCGACGTCCTTCGTGCCGCTCTCCATAGCCTCGACGGCAAGCGCGGTATCATTTTGGATATTCAAAATTCTTTCGCGGATTTGTTCAGCCGAAGTTTGAGATTCTGCGGCGAGCTTGCGGACTTCTTCAGCGACGACAGCAAAGCCGCGACCTTGTTCACCTGCGCGCGCCGCCTCGATAGCCGCGTTGAGTGCAAGCAGGTTTGTTTGTTCGGCGATAGAAGAAATTGCCTCGATAATCTGCCCGATTTGTTGAGAACTTTCGCCGAGTTTCTTGACGACGTCCGCAGAAGAAAGAACGCTCTTTTCTATGTTGTTCATTTTCTGCACGGCGGTGCCCATGAGTTTTTCGCCGCGCTGTGCAGCTTCGGCAGTTTCGTTTGAAGTTTGAGTGACGAGCTTGGTTTTCTCCGACATTTTTTCAATATCGTTGAAGACAATGTTCACGTTTTGTTTCGCCGCCTCAATATCCTCAAGTTGTTTTGCCATGTTGCCGTTGACTTCGCCGACATTTTCCGCAACGTGTACTGAAGTATCTGCGGACTGTTGAGCACTTGCGGTCAGCTCTTCGGAAGACGAGGCAACTTGATGGGAAGTGCTTGACATTTTCCCGATAAGATTTCTTAGCCCTGTACTCATCTCGTTAAAAGCGGTGGCAAGGGATCCAATTTCGTCTTTGGAGCTGATAGCGATATTTTCCAGGCGCAAATTACCCTTCGCCAACTCCACAGCATGTTCTTGCAGTTTCGCAATGGGTGTCGTGATTGACGAAGACATTTTCATACAAACGAGAATCATGACCACAAGACCGGCTATAGTCAACACAAGATAAGTCATGCGGAGAGTTTTTATCGCGCCGAAAACAAAATCGTCGCTTACGGCAATGCCCAAAATCCAGCCGGAACTTTCAAGCGTGGTATATGCAAAAACCCTGCTGCCAAATTTTTCGTCCTTCGGCAACTCAAAATATCCCGTGCCCTTTGTCAACATCTCGTCGAAGTGTTCGGAGATACCGGGAATTTCCTGCGCAGTTTTTACGCCACGATCCGTAGTTGTCGCAAGGAGCGTGCCATTTCGTTCGACAATAATCCCGTCGCCCTGCCCGCGATACTTAAGCTTTTGCACTTGCTCCTGGAGGACGTCCAAACTGATATCGACGCAGGTCGAGCCGACGAACTGCCCGTTAGCTTTTATCGGGCAAACCGCCGAAACAATTTGCTTTTTCGTAAAGTTGTCAAGATAAGATTCGGTGAAAGTCTGTTTGTTCGCGTCCTTCGCCAAATTGTACCAAGGTCTGACAGTCGGATCCAGCTTGCCCGTAAAATCTCCGGCGTTATAGCCGAAAAAATATTTGTCCTCCAGCCCTATGGTGACTTCCAAAATATCTTTGTCCGAAGTGGTGAGCGCGAAGAGTTCGCGATTTTTCATTCTGTTTATATCGCCCAAACCACCGAGCAGATCCGCAAGATGCGAACTGGCTGACGCCCTAGCCTGAAGCCAAGCGTCCAACTCTTTTCCTTGAGCGTCGACGACGGAAGAAATTTCACTTGCCAGCGTTTCCGATAAATTCAAGTAGGAAGTGTAGTAGCCGATAATCGACACGATTGCAACCAGTGCCCCTGACAAAAACGCCAACATGGAAAATTTTTGTCGTAGTTTCAAATTCATTAAGTCAACCTTCTTTCCAATTTTTCCGAAAAATTATAACATAGCCCGCCGTCATTTTGAAAGACGTATTTAAAATTTTTTTGCCGAATTATTTTGCGGCGTGATAAATTGCAATCATGTCATCCTTTTTGAGTTTTTTCGCCGAACCTATACCGCCGCCCGTTGCTCTTTCGCAGGACTCCGCCATTTTTTCTATCTGCGCGTCCGTCGGCTGAATACCCAAGTCGCGCAAATTTGTAGGCATATTAATTTTGTAGAAGAAAGCTTCCGTCGCGGCGATACCCTTCAGTGCGGTTTCTTCCTTGTTAAATCCGGATTCGACACCCATGACATTTTCGGCGTACTTGACGAAACGCGGCAGACAATCTTTGTGAACATAACGCGCCCAACTTCCCCAAAGAGCAGACAGCCCCGCGCCGTGCGTCACGTTAAACATTCCGCTAAGTTCGTGTTCAAGATTGTGCGTCGCGAAATCCCCGCCGTCACTGCCGCAACCCGTCAAGCCGTTGTGAGCAAGACTGGACGCCCACATAATTTCTGCGCGCGAATCGTAATCGTTCGGCTTAATCCGCAAAATGTTCGCGTGTTTCATGACGGTGCGCAATAATCCTTCGGCGATAGAGTCTGTAATATCCATGTTGCCGCCGTTCGTGAAATACCTTTCCATTGTGTGCATCATTATATCGACGCAACCGCAGGCAGTCTGAAAAGCGGGCAAAGTCATCGTCAATTCCGGATCCATTATCGCAAATTTCGGGCGCGCAAGTGTATCGCCATAGCTGCGCTTTTCCATAGTCTGTTCGTTGGTGATAACGACACTGCGACTCATTTCACTGCCCGCCGCCGCGATTGTCAAAATGGAGCCGACAGGCAACGATGCCTTCGCCCTGCGCGTGTGCTCAAAAAGTTCCCAGACATTAGTTTCAGGTTCGGCAAGCGCAAAAGCAATCGCCTTAGACGAATCAATAACACTGCCGCCGCCAATCGCCAAAATAAAATCGACTTGATTCAGCGTGCCGAGAGCAAAACCCGTGCGGACTTTGTCAAGATGGGGATTGGGAACGACGCCACCGAGCTCCACGTGGAAAAGCCCCGCCTCGTCCAGAATGTTTTTCACGCGATTAAGCAAACCGGAACGAATCGCGCTACCCATGCCGTAATGAATCAAGACGCGAGAGCCGCCATAAGATTTTATTAAATCCCCGACGCGATTTTCTGCCCCCCTGCCAAAAACAATTTTCGTTGGCGTGTGATAATCGAAGTTAAACAATCCAAACTCTTCCTTCCGAATAATTTTTACTGCAGTCTAACAGTTTTTGCGTCGGCGGTCAAATATTATGTTCAGAAAATTTTTTGCGGCGTTATATTTTTAATCCCGAATCAAATTGCAAATCGGGTTCATGATTTTTTCTTCAAAGATATAATTACTGCTGAACTCCCCTTTCGCGCGCGGATCCTCGTCCAAATCAATCGCGGTGCCGTTCATCATGTAAATAAATCCGATTTTCGTCTTCGGAACAAAAAAAATTCCGGAGAGCATCCCAAAAGCTTCGCCGGTGTGCCCGACCAAATTTATCTCGAAATTTTTGCAGACGCGGTTGCTACTCCCGCCGTCGATAAAATAAATTCCCAGCCCGTACGAAAGAATTGCGCCGCCGTAAGTATCGCCGTTTTTGTTTTCGGGATTGTAAACCCAGTGCGGCGTTAAAATTGTGTCGACAGATTTTTCACTCAAGATTTTTTTGCCGCGATAAACCCCGCCATTCATGAGCATTTCAAGCGCGTGAGTCATTTCCTCGAAGGAAATCCTAAGCCCGCCCTGCGGAGAAAAAATAGTTGCGTTCGTGCCGACACGATAATTTTTCAGACTGTAACGCGGCTGAAAATTTCTGTCGTAAGGATTTTCCAAAGCAATCGTATCGCGCGCGGGCTGAACATTTTTATGATCGTCGACGACGCCGTGAATGTCGGTGACCGCGCCGAGCATCTCAAATTCTGCGCGCTCAAGGTTGCCGGGAAGATAGTCCGCCTTCGTTTCGAGTTGCCGCAAAATATTTTTCCGCTGGTACACGTCAAATCTTTCGCCGGTCACATTTTCGATAATCGTGCCCAAAATTCCGTAATTCAAGTTGCAATAATGGAAGTGCTCGCCGATTTTTTCTTCAGCCGGAGCAAAATGCGCGCCGCCCTCCCAAAATTTTCCTGCAGGCGAAAAAATTTCCTCGATACCGTTTTCCGGGGGTATGCTGTAAATTTTCCCGTCGCGAATGGACGAAGTATGGCAGGCAAGCATTTTCACGGTGATTTTTTTTTGCGGGCAGTTCGGGTTGCGCAGCGGGAAGTTCAAATATTTTCCGGCGTCGTCGTCGAGATTTATTTTCCCCTCCTCAAAAAGTTGCATGACCGTAAAAATCGTAAACATTTTAGAAATTGACGCCGCCCTAAATCTCGTATCCCTCGTGACGGGTTTTGAAAGATTTTTGTCGATATTGCGCCTGCCGAGAAATTTTGAATAAATCTCCGCGCCGTCCTTGTAAACTATCACGCCCAGCCCGCGAACTTTAATCCCCGCGTCGCCGATTAAATTTTCCAGCTCAAAATCCAAATGCTTAGCGTCCATTGCCGCGCTCCTTTCGGCTTGACATTTAATTTCTTCATTTGATATTATAACAGAAATTTTAGCAACCGTTACAGATTTTTCGGCGTCAAAATTATTTTGAACGACGAGCCGAAAATCACCGTTGAGTTACTGAATCTGCACAAACGACACACAAACAAGTAAAAAAATCCCCGCTAAACGATTCAGCGGGGGAGCTTTTGATTTCATTCGTTATATTATTGTCGCGATTCTTCTTCCTCAGTAATAATGTCGCAAAGTTCCTTCCATTCGTCAAGAGAAATATCCTCCAGCAATTCTGCGAACTGGATATTTTGTTCGGCAAGAAAATTTTTCACCGCATTATAAGCTGTCTCCGCGTCGACTTCATCACCAATATTCTGCTTGTCCATAAATTTATCGAAGTCAGCTTGAATTGCCGGATCGGCGGTGCTGTGATCTGCCCAGATATAAGGATTTGCGTCGCTTAAGAAGGTCGAAAGCACTTCCGGCGGAGTTTTCATCTCATCATAAAGACAATCTATCGCTCTGAACATTGCAACATGCAAATATTTCCTTTTCATTTCGGTTTCCTCCATTTGTTGACCTTTTTTGGATTTCGCGAATAGCCCGTCTCAGGATCCCAATTTCTTGACGTTGAATTCTTGCCTGCATTTTGAATTCTTCCGGCACGAGTGCTCACCCAAACTTGAGATCCATCGTTCTCCATTCTTGAGTACCATTCATTACCATATTTGTCTTTACCTTTGTAATTTGCCGGATCGTTTGCTGTTGTTTCTATCAATTTGCGGTTTTCCGGAGTATCTGATAAATGACCTTCTTTTGGTCTGAAAATGTGTTTGATTTGCGAATCATTCTGTGGAAATTTGTTTGCCAAATTATCGACTACGTTATCGTACTCGTTTTGTTCGAGAGTACCTTGAGGACTGCCGCCTGCACCGTGCCCCAAACCCGAATCGTCATGTCGTCCCATGTTAAGCCTCCCGCCTGCTTCTGTTAGCGGGTAGTATCAGCTTAATGTTACGGTTAACGGCATAATCGAACCATGAATAAATTTTTTTGTCGTCTTTGGACAGCGTGTATATTATTATCGTCCGTAACCTTTGAAGATTATCGACCGTGTAGCGGAGAGCCTTCTTCATTAGCGACAATTTTTTACCGCTGTTGCGCAAACCTTTGGTGCTGAACGCGACCTTCACAATTTGCCATACCATCCAACATGTTCGGGAAAATTTTTTCATTTGAGTAAGTAATATTTGGAATAACGACGGCATTTAGCTCAAGTGTTAGCCAAATCGAAACGATACGAGCCCGAAAAAGTCTGTGCAAGTTTTCAATTTTATTTATGTCGCCGCAAAGTGAATAATCGGGCGCGATGAAATATTTTACACCGGCAAAACGATTACGATAGAAATCTTTCCACTCTTCAACGTCATAGTAAATTGCGTTCCAAATACCGCAAAGTCCGTCAAAAGCATTGTCGTAATTGTAAAAAGAGACGCACGTTCTGTCTGTTCGGAGATAATCGCCTTTGTCTTTATAAAGAGCGATATAATCAGGATATTGGTTATTTTCGCCGCAACGTATGGTAAATCGTATTCACCTACTAAATAAGTTTTATTGGAAATCTCCGTGAAGTTGAGATTCAGTAGTTTTTTTAGATTTTTCTTAGTCAATGTTAAATTCCTCCTTCTATTTTCCACACCAAAAGAGGAATCGCCAAAAACCATTGAAATTTTTTTGTAAACCTGTTAAAATGTGTGTGAATTTTGTATTTTCTCAATCGGCGTCGGCAATTCTCTTTGTCGGCGTAATTTTTTACCCTCTCACGCGAAGATCTATATTTGAATAATTTGCTTAAAAGTTTTTTCCCTCAAGAAAGGCGGCGAATTTTTTATCATTATGAAACCATTGCTCAAGGTTGAAAATCTTCGACAACATTTTAAAATTTCGCGCAGTTTCACGGTTAAAGCGGTGAACGGCGTTTCGTTTGAGATTTATCCCGGCGAAACTTACGGGCTTGTCGGCGAGAGCGGCTCCGGCAAAACGACAATCGGGCGCAGTATTATTCGGCTGTACGATCCCACCGAAGGCGAAATTATTTTCAACGGCAAAAAAATTTCCGGCGCGCTCGACGGCGAAACAAATAAAATGCTCCGCCAAAATATGCAGATGATTTTTCAAGACCCGATGTCAAGTTTGAATCCGCGAAAAAAAATCGGTGACATTATCGCCGAAGGGCTGGACATTCACCGACTTTATTCGAGCGTGGAGGAGCGCAACGGAATTGTCAGCGGAATTTTAAAAAAGGTCGGGCTGTCACCCGCGCACGCCGAAAGATACCCGCAACAATTTTCCGGAGGACAAAGGCAGCGCGTCGGAATTGCCCGCGCCCTTGTCATGAATCCAAAGCTGATTATCGCGGACGAATGTATTTCCGCGCTCGATGTTTCCATTCAAGCGCAGGTCGTCAATCTCATGAAAGATATTCAAGACGAAACCAAATGCGCTTATCTTTTTATCGCCCACGATTTGAGTATGGTGAAATATATTTCGGACAGGATTGGGGTTTTGCACAAAGGTTATCTCGTCGAAACCGGTTTGACACGGGAAATTTTTTCTACCCCCGCGCACCCTTACACGCAAAGTCTTTTGTCGGCAGTGCCGCACCCAAATCCCAGAGTCGAAAAAAATCGTCAGCTCGTGATCTACGACGCGAACAACGCGAACTACGAAAATGCAACCATGCGCCGGCTTAGCGATACCCATTTTGTTTTGGAGAATGCTTGAATAAATAATTTTTTTCAAGCCGTCTTCGGGCGGCTTTTTGTTTTTTGAAAAGCGTGTTATAATTCCGCGGTGAGGTGTTTAAAAAATGTTTGGAATAGGCGCGGGCGAATTTATCGTGATTTTAATCGTCGGGTTGATAGTTTTCGGACCCAGCAAGTTGCCGGAAGTCGGGCGGGCTTTAGGCAGGGGCTTGCGTGAATTTCGGAAGGCGCAGGCGGCTTTTTCGGCGACACTGGAAGAAACGGCCGAAGAGCCCCCAAAAAAATCTGCCGCTGAAAAAATTTCCGTCGAAAAAATTTCTACAGAGAAAAAGTTTGACGAGAAAGTTTCCGCTGAAAAAAATTCTGCCGCCGAAACTCAACCTGCGCGGCTTACCGTCGAAGAAGTCATAGAGGGTGCAAAAAACAATCCGATCGTTAAAGAACGAACGGATTGAAAAATTTTTTCGCGCTGAATTTAGTCGATGTAACTTGCTTTGAACATGTCGAGGAAGTTTTTGCACGCCGTCGAAAGCGTTTGGTTTTTCAGCCACGAAACAACTGTGTGCGTCGTCATTTCCGGTTCGACAAGTCTCTTGTAGACGAGATCCCCGTCAGTCAAAAGTTTTTGGCTGGAAATAGGAATCATCGCGATGCCGAGCCCCATTTTCACGAGCAACAAATCCTGTACGACGCTATCAGACACGCAAATAACTTCCGGTTCAAAACCAACTTTTCTGCAGTTCGATTCAAAAATCGACTTCCAACGAAGAGGCAGAATTATCGGCTTGCCCTTCAGCTCCTTGAGGCGAACGGTGCTTTCATCTTTGCCGCAAGTGTTTTTTGCGTTCATGACCATGACGAGCGGTTCATTCGGCAGGACGAGAGATTCATAAGAGAGGTTGTCGACCTGCGTCCTTGTAATCGCAATTTCGATCAAGTGATTGTCAAGGAGTTCCAAAACGCGCGCGCCTTCCGCCTCGCAAATCTCAAAAGTGATGCCCGGATAAGCTTGGTGGAACGAGGAAATTAAATCGGGCAAAATCATCGCGCCGGAAGTCGTTATCGTTCCAATCCTAATCGTGCCCTTCGAGCCGCTGCCAATCTCCGTAATTTCACGGACTGCGCCGTCAACCATGCCGAGAATACTTTCGACGCGACCATAAAGCAAACGCCCAGCTTCGGTCAGCCGAATACGACGAGAGCCGCGCTCAAAAAGTTTGACGTGCAATTTTTCTTCAAGGTGTTTCATTTGGCGGCTGAGCGCGGGCTGTGCAACTGCCAATCTCTGCGCGGCGTGGCTGATATTTCCCTCCTCGACTATCGCAAAAAATGCGCGCATATCCTTAATTCCGATACCCTTTTCCATTTTCAAATCATCCCCAAAAAATTTTTCCTTTCTTCTCAAAAAATCATAATTATTATAGCACAGTTCGTCAAGTTATGATACAATTAGAATGATTATTTTTATTTTAGAAAGGGGAGTCAAAAATGATAAGGGAGGCAGTGGACGCGGCGATAAAGGCAATTTTGTCGGAGAAAGATTATTTGTCACAGCTGGACGAAAAAACAGGAGACGGGGATCACGGCTTGAACATGGCGCGCGGAGCACAGGCGGCGCAGGAGGCAATGGACGAACTCGACGAGCCGGAAGATTTGAAAAAAGTTTTGTCGGCAATAGGCGAGGCGTTCGCGACAAACGTCGGCGGGACTGCGGGTCCTCTTTACGGCGCGGGACTTTTGGCGGCGGCTGAAGTCGTTGACGAAAATGCAACGCCGGATATTCCCACGCTGGAAAAAATTTTCGGCGCGGCTGTCGAGGAAATTAAAAAGCGCGGGCACGCCGATAAGGGCGACAAAACTATGCTTGATGTTCTTATTCCGATTCACGAATGTTTTGTTGCGGGAAATGTTTCCGGAAAATCTTTTGAGGAAGTTTTGGCGCAGGCAAGGGATGCCGCTCGTGACGGGGTGAATTACACAAAAGATATTCCTGCGCGGCGCGGGCTGGCAAGTCATCTCGGCGAAAAAAGTATCGGCTTTGAAGACCCCGGCGCAATGTCGTCCTTTATAATTTTTCGCACCCTCTGCAGTTTCCGCAAAAGCTAAATTATTTTAAGAAAATATCCCGTCGCTTTTGGCGGTGATAAATTTAATAAAAAGGAGAACACTCTATGCAAGAAAAATCTGTAGTAACAAATTCTCGTTGGTATCCGTCGTATCACATTGCCGCGCCTTCGGGCTGGGTCAACGACCCGAACGGCTTTTGTTTTTTCAACGGGCAGTATCATTTTTTCTATCAGCATTACCCGTATGCTCCGCAGTGGGGTCCCATGCACTGGGGGCACGTCGTCGGCAAGGATTTAGTTCACTGGAAACATTTGCCCATTGCGCTCGCGCCTGATAAGCCCTACGACAAGGACGGCTGTTTCAGCGGTTGCGGTCTCGAAAAGGACGGCAAACTTTATCTCGTGTATACCGGACATTGTCAGCTGCCCGAAGGTAACGAACTCGGCTTGCCGCACACGCAGACGCAGTGCATTGCCTTTAGCGAAGACGGAATTAATTTTACGAAGCTCGAAGAAAATCCCGTCATTGCAGTTCCGGAAAATGAAGAGATTCATAAAGGAGACTTCCGCGATCCGAAAGTTTGGTCGCATGACGGAAAATATTATATGGTCGTCGGCTCGCGCACGCCTGACGAAACTACAGGGCAGCTTTTGCTTTTTGAGTCCGAAGATTTGATTGATTGGAAGTTCAAAAATATTTCTGCGCGCGCTGAAGGAAATCAAGGCAATATGTGGGAATGCCCGAACTTCGCGGAAATTGACGGGCAAGACGTTTTGATTATGTCGCCGCAGGGAATCGAGCGCGAAGAAAATAAATTCGTGAACGTCTACCAATCCGGCTACATGGTCGGCAAAATGAACTACGACACGGGGATTTTTACGCACGGCGATTTTGATTTGCTTGACTACGGTTTTGATTTTTACGCGCCGCAAATTATTCAGACTCCCGACGGGCGCACGGTTTTAATCGGCTGGCTTGACATGTGGTTTAGCCCCATGCCCGAAAATCAAGACGGCTGGTCCTGCATGATGACTGTTCCGCGTGAATTGCATGTTCGTAACGGAAAAATTTTCAGCACGCCGATTAGGGAACTCGAAAGCTTGAGAACGTCCAAAAAAATTTACAGGTACGTCAAAATTGACAAGCCGAAGAAATTTAAAGACGTTCGCGGGGAAATCGGGGAGCTCGTCGCGAAAATTGACGCTTCGGGCGCGAAGAAATTTTATATTGAGTTTAGAAGTTCCGAAGAGCAGAAAACAGTTTTGAGTTTCGACACGGAAAGCGGGCTCGTCCAACTGAATCGCGACAGATCCGGCGAGGGCGTCGAAGGCACGCGCGAAGTCACAATCAAGCCGACGAAAATTTTTAATCTGCGCGTCTATCTCGACAGGTCGTCTCTGGAAATTTTCATTAACGACGGCGAGGCGATTTTGTCCTCACGGATTTACTCGAATAAATTTTCGCGGGATATTGTCTTCGCGCCGGAGGACGGCACGTTAAATTTGAAGAGGGTAATTTTCTACACGCTCGAAGAATCTTTTCCGCAACCCGAAGTAAAATAAAACCTCAACATAAAAATTTTTTCACAGGCAGAGTAATTTCTGCCTTTTTTTCACGCAAAAATCACCCGCCTATATTATCATGTGCGAAAAATTTTTTGCGCGAAAGGAGCGATTTTTGATGAAGAGGTTTTTCTTGAGGGCATCGGCAATTTTGTCGATAATGTTTTGCCTGACGCTGCTGGCGTTCTCGAAAAATGTTGATGCCGCCGTTGAGCGCGTACCTGTTTCCGTGACAAATGCGCGCTGGTATCCGCTGTATCACATTGCCCCGCCGGCGGGCTGGGTCAACGATCCGAACGGCTTTTGCACTTTCAAAGGCGAATACCACTTTTTCTATCAGCATTACCCCTACGACGTGAAGTGGGGGCCCATGCACTGGGGGCACGTCGTCAGCAATGACTTGGTTCACTGGGAGCATCTGCCCGTTGCGCTCGAACCCAATCAACTTTACGACGCGGGCGGCGGTTGTTTTTCGGGTAGCGGTATCGAAAAGGACGGCAAACTTTATCTCATGTACACCGGTCACGTAGATTTACCCGTCTTGACGCCGGAAGGTATCGACCGCATTGAATCGCAGAATATTGCCGTGAGCGAAGACGGAGTTCATTTCACGAAGATTAAAGAAAATCCCGTGCTCTTCGTTCCGAAATCCGACGAGATTCATCAAGGCGACTTCCGCGATCCAAAAGTTTGGTCACACAACGGAAAATATTACTCGATTATCGGTTCGCGCACGCCCGACGCAACTACCGGACAGATTCTGATTTTTGAATCGCCTAATCTGATTGACTGGACGTTCAAAAATATCATGGCGCAGGGTTCCGAAAATCAAGGCAACGTTTGGGAATGCCCGAACTTCGCGACGATTGACGGGCAGGACGTTTTGATTTTCTCCCCGCAGGCAGTCAAGCCCGAAGGCAAAAAATATTTGAACGTTCACCAATCTGTTTACATGCTCGGCAATTTTAATTACAACACGGGAATTTTTACGCACGGCAATTTTGATATTCTCGACTATGGTTTTGATTTTTACGCGCCGCAAATCACGCAGACTTTTGACGGACGCACGGTTTTAATCGGCTGGCTTGATATGTGGGAAAATCCCTTTCCCGAACAAGCTGACGGCTGGTCCTGCATGATGACTGTCCCGCGTGAACTCCATGTTCGCAAAGGAAAACTTTTCACCACGCCCGTTAAGGAACTCGAAAGCTTGAGGACTTCCGAAAAAAGCTACAGCAACTTGACGATTAACAAGGCGACAAAACTTGACAGCGTTCGCGGCGAAACAGGAGAACTCCTTGCGACTGTCGACACGTCGAAAAATTTTGCGATTGAGTTGAGAAGTTCCGGCAAAGAGAAAACCGTTTTGAGTTACGACGCGGCGACGAGAATTTTCAAAATAAATCGCGATAAAGCCGGCGAAGGTGCCGGGGGCGAACGCGAAGTTCAGCTTGCTCCCGCCGGCGAAATGAATCTGCGCATTTTCCTCGACAGATCTTCCATTGAAATTTTCCTCAACAACGGCGAAGCGGTCATGTCTTCGCGCGTTTATCCGAAGAGCACTTCGCAAGATATCGTTTTCGTTCCGCAGGGCGGTACTCTCAATCTGAAGAACGTAACTTTCTACACGCTCGGTCAAGGAATCCCGCAGCCTAACGTTAAATAAATTTTTACTCGAAAAAAAAATCGGGGAAGGCTGAAAAATTTTCGCCTTCCCTTTTTTTATCGTAAACCTTTTTATCCAAAAATTTTTATCAGTTCGTCGCGGCAACCTCTGCGGACTCTTCCTTGTCGGCTCCTTCTTCGGCGGCGTCTACAACTTCGTTGAGCGCGGCAACCAATTCATCCGGGTCAATCCCATGCGCCATCGCGCCCTGCTCGATATTTTCAAAGCGCGCCGCCATGCAACCGAAACAACCCATTCCCGCATACATAAAAACGCCAATAGTGTCAGGATATTTTTGCACGACCTCAATAATTCCCATGTCCTTAGTAATTTTCACAACAAACACTCCTTCCGGATAACGAGATTATATCACGCTAAATTTGATAGTCAAATGAAATTTTACTGAAAATTTTTCTTGCAAGAAAGGAATTTTTTGGTATAATCTATTCGGGAGGGAAGGAAGTTGGAGTTTAGTCACGAAAGCGTTATGCCGAATGAGATTATCGACGCGCTGAAGATTCAGCCGGAAGGAATTTATGTGGATTGCACGCTGGGCGGCGGCGGTCACTCTTTCCGAATCGGAGAGCGTCTAAATTCCGGCGGGCTGATAATCGGGATTGATCGCGACGAAGATGCAATTTCTGCGGCGACTGAAAAATTATCGGGCTTGAGTTGCGGAATTAAAATCGTGCACGGAAATTTCAGCGACCTCGAAAAAATTTTGGACGGCTTGGGCGTCGAAAAGATTGACGGCGTGATTTTTGACTTGGGTGTTTCTTCTCACCAAATCGACACGGCGGAGCGCGGTTTCTCCTACATGAAAAATTCTCCTCTCGATATGAGAATGGATCGTTCGCAAAAATTTACAGCGGCGGACGTTGTGAACAGCTACGGCGAAGAAAAATTGGTGAGGATTTTCAGCGAATACGGCGAAGAAAAATTTTCAAAGCGCATTGTCAAAGCGATTGTTGCGGCGAGAAAAATTTCCCCGATTGAAACTACCGGCGAGCTCGTGAAAATTGTCGAAGACTCCACGCCGAAAATTTCCGGCGGCGGACATCCTGCCAAAAGAATTTTTCAGGCTATCCGGATTGAAGTCAATAACGAGCTGGAAATTTTGAACAGGGCGATTGTTTCTGCGGTTAATCGTCTGAAAATCGGCGGCAGGATTGCGGTTATAACTTTCCACTCTCTTGAAGACAGAATCGTTAAGAATACTTTCCGAAGTCTTGCGCAGGATTGTATTTGTCCGAAAAATTTTCCGGTGTGCACTTGCGGGCACAAGGCCGAGATAAAAATTTTGGGCAAGGCGAAGACCGCGACGATTGACGAAGTTAATAAAAATTCCCGTGCGAAATCTGCCAAACTTCGTGCGGCTGAAAAATTGGGGACCTAAAAAAATTTTTGAGGGGGATTTTAATGGCGGCACGGCGTACAACAAAATCAAGGACACAAAATAACTCACACCTCCCGCTGAATCGCAACGGCGAGAATGAAGTTTCACAGGGGAGGGCGCAATTAACGTTAATTAAATGTCGCCCGAAACTGGATCATCTTTTGCGGTCGCGTTGCCGGTTGGCGTTTATCGTCATATCAGTTTTGGCGATGCTCGTCGTAATTCGTAGCGGGATTAGTGCAAGTCGCGGCTACGCGCTTGTCGAGACGCACAACCAGGCGCAGAGAATCGAACAGGAAAATGAAAGGCTCCGAATTGAAATTGCAAGACTGAAATCGCCGCAGAGGATACAGCAAATCGCTTCGGAAGAACTTGGAATGGGAGTACCAAACAAAATGTATTTTTCGCACGAGAAATAAAATAAGGAACCTGCAACAAAAATGCAGGTTCCTATTTTTTTATCGAGACTGTTCAAAAATTATTCCTTAAGAAATTTTTCTGCGCCGCCGTTCATTTTAATAAAGCCCATGCCGGCGAGTGCTCTTTCTTTGGTAATTTGTTTCGCGACGGGGTGAGCTTCGGAGAGTTTGCCGAGATTATTGAAGATAGCTTTTGTAACGTCGCCGCCCGTTTTGTCGTCAATCTTATCCGTCGTGACGAGGATAGCCATTACGCTGACGGTGGGGATGTCTTTATCGATACCGGCGTAAGTCCCTGCGGGGATAACTGTCTTTGTGTAGAAAGGATAATCAATCGTGAGAGCCGTAATTTTGTCTTCGTCAAGGGGAATAATGTAAATCGGCTTTTGTTTCGCGACGTCCTGCACGGAAACTGTGGGATAACCCGCCGTCAAGCAAAGGACTTCTGCCGTGCCGTCTTTCAGAGCGTTCGCGCCTTCGGCGAAGGAAAGGAACTGTTCGTCAATGTCGTCGTAAGTTATGTTGTACGCCTTCAAAATTTGGCGGACGTTTGCTTCGACGCCGCTACCCTGCGCGCCGACGACAACTTTTTTGCCGCGCAAATCGTTGATCGTTCTGATGCCCGAAGATTCAAAAGTCACGAACTGGCAAGTTTCGGGGTAGAGGGAGGCGATACCGCGCAAGTCGTCAACTTTTTTATCAAACATATCTGTCCCGTTGATAGCGTAGTAAGCAATATCGTTCTGAACAATCGCCATATTAACATTGCCGTCTTTGAGCATGTTGATATTCGCGACGGACGCGCCAGTACTCTGCGCGTTGCTCTCGACGTTAAAAACGTCCTTAGTAATAAGTTCCGCCATAGCCACGCCGATTGGGTAATAAGTTCCTGACGTACTACCGGTTGCAATGTTAATGGTTTGCTTTTCATTATTTTCACTGCAACCGGCAACGCCGACAGCCAACGCAAGCGCAAGACAGACCGTCGCTAGACGCTTTAGGATACCAAATTTCATCTTAAACACTTCCTTTTTAACTGATAAATAATTTCCAGAGGATTATAACACACTTTCCCAATTTGCAACATTACTTTTGAAAGATATTTTGTGAAAATTTTTAGAAATTTAAGCTCGCCGCATGTGGAGCTGTAATCCAATCTCGTCAAGCATTTTTTGTTCCTCAAAAAGTAATTCCTCGTTGTATTCGCGCAGACGTTTCTCCTTGAGTTGTTCGATACTCTTGAGATAAGTCATCAAGTCCATTAAAATTTTCAACTTCTGCTGTTTTTCCTGCATCGTCTTCAAAATAACCTGCTGTTGCTTTTCTATCTGCTCGCGTTTCCAATTAAAAAAATTATTATAAGTCACGATAACGCCCACGTTCACGGTGTGCCCTTCGCTCGTCATTTGAGCATACTCGTTTTGCCCTTCCTGCATTTGTTGCAAAAGGTTCTGCAAATGCGCGCGGTGCTCTTCCAGGCGGCGCGAAACTTCCGCGAATTTCATTTCGGCGTCGTCTTTTTTTCTCTGCGTAAATTTTAGCAGCGTCTCAAGTTGGAATTTAAATTTTTTCATCGCGAATCACCCTAGCCGGCGGCAAGAGGCTTGCCGGAAATGGAAATTAATTTGCGCTCGGTTTCTTCGTAGCTGTCAACTTCAAAAATCCCTTGACACAGAAAAGCATTTATGTCGTCGATTTTCGCAATGGCGGCGTCGATTCTCTTGCTGGAGCCCTTGACGTACGCGCCAATGTGAATCAGATCCTCCGCGTCTTTGTAAACCGCCATGAGTGCACGCATATTTTGCGCCGCCTGAAGATGCTGTTTGGTCACGACTTCATTCATGACGCGGCTGACACTTGCCAAAACGTCAATCGCGGGAAAATGATTCTGCGCGGCTATTGCCCGACTCAAAACGATATGTCCGTCAAGAATCGAGCGGACGGCATCGGCAATGGGTTCGTTCATGTCGTCGCCGTCAACGAGCACTGTATAAATTCCGGTGATTGAGCCGCGTTCGCTGGTGCCCGCCCTCTCCAAAAGTCTGGGCAGGAGCGCGAAAACCGAAGGAGTATAACCGCGCGTGGCGGGCGGTTCTCCGATTGTCAGACCAACTTCGCGTTGTGCCATTGCAAAGCGCGTGACAGAATCCATCATCAAAATAACTTTGTGCCCTTGATCCCGAAAATATTCGGCAATAGCCGTGCCGGTCATTGCGCCCTTAATTCTGACGAGTGCCGGCTGATCCGAAGTGGCAACGACGACGACCGCGCGCTTTAATCCCTCTTCGCCCAAGTCCCTTTCGATAAAATCACGCACTTCGCGCCCGCGTTCGCCAATCAGTGCGATAACGCTAATATCCGCCTCCGTGTTGCGGGCAATCATGGAAAGCAGGGTTGACTTGCCGACGCCGGAGCCCGCCATAATTCCTATTCGTTGCCCGTCGCCCATTGTAATAAGCCCGTCGACTGTCCTCACGCCCACATAAAGCGATTCATGTATTCGCGGTCTTGTCAACGGCGGCGGCGGCGGTGCCTGCAGGGGGTATTCGGTTTTTGAAAGTATTGGTCCCAAATCGTCCATCGGGTTGCCCAGCCCGTCAAGCACGCGCCCCAAAAGTTCTTCGCCGACTTTGACTTGCAACATTTTTTGCGCAGCGACGACTTCGCAACCGGGTCCGACGCCTTGCATTTCGCCAACGGGCATTAACATGACGTAGCCTTGACGAAAGCCGACGACTTCTGCGGGTATCGGCGGCGCGTTCGGATTTTTCGGATAAATATAGCACAGTTCGCCGACGCTGACTGTTGGCCCCTGCGTCTCGATAACCAGCCCGACAACTTGAGTGACTTTGCCGGTAAGTTTAATCGTCTTGCATTCTTCGATAGCGTCCTTTAATTTTTGTAGATTGATTGAATTTTTTATCTCGCCCATAATTTTTTACCCGCCCGTCACTTATTTAACACGGCTTGAATGGAATTTTTCATAAGCTCAATTTGAGTGGCAAGCCGCGCGTCTATTCCGCCGTTGGGAGTTTCAATCACGCAATCGCCCGGCTTTAGCGCGTCGTCCGAAACAACTTCCAAAACCGCCGTGCCATCCGTGAGCATGGACTGAAAATCTCCGCGCGCCATTAAAATTAAATCGTAACTCTCCGGCTCAACGTGCACGATAATTTCTTTCTGGTCGCGAACATATTTGATAGCCTCGCGGACGACCGGCAAAACGGCTTGCGGCATGTCAATAAAAATCTGTGGCAAAATCTTTTCAATCGACTTCATTACCACTTCCGCAATATCATCTTCCGCGTCGATAAAATAATTCGCCGTCTGCTCCTTCGCGTCCTGAAGAGTTTTTTGCGCCTTAGCGTTCGCCTGCTTGATTATGTCAGCCGATTCTTTTTTGACGGCGTCCTTTCCGTCCGTTCGCCCCTTCTTGACGCCTTCGGCGTGCCCTTTTTTAAAGCCGTCGTCATACCCCTTCTTATAAGCCTCGTCGGTAACTCTTTTCGCGTCGGCGTCGGCTTTGGCTTTCGTGTCGGCGATAAGCTGATCTCTTTCGTCCTGCGCCTGTTTTTTCAGAATCTCGGCTTGAAGTTCGGCGTCCTTCAATTTTTCGGCGGCTCTCTTTTCCTTGAGCAGCGCGTCCGTCAAAAGTCGTCTGGCATTTTCTTCGTCTTCGCTAAGATTTTCGGAGGAGTCAGCGGAATTTTTTCCCTTCGTGCCGATAACGACGGGATCCCCGTCAAGCGTCGTGTACCTTACAATTCTCTTGTTAATCAAAATATTTCCCTCGCTGAATAAAAAATATCGACTCGAACAAAATTTTCGTTACGAGCCGCAAAAATTATCGACGTGTTATTTTTTTGTCTGTGTAAGTTGCTGATAAATATATTCCGAAAGCCCAATGCCGCCGTCCATTGCCATTTTCTTTGTCAGTTCCTCGTGATACATGTCGCGATAAATATCCATCGCGTTGTCGTCGCCGTAAAGCGAATCCTTCGGGACAGTCTTCCACATTTCGCCGTAAAGCATCTTCAACATGATAGCCTCCAACTGAACGCTGGCGTCTTTAATATCTTTGTCGCGTTGGGCAAGCTGTTCGGGAGTCATCACGCCGGATTTTGCCGCTTGGTTAATTCTGCGGTGGGCTTGGTCGAGTTCCGCTTGAAACCTTGCCTCTTTGTTAATCGAGTACGCGCCGATATGCCCGGTGTTCGTGGAATTCATCTTCGGCATTAATTCTGCGCCGCTTATCTGCATTTTAGTCACCCCATTTTTATTTCTGAAGTCATGAAAAAAAATTCGCCGCGAGTAAATTTTTTCCTGCAGAAATTTGTAAACGAAAGGAGCCCCCGATTAAATCGGAAGCCCCTCTTTTATTCACGCCGCTTGGGCGTAATCTCCATTTAAGTTTACGACTGACTGTCGTCCAAAAATTCTCGGCTTAGAAGAAGAATTCAGCACGAGCAAAGATTTTCTTGTACTTTGTACCGTCAGCGATGAATTTGCCGTCAGAATATCTTGCAATGAGACCAACATTCTTGAAGGGAGCATAAGCCGCACCGACGTGCCAGCCTCTTGCACCGGTCTGAACATCATCGCCCTGGTTGGAGACGATACCGACGCCGTCACCGAATCTTGCATAGCCTGCCCAAATAGCCCAGTTGCCTTTTTCGGAATAATCGCCATAGTTACCATAGCGGAGGTCAGCCGCCCAGCCGTATTTCTGCGTATCAGCTTTGCCATTTCTAGCATAGCTGCCGTGGAGGTCGAGTTTGTCGTTGAATTTGTAACCGAGACCCGCAGCCCAAATGCTGGCTTTGTCTTCGCCGGCTCTGTAAGCATTGAAATCATCGTCTTTTGCATAGTAGTAGCTCGCGCCGCCATACAGACCATTTTCGCCCGGTTGATACTGAACGTTGAGAGCGATAACATCGGTCGGATCGTCAGTAGTACCGCCGTCACGGTTGCGCGCATTCCACGTTGCTTGACCTGCGTATTCAGGCTCGTCACCGCCGCCTGCACGACCAACGGTGAGTATGCCCTTCCACTTGGAACCAAAGGTAAGCTGGACGCCCGAAGTGACGGTATCAGCAATAAGACCATCTTCAATGTCAGGGCAGAAACCGAAACGACCGAGTTTCACGTTGAATTTGCTGTAGTCGCCTTCCACGTAAAGTCTCTTGAGCTTGGTATCAAATGTCTGGTCGTCTTTGCCGTTGTATTCGGAATCGAGACGAGCTTTTGCCGCCCAATGGCTATTAATTTCAGCTCTCGGCTCAAGACGGAAGACGCCGCCATGATTCATGCTCTTGGTCTTGCCGCTGTTGGGCTTGTATTCCATGTGGTGATAGGTGTACTCAACTTTACCTGTCCACTTTACAAGGTCAGCGTTTCTTTCGAGGTTTTCAACACGAACGCCGAGATTGTCGAGTTCTTCACGGAATTCAGCCGCGAGTTTTTCGAGTTCCGCACGATTCGCGCCGCTAATGTTTGTGGAGCCCTTCGGATATCTCGCAAGAGCTTTAGCAACCATCTGCGCCATTTCGTAACGGGTGATGTTGCGGTTACCACGATAAGTTCCATCGCCATAACCTTCGATGATTCCCTGCGAAGCGAGCGTCGTGACAGAGTCATAAGCCCAGTGACCTGCAGGAACATCGCTGAACGGGTTAGCTGCGGCAAAAGTCGTAGCGGTCGCACCAACGACCAAAGCACCTGTCAAAGCAGCAACTAAAGATTTTTTCATTTTGAACATCCTCCTTAAGATGAACCCTCTGAAAACAATTCGTTTAACTTTCTCGGCGTCGCTCAGAAGAGTTTCTGTCTGGAGTGTCCATGTTTCCTCTAAACTCCGTCTTCTTTGCTTGACCTTCAAGTTGCGCTGATTGTAATACAGAAATTTTCTCTTGTCAAGAGCTTTTTTAAAAAATTTTTAATATTTTTTTCAGGTCTTTTTCAGATTAAAAATATTTTTCCGCATAAAATATAGCGTTCGTAAAATCACTTACAGGCGTTTTTCAGATTGGGCTAAACGAAAAAATCCCTCCAATTGGCAAAAAAGCTTGACTTGAAAGGAAAATTTTTACTTTCTGAAGGCGGCGCGTGGCGGGCTGAAATTTTTCCTGCTACGCGAGCCGCGCCAATCCGCCGAAGTCGACGGGAGTTTCGGGACATAAATAGGGGCGGGTCTTTTCGGTTGTCGTTGCACGTAGGGTAAGGGCGATTCGTTTTGGTATTGCCTGTGCGGCGCGCGATAAATTGTTCGCGTGAAAGGGCGCGCGATAGATCTGTTGCGGCGCAGTCTTTCGGGGAGGACGGGCATCAAAAATTTTCCCTGCAACTCTTGAAGTTCCACGCCGGAATTTGTTTTGGGCTTGAAGGGTTCTTTCAGGGACGGCAAAGGCGGCTCGGTGGGCGGCGTCGGCGGTCCGTATCGTTTGGCAGTTCCCGGGCGATTGATTTTCGGGGGAGCCGGCGGCGTGTAGCGCGGGGGCGGCGGGTCGACGCGCGGCGGGCTGTAAAATTCTTGCAAGTCCGGCGTGATTTCCGCCTCCGCGAAACTGAATCCGACGCCCGAAATTAAAATCGCAAGCACGAGGAGTATTTTAGAAAATCTTTTCACAGTGAACACCGCCTTTCAAAAAATCTAAGACAAATTGCGCCGGCGAAAAATCTCGTACATGAGCACCGCGCCCGCAACGGAAGCATTAAGGGAATTAATTTTGCCGACCATCGGAATTTTAACGAGCAGGTCACAATTTTCGCGCGTCAAGCGGCGCATGCCCTTGCCCTCGCTGCCGATAATCAAAACAATTCCGCCGGTTAAGTCCGCGTCCGAAAAATTTTTGTCGCCGTCCATATCGCTGCCAACAATTTTCAAATTCATATCTCGAAAAATTTTAAGAGTTTGAGCAACGTTTGTGACCTGCGCGACTTTGACATATTCAACCGCGCCCGCAGAAGTTTTAGCAACCGTCGAATTAAGCGGCGCACTCCTGCGTTTTGGAATTATCACGCCATGAGCCCCGACAGCGTCCGCCGTCCGCAAAATCGCACCGAAGTTGTGAGGATCTTCCAGCTCATCGAGTAAAATTATAAACGGCGGTTCCTTTTTTTCTTCGGCAAGCGCGAAAATTTCTTCGAGTGTCGCGAACTGAACGGCGGCCGCCTGCGCGATAACTCCTTGATGGCGCGCGCCTTCGGAAATTTTATCCAGTTTCGAGCGGCTGACAAATTCAAAGACAACGCCCGCCGCCCGCGCCAAGTCTAAAATTTTTTTAACGGAATTATCGCGGGTGCCCTCCGCCAAAAAAATTTTGTTGATACTTCGTCCCGCCGTCAACGCTTCAGTCACGGCGTTCCTTCCGAAAATAAAATCGTCCTTAGTCATTTTAAAATCCTGTTTGTTAAAAAATTTTTAGACACGTCTTTAAAATTTGTGGTTGACGCCCAAAGAAAATCCCATTGTATTGTAGCCGGGGTTGTGAGATTTCATGCCGTTCGAGACGTGGCTGACGTAATAACCGACCGTGAAAGAATCGTCGTCGCGGTAGTTCCAGGTAAAACTGGGACCCGTGCGCCAAAGAAAACCGTACGCTCTGCCCTGTGCGGGGTGTGCGCGATTATATAAAAGAAAACTGCCGGAAAGATCCCAGTTCATGTAAAATTTTCCGGAAACGTGTCTTTTCCAGCGGAACATGCCCGCCACGCCGATACCAACCGCGTTGCTGTCGCGCAAAATCCCTTCGAGGTTGCGGTTCGTGTAGCCCGTCGCCCGCGAAAAAGTCAAGCCGCGATAAAATGTCAACGCCCTGTGCTCGTGCATTTTCTGCATCAAGTGCACGTTATAATTATCGACCTGCCTGTCGCTGCCCAATCTTCCCTGCAAATAATCCAGCTGTATCTCAAAATTTCTTTTGGTGTCGTTGCCTTCGGAATTTTCGGCAAGCGTCATTTCCGGCAAGTCTTCGGCGGGGGCGGCGGGGATTTTTTCAGCGGCGGCAGAATTTACCAGCATGGCAGTGGAAATAAAAACTGCGCTCAAAAATTTTTTCAAGTTGCCATCTCCTCAAAAATCGAATTAAAAGCGGCGGCGCAAATTTCATCGAGGCGCGAAAATTTTTTTGTCAAGAACAATTCGCCGAGCAGAGCCTCAAAACCTGTGCTGGCGTGATATTCCTTGACGGTGGACGAGCGCGGCGCGTGGGTCTTTGCATTTCTGCCGCGCCGAAAAATTTCCCGCTCGTCGTCCGTCAAAAAATTTTCGATATTTTTGTAAGCTTCAGCTTGAGAAATTGCGGAAACTATTTTCGCGCTAAGTTCGTGAAGATTGTTTATTCGGTGAGTGACTTTCAAAAGCCGCGTCCTCGTGTACAAATGAAAGTAAGCGTCGCCAATGTGAGCGGTGACAAGCGGCGAAAGAGTTCGCACTTCCTGCGCCGAAATGTCCGACAAAAAATTCAAGCTTTCTTCCATTTTACGCCCTGCGGAGTGTCTTCGAGGACAATGCCCGCGTTTTTCAACTCGTCGCGAATTTTGTCAGCCGCCGCCCAATTTTTGGAGCTGCGCGCGTCTTGACGAATCGAAATAATAATTTCCAGGAGCTTATCGACAAGTTTGGAGTTTGCGGAATTTTCTTCGACGTCGGAAATATTTTCAAAGATACCGATAATCGACGCCATGTCCAAAAAAATTTCACGAACGCGCATAATTATAAAAGCGTCCGCGCCGCGCGGGAAAATTTTTCCGCCGATATAATCGTTGTAATAAGCGTTGACGTCGCGCGAAAGTTCAAACATGTAGCTAATCGCAAGCGCGGTGTTGAAGTCGTCATTCATCGCGTCTTCAAAACTCGACATCAATCTTTCGGCAAGTTCGACGAGACCGCCCGCTTGCGAAACGGTTATCATTGCGGATTTTTCCCCGCCGCTCTTGACAAATTTTCCGGACTCAATTTCTTTCGCCAAATAGTTCAGATTGTCGAAGGCGTGTTTCAAACGATTGTAAGCAATCTGCGTTTCCTTAATCCTGTCTTCGCTGAAATCAAGCGGACTGCGGTAATGAGTTTGCAGGAGGAAAAAGCGAATGACTTCGCCGGGATATTTTTTGAGAATGTCCTCGACAGTGAAAAAATTTCCGGCGGACTTGCTCATCTTTTCCTGATTGATTGTAATAAATCCGTTGTGCAACCAATACTGCGCGAAAGAATTTTCGTCGCCGATAGCCGCTTGAGATTGGGCAATTTCATTTTCGTGGTGCGGGAAAATCAAATCTGCGCCGCCGCCGTGAAAATCAAATTTTTCGCCGAGATATTTTAAAGACATCGTGGAGCATTCAATGTGCCAGCCGGGGCGACCTTTACCCCAAGGACTGTCCCAAGCGGGCTCGTCGGGTTTCGCAGCCTTCCACAGCGCAAAATCCATAGGGTGGCGTTTTCTGTCGTCGACTTCGACGCGCGCGCCCGCCTGCATATCTTCAACCTTCCGCCCGCTAAGTTTTCCGTAGTGCTCATCTTTTTCGACGCTGTAAAAAACGTCGCCGTTATCCAGCTGATAAGCAAAGCCCTTGTCGACCAAAGTTTCAATCATGGAAATAATATCGGGCATCGTCTCTGAAACTTTCGGATAAAGATCCGCGTGCCGAACGTTAAGCGCGTCCATTGCCTTGAAGTAAGCTTTTATGTAGCGGTCGGAAATTTCTTTCCACGTGACTTCTTCGCGATTGGCGGCGGCGATAATTTTGTCGTCGACGTCCGTAAAATTTTGAATGTAGCGAACTTTGTAGCCGAGTTTTGAAAAATAACGGCGGATAACATCCCACGTCACGAAGGGGCGCGCGTTGCCGATATGCGGCGGATTGTAGGGCGTCACACCGCAGCAATAAATACTTACTTCATTTTTTTTCAACGGTTTAAAAATTTCTTTTTGTCTGTTCATCGTGTTGTAAACAAATATCATCTTCGGAACCCCCCGAAAAAAATTTTTCTTCTAAAATTATAACATACTTCTTGAAAAAAAAATAATCGGCAGGAAAATTTTTTGTCGTCAACGAAAATACAAGAGAAATTATTTTTGGACGGTGATTGCTTTGAAACAAGTCACTTATAAGATGAGAACGCGCGAAGAGTTTTTTAAATTTGTCGACGATGTTAAAAAGAGCCCTGATTACAGAAACGCGAAGGAAATTTTGTTCAAAGTTTTGACCGCGCAACTTATGGACAAAGAGTTAAAAGATCTGTACAGCCTGTCTCAAAAACTTTTTCCTAAGGCAAAAATTGTCGGCGTTTCCATGACGAACTTTACCGGCAAGGAATTTGACGAAAACCTTGAGGTGCCGGAGTGGGCAAAAAAAATGTCGGACTTCCTGGAAAATTTTGTGCTTATCAGTTGCTGTTATTTTTATTCTTCCGAAGTAGCAGTAGTGGAAGTTGACGCGAGCGAGATGGATAATTTTTCGGCAACCGCCGCCGATTTTAGCGGGTTCCTTAAATCGATTCCCGACCTAAAAGGCGTCGAAGTTCTCTGCGCGGGCGGCAAGGAGTACATTGCGTCGTTCATTGACATTATCACGCAAGGGCTTGAGAATGTTCCTTTCTTCGGCGCGGAAGCCGGGCTTGTCGAGATAAAAAACAAAACTTGCAAATGTTATACGACTATGGAATGGCAAGATCAGGTAACCTACACTCAATACGTCATGGGCGAAGAATATCACACGGAAGGAATTGTTATCGTGGCTTACAGCGGAAAAGATCTGCATATCACGACGGAATATAATTTCGGCTGGAAACCGCTGGGCAAGGAGATGAAAATTACCGAAACTCTCGGCGTGAACTGCATATCGAAAATTGACGACGTGCCCGCCGTTGAAATTTACAAGAGATATTTGAACGTCGAACCGAATGATTTTTTGCTGTTCAATGTCTTTGATTTTCCCTTCCTTGTGGATCGCGGCGGGTTGCCTGCGTCGCGCGTCGCTGCTATCTACGACGAAGAAGGGCGGCTTTACATGACGGGCAACGTTAAGCTCGGCGAAAAAATTCGTCTCAGCTACGGCAACCCCGAAGAAATTTTGGCGGAAACCTGGCAGTCAAGCGAGCGTGTCAGAAAATTTGACCCGCAGGGGATTTTTGCTTACATTTGCGGAGCGCGGACGGTCTTTCTTGGTTTTGACGCGAACAGGGAGCTAAAAGACTTCCTGCGGATAGTTCCCAACACTGTGCCTTGTTTCGGCGGCGGGGAAATTTATAAATACAAGAACAGGGGCGGGCAACTTGCAACGGCATTTTTGGCGGTGGCTCTTCGCGAAGGGGAGGGCTGTGCCTGCGAAGAGATTTTGATTCCGCAAACCGAGCAGAAAACCAGAAGAGCGGTTGAACCTCTGTCGAAAAGACTTGCCGCATTTTTGAAGGCGTCCACCGACGATTTGAAGGAGTCCAACGAAAAATTTCGTGAGGCCGCGCTTGCCGCAGAGGCCGCCAATAAAGCTAAGTCGCAGTTCCTTTCAAACATGAGCCACGAGATTCGCACGCCTATTAACGCGATTTTGGGAATGAACGAAATGATTTTGCGCGAGTCCGACAACGAAACGATTCTTGAGTACGCGGAAAATATTCGCAACGCCGGAAATACTTTGCTGGGTATCGTCAACGACATTCTTGACTTTTCAAAAATCGAGGCGGGCAAAATGGAAATTATCCCCGTCGAATATGCGTTGAGTTCTCTGCTGAATGATTTGGTCAACATGATTCAGAGCCGCGCGCAGAAAAAAAGTTTGGAGTTTCATGTCAAAGCCGACGAAAATTTACCGAGCGTCCTTTTCGGCGACGAGATCCGCCTGAAACAAGTCGTCACGAATATTTTGACGAACGCCGTCAAGTACACCGAAAAGGGCAGCGTCACTTTAACCGTGAACTTTACGAAGACCGCCGAAAACACCGCGAAAATTTTTTTCAGCGTGAAAGATACGGGAATTGGAATCAAGCCCGAAGATATTAAAAAACTTTTCAGCGCGTTCGACAGGATAGAGGAAAAAAGAAACCGCACGATTGAAGGCACGGGGCTGGGCATGAATATCACGCAACGCCTGCTGAATATGATGGGCACTTCGCTAAATGTTTCGAGTGTCTACGGAGAAGGGTCGGAGTTCAGTTTTGAGATTGAGCAGAAAATTGTCAACAGCCACCCGCTCGGAGATTTTGAAACGAGTTTCCGCCACGCACTTAGTCAGCACACGAAGTACCGCGAAAAATTTATCGCGCCGAATGCAAAAATTCTTGTCGTCGACGATACCGTCATGAACTTAACCGTTGTCAAAGGTCTCCTCAAGCAGACGAAAATTAAAATCGACACGGCGAACAGCGGTTACGAATGTTTGAATCTCGTCTCGAAAAATCACTACGATATTATTTTTCTTGACCACAGGATGCCCGGGCTTGACGGTATCGAAACTCTTCAGCACATGCAAGCCATGCACAATAATTTAAATGCTGACACGCCGGTTATCTCTCTCACGGCGAACGCAATCAGCGGCGCGCGCAAGCAGTATATCGACGCGGGCTTTCAAGATTATTTGACGAAGCCCATCGACAGCGAAAAACTTGAGGCGATGATTATAGAGTACCTTCCGAAAAATAAATTTGAGATTATCGGTTCGAACGACGCCGCAGAAAATGAAGTCGAAGAAAAAGTTTTGCCGGATTGGTTGAAAAGAGTCGAAGGGTTGAATATTTCGGACGGGCTGGATCATTGCGGAGGGGTTGACGCTTATCTTGACGCGCTGACTGTTTTTGCGCAGTCCGTTGTCGGCGGCGCGAAGGAGATAGCGAATTTTTACAAGACCGCCGATTGGAAAAATTACACGACGAAAGTTCACGCGCTGAAAAGTTCCGCGCGGGTTATCGGGGCGAATGAACTTTCTGAGCGCGCCCGCCGCCTGGAAGACGCGGGAAATTCCGGCTACATTAACGAGATTTGTGACTCGACGGACGGGCTTTTGGAGCTGTACATAAGTTTTGCCTACAAGCTCGCGCCGCTTTTGCATTCGGACGAAGACGAAGAGTCAAAGCCCATGATTGAAGACGGCGCACTTGCCGAAGCCTACGAAACTTTGCAGGACGCCGCCGCCTCTTTCGATTATGACACGCTGGAATTTGTTTTTCAGTCGTTGGAAGATTATCGCCTGCCCGAAAATGAAAAGGAGAAGTTCGCGCAGATGAAGTCCGCCGCCACAAATTTGGATTGGGAAAAAATTAATTCGTTGCTTGCCGGATAAAAATTCTTTCCAAAATTTTTCAAAGGCTATCGACAAATCTATAACTTGTGATAAAATTGTTCTAACCAAAAATTTTTAGGAGGGTTTATCAATGAAATATATCTGCAACGTTTGCGGCTACGAGTACGACGAAGAGGCAGGCGACCCCGATAACGGGATTGAACCCGGCACGAAATTTGAAGACTTGCCGGAAGATTGGGTGTGTCCTCTTTGCGGAGTCGGCAAGGAAGATTTTTCCGAAGAGTAAAATTTTTTTTCGGAGAAAAAATTTTTTGTGGCAAGTTAATTTAATTTGTGCTAGAATGTTTTAAGAGAAATTTTTTAAAAGTAAATTGGAGGAATGTTTAAAATGAAAGTAACAGTTGTTGGTTCCGGTAATGTCGGCGCGACCGTCGGAAATGTTTTGGCGACAAAAGGTTTTGCAAGCGAAGTCGTCCTTATCGATATTAAAGAAGGTCTTTCCGAAGGCAAGGCAATGGACATTATGCAGACTGCGCACATGCTTAATTTTGATACGACGGTTACCGGCGTGACGAACGATTATGCGGCGACGGCAGGTTCGCAAGTCGTTGTTATCACTTCCGGCATTCCGCGCAGACCCGGCATGAGCCGCGAAGACCTTATCGGTACCAACGCGAAGATTGTCAAGAGTGTTGTCGACAGAATTTTGGAATATTCGCCCGACGCGATTTTGATTATTATTTCCAACCCGATGGACGCGATGACTTATCTCACGCTGAAAGATTCAAAACTTCCGCGCAATCGCATTCTCGGTCAAGGCGGCATGCTCGACAGCAGTCGTTTCCGTTATTACCTCGCCGAAGCTCTGAAAGAGGCAGGCTACCCCGCAACCCCCACTGACGTTGACGGAATGGTCGTCGGCGGTCACAGCGACAAAACGATGGTTCCGCTGGTAAGTCTTGCAACTTATCGCGGCATCCCCGTCACCCAGCTCCTCAGCGAAGAACAAATTTCTAAAGCTGTGGAGGCTACAAAAGTTGGCGGCGCGACTCTTACAAAACTTCTCGGAACTTCCGCGTGGTATGCTCCCGGCGCGGCGGCGGCGGCTATGGTCGAAGCCATTGCACTCGACGCGAAAAAACTTATTCCCTGCTGCGTTTACCTTGACGGCGAATACGGCGAAAAAGATCTTTGTATCGGCGTGCCCGTCATTCTCGGCAAAAATGGTTGCGAAAAAATCGTTGAAGTTAAATTCTCTGACGAAGAGAAATCTAAATTTGATGAGAGTGTTGCAGCTGCGCGCGCGACTAATTCCAAACTCGGTGACGCCCTTAAATAAGGGGTAAGAGAAAACTTTTCCCTATCCCCTACCCACTAGAAAAAACTCTGCCGTAAATTTTTCGGCGGAGTTTTTTTTAATCTTTAAGGAAGGAGAATTTTTATTCGATATTAAAGGTGAAAGCACTTTCGCTTTTGCCAAGGAGGGGTTTAAAATGGTAGAAAGGATCGAAAAAATTGCACGCATTAAGCCGATTGATTACGACGTCGGACGCAGATTCGACAGCCGCAACCAACGCGACGACAAGAAGGGAAGCTTCGCCGCAGAGTTAAAGCGCGTGCTGAACAAAAAAAATGAAAACAAGACCGGCGAAATTCCCGAAGCGTACAGCTTGGAACTGAACGCAAGCGAAAATAATTACTTGTTTTATTTCGGCAGTCTTGACTTGAACGCTCTGCTCAACTGAACAAAAATTCTAAGGAAGTGTTGAAAATTGTTTCATGACGAAAAAAATATGCGCCTTGCTCTTGCGGAGGCAGTGAAGGCGTACGAAGAAGGCGAAGTTCCAATCGGTGCCGTTCTCATTGACGAGAGCGGCATTTTAATTTGCGGCGAACACAATCGAATCGAACAAATGAAGGACGCGACTGCCCACGCGGAGATTTTGGCTTTGCGCGCGGCAAGCAAAAAACTTGACAAGCGACGGTTGCAAAACTGCACGATTTATGTAACAATAGAGCCGTGCCCAATGTGCGCGGGCGCGTTGGTTTTGAGCCGCGTCAATCGTTTGGTTTATGGCGCGGTCGATTCAAAGTTCGGCGCGGCTGAATCTCTATTCAACGTCGTTAATAATCCCGCGCTGAATCATCAGTTGCAGGTCACCGCAGGAGTTTTGGAAGGCGATTGCCGCGAATTGATGCAAAGATTTTTTACTGAACGCCGCAATAAATTTTAAGGAGGTAATTTTTTTGAGCAGAGTGCCGCAGAAAAACATTGACGCCGTCGTCAACGCTTTGGAAGAATTTCATAATCGCATGGTCGAAACACAACAGTTCAACCTGCAGGAATTTTTTAACTTCATGGAGCCAAAATTTGCTGAAGCCGGCTACCGCGACACCACTACCCCCCCCCGTTGCCGCAGTAACATCTTGATTATTCATGACTGCGGTGCCGGAGATTTCGTGGTGCAAACGGGGCTTATTCGTGAAGTTCGCAGAATTTATCCTGAAGCGTACATAACGTTAATGGTTTCGCCTGTTGCGTTTGAACTCGCGGAGCATTGTCCTTATGCGGACGAGATTATCCCGAACCTCAAACAATTTGCATTCACTCAAAATTTTATCGAACTTTATAAATGGTGCGCTGATTTATCCAAACAGTTGCTGAAAAATCGTATAGACGTCTGTTACGCGGTTGCCCATAATCCTTGCACGCCGTTTTTAATGTACATGTGCGGGGCGCGCTCTCGTGTGTCTCACTACATTGCGGACGAAAAGGAGGCAACTTGGTGTCAAGACGGCGAAGTCCCTGTACCATATTCGTTGCAGTTGGCCACAAATCTTTTTCCTATGTTCGCGTACGGCAAGCACGCTGTGGATATTTGTTTCTCTCTTCTAGATCACACGCTCCATTCTCCTGTTGCGAATCGTAGCCTTGAAATTTGGTATACCGCTTTTGAAATGAATATCGCAAAATCTATCTTGGAAAATGCAAAACAAAAAGTTTATGCCTTGACAATGGGCGGCAGCGGTCTCAACAGACATTATCCGCCGGAAAAATACGCTCGTCTCCTTGAAATAATTCTGCGTGAAGATCCGACGGCTACCTTTGTAATTTTGGGCGCAGGTCAGAATGATTTAATCTCTGCAGAAATAGTAAAAAATACCGCGCCGGAAATTTACGAAAAGCATGTCATTGATTTGACGAACAGAATCAATTACCGACGGAGCGCGGCGATTTTGAGTTTATGCGATATGTATATCGGCAATGACACAGGAACAATGCATGTCGCGGCGGCTGTTAAATGTCCGGTACTGCTTGTCAGTTGTTATTCTGCAAATTTCCCGTTTAGTCACAATGTATCCATTTCCAAATACAGACCGTATCTTGTCCCCAGTGTCGTGATTCAACCAAAGAAAGCTCTGCCGGAATGTGAAATTAATGAACCGTACAACCATTGGGGTTGCAGGTCTATGAAACCCCACTGCATAACTCAAATTGAGCCGGAAACAGTCTACAGTGGATTTAAACTCTTAAATCAACGTATAGCTGAAAAAAATATCGAGACAGTTTATATTTCATGAGAAAGGATTGATTTTTTTGAGCATGGAAAAAAAAGAAGGAATTGATATTATCGTTGAGGCGATGAATCAGTATTTAACGCACGTCGTCGAAACCACGCAGTTTAATTTGCAGGAACTTTTTAATTTCATGGAGCCGAAGTTTGTAGAGGCGGGCTATCGTGCGCAAAGTAATTTCGGCGAAAAAAATAACGTGCTGATTATTCACGACGCGGGTGCAGGAGATTTTGTTTTGCAATCGGCGGCAATTCGTGAGATACGTCGAATTTATCCCGACGCGAATATAACTTTGGTCGTCACTCCCCCCGCCGCCGAACTTGCCGAGTGTTGTCCTTACGTCGACGAACTGCTTATAAACAATCGTCAATTCGACGCGGAAAATATTTTAAGCGTCATTCAATGGAATTTTGAACTTGCCACTAATCTTTTGAGGAAACGTTTCGATATTTGTTACGCCTTTGCCTACAATTTCGACACGCCGATTTTAATGTACATGAGCGGCGCGAAAAACCGCGTGACGACTTATCCTTACAATGACGTTGAAGACGAAACTTTTTGGATAGGCAAAAAAAATCTCCCCCTCGCCATGTCAATAAATTTTGCCACGCAAATTGTTCCGCGCTACGAAAATGCGCACCGCGTCGATTTGAATCTTTCGCTCGTCGATAACACTTTGCACGCTCCTGTTTCCAATCGCGCGCTTGAAATTTGGTACACTGCCTACGATTTTTCTGTTGCAAAATTTTTGTTGCAGGGCACGAAAGATTCTGTGTACGCGCTGTCTATTGTCGGTGGCTACCCTCCCGAACAGTACGCAAAACTTGTCGAAAGTGTCTCCAAAAAAGAAACAAAGACCACTTTCGTTATTGTGGGCGCGGGCGACGAGGCTTTAAAGGCTGTCGAAACTTTTAAAGACGCCGTTCCGAGAATTTACGAGAAAAAAATTATCGACTTGACTGGCAAAATAAATTATCGTCAAAGCGCGGCGATTTTGAGTTTGTGTGATATTTATATCGGAAATGCCGGCGACATGATGCAAATTGCCGCCGCCATGAAATGTCCGGTGCTTGCTCCCTGCGACTTCCCAGAGGATAAAAATTATTATCCCTACGGCGTTCCGAGCGTCATAGTTCAACCGGAAAAAGGACTCATGGAAATTCACATTGATCCCAAAATTTTGCTCAAGGGATTTAAACAGCTCAAAGAATGCATTGCAAAAAAAATTAACGAGCCAATTTACATATCATGACTACAAAAATTTTCACTGACGGTTCATGTCTCGGCAATCCGGGCGCGGGCGGCTATGCGGCAGTTATTATTGACACAGCAGGAAAATGTTTTGAAATTTCCGGCGGCGAAGCGTACACAACGAATAATCGAATGGAACTCACGGCGGCTATTGTTGCCCTGAAAAAAATTCCCGCCGGCAGTTCAGTAGAACTTTTCACCGACAGCAGCTACCTGAAGAATGCTTTTACTCAAGGCTGGCTTGCCAACTGGAAAAGGTGTAACTGGAAAAATGCCGCAAAAAAATCCGTACTCAACAAAGATCTGTGGCTTGAACTCGACGCGCTTATTTCAAGACACAACGTGAAATTTCATTGGATTAAAGGGCACGCCGGTCACCCTCTCAACGAACGTTGCGACCAACTTGCGCGCGCCGAAGCCGCCTTGATTAAACTGCGGACGCCTCCCGAAAGTATTCCCCCCGCCGCAAAAAATTTCAACAAATCTCCCGTTCAGTTGAGTTTGTTTGAATGAAGGCTTGCGCGGATTTAATTCCGTCGATTGCCGAACTCATAATCCCGCCCGCGTAGCCGGCACCTTCGCCGATTGGGTAAAGCCCCGCGTTGCTCACCGATTGGCGGGTAATTTTGTCGCGCAAAATTCTGCAGGGCGCACTTGTCCGCGTCTCGACTCCGGTTATCGGAACATCGTCCGCCGCAAAATTTTTAATCTTGCCGTCCCAAAAAATCAGAGCGTCCTTTAGCGTCGCGGCAACTTCAGCGGGCAAACACCTGCGCAAGTCGGAAATTTTAAAGCCGAGCGGATAAGTCGGGCTGACCAAAAAATTTTTAGACTCCGCGCGATCATTCAGAAAATCCCCTACAGTTTGAACGGGAGCACGATAATTTTTGCCGCCGTTTTCAAAGGCACAACTTTCAAAATGACGCTGAAAACGAATCCCGCTTAGGACGTCGTTGCCAAAATTTTTGAAGTTCCTCGCGTCGACGGTGACAAGCAGCGCGCTATTCGCCACTCCGGAATTTCTGGAAAAATTACTCATCCCATTCGTCACCACGCGATTATTTTCCGAAGTCGCCGCAACCACTTGCCCGCCGGGACACATGCAAAAACTGTACGCACCGCGACTCCTTTTCAAGTCCTTGAAAGTCAACATGTAATCGGCGGCGGGAAGTTTCGGGTGCAAAAAATCTTCTCCGTACTGCGCGCGGTCTATAAATTCTTGCGGGTGCTCAATCCGAACTCCAACCGCAAAAGATTTAATTTCCATTGCCGTACCGTGACGATTTAACATTTCGTAAGTATCGCGGGCAGAATGACCCACACAAAAAAAAATCGTGTCCGCAGAAATTTTTTCACTGCCGTTGATTATCGCCGCAGAAATTTTCCCGTGCGAATCAAATTCCAAATCGGTAACCTGCGCGTTGAAAAAAATTTTGCCGCCGAGATTTAAAATTTTTTGGCGAATATTTTTAACCACGTCTCGAAGTTTGTCCGTTCCGATATGCGGCTTTTGCAAATACAGAATATCTCGCGGCGCGCCCGCCTCGACGAAAATTTTCAAGACATAATCAATTAAGTCATCGTTCAGGCGCGTGGTGAGCTTGCCGTCCGAAAAAGTTCCCGCGCCGCCTTCGCCGAACTGCACATTAGAATTTTCGTCAAGCAACCCCGCGCGAAAAAATTTTTCAACCGCCGCCGTTCTGTCGTCGATATTCCCGCCGCGCTCGTAAATAATCGGAGCAAGCCCCGCTTCAGCCAAAACGAGCGCAGTAAAAATTCCCGCCGGTCCAAAACCAACGACGACGGGATTTTTTTTGATGCCCGAAATTTTTGGAATGACAAGGGGATTTTTTTCAGCGGCGGGAGATTTTTTGCCGGTGTCGACGTCGACGACGTAATTAAATTTAATTTCCGCGCCGCGATAGCGTCTGGCGTCAATCGCCTGCCGAATCAACTTGACGCCGCGAATTTTTTTCACGTCAATTTTCAAATGCGCCGCCGCCAATTCCTCAAGACTGCGGGCGTCGTCAAGCGCGGCGGTAAGATTATTTATCCTAATCATTTTTTAGCCTCTACTGTGACTTCTACTTCTTCGGTCTCGCTCGTTACTTCGTCCGGCAAAATAATTTTCACCTTGCCGAAAAATTTTATCTGCCCCTCTGCCAATATTATCGGCTCGGTTTTTATTGAGTTAACCGAACTTATGACGTTCTGACGCGCGGTAATTTTTACGACTTCGGGATTAATTTCCAACTTCTCAATTTTAGCATCGTTAGGCGTCGTGACATCTGCGACGACCGTCACAAATTTTTCCTGCTTGCCCTCTTCGATATTGACGTTAACATTTATCACCGAAGGGACAACCCGAACATGCCGAACCTCGCGCCCGTTCTCGTCAATAGCACTCAACGGCACGGAAATTTCAAAATCCTTTACGTTCCCCGCAAGTGAGACGTATCCGATAACGCGCTTGACTTCATCCAGCGAAGTTTTTGAACCTATCAGCGTAACATTTTCCGCAGACTTTTTCATATCCATAATGTAATGATTCATAGCCGGCGAACCGCTCGTTATAATATCAACGGGAAACTGCACTTCGGAAAAAGGATCCAACATCACGTGCATTGTGTCGGGAACTTCTTTTTCAAGCTCAAAACCTTTAGGGAAGGAAACCTCAATCGGGATATCATGTTCGCCCGCCGGATAATTTGCCACGTTCACGAAGGCGCGAATATCGCTTGCGTTGTACATAGCAAAATAAGATCTCGGCGCGTTCACGCTGACGGTGGTTTCCTGTTCGTTATAAATCGCGCGAAAAGTACTGCTCACATTCATGACGGAAACCGGCACCGTGAAAGAGCCGTCGATAACCGGATCTTGACTGCCCATGACGAAAAACCAAAGAGCCACCGCCACGATAAGCGCGATAAATTTTTTTTGAAAGTTTCTTTGAAGAGAATTTTTAATTTGGTCAAACATAGCGGCAAAACCTCAACGAACTTTCGCGGAGAAAAGAAAAATCAGCACGGTTATGACGATACCCGCCATGCCATACAGCGGACCTTCTTCGACGAAAGCATAAATCGTCGCGGCAAGACAAAAAAGCGTGGCGAATAAAGTTTGCTTGGCTGCCTCGCGGCGAAACATGAACGTTTTATAATCGACGCCGACTTCCTTTTCAAAACACTCGTGGCAAATAATTTCCTGCTCGCCCCGCGAATTTTTATGAACCAAAGCTTCTTCCTGCGAAAGTTTTTTTCCACACAGGGCGCAGTTGAGTTTAATTTTTTTAGCCGGCTTGGATATTTGCACCGTCTCTTTTTTTTCTGTCATTATTCCAACTCCGAAGAAATTTTTTTGAAAGCGACTTCAGCGGCGGCAAGAGTTTTTTGGATATCCTCCTCGTTGTGCGCGGCTGACATGAACAGAGTTTCAAACTGCGAAGGCGCAAGATAAATCCCCTGCTCCAACATTTCGATGAACCACTTTTTAAAAATATTTTGGTTGGCGGCGGCGGACTCTTCGTAATTCGTGACGTCGTTCGCGCTGAAAAAAATCCCGAACATCGAACCTGCCTGGTGTATCTGCGCGCTGACAGAAAATTTTTTCGCCACAAGTTTCAAGCCGTCGACAAGCGCGGAAGTTTTTTTCGTGATATTCTCCGTAAAATTCGGCGTGTCGATTAAAATTTTCAGCGTCTCAATTCCGGCAGTCATTGCAAGGGGATTTCCGCTAAGTGTGCCCGCCTGATAAACTTTCCCGTCCGGCGAAACATTGCGCATAATATCTTCGCGCCCGCCGTACGCCGCGCAGGGCAACCCGCCGCCGATAATTTTCCCCAGACAAGTCAAATCGGGCGTTATTTTATATTTTTCCTGCGCGCCGCCGAGAGCTACGCGAAAACCGCACATGACTTCATCAAAAATCAAAAGCGCGCCGAATTTTTGAGTGACTTCGCGAAGTTTCGGCAGGAAATTTTCTTTCGGCAGGACAAGCCCCATATTTCCCGCGACAGGCTCCACGATAACGGCGGCAATTTTTTCTCCGCACTCTTCAAAAATTTTTTCGACGGCGTCAATATCGTTGTAGGGGAGCGCGATTGTGTCCTGCGCAGTGCCGCGCGTGACGCCCGGGCTGGACGGCTCACCAAAAGTTGCCGCGCCCGAACCTGCATTGACCAAAAGACCGTCGCTGTGCCCGTGATAACAGCCGACGAATTTTACAATCTTATCGCGCCCCGTGAACCCGCGCGCCAACCTAAGCGCGCTCATCGTCGCTTCGGTGCCGGAATTAACCATGCGCAAAACTTTCATGCTCGGAAAAATTTTCTGCACGAGTTCCGCAAGTTGAGTTTCAAGTTCGGTGGGCGCGCCGTAGCTCGTACCGCGTTCGACGGATTTTTTCAGCGCGTCAACAACTTTCGGATTAGCATGCCCCAAAATCATCGGACCCCACGA
This sequence comes from uncultured Selenomonadaceae bacterium, assembly GCA_905234195.1. GTDB lineage: Bacteria > Bacillota > Negativicutes > Selenomonadales > Selenomonadaceae > Quinella. Next base: position 40,550 of record CAJOFR010000002.1, read on the forward strand.
GCCGACATAATCGACATAAATATTTCCGTCAATGTCAAAAATTTTGCTACCCTGCGCGCGCGCGATGAACGGCGGATTACAATCGACGCTCAAGTAAGAACGAACAGGACTATTAACGCCGCCGGGCATAAAATTTTTTGCTCTATCGAAGGCGGCGGCAGATTTTTTCAGATTCAATTTCGTGAAACCTCCTTCAAAAATTTTAAGTTAGATTTTAAATTTGTAGGAGAGGCCGCCCCCCTAGCCTCTAAAAACTAATCTCTAAAATCTTTTGCGCCAAAAGAAAAGAAGAACTCCAAACTCTTTGGAAGAAAAAATTTTAATCAATCAAAAAAATTTTTACGTTCGTCGCCAAAATAAATCCGCTTGACCTCTTCAGCAATGCGCTCAATATTATTCGGCAGAAAATGAATGTTGTAGCCGACGAAGTAAGGCGAAGTCGCGAAACGCGGCATAATTTTCGCGAAAATATTTTCGTCGCGGTGATAGAAAAAAATATTGTAGCTACTCAAATTTTTTCGGAAAAAGTTTTTCAAATAATGCACGCCGGTCTGCAAAAAATCCGCAAATGTGTCGACGTTCCCGCCGCGCTCAAAAATAACATTCAGTTCGCCAAAACCGACGCGCGGAAAATTTGAAACGTTCAACTCTACGCCGTCCTTCGCGGCAACAAAAATCCCGTGCAGTTCTTCAGACTTAAAAAGCAAATCGGAATTTAATTTCGGGAAGGCAACAAGTTGCATGTGCGGATGCTTAATCGTGCCGCCGGACATCGGACCAAAGTTTTTGAAAAAAAGAACTTCGTCATATTTTTCGGAGCCCAAAAGTTTTCGCCAATGTTTCAAGCCCATTTTGATAACGCGGCGCATGTGCTCGCGCGTGTAGTTCGGCATATCGACGTCGCAACTTTTTCCCTCAATCAAAACAAATTGGTCAGCCCCTTCAATGACAATGTACTTGTTCTTCAGAAAAATAATGTCGCCGTCCGTATCGATTATGTTCGTGAGATTTTCGACGTCGCAGAAAGGACAATAGTCGCTCGTGTTCACGATATTTTCGGGCTTTGTTTTTCCGACGTCCGTATTAAATTTTATCAGATTAATGTCCATAATTTCACCGCGAAAAATAAATTCTTGAGAAAATTTTAGCACAAAAAAAAGGAAGGCGCAAGGCACTTTCCTTTTAAGTTCGTCTGTCAATTTCGCGCTGAAGTTTTATATTCAACCTCAAAGGACCGATTGACTTTGTATTTTCGCGAGAATAAGCCGTCAGCAAAATTTTCCCGCGAACTTCTTCAATCGACTCAATCAGCCCGTAAAGCTGTGAGCCCTCCATAACGCCGACGCTACCGGTTATCGGGTCGGGCAAAATTCCTTTGGCAACCGCCGCATGATTAATCTCGTTCAAAAATTCGCCGACGATTTTTTCAGCGTCGTCACTGCTTTTAATTTCGTACTCCTGCGAAAAAACAAACTCGTCCTTAGAGTAGACAAGATTATTCGGATAAACGGTCAGGCTTGTGCGAATCGGCTCCCCGCGAATCAAATTCCCAGCCGCGATTATCCGCAAAATCATATCCTGTTTGCTTTCGTGAATCGTGTCAATCACGCGCTGCATTTCCGGCTGATAAATCCAAACGGAAGTATCGACGTCGGTGCCGAAACGCTCGGCTATATTTTTTGAGGCGGCGTCGGCAAGCTTGTTAATTTCCTCTGTGATTTCTTCGACGGAGCGCGCGCCATTAATTACACCGCTCGACAAAATTTCTCCCGCCCTGAAAATTATATCGCCTTCCCGAATCGCGATAAGACCTTCGCGCAGATTTTTCGCGTGCTCCTCCAGCTCGGAATTATTCTGCACCAATTTTTCATTATCCGCGCTAAGTTTTTCGTTGTCGGCCGTCAACGTCACATTAAATTCGCTAAGCTTTTTATTATCCGTTTCGAGATTGGCGTTTGTCGAGGCAAGACTTTTGTTGTCGTTTTCCAGAGAAGCGTTTGTCGAAGAGAGATTTTCGTTTTGCGCAGTGAGTTCGGATTTTTCAATCTCAAGACGTTCGTTGCCGGCTTTCAGTCGTTCGGATTCTGCGGTGAGTTCTTCATGTTCTGCCTTTAGCGCGGCAATTTCCTGCTTGGCTTTTTTCAGCTCGGCATCCGCCCGATGAATTTCCTGCTCGGCTTGCGTGAGTTCGTTTATCGTTTCGGCAAGCGCGATTTTTGTCGAATACATTGTTGCGTTTAATTCTTCCATGCCGAAAAGCGCGGTGCGAACGTCCTTAGAAATTATCGCCAGCGTCCCGATTGAGATAGCCGTTATCAAAATTCCGGTGACAATGGTCACGATAATGGAAGTGTGACGAGGACGAAGACCGAAAATCGACAGGCGCTTCTTGCCGACTTTGGTGCCGATTCTGTCGCCGATAAAAGCAATCGCGCCGCCGGTAATAATCATGACGGCAATCAAGTACAATCCGTACACAAAAAAAATCCTTCCTGCACTAAACGCCGAAAAACCGCCGCCGGGTAAAACGCCCTGCACGGCGGTTGTTAATTTCTTTTTTGGTCGGAACGACGAGATTTGAACACGCGACCTCTTCCACCCCAAGGAAGCGCTCTACCAAGCTGAGCTACGTCCCGAATACTGGAGTAGTTTACCACAAGATTTTTATAAATGCAAGTGCAAAAAAAATTTTCTTCATTTAAAAATTCCGAGACGAGTAAAAATTTTCAAAGCGAACCTGCCGACCATCGGGATTCTTTCCAAATCTTCCTTGAGCAAGCCGCCGATTAAAGCGAGTGTGGCGACGTAAACCACACAGCCGACGAAAACCGCGCCGAACGTCGAAATAATTTCCATAGACCAAGCGGTCATTGTGAACTCGTAGAAAAATTTGGTGACGACTGCCATGACGCCCGCAGCGCAGATTGTTTTCAGCAGCTGCCCCAATTCCATTTTGTAGCCGATATATTTGTAGATGAAATACAAATTTATGAACGCCGCCACGCCCATATCCGCCGCCGTCGCCCAAGCCGCGCCCATTATTCCGAACATAGGCATTGCCGTTAAATTCCAGTTCAGAAAAACTTTTGCCGCCGCCGCCAAAATCATGTTGACCATTGGGATTGTCGTGTGACCGAGCCCTTGCAAGACGCCCGTCGAAACTTGATGCAACCCCAACAAGATTATCGACACTGCGGAAATCATCACGGCGGGACCTGCGCCCGGCGCATTGTAGATTATCGTGGAAATGGGAGTTGCCAAGAAAAAAATTATCACGAACGCGGGAAAGCACACGAAGTTTGAAATTCTGACTGCCGCCGCCGTTTGTCTGTAGATTCGCGCGGTGTCTTTCAAGGCGCGCGCTTCGGAAATTGCCGGCACGATAGAGACTGCCAAAGACGCCGTCAAAATTGTTGCGAGATTTATCAGCGGCACCGCCATTCCGTTCAGGTAGCCGAAAAGTTCTGTGGCTTGCCGAACGGAATAGCCCGCCACTTCCAGACGCTGAGGGACAATCATTAAATCTAAGTTCGAGACGACCGGCAACATGATTGACGCCGCGCTGACCGGCAACGCCAATTTGAAAAGCCGTTTGATAATCGAAAAGGTTGATTCGTTTTGAGATTGGGGCGTTGGTTTTAAGTCGACGCCGTATTTTTTTTCGATGTCGCGGTTTAATTTTATGTGGAAGTAGACCAAAACAATCAAGCCCGTCACGGCTCCCGCCAATGCTCCCAAACTTGCGCCCGCCGCCGCGTAATCCAAACCCCACGGCAAAAGTAAATCCGCCAAAACTATCATCGTTATGACGCGGAAAATTTGTTCGACGATTTGGCTGACGGCGGTTGGTGTCATTCGTTGCCAGCCCTGCAGGTATCCGCGAGACGCCGCTAAAAATGTCACGAAAAAAACTGTGGGCGCGAGCACCACGACGGACATGTAGGCGCGCGCGTCACGAATGAACTGCAAGTCGATTAGCCAACGCGCCGAAAAATACGTCATGAGCGAAAAAAATAATCCCGTTGCCAACATCAACGCCATCGAAATTTTGAAAACGCGCCGCGCCCCGAAAATATCATTGAGTGCCACGCGCTCCGCAGTGATTATCGAAATTGCGACGGGTACGCCGGCTTGCGAAACTGTCATTGCGAAAAAATAAATCGGGAACGCCATTTGATAAAGCCCGATGCCTTCGCCGCCCAAAATCCGCGAAACAAAAATCCAGTTCAGCGAACCAATTACCTTGACGACAAAGCTTGCGATTGTCAAAATGAAAGTTCCCTTTAAAAATTTTTCGCTGTTGCTCCGTTCGTCAGATTTTATTTCTGTCATTCTATGAATTACACCTTTTTCTTTCAATTAGTTGCGTGAAAAGATTATAACATGTTTGACGAACGCTGAATAGACTTTTTTATTTTTTCTAATCTCTAAGCACCTTAGCCGGACACAATTCCCCCGCGCAAATTTTGCCGACGCCCAAAAATTTTCCCGCCGAATAAACTTTAACAAGCGCGTCGTCCTCTTGAATTGTCGTGGGCAGTCCGTCCAGAAAAGCCTTTGTCCGATTTTCCGGCAAGTCAAAAATTTTCAAGTGGGCAAGACAATTTTCAATCGGCTGTAAAAATTTTTCGCCCGAAGTTTTTAATTCGTCGACAGTCACGGAATTTTCGAGAAAAAAATCTCCAACCCTCGTACGTTGTAAAAATTTCAGCGTCGAAGGAATTTTTAAACTCTCCCCAATATCAACCGCCAGACTGCGAATGTAAGTACCCTTCGAGCAATCAATTTCCAGCGTCAAAATATTTTCCGCGACGTCCAAAATTTCCAGCCGATTGATTGTGACAACCCGACGCGGTATTTCAAAATCGACGTTCTTCCGCGCGAGGTCGTAAGCCTTTCGCCCGTTAATTTTAATCGCGGAAAATTTCGGCGGCGTCTGTTCAATCTGCCCGACAAAATTTTTCAAAGCGGCGTTGAGTTTTTCGGCGGGGGGCATCGAAAAATTTTCTTCGCGGATAATTTTCCCTTCAAGGTCTCCGCTGTCGGTCGCCGTGCCGAATAAAATTTCAGCGCGATAAGTTTTGTCGCAATCGGCAAGATATTCGATAAACTTTGTCGCGCGGTTGACGGCGATTATCAAAACACCGACTGCCGCCGGATCCAGCGTGCCCACGTGCCCGACCTTCCGCGTGCCAAAAATTTTCCGCACGATATTAACGGCGTCGTGGCTCGTCATTTCGGCGGGCTTATTCAAATTTATAAAACCGTCAGTCATTTTTCAATCCGAAATTTCAAAATCGGCAAGCGCGGTTTCGCGATCCTCCTCAAAATCTGCGGAGAGAAGGTAGCCGGTTTCGACCATAAATTCGCCAATCGCGCTCACCAAAATATTTTTCGCCTCTTCAAAATTTTTGTAGATACTACAGCCCGCCGCGCGAACATGTCCGCCGCCGCCGAGACGCTTTGCAATTTGCGAAACGTCAACCGCCTTTGAACGCATGCTCACCCGACAAAAATTTTCGCTCTTGCACGTCAACAGAAAAGCCACGTCGACGCTGTCAATCACGCGAATTAAATCGATAAGCCCTTCGGTTGTTTCGACTTTGCGGGAAATTTCTTCGCTGATAAACATTCCGACAACCTTCCCGCCGTAAAAAAGTTTCGTCGTCTGCAGCGCGGCACTCACAATTTTTACGTCAAGGAAAGTTCGCCTTTCGACCTGCTCCGAAATAACATTCGGCTCCACTCCGAGTTCGACGAGTTCGGCAACAGCACGAAGAGTCGCCGGCTTCGTGTTGGAGTAATTAAAAAATCCGGTGTCGGTGGCGATGCCCATGTAAAGACAAACGGCAATGTTTTTTGTAATTTCGACGTCAAGTTCGCGGCACAGCTTGAAAATAATTTCGCAGGTGGCGGCGGCGTCGGATTCGACGTGCAGAAAATCCACGTCGCTCTTGTTAGTGATATGGTGGTCGATATTTAAAATCGGCGCGTCAGTCATCTCGATAACCTTGCCGATTCTGTCGGGCGCGGTGTCCAAAATAACGAGCAAGTCCGCGTCAAATTTTTCGCCGTCGACGGGGCGTTTAATTTCCTCCTCGAAGGGCAGGACGGAAAAATTTCGCGGCAGTTTGTCGTCGATATAAACCTGCGCGAATTTTCCCATAGCGCGCAGAATTTGCATCATAGCCAGCGTCGAACCGATAGCGTCGCCGTCGGGATTTATATGCGCCGTCAATAAAATTTTTTCAGCTGATTTTAGTTTCGCCGCCGCTTCCTGCAGGGTTATCTTCAATCGGTTCACGCTCCTTTTCTTCATGACTGATTTTCAGCAAAAGTTTTTGAATGTGTTCGCCGTAGTCCAGCGAAGTATCCAGCGCGAAAGAAATTTCCGGCGTAAAACGAAGGCGAATCCTCCTGCCAATTTCCCGCCGAATAAATCCGAGCGCGCTCTGCAATCCTTCCAGCGACTCTTGAATTTTTTCTTCGCCGCCCATAACGCTGACATAAATTTTTGCCTCGCGCAGGTCTCCGGTAACTTCCACGTCGGTGACCGTCACGAAACCTATGCGCGGGTCTTTAATTTCTTTCAGGAGCATTTTACTCATTTCCTGTTTAATCAGCTCTTGAAGTCTCTCGACTCGAAGTTGACTGCTCATTTTTTTAGCCTCGATTCAAAAAAAATTCGTCTTATAAATTCTGCCAACGAAAAATTTTTCCTGCAAACTTATCGCTAATCTGCAACGCTTTAAATTTGAAAATTTTTCGCAAAAAAAATTTGCCAACGCCAAAAAATTCGTTTAAAATATTTTTAGACTGGGGGTTTTTAAAATGAAATTACAAGGCGCAGTTATCATAGAACAGGGAGTGACTTTTGCAATCGTCGCGGTAAAACAATCTGTAACTAATTATACTTCGCGGATTATAAAAACCCGACAGGAGCTACAATATTTTTTCCCGAACATGCCAATAATTTTGATGTCACAAGATTCTTCGGGGACGCCGCATTATTACGGCAGGCGGGACATTGTGGAATTTTTGAAGACCATACGTCTTGACCAAATTCCCTGGAAAGAATTTCACATTTACTAGAGATTAGAGATTAGAAAAAACCAACCCCTATTCCCTATCCCCTAATAACTAAATACGGAGGTGTTGTGAATGTTTAAAAGAGTGCTGATAGCAAATCGCGGAGAAATCGCCGTCAGAATAATCCGCGCCTGTCAAGAGTTGGGAATCGAAACAGTTGCAGTTTATTCCGACGCCGACAAAAACGCGCTCCACGTTCAAATGGCGGATATGCGCTGCAGAATCGGTCCCGAAGACGCGGCGGAAAGTTATCTCAACAAAGAGGCTCTTCTCTACGCGGCTTACGAATCCGAATCCGACGCAGTCCACCCCGGCTACGGATTTTTGTCGGAGGACGCGGAGTTTGCAAAAATGATCGTAAGGGCGGGCTTGACGTGGATTGGTCCTTTGCCCGAAACAATTTCTCTCGTCGGTGACAAGGACGCCGCGCGCGCAGCGATTGAGCCTTCGGGTATCCCAATGGCGAAAGGCAGCGAGCCCCTCAAAAATAACGAAATGGCTTTGGCGGCGGCGAAGGAAGTCCTCTACCCCGCAATCTTGAAACCGGTATCCGGCGGCGGCGGCAAAGGAATGTTTATCGTGCACGACGAAAACGAGCTGAAAAAAGTTTTGCAGGTCGTCGACGTCACGAAGATCCGCTATTATTTTGAACACTATATCGAACGTTCGCGCCATATCGAAGTTCAAATCGTCGCGGATAATTTCGGCGAGGTAATTCATCTCGGTGAACGTGAATGTTCAATTCAGCGGCGCAATCAAAAACTTTTGGAGGAATGCCCGTCAATCGCCTTGAGTGACGAAATGCGCGAGCGCGTCGGAAAATTGGCGGTGGCCGCCGCGAAAAGCGTACACTATTCGAGTATCGGCACTGTTGAGTTTTTGTTTGACTTGGCGACGCACGAATTTTACTTCATGGAAATTAATCCGCGCGTCCAGGTTGAGCACGGGATAACCGAAGCTATAACCGGAGTCGACCTTGTTCGCACGCAAATAAAAATTGCCGCAGGGGAGCCGCTGGATTTTGCGCAGAAGGATATTAAATTCAGAGGGCACGCAATAGAATGCAGAATCAATGCCGAAGATCCCGACAACAATTTCATGCCCGCGCCCGGCAAAATTTCTTTCATGCACGAGCCGTCGGGTCCGCGCATTCGTTTCGACAGCGGTGTTACTGCCGGTCTTTCGATTGAGCCTTATTATGATTCGCTTATCGCAAAAGTTATCGCGCACGGCAGGACACGCGGAGACGCAATTAAAATTATGCAACGCGCGTTGAACGAATTTATTATCGAGGGCGAAGACATAAAGACGACAATTTCTTTGCACAAGAGAATTTTGGACGACAATTATTTTCGCACGGGAAATATCGACACGCAATTTATTAACAAGCGTCTGCCGATTTACAACAAGGAGCCCAAAAAACTTTCGCTCAAGGAAAAATTAAATCTCAAGTCCATGATTAGCGAAAACTTGACGATGGTTTTTGACGCCGGAATAAATGATTTTGAAGAATAAATTTTTTTCCCTGCAAACTAAAAATCCCGACGAACAATCGGGATTTTTTTTTGGAGACAAAATTTTATCAAGGAGTGACAGTTTTTTTCGCGGTCGATTTAATGTAGAGTTCGCGCAGTTGTTTTTCGTCGACTTCGCTGGGCGCGTGGCTCATCGGGTCAATCGCGCTCTGCGTCTTCGGGAAGGGAATGACGTCGCGAATAGATTTTTTCTTCGCCATAAGCATAATCAGTCTGTCAAGACCAAAAGCAATTCCGCCGTGCGGAGGCGTGCCGTACTCGAAAGCGTCCATCAAAAATCCGAACTTGGAGCGCGCTTCTTCGGCGGTGAGACCAATCGCCTCGAAAACTTTTTGTTGCAAATCGCGCTGATAAATTCTCAAACTGCCGCCGCCAATTTCTACGCCGTTCAAAACAATATCGTAGGCATTCGCCTTGACTTTTTCGGGATCCGTCAACAAAAATTCGATATCCTCTTCGCGCGGCGCGGTGAACGGGTGATGCATTGCCTTGTAGCGTTTGTCCTCCTCGACGTACTCGAACATAGGGAAATCGACAATCCACAGGAAACAAAGTTTATCGGCGTCAATCAAATTTCTGCGACGCCCCATTTCAAGACGGAGCTCGCCGAGAGCCTGCGCGACGACTGAAGGTTTATCGCCGACAACCAAAAGCAAATCGCCTGTTTCAGCGTTGACTGCCTTTTTAATCTGCTCAAAAGTTTCGTCGCTGTAAAATTTCTTGAACGGAGATTTAACGCCCTCGTTCGTGTACTGAATCCACGCAAGACCTTTCGCGCCATAAGTTTTCACGTACTCGACAAGCCCGTCAAGTTCCCTGCGCGGAATATTTGCGTAGCCTTCGACGTTGATAACTTTGACCTGCCCGCCGTTTTCCAGCACGCTCGAAAAAACTTTGAAGTCCGAACCTTTTACGAACTCGGAAATATCTTTCAGCTCCATACCGAAACGAACGTCGGGTTTGTCGGTGCCGTAACGGTCCATTGCCTCTTGCCAACTCATGCGCTTAAACGGAATGGGAACTTCAACTTTCAGCGTCGTCTCGAAAATATTTTTGATAAGCCCTTCCATTAAAGTCAGAATCGTATCTTGATTGAGGAAGGAAGTTTCAATATCGAGTTGCGTAAATTCCGGCTGACGATCTGCGCGCAAATCCTCGTCACGGAAACAGCGAACAATCTGGAAATATTTTTCAAAGCCGGAAACCATTAACAGCTGCTTGAAAATTTGCGGCGACTGCGGGAGCGCGTAAAATTGTCCGGGATTTAAGCGGCTCGGTACAAGAAAATCTCTTGCGCCTTCAGGAGTACTGCGGCAGAGCATCGGAGTTTCAATTTCCAAAAATCCGTGCTCGTCAAGATAATCGCGAATGATTTTTGCGACGCGGTGGCGCAACATAATATTCTGCTGCATTTCCGGACGGCGCAGGTCAAGGTAACGATAGCGCAGGCGAACATTTTCGTCGACGTCAATCCCGTCTTGAATGTAAAACGGCGGCGTCTTCGCCTTGTTCAAAATTCTCAATTCTTCCACGACAATTTCAATTTCGCCCGTCGGCATTTTCGGATTAATTGTTTCGATACTGCGCGCGCGAACTTTTCCGCGAACGCCGATAACAAATTCGTTGCGCAGAGTTTCCGCCTCGTCGAAAGCCCCTTCGCCCATTGTCGCCTCGTCGAAAACAACCTGCACAATTCCACTGCGGTCGCGCATATCCACAAAAATCAATCCGCCGTGATCACGACGACGAGAAACCCAGCCCGCCAAATTAATTTCTTTGCCTTCGTCAATTTTTCGGAGTTCGCCGCAATTATGCGTGCGCTCCATTCCCTTCAAAGTTTTCAATTCCAAAAACCTCCTTAACCTGTAAATAATAATTAAACCGGCGCGCTCTGTCAACCGTCATTTATTTAAAAAAATTTTTTTGCAATTATCGACGCCATTTAATATAATTGTTTCAAAAATCGAAGGAGATTTTTCATGTTTGCAAAAATCAGGGCGGTGTCTTCGTACCTGCCGGAAATTATTGAGAGTAACGAAAAAATTATCGACGAGCGTTCAATAAAAAAAATCGGCGTCATAAATCGTCATATCGCCGCGAAAAATGAATCAGCGGGAGATTTGGCGATAAGGGCGGCGGAAAATCTTTTCAGCGACTACGAAATCAATCGTGACGAAACGGATTTTATTTTGCTCTGCAATCAGCACCCCGATTATCAAATGCCGCACACCGCCGTTTTGGTTCAAGATAAACTCGGTCTTGCTCAATCTGTCGGCACGATGGATATCGGGCTGGGCTGTTCGGGTTATATTTACGGCTTGGCGACGGCGAAAGGCTTAATCGAAACGGGGCTTGCCAAAAAAATTTTGTTCATTACTTCCAGCATCTACACGAAATATATCAACCCGAAAGACACTTCAACGCGCCCGCTTTTCGGCGACGGCGCAACCGCCACTTGGATTGAAGGAGTTGACGACGAAAAAGAAAATCTGCGCGCCTTTGTTTTCGGCTCGGACGGCTCCAGGTTCGACAAACTTTACATTCCCGCCGGCGGCAGCCGCAACGACCCGCGCAACACCCCCGAAATTTTTTCCGTCGACGATAACGGCAACTATCATTCCAATTACGAATTTTATATGGACGGCACGGCGATAGCTTATTTCACTTTGCACGTCGTCCCCCGCCTCGTCGATGAAGTCCTTGACGCCGCGAATATCTCCCGCGAAAATCTTGACTACTGCATTTTTCACCAGGCGAACAAACTTTTGATGGATTACGTCCAAAAAAAATCCGCGCTCGAAAATATTCCCTACTTCAACGACGTGCAACATACCGGCAACCTTGCTTCGGGCAGCGTCCCCCGCGCGATTGAACAAGTTATAAATTCCGTCGACACTTCCAATTTGAAAAATGTTTTGCTGGCGGGATTCGGCGTCGGCTTGAGTTGGGCGGGATGCCTCGCGGATTTGTCCGGCGTCCTCAAAAAAAGGAGGTGAAGTCATGCCGAAAAATAAATCTTCCGCGCCAAAAATCAGCGTCATTTTGTCGAGCTACAACCACGAAAATTATATCGCGCAGGCAATTCAGAGCGTCCTTGACCAAACTTTTTCGGACTTCGAGCTTTTGATTTACGACGACGGCTCAAAAGACAACAGCCGCGAAATTATAAAAAGTTTCGACGACCCGCGCATAAAAACTTTTCTCTACAAGGAAAATCACGGACCGCGCATTGCCGCGCAGGAGGCACTCGACGCCGCGCGGGGAAAATATATCGCGATTCATCATTCCGACGACGTCTGGAAACCGGATAAACTTGAAAAGCAATTTAATTTTTTGGAGACACACCGAGAATATGTTGCTTGTTTCAGTTACGCGGATTTCGTTGACGAGGAAGGAAATTTGCGGGAGCTGGACGACGGCGATTTCTACAAAAAAATTTTTGAGCAACCGAATCGTTCGCGCGCGGAGTGGCTGAGATATTTTTTCCATAACGCGAATTGTCTTTGTCATCCAAGCGTTTTGATTCAGCGTCGCGCTTATTTTGATTATGATTTGCTTGACATAACCGGGCTTTGGCAACTGCCGGACTTGTCGACGTGGATTAATCTTTGTTTTCACGCAGATTTTTACATCATGCCTGAAAAACTTGTCGACTTTCGTTTAAGGCGCGAGAGCCGCGAAAATATGTCGGCGTCGAATTTAGATAAAAGGATTCGTGTCGAAACGGAAATGTTTTTTATTTTGAGCAAGTTCGTTGAAAAATTTCGCAATGACAAATTTTTTCTTGAAGTCTTCCCCGAAGCCGAAAAGTTTATCGTCAAGGGGAAAATTGTTCGCGAGTTTGCTTTTGCGCAGATCTGCCTTGAAAATTCGTCGACTGCTTTTCCGAGTGCGATGCATTTGGTGGGAATAAATCTCTTGAAAAAAATTCTTTCGGACAAAAATAAATCCGACAAGATAAAAAAATTTTATGGCTACGACGAAAAATCTTTCCTTGTCGATACGGGCAAGCGCGATATTTTTGGGTTGCGGCAAAAACTTTCGACGATACACGCGATAATTTACGCGGACACCGGCGGCGGGTTCAACGAGACTGAAAAAATCGACCGGTTTGTTTTGGTTGAGCCTTCGGGGAAATTTTTCGCGAAGTACAATTATATTTCGGACAAGCCCGTTAAATTTTTGCGCTTCGATCCCGCTGAAAATTTTGTTTCGATTAAATTGGACAGTTTCAAAATTAACGGGCGGCACTACGAAAATCCCGCCGGAAATTTTTTTGAGATAAAGAATGATTTTTACAGGTTCATGACTCCCGACCCGCAACTTGTTTTTGAAATGGACGCGGAGGCAGGCGCGGCGAAAAATTTTGTGGTAGAAATTCTAGGCACGATTGATTTAAATTATGTTTTTATTCTCGAAGAGGAAATTTCAAAATTTATTCGGGATAACGCGGCGGCGAAAGATAAAATTTCCGAGCTACAAGAAATAAACTCCGCGCAGGAGAAAAATATTTCCGAACTACGAGAAATAAATTCCGCGCAGGAGAAAAATATTTCCGAGCTACGAGAAATAAATTCCGCGCAGGAGAAAAATATCTCCGAACTTCAAGAAATAAATTCCGCGCAGGAGAAAAATATCTCCGAACTTCAAGAAATAAATTCCGCGCAGGAAAAAAATATTTCCGAACTCAAGCGGATTAATTCTGCGCACGAGGAAAAACTTGCCGAACTTCAAGGAATGAATATTGCGAAGGAACAGATTATCGCCGAGCTTACGAGAACTAATCGGGAGCTGAATGATTTCAAGGAGGCGGTTTTAAATTCAAATTCGTGGAAGGCGACCGAGCCGCTTAGGAATATCGGGCAGTGGGTTCGCGGCAACAAAAAGGATGAAATTCTTTCCGTCGCGAAAAGTTTTTACAAGGCATTGCCCTTCGACGAGGAGACGAAAGTTTCGCTCAAAAATAAATTCTATAAAAATCTTGCGCCCTTCATAAAAAATACTTACCACTACAAAGTTTGGCAAAACAGTTTAAATTCCACGACGCAAATTGAAAATTCATCGAAACTTTTTATCGGCGCAACCCGTTTTAAATTCGACGGCGAATATTTTAATCAGCCGGGCAAAATTGCAATTCACGCGCACATTTTTTATCTTGACCTCACCGAAGAAATTGTGAACTATTTTTCAAACATGCCTTATAAATTCGACGCGCTGATTTCTGTCGTGGACGCCGCCGCCGAAGAAAAAATCCGGACGACCTTTGAAAAAATTGACAACGTCGAAAATTGTATCGTCCGAGTTGTTCCAAATCGCGGGCGGGACGTCGCGCCGTTCATTGTCGGTTTCGGAGACCTAATCGGAAATTATGATTTTATCGCGCACGTCCACTCAAAAAAATCTCTTTACACCGGCGCGGAGCAAAAAAATTGGCGGCAATATCTTTTCGACGCGCTGATTGGCAGCCCCGAAAGAGTTCGCAAAATTTTTAGGGCGTTCGCGGATAACGAAAAGGTCGGCTTGATTTATCCGACGCCGCCGGAAAATGTTCCCTACCAGGCTTTTACGTGGCTATCGAATCAGCAAATCGGCGGCTATCTTCTGAATCGACTGGACGTCCCGCCGAACAAGACGGATTATTTTGATTTTCCTGCGGGCACGATGTTTTGGGCGCGAACTTCCGCGCTGAAAAAATTTTTGCAGACCGGCTTTACCTTTGAAGATTTTCCTGCCGAAAGCGGGCAGAACGACGGCACACTTGCCCACGCCTTCGAGCGCGCGGTTTCTCTGACGGTGAACGCGGAGGGCATGGATTTTTACGAGTTCAGTCCGGCTGACGAAACCTACACCGTGAATATCGGCGGCAAAAATCTTTGGCAATATTGGTCGGCTCGTCGCGAATCCGACATAAACTGGATTATCGAACGCTGGGAAATTATTTCCTTCGACATTTTCGACACGCTGATTATGCGCTACGTTGCCAAGCCAAATTTGGTGAATGACCTTATCGCGATAAAAGTTGAGGAGCTTTTGGGCAGGAAGTTCGATTTCAAAAAAATTCGCTTGCAGGCTGAAAACAACGCGCGCGAAAAAAAATCCGGCGACGTTAATTTTGATGAGATTTACGAAAGTTTTGCGGCGTTGACGAATTTTGACGAGGAGACCTGCAAAAATATTCGTGAGCTTGAAATTTCCGTCGAACTCGGTTTAATTTTGCCGCGCGAAAAAATTGTTGCCTGGCTGAATCGCGCGGTTGCCTCCGGAAAAAAAGTTTGGCTTATTTCCGATATGTACCTGCAGAAAAATTATCTCGAAAGGCTGCTGAAAAGATGCGGCGTCGTCGGCTACGAAAAGCTGATGATTTCTTGCGAAACAGGCATGCGAAAAGATACGGCGGCGGTGTGGAATTATCTTGTGGAAAAAAATTTTGTCGGCAAGCTGATTCATATCGGCGACAACGAGACGAGCGATTATCAAAAGCCAATGGACAGAAAATTTGATTCGTATCACGTCATGAGTTCGATAAATCTTTTTTCACAAACACTTTTCGGGCGAATCGCGCTGGGCTGGTTCGGTCACGACATGAGCACCTACGCGGGAATTTTTCTGGGAATTATTTTGGCGAAAAAGTTTAACGATCCTTTCCTGCTGAAAAATCGCGGCGACGGCGGCGGAAAATTTCAGATTAAAACTTTTCGCGAACTCGGCTATATTTTTTACGGGACGCCGCTTTTGACTTTCATGCTTTGGCTGATAAAAAAATCGAAGGCTGACGGAATCAAACGCATTTTATTTTTGGCGCGCGACGGATATTTTTTGCAACCGCTTTACAAACTCGTGACAAAACTTTTGAAAATCGAGGAGCTACCCAATAATTATTTTTACGCTTCGCGCAGGGCGGTGACTGTTGCTTCAATCCGCGAAATTTCTCACGCCGAAGAGCTTTTGAAATTAATTTTTATAGGTACGACGAAAAAATTTTTCGACGTTCGATTTGACCTTGAGCTTGGCGACGATACGGAAATTCATTTGCCGGAGGAGCCGAGTACAAAAATTATGAAGAAGATTATGGACGAGCACGAAGGCGAAATTTTGGAGCGCGCCGCGCTTGAAAGGAGGCACTACGAAAAATATTTAGCCGGTCTCGGAAATAATTTCGATAACGTCGGCGTGGTTGATATGGGTTATGCGGGGACGATTCAGTTTTATTTGCAGCGGCTGCTCGGCAAAAATTTGACGGGCTATTATTTCGCGACGAATGTCAACAATCGTTTTGGGGTTTCCGCCGCCGAACGCATGCGCGGCTGTTTCACGGAGAACGACGACTACGGGCTGACGACTTCCGCGATTTACAAATACCACCTTTTGTTTGAGTCCATCCTCACTGCGCCCGACGCGCAGCTGAAATTTTTTGACGAGGAGGGCAATCCGATTTTCGGGAATCCGGAGCCGGCGCAGTTTCAAATTGGGGACATACGCGAAGTGCACGAGGGGATAAGTGCTTTTTGTCGAGACGTACTTGAGATTTTCGGCGAATATATTTTGAAAATACCAATCGATTTTGATTTTGTTGATAAGTGGGTCCGTTCGTTCGTGGACGACGAAGAAATTATCGCGCCGGAAGTAAAAAATATTTTCAATTTCGACGACGAGTACTGCAACACTTTTACCGGCAACGCTTTCGATTTGTACCTGCACGGGCTGAACGGCATAAACTTCAAGCTAAAATGATAAAAGATTTTTATTTTGCGAGACGTGCCGGAGATTTTTTGGCGATTAATTTTCCGAAGGCTTACGATTTTATTCACCGAACAATTCACGGAATAACCTACGAGGATCGCGGCGAATTTTTTCTCGTCAAAATGCGCGACGGCACCAAAACTTTGAGGCTCAAGGAAAATTTTGACTTCGCGTTAAAACTTCCCCTCGACTTCGCGTCGAAAATTTTTAATCCGAAAGTTGCCGCCGTCATTCATATTTTTTATCCGGAGCTGGCGGAAGAAATTAAAACCTTTTTGAAAAATATTCCTTGCAAAGTTGACGTCTTTATTTCGACGGTCAATGAAGATAAAAAAATTTCGCTGGAAAAAATTTTTCGCGACTTCGACAAAGGCAACGTCGTCATAAAAATTTTTGAAAATCGCGGCAGGGACATTGCGCCGGCGTTCGTCGGGTTCAGGGAAATTTATCAGAATTACGAGCTTTGTCTGCATATTCATTCTAAAAAATCTCCGCACGCGACGGGCAGACTCTTCGGCTGGCGGGAATTTCTTTATCGAAATTTGATTGGCAACCCCGAAATTATCAGCGGAATTTTTCAAGTTATGTTGACGAGCGACGTAGGAATTTTATTCCCGCAACATTTTGCGCCTATTCGTCTTTCGATAAACTGGGGGGAAAATTTTTTGAGCGCGGAAAATTTTTTGGCGCGGCTCGGAATAAAAATTGACGGCGAAAAATTTCTTGATTTCCCCGCCGGCTCGATGTTTTGGTTTAAGCCGCAAGCACTTGCCCCCCTTTTTGAAAGCGACATTGCCTTTGAAGATTTTCCGCAGGAGCGCGGGCAGACCGACGGCACACTTGCGCACGCGCTCGAACGATCTTTTCTCTACATTGCCGAAGCCGCCGGGTTTTCGTGGATAAAAGTTGCCGTCGACGAAAAAAAAATCGGCGATGCTCCTCTGCTGAAGTCTTCAAACGAAAAGGAGCTTGCCGAAAATCTGAAAAAGTTTTTTAAACGAACATGTCAGGAGTGATTTTTGATGAAACATTTAATTTTTACAGCTACAATTATTTTGGCGATGCTTTTCGCGAATTTTGCATCCGCCGCGCAAATTAGTCAAGCGTATTATCGTGGCGACAAAGATTTAATTTATCCGGTTGTCACTACCGAAAATAAAAAAGTTTCCAAAAAAATCAACGCCGAAATTTTTAAGGAAGTCGACCGCTACGTCAAAAGTATGGAAAGGCAGGCTAAGGAGAACGGTCACAAAATCGCGGGGCTTGGGATAAATTTTGAGACGCCTTGCAACGAGGAAGGCGGAATTTTGAGCGTTGTCTTGACTGAATATATTTTTATCGAGATGGCGGCGCATCCTTCCACATTTAAACGCACGTTCAATTTTAATTCTGATTCCGGCGCAAAACTTTCCGTCGACAGCTTGAGCGAAATTGCGCGTGTGGAAAATGGCGAGTCCGCTTATTCGCCGAGAAATGTTTCGCGCAAATTGAGAGACTACGCCGAGAAAAATAATTTATTCCTGTTTGATAAAAATATTGAGCTGAAAAAAGTCCCCGACGATTTTTATTTCGACGAAAATTTGCACGTGCATTTTATTTTTCAGCAATACGAAGTTGCGCCGTACGCGGTGGGGATTATCGACCTTGACGCCGACGCGGAATAATTTTACAAAGGGAGTTGAGTAATTTGGAACTTCAGGCAGAAGAGAAAAGAATTTTGGAGCAAGTTTACGGGCACCAAATCGCGAACTCAATCGGCTACAATCCGAATCAAATTAAGGAAGTTCGTGAGCTGACGACGGACGAGACGAAATTTTTCGACAGGACGGCACTAATCGCGCCGAATTTTGCCGTGCAGACGCTTTACAAAGTCAAGGGCAATATCACGCCGCTGATTTTTAATCGCGTCGTTCGCAACATGATTAAGGAGGACGAAAATTTTCGCGCGAATTATTGCAACGTCGGCAAGCGCACGGTCAAAGTTATTCTTGTCAATCGAAAAAATCCGCCGGAGATTGTTTATCGCAACCTCAATCAGCTTTACGGGGAAGAGCTGGACGAAATGCTGACAAAAATCATGGAGGCGGACAGGCGCGTTGATTTCGATATAAAGCTGGGAAATTTGATACGTTTTGCGGTTTTTCGGACGGGCGAAAATGAAAACGCAGTGCTCGTGACAATATCGCAGCTGCTTGTAAATTTCTTCGACAGCAAAAATTTTTTTAGGGCGGTTTTGGAAAATACACCTTACAAAAAAATCGAAATACCGCAAACAAATTTATCCATGCCGCAAGTTGAAGGACCTGCCCGCGAATATTGGGCGAACTTCCTGCAAAATTTGCCGCCGCCGTCGATTATTCCCTACTCAAAAAAATTTTCCGGCATCTACAAAGAAAAAATTTATCGCCTGAAAATTTCCGCCGATATTTTTTCGGACTTGCGCGCGCGTGCTCAATCGAACAAGGCGATGCTTATGACGATTCTGCAGAGCGCGTGGGGATTTTTCTTGCAGGTGACGAATCATTCAAGCGAAGTCATGTTTTGTCAGCTGACGTCCAACGCGAAATCTGCAATGAATCTTAGCGTTATTCCCGTGCGGATGAAAATTTCCGGAGAACTCACCGTCGAAAAAATTATAAATCAGCAATTTCGGCAGCTTGTAGTTTCGCAACCGTACAGCTTTTTTGATTGGAACAACTTAGACAATTTGCCTTTGGGCAGGGAAAAAATTTTCGATCACTTTTTAAATTTCCTCGACTTCCGGACAAATCAAGAGACTTATTCTGAAGAGTTTGCCGAGCCGGATGGAAAGTTTGTCACGAGAAATTCTTGGGGCATGCACGGAATGAAATTGGGCGTGCATTTTCAGTACACTCAATCGAATTTATCGGTGACTTTTATTTATGACGAGAATCAGTTCAGTTTTAATGCGGGCGAAAATCTTGCGCGGACTTACGGTTTGATTTTGAAACAAATGCTGGTTTATTGGCACGCGCCCTTCAAAAATTTTGCCGAGCATCTTCAAGAGCAAATCGCCGCCGACAAAGAGAGCACCGAAAAAATTGCGCGCGACACGAAAAATAAAATTATCATTGATTTTATTTCAAGGAACAGTATTTTGCATGACGAAGGCACAGGCACGGTTTATCTGTATGCCGAAAATTCGGATCTTGTCACTTGTTTTGAAGGCGACAGAATTTACGGCGACATTCTTGAAGAAAATTTGGTCTTCGTCGTCGAGGGCAAGCTGGCGAGAAATGTGGACACCGGCGACGGCTGGTTCAATGCGCTTGATATAATTTCGGCGGGCGGCTGGATTAACGAGACTGTTTTTTTGCAGGAACGCCGCTTGAAAATTTCCGCAGAAGTTTTGACGGAAAAGGCAACGCTGATGTTGATACCGTTCACGAGAATGGAAAATATTTTGCGCGGACACCCGGAAATCGCAAAACCAATTTTGAAACACATTCTGCGGCAAATGGAAAAATATCAAATGCTTTGGTTGCAAAGCTGACGTCACAAGTGAATTATCTCCATGCCGTCAAAAACTTCGGCGAACTTTTCCGCGACAAGCCGGCGTTGACAAAAATTCGCGCTCGGCTCCGCGCAGAGCAAACAGTAACGCACTTCAGGCGAATCGGAATAATTTTGCGTTATGTGCCGCACAATCCGCCGTTCGTTCATGTTCGTTTCAAAATCCTTGACGTAATCTTCCCAGTCGATTAGCCCCCGCTTATATAAATTCAAAGACTCTTCCGCCGGCGTGAACTTCAAGTCGTGCTTGTACTCAATGGCGGAAATCCTCTTCAGAAAAAATTTTAAATCGGCGGACTTGGCGAAACCGGAAAGTTGCGTGTTGTTGTAAAGGCGCACGTCGATAACGTTCGTGATGTTGTGCAACTCCAGCAACTCAAAAAATTGTTCCGCGCTTTTTTTCGTGAATCCGATCGTGTAAATTTTTGCAGCTGTCGGATTTTTTTTCGCCTTAGACATTTTAAACCTCCACGCAAAATTTTAATCGGTCGACAATTCTTTCAGCAGTGCAAGATAAATTTCGTAGCGTTCGCGTAAAATTTCCCCGCGCTCGACGGCGGCTTTGACTCCGCAATTCGGCTCGTGGCTGTGGCTGCAACCGTTCAGGAATTTACAAGTCGTCGCAAAATTTTTAAACTCCTTGAAACAGTGGCGCAAAACTTTTTCGTCTATTCCGCATTCCTTCAAATCAACCGCGCTAAAGCCGGGCGTATCGACGACAAAGCCGCCGCCAATTTTAATCAGTTCAGAAATTCTCGTCGTGTGTTTGCCGCGCAAAATTTTTTCGCTGACTTCGCCGACCTTCAAACTCAACGAAGGCTCAATCGAATTTAAAAGGGAAGACTTCCCGACGCCCGAAGGTCCCGCAAAAACTGTGACGCCGCCAGAAATAATTTCCTTGAGATTTTCGACGCCCTCCCCCGTCCGCGCGGAAGTCCGAATAATTTTGTAGAGCGGCTCATAACTTTTCAAAAAATTTTCTCCGTCCGCGATAAGGTCGATTTTATTCAGGCAAATAATAATCTCGTCAACCTTCGACCACTCCGCCTGCGCGATAAATCTGTTCAAAAGCAGCGGGTGCAAATCGGGCTGGGCGGCGGCGAAAGTCAAAATCACTCTGTCGACGTTGGCAACGGCAGGACGATTCAAAAGACTGCGGCGCGGCAAAATTTTTTCGATAACGCCGGAGCCGTCCTTCAGCCGCGAAATTTCCACGAAGTCACCTGGAAAAACCGCACTGCCGATTTTTTTATCGCGCTTGATAATCCCGCGCAACTTGCAGGGAATCAGCTCGCCGGCAACCTCCACGAAAAAAAAGCTGTTGTAAAATTTAATAACTCTTCCCGTCATAAAAATTTCTCACTGACTTTTGACACTGCTGTTTTCGCGCGAAGGCACATTGACTTCGACGGCGGGGGACTCGGCAGGCGCGGAAAGATTTTCACTGCCGGAATTATTCTGCGCGGAATTTTCCGGCTCGTCGAAGGTAATGACTTCGTCGGCGGGCGCAAACTCTTCGTGTTGCTGGGTGGAAGTGTTCGGCGTGCTGTTGGAGTTATAATTTTCGGCGCGGTAACTGCGATTATTTTCGACGGGCGTGGGTTCGTCGTAATAAGGCGCGCTGTTCTCGTTGCTCCTCGCGATAGTTTTTGCCTGCCCGCGCGAAACAATCAGGTCAACGGACTGCCCGCGATTAATTTTCGTGCCGGTCGTCGGATCCTGCGAAAGGACAGTGCCCGGCTCTGAATCAGAATCCTTTTCATAAACGGATCCGAGTTGCAGACTCAATTTTTGAATGCGTTCGGTGGCGGCGGATTTATTCAAGCCGACAAGGTCAGGCATATCGATTGTTTCGCCGCCCTTGCTCACGTAAATTGTAACCAGCCTGTCGCTTTTGACATTCCTGCCGGAAATCGGATCTTGCGAAACGACTTCGCCGGCGGGGACATTCGCGTCATAAGTTTCAGCGACATTGACGCGCAGTTTTCCGTCCTCCAAAATTTGACGGGCAAGGGCAAGTTGTTTGCCGGTGACATCGGGCACGGGTACTTCATTGCCGCCGTCGACGACATTCCCGAACGCCATAAAAATCCCCACGCCAAACCCCATGCACAAAACAAAAGCCATTGCCGCAAAAAAGGTCTTCGTCGTGAAGAAAGATTTTTTCGCGGGCGCGTCGTTCGTCTTCGATTTTGAATTGGCGGCGGCGTTTTGTCTGACAGTTCTGCGCGGCGGCAGGTTCGCGACCTGGACGCGCGGCAAAACTTGTGTGGCTTCGGGATCGTTTTCCGCGTCGACCTTCAGAGCTGCCTCGACGTTCGTCAAAGCTTGAATCATTTCAAAACTTGTCGGGCGGGTCTCCGGATTTTTGCTCATCGCCTTTAAAATTATCGCCTCAAGCATCGGCGGAATCTGAATACGAAATTGACTGGGTGGCGTCGGCTCCTCGTTGACGTGTTTCAGCGCAATCGCAACGGCATTATCTCCGGTGAAGGGCAAACGATTCGTCAGCATCTCGTACATGACAACGCCGAGAGAATAGACGTCAGACTTTGGGGTAATCGCGCCGCCCTCCGCCTGCTCCGGCGAAAGATAATGGACAGAGCCGACGACGTTGCCGCTGTAAGTCATAGTCGATTCGGTGACGGCGCGTGCAATTCCAAAATCGGCAATCTTCGCGCGCCCGTCGCTCGTCATCAAAATATTATGCGGCTTTATATCGCAGTGCACCAGATTATTTGCGTGGGCATGCGCCAGCCCGTTGGCAATGTCTTTGGCGATAGAAACCGCCTCCGAAATTTTCAGCGAACCTTCTTCGCGAATTTTATTCTTCAGCGAACTGCCGCGAACGTACTCCATAACGATATAATGGTCGTCGCCGTCTGCACCGACGTCATAAATATTAACGATATTCGGATGTGCAAGGCGGGCGGCGGCTTTTGCTTCGCGGTGAAATCTTTCGATAAACTCGGCGTCAGCGCGATAGGCTTCGTGCAAAATTTTCACGGCAACAAGACGATCAAGCAGGGCGTCGTGAGCTTTGTAGACTTCCGCCATGCCGCCGCTGCCGATTTTTTCTTGAATCTCGTACCTTTCGCCCAAAACTCTTTCTATCATAAATCACCACCTCCGCTTTCAAACCTTGACGACGATAACGGTAATGTTGTCGTGCCCGCCGTTATCCAGCGCGGCTTTAACGAGACTTTCGGCGGGATTTTCGCTTGAAATCAAAATTTCGGCGATTGTTTCATCTTCAACCATATTGGTCAAGCCGTCAGTGCAGAGCAAAAAAATATCGCCGTCGTTCAGCGGAAAATTATCGGCGTCGATAGAAATATCGTCAATGGCTCCGACAGCCTGAGTCAAAATATTTTTCAGCGGGTGGACGCGCGCTTCGGCGGGGGTGAGTTCACCGAGACGGACTAGGGTTTCAACGTAGGAATGGTCCTCCGTCATTTGCGTGAAAAAATCTCCACGCAAAAGATAAATCCTGCTGTCACCGACGTGCGCAAAATAAGCTTGCCCCTTGTAAAAATGGAGGAGGGTCGCGGTTGTGCCCATGCCTCTATAATTTTCGTTCTGTTGTGCCTCGCGGATAATCGCGGCGTTGGCTTTTAGAATCGCTTTGGATAAAATATTTTCGTCCCAAGGTTCGGGGACGGCGGGCAAAAAATTTTTCGTGATATCGATTAGCATTTTGCTTGCAATTTCTCCGGCGGCGGCTCCGCCCATTCCGTCCGCAACGACAAAAGTTTCAGGCTCTATGACAATTAGCGAATCCTCGTTATTTTTGCGAACTTTTCCAACGTGCGTGGCTTGATACACTTTGGACATAAGATTGCCTCCTCACAAAACTTTATAAATCAATTTCGTATTACCGACCAAAATTTTATCGCCGTTATTCAGCGTGCAACGGGTGACGGCTTTTTTGTTGACGAAGGTGCCGTTCAAGCTGCCCGCGTCGTGCAAAATGTGGCGGTGTCTTTCGTAAGAAATATAAGCGTGAATCCTGGACGCGCCGCTGTCATTCACGACAAAATCATTAGTTTCGTTTCGCCCGATATAAATTTGCCGTTCGCCGAGCACGACTTCGGAATTTTCCAAATCGGTGATAACCGCCAAATCATATTCGACATTCCGCGACGAAACAGTTTTCATCGACGAATTAATTTTCGTTTTGTCCGCAACAATCGTGGCGTCGTCGTTGGCGTCGGCGTCCTCCAACAAAGTCTGTGAAAGCACGTCGTTTTCAAGATTAATTGTATCCTCTTCGACTTTGGTATCTTCGATATATTTTGACTTGATAATAATTGCTTCGTCGCCCTCGAACATTTTTTCAATCCTCACGGCAAGGGTACCGTCCATAAAACAATTTTCGCGGATAACTTTTCGCGAAACAGCCTCGTAAAGTTCGCGAATAACCCGCGCCGCGCTAAGGCGGTGACAATCTTCCTCGCAGAGATAAATTGTATAATCATTCGGCACGACGTCCACGCCCGCCACTGAAGTTTTTTGTTTAGCGACTTCGCGTTCTATGGCTTTAACGAGAGCAGGCGGCTCAACTTCGCCGCGTTTCTGAAAAAGTTTAGCAAATTGGCTACTGATTACGCCGGTAATTTTCAAATTCCAAGCATCTCCCAAAAAATTTTCGGCAAGATTATAACACGTTTGTCAACGAAGTTTCCAGTGGCTAGTTTTCCTCTTATCCCTTATCACCTGCCCCTTGCCACTTAGAACGAAGTTGACCGCAGGCGGCATTAATTTCCGCGCCCATCTCTTTTCTGATTGTCGCATTAATTTTGTGCGTGTTGAGGTAATGAAAAAATTTTTGGATAGAATTATGGGACGGCGGCTGAAAATTTCTTTCGTCGACCGGATTCAGCGGAATTAAATTCACGTTGGCAAGCTGCCCCGCCAAAATTTTCGCAAGTTGCCGCGCGTGCTCTTCGGTGTCGTTGACGCCGCCAATCAAAATATATTCGTAAGTCACTCGCCGCCCGGTCGCAAGCGCATAATTTTCGCCCGCCTGCAAAACTTCCCGCAGACTAAAAGCAGAATTTATCGGCATGAGTTCGGAGCGAAGTTTGTCATTCGGCGCGTGCAACGAAATGGAAAGTGTCACGGGGATTTTTTCTTCAATCAGCTGACGAATCGCCGGCACAATCCCGCAAGTCGAAATTGTCACCTTGCGATAACTCAAACCGAGCGTATAATTTTCGTGGAGCAGCCGCAACATTTTCAGCAGGTTATCAAAATTCGTGAGCGGCTCCCCAATCCCCATGACAACCAGCGTGTCAACTTTTTGGTTCGCGCCGCGCAGAAAATCGTTGACGAAAATAATTTCCGCAAGCATTTCGCCCGCCGTCAAATTTCTTTCCAGCCCCTTGAGTGTCGACGCGCAAAACTTGCAACCCATTTGGCAGCCGACTTGGCTCGAAATACAAACGCTGTTCCCGTAATCATGGCGCATCAAAACTGTTTCGACAGCCGCGCCGTCCGAAAACTTCAGCAAAAATTTTGTCGTCAAGCCGTCGGCAGAATCAAGTTGCCTTATAAGTTCCGGAGTTCCAATTTCGTAACGAGTTTGAAAATCTGCGCGCAGGTCTTTCGGCAGGTCGCTCATCTCGTCGAAAGATTTTGCGCCGCGCCGGTAAAGCCACGCCGCAATTTGTTTCGCGCGAAATTTCGGCAGGTCGGCAAGTTCGTTTTCGAGTTCGGTTAAAGTCAGCCCGAATAAATTTTTCTTTTTCAAGTCACACCTCGCGAATCATTTTCGCCGCAAAAAAACCGTCGGTGCCGTCGACGTGCGGCAGGAGATTTTTTTTCTCAACGAGTTTAAAATTTTTGTTCGCCGCCAAAAAATTTTCGACGACGTTTTCATTTTCGCTTTTTAAAATCGTGCACGTGCTGTAAACCAAAATTCCGCCGCGCTTTAAAGTTTTCGCCGCGCCCGCCAAAATTTCCGCCTGAAGTTTCGGAAGTTCGGCAAGCTCTTCCGGATTTTTTTTCCAGCGAATATCCGCCTTGCGACGAATCACGCCAAGCCCCGAGCACGGCGCGTCAACCAAAACCCTGTCCGCTTGATTGAAAAACTTTTCGCCAATCTCCCGCGCGTCAATCAAAAGCGGCTCAATAATTTTCACGCCAAGACGTTTTGAATTTTGGCATATGTGCTCTAGTTTCGTCTCGAAAATATCCGCCGCGATAATCCGCCCGCGATTTTTCATCAGCTCGGCAATGTGCGTCGTCTTGCCGCCGGGTGCCGCGCAACAATCAATTACGAAATTATTTTCCTGCGGCTCCAACAAACGCGCGGCAATCATCGAACTTTCGTCCTGCACTTGACACAGTCCGACTTTCAGCGGCTTGAACTTATCCAGCGCGCCGTGACTGCGACAAATAATTCCTTCGGGAGCAAGCTGGGATTTTTCGACCTGCGCGCCAATTTTTTCCAGCTCCGCAAAAATTTCCTCCCGCGTCGTGCGCAAAAAATTCACGCGAAGACAAAGCGGCGGATCCAAATTATTTGCCGCGCAGATTTTTTTAGCCGCGTCGAGTCCAAATTCTTCGACGAACAATTGCACGAGCCACGCCGGATGAAAATTTCTCAACGCGATTGATTCGACGTCGTCGCCCTGCGGAAAATTTGATTTATCCGGTTCGCGAACGGCAGATCTCAAAACGCCATTGACGAACTTCGACGCGCCGACGCCCGCGAATTTTTTTGCCAGCTCGACGGATTCATTCACCGCCGCCGAATTTGGGACGCGATCCAGAAAAAATATCTGATACATTCCGACGCGCAGAATCGCCAAAACTTTTGCGTCGACTTTTTCAAGCGGGCGGCTGACGTACTTGGAAATTTTCCAGTCCAACGACGCGCCGGCTTTTATCGTCCCGTAAACCAGCTCCGTGCAAAATCTCCTGTCCAGGTCGTTCAATTTTTCCTGCCGCAAAATTTGCGCGAGTACCACGTTTGAATACGCGCCGTTTGCAAAAACTTCGTGCACCGCCTTAACCGCCGAATACCTTGCCTTGTCCAAAATTTTTCCCTCCGATAATTTCTGCCAACATTATAACCGCAAAATTTCAACTGTACAAGAATTTTATTGCGCAAAAAAAAATATATGCTACAATGTGAAAAAAGGTTGTGATATCTATGATAAAGCTTTCGGATCATTTTGACTATCGACGGCTGTTGCGATTTACTTCGCCGTCAATCGGCATGCTGATATTCATGTCGATTTATGGCATCGTCGACGGATTTTTCGTCGCAAATTTCGTCGGGAAGATGCCTTTTGCCGCGCTGAATTTCGTCATGCCGTTCATTATGCTTTTGAGTTTCGTGGGATTTTTATTCGGCACGGGCGGCGGCGCGCTGATTGCGAAAACTTTGGGCGAAGGCGACAAGGTCAAGGCGAACAAAATTTTTTCTATGCTGGTTTACCTCTCGATAGTTTTAGGCGTCGTGTTTGAAATTTTCGGCTTGCTCTACGTCGGGAAGGTCGCGGAATTTTTGGGCGCGCGCGGTCAACTCCTCGAATACAGCATGACTTACGGGCGAATAGTTTTGCTCGCGCTACCGGCAATAATTTTGCAATTCGAGTTCGATTGTCTGTTTGCGACGGCGGAAAAACCAAAGCTTGGTTTCTACGTGACACTTGCGGCGGGCTTGACAAATATTTTGCTCGACATAATTTTTATTTTGGGATTCGGCTGGGGGCTTGAAGGCGCGGCAGTGGCAACGGTGCTCAGCGAATGTGTCGGCGGATTTTTGCCGCTGATTTATTTCAGCCAACCGAATGACAGTTTGTTGCAGCTGACGCGGACGAATTTTGACGGCGCGGCTCTGCTGAAAACCTGCGCGAACGGCGCGTCGGAACTTTTGACGAGCGTCGCAATGTCCCTTGTCGGCATGCTCTACAACTGGCAACTTTTGAACTACGCGGGTGAAGACGGCGTGGCGGCGTTCGGAATTTTAATGTACGTCAATTTTATTTTCGAGGCGGTGTTTATCGGCTACGCAATGGGTACCGCGCCGATAGTCAGTTACAATTTCGGCGCGAAAAATTTTTCCGAGCTGAAAAGTCTGCTGAAAAAAAGTCTAATAATTATCGGCACCGGCGGCGTGATAATGTTTTTCTTCGCGGAATTTTTGGCGCGTCCGTTGGCGGGAATTTTTGCCGACTACGATGAAACTTTGCTCGAAATGACGGTGCACGCCTTCAGAATTTACTCGTTCGCATTTTTGCTGACGGGCTTCGCGATTTTCAGCTCGTCATTTTTCACGGCGTTGAACAACGGTTTAATCTCGGCGTTAATTTCTGGACTGCGGACTTTGGTTTTTGAAGTGGTGGCGATTTTAATTTTCCCGTTGCTCTGGGGAATCGACGGCGTTTGGTTTTCTATGGTCGGCGCGGAAATAATGGCGGTAATCGTTTCATTTTTCTTCCTCTCAATAAATCGCAGACGGTACAGATATTTTTGACGCGGGTTGGAAATAAAAAAGCTGCTCGTTTTTTTGAGCGGACTTGTTTAAAATTTATGGATCATACCTAAAAAATTCCGAGAGTTCTAAAAAATAGAAGCCAGCAAAAAATTGTAAAGCACGATAACGCCGACGTGAAGACTACACAATTCCCAGCAAGGTCAGCGTCGCCGCCCATTTGTTGCGCCATCGCGAAGGAGACCACCGCGCACGGCGTCCCGAAAATCGCAATCAGTGTCACGAAGTCAATTCCGCGAAACCCTAAAAAAATTGCCGCCGTCAACGCCAAACTCGGCACCAAAATCAATCTTCCGAAGATACACCCAAAAAGTTGTCGCCGGTGTTCGTGAGTATTTCCAAATTTAAAAGATGCACCTAAAATAATTAACGCAACCGGAGTCGTCGCCGCAGATATTTGCCCGATTGGTTTTAAGACAGGCGCGGGAATGTGCACGCCCAAAATTAAAAGCAACGCCCCCGCAATCGCTCCCAAAATCATCGGATTTTTAAATACCCCTTTCAAAATTGGAATTAACGCAAATTTTCCGCCGCGAAAAGTTTCCAGCGCGAAGACCGCCAAAATATTGTACAGTGGCACGATAACCGCGATCATCATCGTCGAAACGGCAATGTTTTCGTCGCCAAAAATATTCGCAACAATCGGCACGCCCATTAATACGAAATTGCTACGGAAAATCGCCTGGACAATCACGCCGCGCCGCCTGTTATCCGGTTCGATTCTCGGCACAATAAGCATCAACAGCGAAAAAATTACCAGCACGCCACACGCGCCGAAGAGCATTAGTTTCGGGCGGAAGGTTGCCGCTAAATCCGTCGTGTAGATGCTGTGAAACATCATGCAACAGAAAAAAACGCGGAAGACCATTCGGTTCATGTGGTTTAGTTCCTCGTCGGTCAGCCACTTTTGATATTTCACGAACGCGCCGATTGACATTAGGCAGAACATCGGAACAACCGCGCCAAGTGCTACGATAAAATTGCTAAACATTTTTCCAATCTCTAATCTCTAATCCTTAGTCTCTAGTTCGTCAAAGCCAAGAGCTTGCTCGATATTCGTCAAAGTTTTGTAGCGATTCTCCGGCGATTCGTTCAGAAAAATTCCTATCCACGAGAGCACCAACATTATCGCGCTCCACACCATGAGACGAAAATATCTTCCCGCCGTTTTGCCGCGCAGTTTTCTGTACGACAGCCACGCCGCGCTCAACGGGAAGACGAAAAAATTTATCTCGAAAACAAGTTTAAAAAGTTCAAGCATAATAATTCCTCAAATGAATTGTCCTAAAATTAGTCCGGCAATCCCCGACGCGATTAAAACTTTTATCACGCCGATTTTCATTCGGACGGCGATTAATGCTCCGATTAAAATTACCGCGCCTTTTAAATCGAGCGTCGACAAAAAATCTGCGGGCATCTCTTCCGCGTTCCACACGGCAAGCAAAACGAAACTTATGCAAGCCGCCGCGATTAATGCCATGACTGCCGGGCGCAACCCGTTCAAAATTCCGTGAATCGCCCCCAAATTTCCGTACTTGAACATAATTTTCGCCAGCGCGATGCACAAAAACAAACTTGGTGTCACGAAACCCATCGTCGCACAAATTGCTCCGCCGAGCCCCGCGATTTTCATTCCCGCGAAAGTTGCCGCGTTCACCCCGATTGGTCCGGGCGTCATTTGCGAAATTGTGAATATGTCGATAAATTCGCCGAGTGTCAGCCAGTGGTAGCCGTCGACGACCACCGCTTGAATCAAGGGCATGGACGCATAGCCGCCGCCGACGCAGATTAAACTTATCTTTGCAAACTCAAAAAATAATTGAAGGTATACCACGTCAACTCTCCCTTTTGTATTGTTGCAGGAAAATTTCGCGCAGGTAGCACGTCGTCAAAATCATCAGCGAAATATAAAGCATGCTTAAATCGCGCAATTCGCCGGGTACAACGAACAAAAAATACAAAACTCCGTTAATTATCAGTGCAAGTTTGGCGTGAAGTTTCCAGGCGTCGTTTAGATGACTCCACGAATTTTTTATAATCCAGATTACGCAAATGACGTGCGGCAGAAAAACTCTTGAGCCGAGCGGCAAACCGTAAATCGAATCAGTCAAAAAATAAGAGCTTATGTCGAAAAGATGTTCCATGTGCTCAAAAAATCTTCCGTCCGCCATATCGCCGGGGTTATTTATAAAAGTTTGTCGGACGAAAAGATAAGCCAGCCCCGCGAAAAATATCGAGACTAAAGTTATCGCCGCAGATTTTTTCAAGCTGAAATGTTGTCGAGTCAGCGGGTAGAGTGTCACGAGGAAAAAGAAAAACGATTCTTTGTTCAGCGTGGCGATTGGTGCGAGGATCAGCAGCGGGATAAATTTTCCGCGCAGGGCAAATTTCGCCGCGAGGAACATGAAAAAAACTTCTGCCAGGTCGTAATAATATCCGCCCAAGACTTCAAAGAACGGGAATACCAGCGCGAAAACTGCCGCGCCCGCCGTTCCTGCGACCTTGTCCTGCAAAACTTCGCCGAGCAACGAACGCAAAACCCAAATTGCCGCGAAGAAACTCAAAAAGCTGAGAGCGAACAGCAAATGATATTCGAGCACGTACTTTGGCGGGATTTTTGCTTGCGCGTATCTTTTACCAATAGAATTTTTTTCGACAAGGCGCGCAGATAATTTTTCTTTCGTCGGCGCGGGAATCACTTCGACGATTGACTTTGCGGCTTGCGGCAAAAGTTGTCGGTGGATAAACGGACGCTTTGCCGTGTTTTCAATCATTGCCGTGAATCCGAAATTTTCTGCGTCGTCGCGCAGTGACCACTTCAAGAAAAATCCGCAAAACCCTGCTGCTGACACGACGAGAATTAAAAGTATCAGCAAAAATTTTTTTATCGCCTTGTCAATAAATTCTTTAATCAATTAAAAATCCCTTTCACCTTGTCGAAAAAAGATTGTTTTTCGGGATTGTTCGTGCTGTCACTGCCGCCGTTTTCAAAATCGAGCAAAAGTTTTCTCTGCCTTGCTGAAAGATTTTTCGGCGTCAAGACTTTAATTTTAACGTATTCATCTCCGCGCCCGTCGCCGCGCAAAAACGGAATGCCCTTGCCTCTGATTCTAAGCGTCGCTCCGGATTGAGTACCCTCCGGAATTTTCAGCTCAACCTTGCCGTCGATTGTGGGGGCATCGACCGTCGCGCCGAGAGCCGCCTGCACAAAACTTATCGGGACTTCGCAAACGACGTCATTGCCTTCGCGCGTGAAAATCGGGTGGGATTTAATGTTGATATAAACGTAGAGATCCCCCGCCGGGCCTCCGCGCTCCCCTGCCTGCCCGCCGTTCGCAATGCGCAAACGCGTGCCCTTGTCGACGCCGCGCGGGACATTAACTTTAATATCGCGCTCGACACGAATTTTTCCGTTGCCGTGACAATGCCCGCAAGGTGTCCGGATAATTGTGCCTCTGCCGTGACAACGATCGCAAGGTCGCTCGTTTGCAATCATGCCGAAAGGAGTTTTCGTCGTCGTCCGCCGCACGCCGCTGCCTTTGCAATCGGGACAAGTTTCGGGGACGGTGCCTTTTGCCGAGCCGGTGCCGCCGCATTCCGTGCAAGTTTCCATGCGCGGAACTTTGATATTCATTTCCTTGCCGAACGCCGCCTCCTCAAAAGTGACGCTCAAATCGTAGCGCAAATCTGCGCCGCGTTCGGGTTCCTGTTTTGAACGACGACGTCCGGAACCGCCGCCGAAAAATTGGTCGAAAATATCGCCCATATCGAATCCGCCCGCGCCGCCGAAAATATCGTTCATGTTTATTCCGCCGAAACCGCCGCCGCTAAATCCTCCGCCGCCACCGCCGCCCGGCGTGAATGCCGCGTGCCCAAATTGATCGTACTGCGCGCGCTTTTGCGGATCCTTCAAAACTTCGTACGCCTCGCCGACTTCCTTAAACTTAGCCTCCGCTCCTTTTTTGTCGTCGGGATTTAAATCCGGATGATATTTTTTCGCAAGCCGCTTGTACGCCTTTTTAATCTCGTCATCCGTCGCATTTTTATTTAATCCAAGTACTTCGTAATAATCTCGTTTCTTTTCAGCCATAATCTCACCTTCTACGCAAATAACGGGAAGAGAGAAAATTCTCCCTCCCCGCCTTGATTAAAATTCCCTATCAGCGGAAAATTTTCAGTCACTGATTATTTTTTATCTTTGTCGACTTCGGTATACTCCGCGTCAATCGTTTCGTCGTCGTCTTTGGAATTGCTGCCCTTCGAGAAATCAGCGTCATTTGCATTTGCGCTGTAATTCTGATTCGCCGCGCCGCTCTGATAAGCCGCAGAACTAAGTTTGTAAAGAGCCTGGCGAACTTCTTCAGTTTTTTTCTTGAGGGCGTCGGTGTCGGAGCTGTTCAAATCATTTTTCAGACTTTCAGCCGCCGTGCGAACGTCCTTAATCAAAGACTCGTCGACCTTGCCTTCAAAGTCCTTGCAGGTTTTTTCAGCCTGATAAACCGTCTGCTCGGCCTCGTTTTTGGCGTCGGCCGCCTCGCGTTGCTTTTTGTCTTCCGCCTCGTGCATAGCCGCTTCCTTAACCATGCGGTCAATGTCGTCTTTGCTCATGCCGCTTGAAGATTGAATAGTAATTTTCTGTTCGCGTCCGGTGCCTTTGTCCTTCGCCGAGACGTTGACAATTCCGTTAGCGTCAATGTCGAATGTAACTTCAATCTGCGGGACGCCGCGCGGCGCAGGAGGAATATCAGACAAAACGAATTTGCCGAGAGTTTTATTTCCCGCCGCCATTTCGCGTTCGCCCTGCAGGACGTGAATCTCAACGCTTGACTGATTGTCCGCCGCCGTCGAGAAGACTTGAGATTTCTGCGTAGGAATTGTGGTATTGCGCTCAATAATTTTTGTGCAGACGCCGCCGAGAGTTTCAATGCCCAAAGAAAGCGGGGTGACGTCGAGGAGCAAAACGTCTTTGACTTCGCCGGCAAGCACGCCGCCCTGAATCGCCGCGCCAACGGAAACGCATTCGTCGGGGTTAATTCCCTTTGAAGGTTCCTTGCCCAAAATTTCGCGGATAGCATTTTGAACGGCGGGGATTCTCGAAGAGCCGCCCACCAAAATTATTTTGTCGATATCTTTGCCGGTCAAGCCCGCGTCTTTCATCGCAAGTTTCGTCGGTCCCATCGTGCGCTCAACAAGTTCGCGGGTAAGTTCGTCGAATTTCGCGCGCGTCAAAGTCAAATCCAAATGCTTAGGTCCGCTCGCGTCGGCAGTAATGAACGGCAAATTAATATTCGTCGAAGTCATGGAGCTGAGTTCGATTTTAGCTTTTTCCGCCGCCTCAATCAAACGTTGCGCCGCCATTTTATCTTTGGAAAGGTCGATACCGTTTTCGCGCTTGAACTCGTCAACCATCCAGTCCATAACTTTTTTATCGAAGTCGTCGCCGCCGAGATGAGTGTCGCCGTTCGTCGCCTGCACGTCGAAAGTTCCTTCGGTAAGTTCCAAAATCGACACATCGAAAGTTCCGCCGCCCAAGTCGAAAACCAAAACAGTTTCGTCGTTGTCTTTATCGAGACCGTAAGCAAGCGCGGCGGCAGTCGGTTCGTTGATTATGCGCAAAACTTCGAGACCGGCAATTTTTCCGGCATCCTTCGTCGCCTGACGCTGGCTGTCGTTGAAATACGCGGGCACGGTGATAACGGCTTGCGTGACAGTTTCGCCGAGATAAGCCTCCGCGTCTGCCTTCAGTTTCTGCAAAACCATCGCGGAAATTTCCGGCGGCGTGTAGTCCTTGCCGTCAATCGTAACTTTGTACTGTTCGCCCATGTGACGTTTAATAGAAGAAATTGTCCTGTCCGGATTGGAGACGGCTTGACGTTTTGCAAGCTGACCCACGAGACGCTGACCGTCTTTCGTGAAACCGACAACCGAAGGAGTAATTCTGCTACCTTCCGGATTGGTGATAACCGTCGGCTCGCCGCCCTCCAAAACACTGACAACGCTGTTAGTAGTTCCCAAATCTATACCAATGACTTTACTCATAATGCATTTCTCCTTTTGTCAATCAATCTTATCAATCGCGAAGTCGCCGGCGGATTTTACCGCGCCGATAATTTTTTCGTCGCTGACTTCGTTGTTTTTGTCCATAAAAATTTCCGTGAAGTTTTTTTCTTCGCGATACTCAACATTCAAAACGCCGTCGAGTTTTTTTATCGCGGTGACAATTTTTTCATGCCCCGCCTTGTCGGCGTCAGTGTAAAGTACTTTATAATCAAGGCGTTCGATTTTAAAAATCACGGGGCGCGTGCCGTCGTTGCAACAAGCTATCATGATATGCTCGTCGTTTGTCCAACCGCGCATAACCGAACCGCCCTGCAACGCCGTATAGATATAACGGCTGATACAATCCCACGCTTCAGCGCACTGTGTACCCTTGCCCATTGTCCAGAAGGTATCCTCTTCGCCGTAACGCTCGAAAATATATTCCGCGCCCACTTGATAGAAAGGACACTCTCCGGATTTTGGGTCGGCAAGATATTTTTCCTGCAAGTCCGGAAATAATTTTTTATCTATGACTGTAACTTTGCATTTGTATTGCATGAAAAAGCTCTCCCAAAAACTAATCTCTATCCGCTAGTGATAGCTAAGAGGCGCGCCGGCAAACCCGTAGCCCCTTCGATATTCGCCCAAGCAACTATCAGAATCGCGCCCGCCGGAGCAACTTTGTCGAGGTTGTTCATGACTTCGACTTGCAACTTTCCTTTGCCGAGCACGTAACGTTCACAAGCAAGATCTCCCGCCTTAGCCGCCAGCTCTGAAGCGTCCGTATCAAGTGTCTCGTGCCCGTTGGCGGCGGCGTTGCGAACTTCGTAGATATATTTCAGCGCGTCCAACGACCAGCCGGGAAAATTTTCGCTCCCGTCTTCGGCGATACCCGAAATTTTTTCGATACCGCCCGCCCAATTTTTTGCCCAGTCAGTGCGAAGAGCAACGAACGCGCCGTCGGGAATATCGCCAAACTTTTTTTCGTAGTCCTTGATGTCGTCGACGGTAACCGCGTAATGCACGTCTTTGGCAACCTGCGCGGTAATGTCAATGACGCAGAGCGGGTAAATCATGTTCGCCGCGCCGTAGCTTTCGGAAAGTTTGCCGCCCTTGATAAAATGTCCGGGAAAATCGACGTGAGTGCCGAACTGCCCGGGAAATTTAAAAGTCTGAATCAAACAATCAAGCATCGGATTTCCCCAATCGAAACAAGTTTTGGCAAGCTCGACTGAACCTTCGGGAATCCCCGCCCAATACGGGCTGTCGTTGTTCATTTGGTGAGTGAGGTCAACCAACTTGTATTTGCCGGAATTAATTTCGCTCAAAAAATTCCAAAGCTCGTAGCCCAAAAAAATCATCTCCCGCAAAAAACTTTAGGAATTGTTTATAACTTGCACCATGCTGGGACGAATGACTTTGCCGCGCGCGATATACCCGCGCTGAAGTTCGGCGGCTATCATGCCGTCTTCTTTTTCTTCGTCGTGAACCATTCCGACTGCCTGGTGAAAATTCGGATCGAACTTTTTATTTTCGGTGTCAATTGGCTCCAATCCGTGCTTGCCCATTGCGGCGACCGTCTCTTGACGAATCATGGCAATGCCCTTGCGAAGAGTTTCGACGTCCGAAACTTCACCCTGCTCCGCCGCTTGAGATGCGCGGCTAAGATTATCCAACAGCGGCAACAAATCTTTCAAGAAAGCCTGCTCAACCGTTGCGGCAAGTTCGGTTTTCTCTTTCGCCGAACGCTTGCGGAAGTTGTCGAAGTCCGCCTGCAGTCTCAAAAGTCTTTCGTTCTTCGCGGCGAGTTCGGATTTTAATTTTTCCATGTCCGCCAACAAATTTAAATCGTTGTTCTCCGAATTTATTTCTTCGGGACCAGCCCCCAAATCCGCGTTTATTTCTGCGCCGTCACCGCCCTCGTTTTCAAACGTAACTTTTTTTTCTTCTGCCAATTCATCAGCCCCTTTCGATTTCATGGCTAAAGATTATCACCAATTAGACAAAAAGTCAATAACTTTTTTTAAAATAATCGACAAATCAAAATTAGTTGCAAAGTTGTTGAATCGGCAGGAAACAGCGAAAAAAAAGAGAATAGTTTTTTGTGTTGGTTATCAATACGGAATTTTTCAAAGGGGTGAAGTTTATGGAGATGTTCTTAGGGTTTCTCGTCTTGCTGGTTTGCTTAATTGTCGGCGTGCGGCATGGAGGAATCGGGCTGGCCGTCATAAGCGGCATAGGACTTGTAATATATGTTTTTGTATTTGGTTATAAGCCCGGCTCGCCTCCTATCGACGTCATGCTGACGATTTTGGCGGTGGTAACCTGCGCGGGTTTCCTGCAAACTTCGGGCGGCTTGACGGTTATGTTGCAGTACGCGGAAAAATTTTTGCGCAACAATCCAAAACACGTGACAATTTTGGCACCGCTGACGACGTGGTTTTTAACGGTCTTGTGCGGCACGGGGCACGTCGTCTACACAATGTTCCCGATTATCTACGACATAGCAATCAAACAAAATATCCGTCCCGAACGCCCGATGGCAGTGGCGTCCGTTGCGTCGCAGATGGGTATTTGCGCGTCGCCGGTATCAGTCGCGATTGTTTCAATCGTCGGATTCATGGCGGCGGCAGGTCACAACTACACGGTCTTACAAATTTTGGCGGTGTCTGTTCCGGCAACAGGGCTCGGCGTATTTTTCGCGGCACTGTGGAGCTACAGGCGCGGCAAGGATCTCGATAAAGATGAACGCTTCCAGGAATTTATCAAAGATCCTGCAAACAGAGAATACGTCTACGGTGATTCGGAGTCATTGCAGGGAAAAGAATTGCCGTCAAGTTATTACCACGCGATGTATATTTTCTTCGGCGGAATTTTAGTTATTGCGGCACTCGGAAATTTCCCCGACCTTCTCCCGCATTTCCCTGACGCAAAAGGCGCAATGAAAGCAATTTCCATGACGGCTGTCATTCAAATGGTCATGTTGTTGGTTGCGGCAATAATTTTGTTCGTCTGCAAAGTCAAGGCGAAGGACGTCGGCAACAGTCAAGTTTTTAAATCCGGTATTGTTGCTCTCGTTTCGGTTTACGGCGTCGCGTGGATGGCGAATACTTGCTTTGGCGCGCACATGACTTTCTTGCGTGAATTTCTCGGCAATGCTGTTGCTGATTATCCGTGGGCGTTTGCGATTATTGCCTTTTTGACTTCAAAGCTCGTCAATTCTCAAGCGGCGGCTATCGCGATTGTTTTCCCGATGGCGTTGAGCGTCGGAATGGATCCGGTTATCGTCATGTCGTTTATCAGCGCGTGCTACGGTTACTTCTTCCTGCCGACCTATCCTTCTGACCTTGCCTGCATTGGTTTCGACCGTTCGGGCACGACGAGAATAGGCAAATATATTT
This sequence comes from uncultured Selenomonadaceae bacterium, assembly GCA_905234195.1. Lineage (GTDB taxonomy): Bacteria > Bacillota > Negativicutes > Selenomonadales > Selenomonadaceae > Quinella. Next base: position 78,394 of record CAJOFR010000002.1, read on the forward strand.
TGAATCACTCGTTCATGATTCCGGGACTTATCGGCGTTATTAGCGGTTGCGTCGTCGGTTTTGTCATGGCACACATTGTTTTGTAAAAATCGAACTTCAAAAAAAAGGCGTCCCCAAAAAATTTTTGAGGACGCTGATTTTTTTTCTTTATAACAATTTTTTCTCTCTTTAAATTTAGCATCTACTTTTCTTTTGGCGCAAAAGAAAAGTAGCAAAAGAAAACTGCCCGCAGAGGTCGCGTCACGCGACCAAATGCGGGCGGCCGCCCATCCTTGGGCGGCCACTTTTTATTTATGGCTAATCCCTTATCCCTATCCACTTGTCCCTTGCCCCTAATCCCTATCCACTAAGCTTGCAGGAATAATGTTTTGAGTTGACGAATACTAAAAAGAAATTTATTGACCGAAGGGATGATGGTTTTGCCAATAAAAATACCGAACAATCTGCCGGCGACTAACATTTTGGAGAGCGAAAATATTTTCGTAATGGACGCCGACCGTGCTTACACACAAGACATTCGTCCGCTGAAAATTTTAATTCTAAACTTAATGCCGATAAAATCTGTAACAGAAACCCAACTCCTTCGACTTTTGGGAAATACTCCCTTGCAAGTCGAAGTTGATTTTATTTACACGAAAACCTATACCCCCACGCACACTTCAAAAAATTATCTCACGGAATTTTACGGCACCTTCAACGACATTCGCCGCAAAAAATACGACGGCTTTATTATCACCGGCGCGCCCGTCGAATTAATGGAGTTTGAAGAGGTCTCCTATTGGTCGGAGCTCGTCGAGATTATGGAGTGGAGCAAGACACATGTTTATTCGACGTTCCACATTTGTTGGGGCGCGCAAGCCGGTCTCTATTATCATTATGGCATTCCGAAAATTATTCTGGACGAAAAACTTTCCGGCGTCTATCGTCATAAATTATGCGTCGTGCACGAAAAACTTTTTCGTGGTTTCGACGACGAGTTTTTTGTTCCGCATTCTCGAAATACCGCCGTCAATGAAGACGACATAAAAAAAATTCCCGCGCTGAAAATTTTGTCGGTCTCGGACGTCGCGGGGGTTTACGCCATTGCCAATCTTGAAAGGCGACAATTTTTTATCACGGGGCACGCAGAATACGACCCTTACACGCTCAAGCAGGAATATGAAAGAGATTTGCGCGCGGGGCTCAATCCGCACGTTCCGCAAAATTATTTTCCGCAGGACGATCCTTCTTGTGAACCTGTCGTCAAGTGGCGGTCGGTTGCTCATTTGCTTTTCGCGAATTGGTTAAATTATTACGTCTATCAAGAAACGCCGTACGAAATTGATTCAATTGGTTGAGGAGGTCGAGTTAAATGAAAAAGTTTCTGGTCGGGATGGTGACGGCGGCAATTTTTTTCGCGCCGTCCGTCACTTTCGCTGAAGATGAAATCGAAGTGCCGGAAGATATTTATAAATGGGTTCATTCAACTTCACGCGGCAACTATTATTTTAACTATCAGCAAATGGGTTATCGCGTCAAGTACGACGGAACGCTTGACCTTAACACTTTAATGGTGCCGACGATTTGCACGTACGACGACATTCAAATTCAAGACGTGATTCAAAAACGTCGTTGGCGCAAACTTTCCACGAAGGGCTATGAAATTTTGGCGGGGCGCGCAGATTATTTGAGGTTTGATTTAACTAGAGGGACTGTGCAGGTTGTTCGCCGCGTCGACCTGGACAATACTTTCACCGAGCTGGACAGCGATAACTCCGGTCAGCCGGTGAGTTTGTCCGAGCTTTCCAATCAAGACATCGCTTGCAAATTTTATCGCGCGATTTTGAAATGGGCGAAAGAAAATCACGACGTAATGGTTAAACGTTCGCGCGGCAAGTTGAGTATCAGAGACTCGAAACGGAAATTTGAGGACATGCCGCTTTACAAAATTAAGCTGCCAGGTGAAGAGCAAGATTGAATACATTTTCGTTGACTTTTCAAAAGTTTTTTCAAGTGCTATAATTTCAAAGTGTTTACGTAAAAAACTTGGGAGGGCTTTTGATGAAGTCTGAATTTAACTTAAAGCTTGACAGGTGTAAGGGCTGCGGGATATGCGTGGCGTTTTGCCCCAAACAAGTTTTGGAATTGGATACGCTGGGAAAAATTTTCGTGGCGCATCCCGAAAAATGTATAGCTTGCGGGCAGTGCGAACTCCGTTGCCCGGACTACGCAATTTTCGTTGACAAAGTAAAAGAGGAGGCGAAGAAATGAGCGCGAAATTGATGCAGGGCAATGAGGCCGTCGCGGAAGGAGCACTCGCGGCGGGCGTTCGTTTTTTCGGCGGCTACCCTATAACTCCTTCGACTGAAATTGCTGAAGGCATGGCGAAACTTTTGCCGAAGGTCGGCGGAACTTTTATTCAAATGGAAGATGAAATCGCAAGCATGGGCGTTGTTCTCGGCGCGTCACTTGCCGGAAAAAAAGTTTTGACTGCGTCTTCGGGACCGGGTATCAGTTTGAAACAGGAGCTTATCGGCTACGCGGCGGCGGCTGAAATTCCCGTCGTCATTGTCAACGTGCAGCGCGTGGGTCCTTCGACGGGACAACCTACCGCGCCAAGTCAAGGCGACGTCATGCAGGCGCGCTGGGGCACTCACGGAGATCATTCGATTATTGCGTTGAGCCCGTGGAGTGTTCGCGAAAGTTTTGAGCTGACGATTAAGGCGATCAACTACGCCGAAAAATTTCGCACGCCTGTAATTTTGTTAATGGATGAAATTGTCGGACACCTGCGCGAAAATGTGGAGTTGCCTGCCGAAAATGAAATTGAAATTTATCCGCGCCGCACTCCCAAAAAATCTCGCGCCGAAGGTTACGAGCCGTACACCCCCGACGAAGATTTGGTTCCCAACGTCGCAAATTTCGGCGAAGGCTATCACGTGCACGTTACCGGCTTGATTCACGACGAAACCGGATTTCCTTCGGGCAGCCCGAAAATTACGGCGGAGTTTATAAAACGCATGCACGAAAAAATTTCTCGTGCCGCCGATGAAATTATCGAAGTCGAAACGGATTTTATGGACGATGCAGAAATTGCCGTCGTGAGTTTCGGCGGGACTGCGCGGACGGCTTATGAGGCTGTCAGAAATTCCCGCGCGAAGGGTTTAAAAGTTGGATTCGTTCGTCTCGTGACGATTTGGCCTTTCGCCGATAAAATTATTGCCGAGCTTGCAAAAAAAGTCAAAGGGTTAATCGTTGCCGAATTGAATTACGGGCAGATTGTCGGCGAAGTTCAGCGCGCGGCTAACGGAAATTGTGCGGTGAAGCTCTGCGCGAAATACGACATGACAATTTTTGAGCCGGAGGAAATTGAATCGGCGATTGACGAACTTATCAGCGAGGTGGGCGGCAAATGACAGAGCGCAGTTACGAAAAATTTTTCAGGCAGAATCGTCTGCCGCATTTGTGGTGCCCCGGTTGCGGCAACGGGATTGCTATGAAGGCGATTGTTCAGGCCATAGAAAAAAAATCCGGCTGGACTCAAGACAACACGATTATCGTCAGCGGCATAGGCTGTTCGTCGCGCGCGTCCGGCTACATGGATTTTGACACACTGCACACGGCGCACGGCAGGGCAATTCCTTTCGCTACCGGAATTAAACTTGCCAAGCCCGAATTAAATGTCGTGGTCATAACCGGCGACGGAGATTGCACGGCGATTGGTGGCAACCATTTTATTCACGGCTGCCGCAGAAATATCGACTTGACGGTTATTCTTTTTAACAACAACATTTACGGCATGACGGGCGGGCAGGCGTCGCCGATGACTCCTCTCGGCAAAAAAGCTACGACGGCTCCTTACGGTTCGATTGACAGACCTTTTGACGCTTGCAAGCTTGCCGAAGCGGCGGGCGCGACTTATGTTGCAAGGTCGACGGCTTTTCACGTGCAGCACCTTACAAAAATTATTGAAGACGCTCTCGACAACAAAGGCTTTTCGTTTATCGAAGCTCTTGTTCAGTGTCCGACGGCTTACGGGCGCAGAAATAAAATTGGTGAGCCCGCAAAAATGATGGCGTGGATGCGCGATAACGCCGTTATGAAAAATGCGTGGGACAAACTTCCCGACGAAAAAAAGATTGGCGAAAAATTTCCTATCGGTCTTTTTTACAAAGCCGAAACTGAAACTTATGACGAGGCTTATCATCACGTCATGGAAATTGCGGGAGGTGCGTCGAAATGAGAAAACAGCTAAGGCTTTCAGGCTCCGGCGGGCAAGGCGTGATAACTGCGGCGATAATTTTGGCGGAGGCGGCGGTTTCCGAAGGCAAGCAGGCAGTTCAGTCACAGTCTTACGGACCGGAGGCACGCGGCGGCGCGTCGAAATCCGAAGTCATAATCGACGACGAAAAAATTTTTCACCCGCATGTTAAATCGCCGGACTTCGTGCTTGCAATGACGCAGAAGGCGGCGGATAAATATTTCACCGATTTAAATTCGGAAGGCGTTTTGATTTTGGACGACGACCTTGTACCAAATTCGCCGGACTTCAAAAATATCATTCGTGTACCGATAACAAAACTTGCCGTCGAAAAAATTGGCAAGGCACTTTTTTCAAACATTGTTGCGCTCGGCGTCATTGTCAAGGTCACGAAACTCGTTGACTTCGAGACGATAAAAAAGGCGGTGGCTCACCGCGTGCCCCCTCACACAATCGAACAGAACATGGCGGCGTTGCAGATTGGTTATGATTCTGTGGAGTAGAAATTAATTTTCAAGGCGCGAACTTCTTTTAACGAAGGGCGCGTTATTTTTTTTGCAGGAAAATTTTTACAGCGCGCCGAATAGAAAAAATTATTTTTTTATTTTTTGAGAGGCAGATTCTTTTTGGTTTACTTGTTGAAATTCGGCGCGAGCTGGATTTTGCCGCCGGGACTTTTTATAATTTTGCTGGTTGTGCTGACGATTTACTTGACGCGAATAAATTTTCGCCTGTCAATAATCGTCGGGCTAGGCACGCTGATTTTTTACTTGATGTGCACGGGATTGGTTGCCGAAAAATTTATGGGCGAGCTTGAAAAAAGTTATTCGCCTCCCGCGCAGATTGAACAGCTTAACGGCGACGTGATAGTTTTGCTTGGCGGCGGCGCGATTCGTGACGTGCAGGACGTCGACGGTGCGGGAACTTTATGCGCGAGCCCCGCGAACAGACTTTTGGCGGCGGTGCGGCTACAAAAAAAATTAGACTTGCCGATTTTGATGAGCGGCGGACAAGTTTACAGCGATTCGGGCGCGGAGGCGATAATTTCCGAAAGGGTTTTAAAATCGCTGGGCGTCCCCGACGAAAAAATTTTGCTCGAAACGAAAAGCGTAAACACAACTCAAAACGCAGTTTATTCAGCAGAAATTTTGCGCGAAAAAAATTTTCGTCGACCGATAATCGTGACGTCGGCTTTTCACATGCGCCGCGCGGTGTTGAATTTTTCGCGACAAGGTTTTGAAGTCATACCCTACCCGACGGATTTCACGGTGCCCAATCGCCCCGTGTTTCATTATACAAAACTGCGACCGCAGGCAGAAGCACTCCTCCTGAACGTAACAGTTATGCAAGAAGTCCTGCGAACGTTCGTAACAAAAATTTTTAATATGTGAGGTGTGTTTGAATGAGTATTTTGATTGCACTCGAAGGCTCCGACGGTTCGGGGAAGGCGACGCAGACGACGCGGCTTTTGGAACGTCTCAGAAATTTAAAAGTCAATGCAATGCGCGTGAGTTTTCCGAACTACGAGTCAGAATCTTCCGCGCTGATAAAAATGTATTTGCGCGGTGATTTTGGCTCAACTGCCGAAGAAGTTAATCCATATGCGGCGGCGACATTTTATTCAGTCGACAGGTTCGCGAGTTTTCAGAAGTGGAAAGATTTTTACAAGGACGACAACGGCGTAATTCTAGCCGATAGGTACGTCGGTTCAAACATGGCTCATCAATCCGCCAAGTTCAAGAAAAAATCTGAACGCGAAAGATTTTGGAATTGGCTTGACGATTTTGAATTTAAGAAGATGCAGTTGCCGCGCCCGGACTTGACGATTTTTTTGGACATGCCACCGGAAATTGCCGCGATGCTCCGAAAAGTTCGCGGGCGCGAAGATATTCACGAATCGGACGCGGCGTATATGATTAAGTCTTATAATACTTACAAGGAGATTGCAAAAAAGTTTGATTGGAAAATCGTGGACTGCGCGGCGAATAATTTTGCGAAGAGCGCGCTGGATATTCACGACGATATTTTCAGGCTTGTTGAGCCGATGCTTATTTCTTGATTGTAAATTTTTTTCTCTCTTTTGAATGAGCATTCTTCTTTTCTTTTGGCGCAAAAGAAAAGAAGCAAAAGAAAACTGCCCGCAGAGGTCGCATCACGCGACCAAATGCGGGCGCATCCTTGGGCGGCCTCTCACCTCAGTGTAAAAAATTTTTTTATTAAAGGAAAATTGCTTTGTTGAAAGAAGTTTTGATCGTTGAAGGAAAAATGGACGTCGTCGCCATTAATCGCGCGCTCAATGCAGATTGTATCGTGACCGGCGGCTTTGCTCTGAACAAAAGGACGTTGGAGAATATCGCGGCGGCTTACAAAAAAAGAGGGATTATTATTTTGACGGATCCCGATTCCGCCGGCGAACGCATCCGAAAATTTTTGACTGCGAAATTTCCCGAAGCTAAGCACGCTTATATTCCGAAGGACGAGGCGACGGCGCACGACGATATTGGAATTGAACAGGCGTCCCCAGAATCTATCCGCGCGGCTCTCAAAAAAGTTCGCACGCTCGAAATGAATCCGCGCTTTGAATTTAACGCCGCTGAAATGGTTTCGTTCGGGCTGGCGGGCGGCGCGGGCAGTTCGCTCCTTCGTGACAAAGTCGGGGCGGCTCTCGGAATTGGTTACGGCAATGTTAAAACTTTTGTCAATCGGCTGAACAGTTACGGCGTCACGCGCGCCGAATTTTTGGAGGCGGTGAAGAATGTTACACCCGCGCATAGCTGACCTTTCGGCGACGCGACACATTTTAAAAACTTTCAACCTGCGCGCGGCAAAAAAATTGGGACAAAATTTTTTGGTCGACGCGGGAACAGTTCAGGCAATAGTCGACGCGGCAGAAATTTCCGAAGGCGAAGAAGTTTTGGAAATAGGACCGGGCATAGGGACTTTGACGCAGGGGCTTTTGGAGGCGGGCGCGAAAGTCACGGCGGTCGAACTCGATAAAAAATTGCCGGCGGTGCTCGCGGAAACTTTGGCGAGCTACGAAAATTTTAAACTCGTGCAGGGAGATATTTTGAAAGTCGACGTCGCAAAATTAATGCCGCCGAATTTTAAAGTGGTGGCGAATCTGCCGTACTATATCACGACGCAAATTTTGTTGACGTTGCTCGAAAAAAAATTGCCGATAAAAAAAATCGTGACGATGGTGCAAAAAGAAGTTGCCGAAAGAATGACGGCAGCTCCGAACTCAAAAATTTATGGCGCAATGTCTGTGGCGGTTCAGTTCCGCGCGAATGTGCAAGTCGCCTTCGACGTGTCTCCGGAAAAATTTTTGCCGCGCCCCGAAGTCACGAGCTCCGTCGTCATTTGCGACGTGCGGGAGTCACCGCTGAAAGTCACCGACGAAGAATTTTTTATAAGAGTTGTCCGCGCGTCGTTCGGGCAGCGGCGAAAAACTTTGCTCAATTCGTTAATCGGCGCGGGCTTTAATCGCGAAAGAGTTTCAAAGGCTCTGGACGCCGCGAAAATTTTACCTTCCCGCCGCGCAGAAAATTTATCGCTCGAAGAATTTGCGGCTTTGTCAGAAGAATTATTGATTGAAGGCGCGCAAAGCAGATAAGAGAATATATACACCGTCAAAAAGAAAAGTAAGTGGTTAAAATGGAAAAATCATACAAGTTCAGGATATATCCGAACAAAACGCAGATACGGTTATTGCGAAAAACTTTTGGTTGTGTAAGGAAAGTTTACAATTACTTTTTAGACAGGCGAATAAAAGCCTACGAGGAAAGT
>CAJOFR010000003.1 GCA_905234195.1 uncultured Selenomonadaceae bacterium
CACTAAAGACCGAAGTCTTCCGTTCGACTTGCATGTGTTAAGCACGCCGCCAGCGTTCGTCCTGAGCCAGGATCAAACTCTCCATTAATTATTTCGAGTCAATCTAGCTCTATCCAAAATTGTCATTTCTGACCTGCACTAGCAAATACATTGTTCAGTTTTCAAGGAGCCCGCTGAGTGAATCAGCTTGCACATAATACTACCCTTTAATGATTTTGTCAACCCCCTTTTTAAAAATTTTTTTAAAATTTTTAGAAGGCAGCCCCGACCTCTTCGTTGCGCTTCTCGAAAAATTTTATGAAGTCATCAACCGGCATAGGTTTCGCATTCAGAAAACCTTGCCCGTAATAGCAGCCGAGTTTCAGCAACAAATTTTCTTCCTCTACCGTCTCAATCCCTTCACATATCACCATCATTTTTAGCGACTGCCCAAGCTTTATGACGTTGCCGAGAATTTTACTCATGCGTTTTGAAGTGTCCGCGCCCGTCAAAAGCGAACGGTCAATTTTCATGACGTCCATTGGCAAACTGCCCAGCATCATGAACGAAGAATAGCCCGACCCGAAGTCGTCAATAGAAATTGTAAATCCTAAATCATGCAATCCGCGAACGATACTTGCCGCTTTGCCCTGATTGCTCTTTGAATCAAAATCGCCGAACATAGTTTCGGTAACTTCGAGTTCGATTAAACCTTCGGGCAGTTTGTATTTATCGACGAGCGCTTTCATTTTTTCAAGGTAGCCGTCCTCCGTCATGTGCAAGCGCGATTGATTCACCGAGATGGGTACGACTTTTTTGCCCGCCTCCAGTCTTTCCTTTTGAAGTTGGAAAGTTTTTTCGAGCAAATAATAATCGACGGGGATGACGAATCCGTTTTCTTCAAACAGCGGGATAAATTTCCCCGGCGGCATGAATCCCAAATCCGGACTTATCCAGCGAACCAAAGCCTCTGCTCCGATAATTCTTTTTGAGCGTATGTCGTACTTCGGCTGATACCACGCTTGAAATTCTCCGTCGTTCAAAGCTTGTTCCATGCGGCTTTCAATTTCGTGTTGCAACTTCAAATGCTCTTCCATTTTGTCATCGAAAACTCTGACGTCGTCGCTTGAATTTTGGTGGCAAGCAGTCACCGCGCGATCAATTGCCTGCTGCACGTAAGTCGAAGACGAATAATGACTGATACCTGCTTGCATATGAAGAACGATTTTAGTTTTTTCGTGCGCGGAAGAATTTAAACCGGTCTGACTGTATTCCTTAATCGAGGCGCGCGCCCATTCGACAACCTCTTCGACGCTGTTCGCCTTACAAAAACAAATCAAGTGTTCGACGTCAATACCCGCCGCCGTCAAAAGAACATGTTCGCTTTGTGCCAAACTCTTCGCCATTGAGCAAAACTGTTTGTTAATCAGCCGACGCCCAAAATCTTCGGTGACAGCCACGCTGGACGACATGGAAAAGACTGCGAAGAAAGTTTCGGAATTATCGCCCGCCTCCGAAAGTTTTTCCATTGTCAAGGGGACTTCTCTCTCAAGCCAAGAAACATTCGGCAGGTCGTAGCGCAAATCTGTATACGCCATGTGTTCGACAAGCTCGAAATGTTTTTTCTTCATGCGGTTGCGGTGAATCAAAAGCGCAGTCACAATCGCCGTGATAGCCAACATGACCAGGAAGACGCGAACGGGGTGATGGTAGACGAGATATTTTGGCGTCATGTGAAAAACCGTTTGGCGATTTTTATTCAGCATATCGCGAACCCAATCCGAATCGATATGACCAATTTCCTTGTTAAGAATGTGCCAAAGTTTCGGGTCTTCGCCGGAATAAACTCCCAAACTTATGGGCTCGGAAAAAACCGACTCGGCATTCTCTTCCAGATTATAAGCTTGAGTATTTTCGACGAGGAAACCGATTAAATTTCTGTGCACGTAGGCAATATCTGCGCGCCCGTCCTCAACGGCAAGGATAGAATCTTCGAGGGTATCGACGTAAACTCTTTTGTCTTCGGGATAAAGCGGCTCAATAAAATCTCTCGTGTAAAACATATCTCGGCAGCAGGCAACCTTCGCCGTCGCGGGAAGACTTTCATTTTTTCGAGTGACGGGGATATATTCCATTGAAAGAAAAGATTGCGTTGGTTTCATGTTAAAACTTTGCGCCCAGCTGTAGTCGCAAACGGCGTCGACGATAAAATCAATCTCCCCTTTTTCCATAAGCTCCCTTGTCTCGGTCAAATTTTTTGTCTCGACGATTTCAATTTCAACGCCCAAATCGTAGGAGATGCGGCGAATAATTTCCGGCATGACACCGACGAGCTCATTATCTTCGTTGTAATAAGCGTAGGGCTGACGATACATGAAGATAGCCGCGCGAAGTTTTTCACGTCCGGCAAGATAATCTTTTTCACTGCGGCTTAAAATCAACGGGTTGCCGTCCGCGCGATAATATTTTGTGTTGAGTTTGTCGCGGATATTCGGCTGATTCAAAAGCATTTGATCCATTGCAAGATTTAAGCGCGTCAAAAGTTCCTTGCGATTTTCGTTGACAGAAAGGCGGTAACTCTGTCTGTCGAAAACCGCCAAAACATCGTGGGATTTGTGCGGGTCAATCATCGCGTCAACGTATCCGTCAATCTCGTTATCGTTGTAAGCCTTTATCATGTCTTTGTAGTGCGGGTAGTTCACCAGCTCATAACTAAAACCTTCTCCGCGAGCAACCCCCGCAAGAGCCGGCGTAGCGTAATTCATAGCCCAGTTTCCGATCTTCATTTCGGGCTTGACTTCCTTCGTCACGAGCTCCATAGGAAAACGAGCGACGACGTGGTCTGTGCGGACGGCGTCTTTCAATTTACGATAATCGCCGGGCATTCCTGGCACAATATCAATTTCGCCGCTTTGAAGTTTGTCGGAAAGCTCCCCCCAATCTTCAAACTCCACGTACTCAAATTTACAGTGCGCATAATTCGACAAGAACTCCATATATTCGTAGCCGTATCCTGTTTTATGATTTGGTCTGTCTTCGTAAACAAAGTCAGTGCCTTTTATGTAGCCGACCTTGTAAATTTCTTCCTCGCCCTGCAAAATTGTTTCGGGCGTCATTTCTTCAATACTTGGTGCACTTTCTGCGTGCAGGAGTATGGTTAAGTCAAAGAGAAAAAAAATTAATGCTCCTATAAAAATTCTATGCATAGTCTGTCTCCTTTTTTCCGTCGTAATTTTTCTGTTGATAAAATATTCAATTATGCGCTTAATGTCAAGTATTTTTTTTCGGAGGTTGTCAAAAATTTTGTTTGTTTTTAATGCAACATGGAAGTAAATAAAAACTTGACGAAGATAAATTAAATTGATATTATCAAAAACTGACATGTTTATAAAAAAATTTCTAGGGGTTCAAAAATTTGACAATGAATCAGAAAAACGAAAACGAACTTTCGGATAACGACATCTTTCTAAAAAAAGTTTTTAACAAGCACGTTTCCTCGTCAATAGTTTCCATGTTCGGGGTGCTTGCCAGCGTCATGGCGAACACGATTATTGCGGGAAAATTTTTTGGTGCGGACGGTTTGGCGATAATGAGCGTCGTTGCTCCTTTTTACTCACTCTTCTCGACAGTCGGGGCATTGGCGGGCGTCGGCGGGGCAACTCTGACTTCGCACGCGCTGGGACGAGACGACGCGAAGAGCGCGAACGAATCTTTCACGCTGTCTTTAATTTTGGGCGTGGCAATTTATTTTTTCGTAGCGGCAATTTGTTTGGTATTCATAGATCCGCTTTTGCAACTGCTGGGCTGTTCGGGAAGGATCTTCGACGATGCGCGCGAGTACGCAGAAATTTATATCGCCGGCGGTTTGGGAACGGTGCTAATGTATTTGCCGTACAACTTCTTCAAGCTGAAAGGTAAACTGACATTACTCAAGGTTATGTTTTTGGGAATGGCGGCATTGAACGTAATTTTGGACGTCGTCTTCGTAAAATTTTTATACATGGGAATGGACGGCATCGCCTTAGGGACAGTCATTGCGGCGGTGAGCGTTTCACTTTTGGGAATAAAATTTTTGTTGCAGGGCGATGACTCCTTCGAGATAATTCGCTCGTTTAACAAAAAATCCGTGAAAGAATTATTGAAACTCGGAACGCCTTCCGCGCTGAATAATCTGCTGACATTTTTCCGCTTAATGATGATGAACAGAATAATTGTTTCGGCGGCGGGCAGCACGGGCTTGGCGGCGTTTTCGGTGTTCTCCTCTCTGGAAAATCTTTCGCTGGTGATTTTGTCGGGGCTGGCGCAAGCGACGTCGGCTTTCGTTGGAGTTTTCAGCAAGGAACTGGACACGGTGAGCGTGCGCAGAATCGAAAAGCGCGCACATATAATCGGATTCATTTTCGTGATACCGATGATGGCGGCGATAATGATTTTCCCGACTGAAATTTGTCACTTCTTCGGAATTTACGACTCGTACAAATTGAAATTGGCGTCAAACGCGGCGTATTACTTCGCGCTTAGTTTGCCGCCGTCGGTGTGCTGTTTGCTGATGTTCTTCTACTATCAATCAGTCGGCTTCACGAATTTGGCGAACGTTTTAATTTTCTGCCGCTCGTTTTTATTTTTGGTAGGACCCGCGTATTTTTTGACGCCGATTTTCGGATTGGACGCCACGTGGTTTTCGCTGACAATCGCCTCAATAAGCCCGCTGGTACTCATGCTGATCGTGATGCCTTTTTATTTCAAGAAAGGTTACGCGGGATTTTTCTTGCAGGATTTGCACGCGGAAAGGGACGGAACTTATATTTCCTTCGCGGTGAAAACCAACGTCGATGATATTGTTGACAGCGTCGATAAAATCGCGGAGTTCTGTCAAAAAAATGAATTGAGCAAAAAAGAAGTCATGCTCGTGCGTTTGTCAATGGAAGAAATGATGATGAGCATTAAGGAACATTGTTTCGAGGAAGACGCCGAAGAAACAATGGACGTGAGAATTTTGATAATAAAAGATGCAAAAGATTTGATGATTGTTTTGCGCATTCGTAACGGCGGAAAACTTTTCAACCCAATTGAATATTACGAACGTCAAAGCGAAGATGATCCGCTTGCAATGGGTGACGCGCTTGGAATTTCCATGATTGTCAACGCGGCGGACGTGATTCATTACAAAACGACGTTCGGGATAAATAATTTAACGGTGATTATCGACAGGAAAGAGGGCTAAAAAATTGGACTTTACCGAATTTCAAAACTCTGCAGGCAAAAAAATTTTTGCGCGCTTTAGGGAATTTCAAGACGACGACGCCGGCGCGATTGTCAATTTGATTCGCGAGGAGTACGGAGAAAAATACCACACGCCGAGTTATTACGACGAAAAAGTTTTAATTCAACTTCACCGCGAAAAAAAAGTTATCTTCTTCGTCGCGGAGCTGCGCGGCGGGGAAATTATCGGCTGTCTTCATTTGCGGAGGTATTTGCCGCGCGAGACGACCTGCAGCATGGGCACAGGGGTTATTGCGAAAAGCCACAGGAATTATCATCTTTTCGGACCGCTTATAAATTACGTCATGGAGCAGATAAAAAAAATTCCGGACGCGCCGTCCATTGCCGCGACTCTCGTAATGTATCACGTTATCACGCAGAAATTAATTGACGGGCTGGGGCTTACGTTGTGCGGATTTATTCCCCAAATGGTTTTGGCGGACAGCTTTCAACATTCTTACGACGCCGAAGAAAATTTGAAATACACTTTCATTTTCACGGTGTACAACATTCGCGCGAAGGACGTCGGGAAAATTTTTCTGCCCGTCGAACACAAAGACATTGCGAAAAAAATTTATGATTCGTTGAAGGTAAGTTGTAATATCATATCCGAAGAAACTGCCCTGCGCGGCGAAAGTAAAATCCTTGTCGAAGACAGTCCTACGCAACAAAATTGCACAATCTCTATCGACGAGGCGGGGGAGGACTTGCGCGAAAAAATTTCCGCGATTGAAAACGCTCGTCAGTTGCCTTTTCAGACGTTCAACGTTTTTTTGAACATAAGCGATGAAAAATCTATAGCCGCGTACAAAATTCTTCGCGAGCTGGGATATTGTTTCGCGGGCTTTAAGCCGCTGGGCGGTGCGCGTGAAATTATGATTATGCACAATCCGAAAAATGTTTCGATAAACTTTGACGAACTCAAGGCTATTGAAAAATATGTTCCGCTGAAAAATTACTTCAGAAAATGTTACGAAAGCAGGTGAGCTCCTTGAAGGTGGGACAAATGGGAATCCGCAAGCAAGTTTTGTATTTGGTTTTAGCTTGCAGTTTGATAACTCTTTTGGTTGCCGGGGGGATTGCTATTTACGGAATTTTCAAGGTTAAATCAAACGCAATTGATATCGGTACCGAAATTGGAAACGTCGCGGCGGAAAGTAGTAGCTCCGCCTTGAAGGAAGTTTCCATAGCAAGTTTGCAAGGGCTTGTTAGGGAACGTTCAAAGCAGATAGATAATTTCTTTGAAAATTTTATTTGGGACGTCAATACGCTGTCAAATGAAATGAATTTGATTTTGCAGAACCCGCAAAATTATTCACTGCGAAGAGTGAACGAGCCGCGCCGCGAAGACGACGGCAAACTTACTCCGCAATTGCAGTACAGGGCGGGGGTAAATCGTGCGGCAATAGCAACTGAAGTCGGCTTGACTGCAAACCTGCAAGACTTTTTAATCAGACTGTACGACGACCAACCTTGGGTAGGTTCCACTTATGTTGCGTCGCAGAGTGGATTTAATATCACGACGGACGTTATCGCCGCGACGAGAGTCGACGCGAATAATAATCCTTTGCCGAATGACTACAGCCCGCGCCCGTGGTACCAAAAAGTCATGAAGGAAAAACATTTGATTTTGACGGACGTGTTTCTTGATTCTCAAGGAAGAGGGCTTGCAATTTCTTGCGCCGCTCCTTACTACAATGCACAGGGAGAAATTGCCGGCGTCGTTGGCGAAGGCGTAACATTAGCCAACATTAACGAGATTGTTAATAAAACAAAAATGGGCGAGACAAGTTTTGCTTTCGTGATGGATAACATGAGCGGACGTGTTCTTTTCTCCTCAAAAGAGGAAGGCTCCTTTGCTTTGGACGGCGATAACGATTTAACGAACGATCCGAGTTTGTTTGACAACGACAACGAAAAACTTGTACAGTCTGCAAAAAAAATGGCGGCAAAAGAAACCGGCGTGGACTTAATGGAAGTTGACGGCAGTAGCATTTATCTTGCTTATGCGCCGCTGGAAAATATGAACTGGAGTTTCGGCGTGGCTATCTCAGAAAGTGAAGTCACCATGCCCGCTGAAACAAACAAGCAAGTTATTGAGCAGAGCACGAACAGTTTTGTTGTCATGCTGGACGATTCGATTAGATTCATGATAATCGCAATGCTTGTTGCGTTCGTCGTGATTATGGTCATTGCTCCTTTCGCCGGTCGTACCATTGCCGATAAATTCACGCGTCCTTTGCACATTTTGACGGAAGGCGTGCGCGAAATTGCAAGCGGCAACCTTGAAAAGAAACTTGATATCAAAACCGGCAACGAGATTGAACACCTCGCAACTTGTTTTAATGCGATGACTGACGAATTACAAAACTACATGAATAATTTAACGAAGGTCACCGCCGAAAAAGAACGTATCGCCACAGAATTGGACGTCGCGAAAGATATTCAAGTGTCTATGCTCCCGCAAGATTTCAATTTCGACCGCGATGACTTTGAACTTTATGCGAACATGCACGCGGCAAAAGAAGTCGGCGGAGATTTTTACGATTTCTATTTGCTTGACGATAATCACCTCGTAATAACTATGGCGGACGTCAGCGGCAAGGGTGTTCCCGCCGCGCTGTTCATGGCGATAAGCAAAACTATCCTCAAAAATTTTGCAATGACTATGATAAATCCGGACGATCTCGGCGCGGTCGTCACCTGCTCGAATAATCAGCTCTGCCAAAATAATGACGCGATGATGTTCGTCACAGTTTTTACGGGCATGATTGATTTGAAGACCGGCAGATTTATTTTCGTGAACGGCGGACACAATCCCCCGCTCGTTTACAGAAAGTCGACGGATAAATTTGAGTACCTCAAGGTTGAAAAAAATTTCGTGCTCGGCGGAATGGAAGACATGGATTTTGCTCAGCAGGAAATTAAACTCGAAAAGGGCGACATGATTTATCTGTATACCGACGGCGTAACGGAAGCTCTGAACAACGAGAAGGAACTTTACGGAGAACAGCGGCTTATCGATTGTTTGAATCGCGTCGACAGAACTTTGTCAGCCGATAAAATTTTGGAGTTCGTGCGCGCAGATGTTCAGGTACACGTTGCCGGCGCGGAGCAGTCCGACGATATGACGATGCTTTTGTTGAAGATTTAAATTTTGTTTGACGGGGAGATTTTTATGAGGGAACTTTTGGAGATATTGGAACGTAATTCGCGGGTCTCTGTCAGTGAGCTTGCCTCCATGCTGCAAAAATCTGAATACGAAATTGAAAATGACATTGCGCGCCTCGAAAAAGAAAAAATTATTTTGTCCTATGGCACGCTGATAAATTGGGAACGTTTTGGCGACGATAACGTTGTTGCGATTATCGAAATTAATTTGACGCCGCAACGCGAGTTCGGATTCGATGCCATTGCCGAAAGAATTTATCGCTTTGACGAAGTGCGGACGGTCTACCTTATGAGCGGCAACTTTGATTTGCTCGTGATAATCGAAGGAAAATCTTTAAAGGAAGTTGCGAATTTTGTTTCGACACGCCTTTCGACAATCGACGGCGTAACTCAAACGCGCAGTCATTTTATGTTAAAGGCGTACAAAAAAGACGGCGTGATTCTTGACAACGACGAACAAGACAGAAGGTTGGTGGTAAGCCCGTGATTTGGAGCAACAAACTTTCAAATTCTGTTCAGTCAATCGCGCCGAGCGGTATCAGAAAATTTTTCGACATTGCCGCGAAAATGAAGGACGTCATTTCTCTTGGCGTGGGCGAGCCCGATTTTGTGACGCCGTGGACGATTCGCGAAAGTTGTGTTTACGGATTGGAGCGCGGCTACACGAGCTATACTGCCAATCGCGGAACGTTGGAGCTGCGCGAAGAAATTGCCCGCCACTACAAAAATCGTTATGCTTTAAATTATGACGTCGACAAGGAAATTTTGGTGACAGTCGGCGTGAGCGAAGCCCTCGATATTGCACTGCGCGCGATTATAAATCCCGGCGACGAAGTTTTAATTCCGGAGCCGTGCTATGTTTCTTACCAGGCGTGCACAATTTTGGCGGGCGGCGTTCCAATTTCCGTGCCGGCGAAAATTGAAAACGAGTTCCGCATTACGCCGGAGGAACTTGAACCGCACGTGACGAACAAAACCAAAGCGATTCTTATCGGCTACCCGAACAACCCCACCGGCGCGATTATGGAGCGCGCAGATTTAATCAAGCTTGCGGATTTTGCGGAGGCGCATGATTTAGTTGTAATCTCTGACGAAATTTACGGCGACTTGACTTACAAGGGCGTGCACGAATGTTTTGCCGCGTTGCCGAAGATGAAGGACAGGACGATTCTTTTAAACGGATTCAGCAAGGCTTATGCGATGACCGGCTGGCGCATTGGTTACGCTTTGAGCAATCCGGATTTTATCGGGGCGATGACAAAAATTCACCAGTATACGATGCTCTGCGCGCCGATAACTGCACAAATGGCGGCAGTCGAGGCACTTCGTCACGGAGAAAAGTACATGAAAAAAATGGTTGCCGAATACGACAGGCGACGCAATTTAATTTACGACGGCTTTAACAAAATGGGGCTGAATTGTTTTGAGCCGCGCGGGGCGTTTTACATTTTCCCCGATATTTCTTCCAGCGGTTTGACTTCGGAAGAGTTTGCCGAGAAACTCATTCAGGCTGAACATGTTGCGCTTGTTCCGGGCAGTGCTTTTGGAAAATCCGGCGCGAATCATGTCCGTTGCTCCTACGCGACGAACATTGAAAAAATTTCCGAAGCCCTAAACCGTATCGAACATTTTTTAACGCGCATTAGGTAAGGAGGTATCACCATGAAAACTAAAACCTTGAGAAAAAAATTTGCCGCCTGTGTTGCGGCAACTGCAGTGGGTGTCTCGTTGACTTTCGGGACGCCCGCGCCGACATCTGCCGCAATATTCGACGACGTCCTTGAAATCGGATTGTCTGCCGCCGCTGTCAGCGCGCAGGTGGATCAATCGATAAGGCTTTACAATGACACTGAGGACGGGCGTCAAAGTCTCTACCAGGCGTTCAGAAAAGAATACGGCGTCAATAATGATCCGACGCTTAATGCGCGGCTGAGCAGTATCATGACGAATTTGACGAAGGCGGTTGCGACGTACGACGAAACTGTTTACGAGAAACCCTATCTTTATTTTGTCTCGGCTGATAAAAGTTTGAATGCCGCCTGCGCAATGGGGCACGTCATGATGGTGAACACCGGCGCGTTTGATTATCTTTCCACTGATGACGAAATCGCCGCAGTTGTCGGGCACGAGATGGGGCACGGGCAAAGGGATCACGTCGCCAAAGGTCAGAAGAAGAATATAACAAAACAAGTTGTCGCCTTGATTGGCAATCAAGTTGCCGGCGATACCCTTATCACTCAAACTGTAGGGAAGGTTCTTTTGGATCATTCCGTTGCTCACGGCTCCAGGAAGTTTGAAACTGAAGCCGATAACCTTGCGTGGGATTATATCACGAGGACGAATTACAATCCCGGTGCTTGCGCGGCTGTCATGCAAAAATTTGTGGAGATGGGCAGCGGAAATCGTTCAGCCCTTGAAAAAGTTTTCATTCCTTCCGACCACCCCGACAGCGATAAACGCCGCGACAATTACGTTAAAAAACTTTACGAGTACAGCAAAAAGCACGCCACTGCCAAAGACGGCGTCATTAAAGTGAACGGCAAGATTTTCACGACTGCCGCAGAAACTTCTAAAATGTCTTCGGCGTCGCGCGCGTATTTTGTTCTTGGGAATTTGGCGGCAGCTTATCATAACGGGCATAACACTTCCGCCGCGACTGTGAGAAATGGGACGGTTTATCTTGGGGAGCAGGCAATTATCACGCCCATTGCCGGCGACGAGGACGCCTATACTTTGGCGGAAAGACTCAACTCTATCAAGTGACAAGTGATTAGTTTTTAGAGGCTGGGGATTAGAGATTCTTTTTTCTAAAAAATTTTTTCCTCTTTTGAATGAACATCTTCTTTTCTTTTGGCGCAAAAGAAAAGAAGCAAAAGAAAACTGCCCGCAGAGGTCGCATCACGCGACCAAAGCACGTCCTTGTGCGGCCCCTCTCCTCTTTTAAACTAATCCTTAGTCACCAGTCCGGAATGGAGTTTGAAAAATTTTCCGAAGTCCCGCGCGGGAAAATACGCCTCCTCCGCCGCAGTTATCAGCGTCTGAATTTTTTCTCGGCGCAAAAAATTTAAAAGTTGTCCGCGTCTTTCGGCGTCCAGTTCGCTCATCACGTCGTCGAGCAAAAGCACGGGATATTCCCCCGTCTCAGATTCCAAAAATTTCAGCTCCGATAACTTCAGCGCAAGTGCCGCCGTCCGCATCTGCCCCTGCGAACCGAACAGCCGCAACTCCCGCCCGTTAATAAAAAATTGAAGGTCGTCGATGTGCGGACCCAAACTCGTCGAACCGCGCTTTATGTCAGAAAAATTTCTTGCCTTGAAGGTTTCATGATACCACGAGGCAAGATTTTTTTTTAGCCGCTCAAAATCAAAAACCTGCGCGCCAAAATCCGCGCCAATATTTTTTAACGCCGCCTCGTCAAAATCCTGCAACCCGTGCATATCGTAAGCAACCGCAAGATTTTCAGAATGCGCAGAAATTTCCCGCTGCATCTCGTTCGCCAAAAAATTCAGCTTGTCCACAGACTCCAGCCGCTTCAAAACAATCTGCGCGGCGGTCTGCGCAAGCTGTTCATTCCATAAATCCAAATTGGAAGGCGACGCCAGCCCCTCCCGAATTTTTTTCAGCAAATTATTTCTCTGGTCAATCAACCTGTTATAAGTCAGCAAGTCCGCAAAATAAATCGGCGACGCTTGAGAAATTTCGCCGTCAAGAAATTTTCGACGGACGCCGGGAGAATTTTTGAACACGAATAAATCTTCGGGCGAAAACATCACGGAATTTAACTTGCCGATTATTCCGCGAAAACGAATCGCGCCGCCGTCAAGCAAAACCCTGCGCCGTCTCTTCTCGGCGGAAATTTCAATCGCCAGCTCGTGAGAAACTTCCGCCTTGAAAAATTTTATCCGAATCAGCGCGGCGGGCTGCCCCCAACGAATTAATTCCACGTCCTTTGACGCGCGTGACCTCCCGATTGACGCGAAGTGTATCGCCTCCAAAATGTTCGTCTTGCCCTGCGCGTTTCGTCCGAGAAAAATATTTATCGCGGCGTCCGGTTTTAGTTTCAGTTCGGCTAAATTTCGGAAGTCTTGAAAAAAAATTTCGTCAATCCGCATATCAACCCGTTGTCCTGACAGGCGTGAGGACGTAAATAAAATCATCGTTGCCCACTTCGCGGATATCGACGGGGTACAACGGCTGATTCAATCCGATTCGGAAAGTGTCGCTCTCCAAAACTCTCAGCACGTCCAAAATATACTTCACGTTGAAAGAAATATCAATGTCCGCGCCGTCGACGTCGGCAGAAATATGCTCTTCGGCGCGCCCAAATTCGTGGGCTTCGGAGGAAATATCAATGCCGTCCTGCGTGAAAACAAATCTAATCGTGTTGTATTCGGTCTCCTTTGAAACCAACTCCACACGCTCGACAACTTTTCTAAGCTCCCCGACGTCGGCAACAACATTTATGGACGTGGACGCGGGAATAACTTTATCGTGCGGCGGGAATTGCCCTTCGATTATCCGCGAAGAAACCGTGAAGAAATCGAAATTGAACGTGACGTACTTGCCGGAATATTCTATCGTCGTGAAATTTTCCGTGTCCCTGTACTCAAGCATCGGCACAATACTTTTCAGCGTCGCGGCAGGGACAATAAATTTCAGCTCGTCGACTGCGTCGGGTATCGTGCTTTTTACTATCGAAAGCCGGTGAGTATTCGTCGCCGCGATAAAAATATCGTTGCCCTGAATATCGAAACAACAGCCGGTAAAAATCGGACGCGCGTCATTTTCCTTCGCGCAGGCAAAAACAGTTCTGCGGATAGCATTTTTCAGCACGGGCGAAGAAATTCTAAAAGACTTTAGCGTTTCCTGCGACTTGACCTTCGGAAAATCTTCCGCCTTCATCGTCAGCAAACTGAACGTGGCGGCTTCCGAAGTTATCGTCACGAAATTATCTTCGTCCTTTTGAGCAATCGTAACCGTGTCGCCTTGAAGTCTCATAACAATATCCGGAAAACCTTTCGCCAAAAAAGCTGTCTCCCCTTCGACTTCGACACTTGCGGGAATTTTGGCGATAATGCCCAGCGAAAAATTATTCGCCTGAATTTCCAGCGTGTTGCCCGCCGCGCGCATATACATTCCGCTGATAATCGGCGTCGGAGATTTTTCAGCAACAGCCTTCGCGGCAAACTTCACGGCG
Organism: uncultured Selenomonadaceae bacterium; assembly: GCA_905234195.1. Lineage (GTDB taxonomy): Bacteria > Bacillota > Negativicutes > Selenomonadales > Selenomonadaceae > Quinella. The sequence continues at coordinate 13,610 of CAJOFR010000003.1, forward strand.
TCATTTAAATCTGTCCTCGTGCAAGTACATATCATTTTAAAAAATTCCCCCCAACAAAAATTATTGACTGTGTTTCGCTCGTAATTTATAATTCATTCGAGAAAGGTGGTCTTACTATGGAAATTGACGTTAATGCCAATTTGATTTTGATGCAGTATTTTGAAAACGCGGCGGACTTGAAACCCGGCGAGTTCGTCCTCCTGCGCGAAGGGCGCGTGATTGATCCGCTGATTCACGGAAAATTTACGAAGGAGCACCCTTCGACCATTCGCATTTCCGATAATCAGGAAGTTTTGGAAGGCGACGTGCTTGTTTATCCGAAAACTCACCAGTTCTGTTTTATCGACGACATTCGCCATTATTTCAGCGAGGGCGAAGGTTATTATCTTTTGCATTATCACACGCGCGCGATGTTTCCTCCGCACGGACACTGCCATCATCATAGGGATTAGTTTTAAGGGATAAGGGAAAAGAATCTTATCGCTTACCCCTTTCCACTTTCCACTTGCCCACTTGCCCCTTATCACTTAACAACGACGGCGAGAGAAATTTTTTCTCCGTTAATGTCCCACTCCTTGAAATTTTCGCGGGCTTCGTCAAAAATAATCTCTTCGGCAAGCGCAACCGCTTTAATCTCGTCGGAATTACGTTTGATAATTTCGGCGAGCTTTTCATTTCCCCGCGCGAAAATTTTAATCCTGTCAGTCACTTCAAATTTTGAATCGCGACGCATCGTTTGAATCTTGCTGATAATTTCGCGAACAAAACCCTCTTCAATCAAAGCGGGCGTCAGTTCCGTCGAAAGCGCAATCGAAACCTCGTTATCGCTCTGACAATTATAACCTTCGCTCTGCGTTATCGTAACTTCGACATCTTCCGCCGTCAAAATAACTTCGCCGCTCTTCAAACTCAATTTCAATTCGCCGGTTTTATCAAGTTCAGCCTTCGCCGCCGCGCCGTTAATTTTTTCCAGCGTAGCTTTGACTTCGCCGATCTGCTTGCCGACTTTTTTGCCGAGCACGCGGAAATTCGGCTTGAAGATATATTTAACAAACTCTTCCATATCCGCGCGGAACTCAACGGCTTTAACGTTCAGTTCGTCCTCGACAATCTCAACAAAAAATTTCGGCAACTCTTCCGGAGCTTTGACGAACATTTTCGCGACGGGCTGACGATTTTTAATATTCGCGGCGTTGCGGGCAGCACGACCCAGCACGACGATTTTCAAAACGGTGTCCATATTCTTTTCAAGCTCGGCGTCAATCATTTTTTCGTCGGCGGCAGGGAAGTCACAAAGATGAACACTTTCGACGGCTTCCTTGTCAATCGAGCAAACGAGATTGCGATAAATATTTTCCGTGATAAAAGGAACCATCGGCGCGGCCGCCTTCGCCAAAGTCACGAGCGCAGTATAAAGCGTCATGTAGGCGTTAATTTTGTCCTGCTCCATTCCCTTCGCCCAAAAGCGCGCGCGGCTCCTGCGGACATACCAATTAGACAGCTCGTCAACAAAATTCTGCAGTGCCTTCGCCGTTTCGGGAACCTTGTAATTTGTCAAGCACTCGTCGACAGTTTTTACCATCGTGTTCAGCCGCGACAAGCACCACTTATCCATAACACTAAGCTTGTCATAATCGAGCTGATATTTCGTGGCGTCGAAGTTGTCGATATTCGCGTAGAGGACGAAGAAAGCGTAGGTATTCCACAGCGTGCCCAAAAATTTTCTCTGTCCTTCGACAACCGCATCGTCATGAAAACGATTCGGCAACCAGGGCGCGCTGTTCTCGTAAAAATACCAGCGAATTGCGTCCGCGCCATGCTTTTTCAAAGTTTCCATAGGCGCGACGGCATTGCCCTTCGACTTCGACATTTTCTGCCCGTCCTTGTCCAGCACGAGACCCAGCACGATAACATTTTCAAAGGACGTTTTATCAAACAGCAACGTCGAAATTGCAATGAGCGAATAAAACCAACCGCGCGTTTGGTCAACCGCCTCGCTGATAAAATCTGCGGGGAAGTGCTCCTCAAAAATTTTCTGATTCTCAAAAGGATAATGCCATTGCGCAAAAGGCATCGCCCCGCTGTCAAACCAACAGTCAATAACTTCAGGTACACGATGCATTTCGCCGCCGCACTCCGGACAAGCAAAGGTCACGTTGTCAATGTACGGGCGGTGCAACTCAATATCGTCCGGGCAATTTTTCGACAACGACTTCAATTCCTCAATCGAGCCGATAGAATGTTGGTGCCCGCAACTGCACTCCCAAATATTCAGCGGCGTCCCCCAATAACGGTTGCGCGAAATTCCCCAGTCCTGCACGTGCTCCAGCCAATCGCCAAAACGCCCCGTGCCAATCGTCGGAGGAATCCAATTAATTGTCGCGTTATTTTTCAGCAGATTTTCTTTGACCGCCGTCATCTTGATAAACCACGACTCGCGCGCGTAATAAATCAGCGGCGTATCGCATCGCCAACAATGCGGATAGCTGTGCTCGAAGACCGGAGCTTTAAAAAGTTTGCCGGTTTTTTTCAAGTCGGCAAGAATCAGCGGGTCAGCGTCCTTGACAAAAGTCCCCGCCCAAAAAGTTTCCGCAGTCATGTTGCCTTTCGCGTCGACAAACTGAACAAAAGGCGTGTCGTATTTTTTGCAAACGCGGTTGTCATCTTCACCGAACGCCGGCGCGCAGTGCACAATCCCCGTGCCGTCTTCCGTCGTAACGTAATCGTCGCACGTCACGAAGAAAGCGCGCTTGCCGGATTTTTTAACAATCTCGTCCGCGAAAGGATAAAGCGGCTCATATTTTTTGTATTCGAGTTCCGCGCCCTTGAACCTCTCCAAAATTTTTCTGTCGCCTTCCACGTTTTCAAAAACTTTTTCGACGAGGGCTTCGGCAAGAATATATTTCGTGTCGCCCACTTGAATTTTCACGTAGTCGACCTTCGGATTAACGCACAACACCAAATTTGAAGGAAGTGTCCAAGGCGTCGTCGTCCACGCCAAATAATATGCGTCGTCGTCCGCAGATTTAAACTTCGCAATCGCCGAACGCTCCTTCAGATCTTTGTAGCCGAGCGAAACTTCATGACTGGAAAGAGGAGTGCCACAGCGCGGGCAGTACGGAACAACCTTGTGCCCCTTGTAAAGCAAACCTTTCTCCCAAATTTTTTTCAAAGCCCACCATTCAGATTCGATATAATAATTTTCGTAAGTTATGTAGGGATTTTCCATATCCGCCCAAAATCCAACGACGCCCGAAAATTCTTCCCACATGGTTTTATATTTCCAAACGGACTCGCGACATTTTTTAATAAAGGGTTCAATCCCGTACGCCTCGATTTGTTCCTTGCCGTTAATCCCGATAAGTTTTTCGACTTCCAATTCGACGGGGAGCCCGTGAGTATCCCAGCCCGCCTTGCGCAAAACTTTTTCGCCCTTCATGGAATGATAACGCGGAAATAAATCTTTAATGACGCGCGTCAAAACATGCCCGATATGCGGCTGCCCGTTCGCTGTCGGCGGCCCGTCATAAAAAGTATAATTCTTGCAACCTTCGCGCTGGTCAATCGCCTTCTGCGCGATATTATTTTCCGCCCAAAAATTTTCAACTTCCTTTTCGCGGCTTGCGAAATCCAAATTAGTATCCACTTTACGATACATTAAAAAAAACCTCCGCCAAAAAAATTAAACAATTAATTATAACAGGTTATCGGATTTTTTTAAACAAAAAATTTGCCCCGACTTTATGTCAGGGCTGTGAATCTGCAGAAAATTTTAATCGTCGAAAAAATTTTTCGTCTCGGTGTCGAAATTTTGAATGCCCGCCGCCGCAACTTGATCCAATACCTCTTCGGACAACTCACAATCGAAAAAATCTTCCCTGCTCTCTTCACGTCGATTGACTTGTAAAAGTTTTTCCAGCAAGCTTTCTTTAATCTTACTGTACTTAGAAAAATCTATCTTTATGAGTTCGTTTTCGATGTCCATTTTAAAATCCTCCCTTCATGAAATATTTTCCAGCCGGTCTGCGATACTGCGCCCGGCAATTTTGCGAAGAATATCCGTTTCAGAAATCCCTGCCACTTCATTTTCAATTTCGTCAAGAATTTTGTCGACGGCTTGATAAATTTTCGGACGCTCCTCCGGCAAAACTTTTTGGCAGTAAAATTGCAGACGCCCTTCGCATTTTTCGCCATGCAGCCCGAAAAAAATTCTCTGCCGCGCAGCACTGAAGTTGCCGAACGCCGCGATTTGCCCTAAAGTGTCAGCCAAAATTTCGTCAAGCGCGTGATTTTTCATGCCGCCGAAAAGCCGCAAAGTCTCGTAGTGCGCGGACTCGTGACGCAATCTCAACCTGTGAGAAATATTCAGCCATTCTTCGTCAGCCAGCCCAAAATTTCCGGCGGCAACGTTGCTGTAAGGCGCGCGATTAAGCAAAATGATTCTGTGACGTTCGCCGCGAATTTTCGCAGGTATGGTGAAGGCGTTCACCGTGTCGACGATTTTTTTCACTTCGGACGCCCCGCTCAAAAAACTTGCCAGCGCAGAAAAATCCTCGTGGTCAAAAGTTTCAACCACCGGCAATTTTCCGGCAAGTGTCTGCGCAAAAAAAATTTTTATCGCATTTGTATTCCGCCAATCGAAATTAAAATCCTTGTCGTAAATTTTCGCAAGCAGATAAATCGCGTCGAATCCGTTTGCTTTTCGCCAGTGCTGTAAAAAATTTTCATCTTCCAGCGGCAATTTTGGCAAGTTCTGCGGAATTTGATAACACTGCGCCAAATACTCCCGTGCACTTATCGGCGTTTGGTTAGATAATTTTTTTGACATAACATATCACCGCTTAAAATTTTTTTTCCTAAACTGAAAGGGAGGCGGAAAATTTTCCGCCCCCCCCCCGTTGGGATGATTTGATTAAATTTTGACGAGAGACCGTCAACATACGTTTGGGCATATTCCCCGCGCTCGAAGGTAGGGGATTTTGCTGTCGTCAACCAACGCTCCGACAAAGGCGAAGTCTTACAAGGTTTCCTGCAAGGATCGATGCCCCAACCCCTTTTTAGAAACATAAATCAGGAAAATTTATCTTTCGCCCTATTATACGTCGAAAATTATTTTTTGCTAGAGTCAATCCAAAAAATTTTTTTACTGCTTTTTAAAAATTTCGCGCAGTTTATTTAAAGCCTGGTGCTGAATAAATCCGACGTTGCTCAAACTCAAGCCCGTCACTTCCGCAATTTCCTTGTTCTTCAGCCCGCCAAAATATCTCAGCCCCATAATACGCTGTTGCCTTTCGTTCAGCTGCCCCAAAGCCCGCAACAATTCTTCGTTCAATTCGGCGGCAAGAAATTTTTCTTCAGGTTGCTCACTTATCGAGGATTCAACGTTGAAAAAATCTTCCCAACTGTCTTCTTTTTGGCGAACCGCTCTGCGAAAATAATCCGTAACAGAATTTCTCGCGATTGTGAAAATCCACGTGGAGAAGGCAAATTTTTCGTTGTAGCTCCTCAAATTCAAAAAGACTTTCGTAAAAATTTCGCTGACAATATCGTCGGCAACAGTCGGATTTTTTACTTTCGCGAAGACGACATTATACACGCGCGGGAAAAAATTTTCGTAAAGCTCGGTAAATGCCTCCTCGTCGTCCACAGCTTTTTTCGCCAGCCGGCTGAAGTAGTCTATAGAATTTTTTTTCAAGCTATCCATAATTTCACCTCAAGCAATTTGCCTTTTTACCAGGTCAGAAAAAATTCCGCCCTTAGCAACAAGTTCGTCGAAAGTCCCGCTTTCGGCAATCTTCCCCTTGTCGAGAACGATAACGCGATCGCAATCCCGAATTGTAGAAAGACGATGAGCGACAATAATTCGCGTGACGTGCCTTTTGTTCAAACTTTCAGTGACTATTGCTTGCGTGCGATTGTCGAGCGCGGAAGTTGCCTCGTCGAAAATCAGAATAGAAGGTTTTGCCGCCAAAGCCCGCGCGATTAAAATCCTCTGCCGTTGTCCGCCGCTGATATTGGAACTGCCCTCGCTTATCACGGTATGCATCCCCATCGGCATTTTTTTTATGTCCTCCTCAAGTCCGGCGGCTCTTGCGGCGTCCCAAGCGTCGTCCATTGTCAAAGAAGTCGTCCCGATTATGTTCGTGAAAATATCTCCCGTCATTAGCTGCCCGTTTTGCAAGACAACTCCCATTTGTGAACGAACCGAAGAAACATTTAACTCCGAAAGATCTTGCCCGTCGTAATAAATTGCGCCGGTCTTCGGTTTTTCAAAGCCGAGCATTAAACGCAAAAGAGTAGACTTGCCACAGCCGCTCTTCCCGACAATCGCGACGTTTTCGCCCGCCACGATTCTAAAGCTCATGTCGTCAACAATATTCGGTCCGCCTTCGACGTAGGAGAAACTCAAATGATTAACTTCAATCGCGCCGGACAAAACTTCCGCGTCGGGTTTGTCTTCGGCAATTTCTGGAATCGCTTCCAAAATCGGACGAAGGTTTTCAATGTGCGGTCTGATTGTGAAAAACGTTCCGAGTATACCCGTCAAGCCGACCACCGCCGCATTTAAACCGGTGAAGGCAGACAGAAAAGCAAGGAACTTCGGATATTCAATTTCAGTGACAAATTTTGCGCCGTCCATTTTGCCGAGCACATAAAACGTCATGCAAAAAATCATAAATGTAAAAATCAGCGGCTGAATCGCGGAAATAATCGTGTTGTAATTATTTTGCCAGCGAAGTTTTAAATTCCACTTCCATTCTTCGCCGAAAACTTTTGCCCAAAGATAATACGCCTGTTCTTCTGCGCCCTGTATTCTGAATTTTGGCAGTCCGGTAAAAATTTGTTGGACGATGCCCGACGTCAAATTTTTTGCTTCAACCATTTTCCGCTGGAAGGAGCCGACTCTTCGGTAAATGAAAAATGTCAAGCCGAAATATACCAGCCAAAGGACTACCGCAAGTGCCGTGAGTTTCAAGCTGTAATAGCACATCAAAATTAAGCTCCACACGGAAAAAATCATGTTGAAAATCGTCGAGACAACCTGGTTATTCAAGACTGCTTTGAGGGATTCCATTCCCAAGACGCGCTGTGTCAATTCGCCCGATTGAAATTGTCGGAAAAAACTTGTCGGCAAGGCGAGTATCCTCCCCCAGAGTGCCGCCTCTATCGACATATCAAATCTTGAAGTGATTCTCATGACGGCGATTGCGCGGACGAGTGCCACCGCCGCCAGCGTGAAACTGGAAACGATTGAAACTTGCGTGACGACCACCAAGCCTTCTCTGTCGAGAATCGGAATTATGTCCGCGAAAATACTTTCGGTGATTATCGGTGAAACAATTGGCACGAGCCCCGCGATAAAACTTGCAAAAAGAATCGCTTTAATATCGACGCTCCAACTTCTTTCAATCGCGAACTTAAACAAGTCCGGAAAAGTCAGCTGTCTCAGCGGCAAACCGGCATAACATTCAAAAGCACTCTCGTTAATTTTTTTCGCAACTTCTTCGTTAATGATAATCTCTTCAGGATTTTTCGCGGTGAGCAGACGATAATCTCCGGGTCCTTTCGGAATAAAAGCCGCCAGCTCTTTGTTTTCTCCGTAGTATCCGATAATAACGCCGCTGTCCTTCGTGTACCATTCGGGCACAAGAGTTATCAAACGCATTTGCATGTTACATTTTTGCACGAGCCGACGAATCAAACCAATCTGATCCAGTTTACGGACAATCTCCGGCGGAAGTTGCAAATTATTCACGGGCATACCAAGAGCCTTCGCGATATTTTTTATCAGGAAGGCAGTTTCTTCGAGCTTGTCGCCGCTACCTGTTTTTTCACGATAAAGCGGCTCCTCGCCCAAAAGATTTCCAATCGCCTCATTCAAAAGATTTTGTTTATGATATTTGCGAATCTCCAACCGGTCTGCAGTGTTTTTATCTTCGGATTTAAAACGAATACCGACGAACATTGAGAAGATTTTTTCGTTTTCTGAAAAATCCTCCAGCAAATCATCTAAATTATTTTCGCCGCCGTTAAGTACGCTCCCGTCAATCCAGCTTATCAAAATATCGTCGCCCTTATCCGCAAACAATCTGAAATACGGCAGGGCGACCAATTTTTTGAACCAAGTGCGCATCCATTTTATTTGAACGTCTGCGGGAATTTCGTCGAAGGAAAAAATTTCAAACTCCGAATCCTGCACTGCGTAAACTTCCACGTCAATATTTTCAAAGTCATCAAAAGAAGGGTAGGCGGCGGCGTTTGCTGTCAGCTCCATTAAAAAAAATTTCCGAAAAGATTTTTCGTCCCTAGTGACGGCGTAAACTTCAACCTTGCCGGATTTTAAAACCGCAAATTTATTTTCATCTTGAAGCCGAAATCTTTGACCGGCAATCAGTTGCATAGCCGCGCCTCCTTAATCATCTTTGCTGCGCTCTTCAATCAAACGGCGATAAGGTCCGTCGTGTTGCATCATTTCCCTGTGTGTTCCGCGCTCGACGACCTTGCCGCGATTCAAAACAACAATCTCATCGCAATCCCGAATCGTCGACAGCCTGTGAGCAACAATGAAACACGAACAGCCGCGCCGACGAATATTTTCAAGCACAGTTTGTTCAGTCACGGGGTCAAGCGCGCTCGTTGCCTCGTCAAGCACCAAAATCGACGGGTTATTTGCCAGCGCGCGGGCAATCTCCAGACGCTGCCTTTGTCCTCCGCTGAAATTCAAACCGCCTTCAGAAACTTGTGCCTCGTAGCCGCCGTCTAATTGCAAAATATCTTCGTGGATACAAGCGTCGCGCGCCGCCTGAATCACGTCGCTTTTTTTTATGGAGGTGTCGAAGAGCGTGATATTTTCGTGAACGGTGCCGGTTATCTGAAAAATATCCTGGTCGACGGACGAAAGAGAATTTGTTATGACGGCGCGGGGGATATCCCGACGTTTCACGCCGTCGAAGAGAATATCGCCCGACCATTCCTCGTAAAAGCCCGTGATAATTTTCGACAGCGTTGACTTGCCGCTGCCCGAAAACCCGACAACCGCAACCCAACGACCGGGTTTGATATGAAGATTAAAATTTTCGAGGAGCGGCGGCTCAAGCGGACTGTAACCGAAGTTAATACTTTTCAGCTCAATATCTCCGGAAAGACGCGCGCCGTCAAATTTTTTCGCGTCGTCTTCCGCAGGATAATTCAGCGGATCAATTTCGTAGCGGTAAACGTCGTTCAGCCTCTGCATTTGCATTTCAGTCGTCTGCAAAGTCGTGCCGAGCATAACGATTTTGTCGAAGGGCTCTTGAAAACTTGCCATGAGATTTTGAAACGCCGTGAAAATACCGGCGGTCATTACCCCTTCCATAATTGAAAAGCCGCCGATTGTTATAATTAATGCCGAGTTCACGCCGGACAGGAACGTAGGCAAAACAGTCATCGCCAAAGATTGTAATTGAACTTCTTGTTCGCCGAGCGAAGACTTTGCGTGATAGCCCGCCCACTTCGCGAAAAAATCTGTTTCGTTTCCGTTCGCCTTTATCGTTTCAATCATGCGCAAGCCGTTCATAGCGACGCCGTATTCTTTTCCTCTGTCCTGCTGAATGCGCATATTTAAATCCGTGACTTTTCTGCGCAAGACAAAAAAAATGGCGAGCGAAATGACACTGAACCCGACGCCGATTATCGTTAGCGGGATGCTGTATTGCAGGAGGAGCAGGAGATAAAAGACGACAACCAAAAAATCGAGCACGGCAGTTGCCGCCTGGTTGGACAGGACGCTTGCAACAGTATCGTTGAAGGCGACGCGAGTACCAATTTCGCCGGCGTACCTCTGTTGAAAAAATTGCATGGGCAGTCTGATTACGTGCCAAAAAAATTTACTGGAGTCAGCCAGCGTCAATTTTTTTTGCCAGCGCGTAAGAAAAAAAGTCCTCATCGTCGTGAGCACGCCCGTCAAAAAAATCGTAATGCCCATCGCCAAACCAAGATTGAACATCCAATTCGGGTGCTTGCTGCTCAAAATTTCGTCCAGGAAAATTTGGTTGAAGACCGGCTTGGCGAGATTCGGGAAGACCATAGCCAGACCGATTAGCATGACGAGGAGCATTGCCCATTTGTCTTCCAAAAGTTTTTCGGCAATTGCCTTGACGATGCTGTAGCGATGACCTGCGGGCTTAAAATTTTCGTCGGGCTTTACAACGAGAGCGATTCCCGTGTAAGACGTGCGGAAACTTTCCCAAAGCACTGTCCGTCTGCCCATGCCCGGGTCGTTCAAATAAACAACGTCGTCTACAATTCCTTCAAGGACTACAAAATGATTGAACTCCCAATGAATAATCATCGGAAATTCTTTTTCGCGGAGGGTGCCGGCTTTCCAGCGATAACCCTTTGCCACGCAGTTAAACCTTCTTGCCGCCTTGAGTATGTTGGAGGCCTTTGAGCCGTCACGATTCACGCCGCATTCTTGCCGCAATTTTTCGAGTGGCACCCAAAGTCCGTAGTACGCCAACACCATCGCGAGGGATGCCGCGCCGCATTCAACGGCCTCCATTTGTAAAATCGTGGGAACTTCTTCACGCCGCCCATGCCCGCGTCGAAAAAAATTTTTTATTTTATTGAGCATAAGTTCACCTGCTCCTCAACCACTGACTGAGTTTGTAGAAAACTTTTTCAATCGGCGGCTTTCTTTCGATAACTATTGAGCCGGTGCAAAAACTCCCCGCAGTTATAGGTTTGTGTTCGCCAATAATCGAAGTCCAAAGGTAACCTGACTCCGAATCCTTATCTTTGACGAGATTAAATCTAATTTCCATGAGCGCGCTGCTTTGGGAAGTTTGAATCCACTGCGCAAGTTGGTCGTTGCCGAGATTTAAGCGCAGATATTGAGCAGAAACGGGATACTGCGAAACTGAACGAACGACGCCTATTAAACTTCCCGTCTGCGTAATATCCACGCCGTTTGGCGCAAGCTGGATCGTCATACCCGGTTCAACCCTCTTGCCTTTATCGACGGGAATATAAAAAATTCCCTCAAATTCGTCGCGTCCCGAATCAACTCTAATCGTGCAGACAGGAGTGCCGCTGGAAACGACAGAGCCTTTTTCTACAAAAATGCTGTCAACAATTCCGTCGTATTCGCTGTAAACATATTCGGCGACATTTTTTTGTTCCTTCTTCGCGCCGTATTGATAAGCCTTGTTCATTGCGTCCCTGTCGTTTGTGGCGAGACCCAAACTGTATTGTCCCATTTTGACATCGGCGGATTGTTCTGCCTGCTCGAAATAAGCAATCAAATCGCCCTTGTGAATTTTCTGCCCCTCTCGAATGTAAACTCTTTCTACTTTTCCGCCGGATATATGCGCGACATTCACGACGCCTGCCGCGTCCATAATCATACCCATTCCGTCCGCCGTGACTGTAAACGCGCCGAAGATAGACCAGAGCACAACCGAAAACAAGAACACACCTATTGCCGCTATACTTATCCAGCCGACCGGCATAGTTATTGGCAACATGGTATCTAATTTTTCCGGCGAGCGCAATTTATTCAGTGCCTCTTGGCTAAAAATTTGTGACGGGTCAGCCAACATCATCACCGCTTTCAATTATGACATCCACTTTCAGACCTTCCTTGAGGTCGTCGGTGCCGGAAACTATGACAACTTCCTCCGCCTTCAAGCCGCCGGTAACTTCGATATAATTTTCGTCACTGAAGCCCGTTGAAATTTTCCGCGAATGAATCACGCCTTCTTCGTCGACGACAAAAACGGAATCAAGCGCGGCTCCTGCCAAAGCCCTTGTCGGAATTGTCAAGCAGGAAATAGGATTAAAAGATTGAAGGCGCGCGGAGCTGTAAGTTTGCGGCTCCAACACTCCCGCGCTGTTATCGACTTCCCAAATAACTTTTCGTATGCTTGCGGGCTCGTTGGTTGCGGGGGTAATGTCGATTATTTTCGCCGTGAAAGGATGCCGTCTGCCCGTGTTGCCGGGCTCGTATTCTGTATCATAAATTTTTGAAAGATCCGCGTGGTGGAAAGAGAGCTCAGCCATGCCGCCGACCTTTAAATTTTTCGTCGCCGTGTCCTCGACCGTCATGGAAAAATAAAGATTTTTAAAATCTCCGATTAAAGCCATTGCCGTGCCCGCCGTGACGTAGGAACCTTGCGGGCGATACAAAATCAAAACTTCGCCTTCAATGGGCGCGGCGACATGCGCATAAGAATTTTCTATCAAGAGCTGTTCCTTCTGCGCAAGATAATAATCTTTCTGCGCGAGGAGCTGTTCCCTTTGCACGTGAACATTTTTTAAATTAACTTGCGCCTCCTTGTAAAGAGCTTCGGTCTCCTCAAATTTCTCGACAGAAACCGCGTTTTCCGCCAGGAGGTTACTGTAACGATTGTATTCGCTTTTCGCGTGAGCCAAAGACGACTCCGCCTTGACAAGTTCGTTATCGTTTTTGACAAGTTCGTTATCGTTTTGGATAATATCAATTTCGGCTTGACGAATCCTTATCGGGTGAGAGTCGTTCGTCAGCGTGAAGAGCGTTTGACCTTTTACGACGTGTTGATTTTTCTGCACGTCGACTGTGGTAATTCTGCCGTCGATAAGCGCGACGGCGTCCGCCATTTTTTCCGAGTAGAGGTTAATTGTGTCCAACACGAGCTGCGGTTTCATTGAGCGCATCTGAACTTTTGCTCCGCGCAGGGAAATTTTTTGCTCGGACATTCTTTCGACGATTTGAGCTTCGCTGCGGTGATTCAAGTACGTGCCGTAAAACAGCAAACCGAGAATTAAAACTAACATCGCGCCCAGCCCGAACAAGAACCAACGTTTCACTGACGACAGCTCCTTCCTCGAGAATCATTCAACAGAAAGGATTTTAAATCTTTTCGTTATAGTTTGTCAAGAAAATTTATCCGCTTAATCTTTTCAGCACCATTGAAACGATATCCAGGAGATTTTTTTTGCTTTCGAGCTTGATAAAAATTGTGCGCTCCTTCTGAAAATCTTTCATGCGTCCCTTGAAAATATTTTTGAGTTCGATAAAACCTTTTGGCGAAATTTTTGCGGAGTCCCCGAAAATAAATTCCACGCGCATATTATTTTCCTGCAGAGACTTCACGCCGAGATTTTTAGCGGCGCATTTAATTTTCGCGACCTGCAAAAGATTCATTACGGGTTGTGTCGGTTCGCCGAAACGATCTATCATCTCGTCAAGCAAATCATTAACTTCGATCTCGTTGCGCATGACCGCAAGCCGCTGATAAATTTCGATTTTATGACCGGAATTGGGAATATATTTTTCGTCGATAAAAGCTTCGACGGGCAAAGAGATTGTCGGCTCCGGCTCCGCAATTTTTTCCTGCCTGTGTTGAAGTTTCGCGACCGCCTCTTCCAAAAGCTGACAGTACATTTCAAAACCGACGCTGGCAATGTGTCCGTGCTGTTGTGCTCCGAGCAAATTTCCCGCGCCGCGAATTTCCAAATCGCGCATCGCAATCCGAAAACCCGCGCCGAGTTGGGCGAACTCTTTCATGGCGTGCAATCTCTTTTCGGCAGTCTCCCCCAAAACTTTTGTGCGACGATAGACGAAATAAGCGAACGCCATTTTATGAGAACGCCCGACGCGCCCGCGCATTTGATAGAGCTGCGCGAGCCCGAAGTTATCCGCGTCGTAAATTATAATCGTGTTCGCGTTGGCGACGTCCAGCCCGTTTTCAATAATCGTCGTGCACAACAAAACATTGAACGCGCCTTCATAAAAATCCATCATTATCTTTTCGAGAAAAACATCTGATTGCTGACCGTGCGCCGTCTGAATATTTGCTTCGGGCACGAGATTTTCCAGGCGTTCGCGCATGAAGTCAATCGTTTCAATTCTGTTGTAGACGAAATAAACTTGTCCGCCGCGCCGAATTTCCCGGCGTATCGCCTCCGCAATAATTTCGTCGTCGTCTTCGATAACGTAGGTCTGCACGGGGAATCTTTCAGCGGGCGGCGTCGTAATCAAACTCATATCGCGCGCCTTGACAAGGGACATGTGCAGAGTTCGCGGAATGGGTGTCGCGCTCATGGCAAGAACGTCCACGCCGTCCGAAAGGGAACGGATTTTTTCTTTCTGCTTGACGCCGAATCTTTGTTCCTCGTCAATAATAATCAAGCCGAGATTTTTAAACTCAATCTTAGAATTTAAAATCGCGTGCGTACCAATCAGAATATCGACTTGACCTGCGCGAACTTTTTGCAGAGTGATACGCTGTTCCTTCTGCGAACGGAAACGACAAATCACATCAACGGTCGGCAAAAATCCCGTGAACCTTTCAGAAAAAGTTTGGTAGTGCTGTTGCGCAAGGACGGTCGTGGGCACGAGCATTGCAACCTGTTTGCCGTTCATTGCCGCCTTGTACGCCGCGCGAATCGCGACTTCAGTTTTGCCGAAACCGACATCGCCGCAAATAAGTCTGTCCATCGGGCGCGGGCTTTCCATATCGGCTTTGACTTCCTCGACGGCTTTAATTTGGTCGGGCGTCTCCTCGTAGGGAAATTTTTCCTCGAAGTCAGCTTGAGTAGCGTCGTCCTCGTCGAAGGCAAAACCTTTCGCGGCTTGACGGCGCGCATAAATTTCTATAAGTTTTTGAGCAATGTCCTCGACGGCGGCAGCTGCGCGGGATTTTGCGCGGTTCCAGTCGCCGGAGCCGAGCGTAGACAGGCGGGGCGTCGCGTCGTCGTCCGAAATATATTTCTGCAAAAATTGTACGGCGTCCGTCGGCAAATAAAGTTTATCGCCGCCGCCGTACTGAATCTGCAAATAATCTCTGTGGAGCCCGTCAATTTCCAAAGTCTCGACGCCCAAATATTTTCCAATGCCGTTCGTCGTGTGAACAACATAATCGCCGGGACGAATGTCGCGAAAATTTTTAATCGTGTCGCCGGCGTATTTCGGAGAATTTTTCAAGCGGCGGCGTTCGACTTGACTGCCGAGAATATCTTTTTCGGTGAAGACGACGAGTTTCGCGGAAGGCAAAATAAATCCTTCGTTCAGCGTGCCGACTTGAAAATTTATCGCGCCTTCAAAATTTTTATTCGCCAGATATTTTTTCAGCCCGTCGAGTTTAGTTTGTGTCGCGAAGAGGATAAAAATTTTTCTGCCGAGATCTGTTTGCCGCTTGAGTTCGTCGACAAAAAATTCAACCTGGTTTTGGAAGGAGGCAACATTTTCCGAGCTTATCCCGAAGGACGATTCAATTTCAGCCGCGCGAATTTTTTTCAGCATAAGCGAAACATAAATCAGACTGCCCGCACGAGAATTTTTAACTAGCTGGTCGAAAGAAAAGATATGCGGCTTGACGGCGGGGTCTTCCTGCACGAGCGCAGCGATTTCCTCCTGAATGCGGGCGGGCTCGTCAAAAATAATCGTGCCGTTTTCCCCCGCGCATGTCGTGAAAGGTTCAGCCCTCTTCGCGTCGCCGGCGTAGGCGGGCAAAATAATCGCGGCGTCGATATTTTTTTCGGAGCGCAGTGTTTCGATACTAAATTCGCGCATTGAATCAACGGTCTCGTCAAAAAATTCTATGCGGTAGGGATTGGGCGCGTTTATCGCGAAAATATCGAGGATATCGCCGCGCACGCTGAACTTTCCAATTGCGTCGACTTCGTCGGAGCGTTCGTAACCTTGACTGACGAGTTTAGAAATTAATTTTTCCTGCTGAATTTCCTGACCGATTTCGATTTTGATTTGGTTTTTGGAAAAATCCTGCCGCGAAAAATCTTTTTTGACGGCGGCGGTTGGCGTGGCGAGGACGATAAATTTTTCGCCGGCGGAAAGTCTCATTAAAATTTGCAGACGTTTTGCGCGTCGTTCGAGCCCGATTGTTCCGGCGCGCAGGGGAATTAAATCGAGTTCGGGGAGTTCTTCGACGGGAACTGCGGGCAAAAGTTCCGACAAGTCCGAAGTCCAGCCGGAGATTTTTTCTTTGTCGCTGACGATAATAATTGTCGGGCGCGGATTTTTCGCGAAGGCGGCAGCGATTGTCACGACTTTTTGCGTGCCTGAAACGCCGTAGATAGAAAATTCTTTTCGCCGCGTGAAAAAAAATGCCGCCTCGTCAATCGCAATATCTTTCAGTGCTGTTTCTAAAATTTTGTGCATGATTTTTCTCTTTCAAATAAAATTTTTGGATTGATATTAGCATTTACTTTTCTTTTTTAGAAAAAGAAAAGTAACAAAAGAAAAATCGCCCGCAGAGGTCGCATCACGCGACCAAATGCGGGCAAGGCCGTCATCCATGACGGCCACACACTTAAAAAATTTTCAAGAAATTTTTAGCCGACTATAGCTTGCCCCAAATAAACGACTGCTCCCATGAAAATTACGAACGGTATGTAAAATTTTATCGCGAATGCCAAAAGTTGAGCGTCCGCGCCCTTCACGCCGATAGCCGCCGAGCCGATAGCGATTGACAGCGGAGAAATCATTTTGCCCGCGCAAGCTCCCGTTGCATTTGCGGCGGCAACCCACGCCTGAACAGTTTCGTTCGCGCCGATAGCCGGACTCTGCATCGCCATGACTTGCAACTTGCCGAACAAAACGCAACTGGAAGTAGCCGAGCCGGTTATGTATGTGCCGACGGAGCCGAGAAACGCCGCAATCAGAGGGTAGGCCGTGCCCGTGACCGCAACCGCCGTATCAGCAATTTGATTCGTCATGCCGCTGTAGCCCATAACTTTTGCCGTAGCGATAACCGCGATAATTGTGATCATTGTAAATTTCAAACCGTTAATCGTCCTGCCGAGTAGCGCGACCATTTCGCCGAAACCCGCGCCTTGTTTGCTGCCAGCGATAAACGCCGCCAACAAAATTAAAACGCCGGGAGTGTTCACCCAAACGAAAGTGTACGGTGCGCCGCCTTCGCCCGTGTAAATCGGGACGGCGGATTTAAATTGCATGAGGAATTGGTTAATCGGCGGGACGAGTTTGCTTGTGAACAGCAGGAAGATAAAAATTAAAATGAACGGCAAGCAAGCGTTAATTGCCTGCGCCGTGCTGATTGATTTTCCTGTTTGGGAGGGCATGGCAAATTCCGGATCGTCGATGGGGAATTTTTTTGCAAGGACGACGATTGTACCCATTGTTGCGATTGCGCCGGCGACGACTGCCAATTCAGGACCGACGAACATTGACAGCGCGAGCTCCGGAATAAAAAACGCGAGCCCCGAACCTAAGCAGAGCATTGTCATTCCGCGCAGAGCCTTCAGTCCGCCTCCGGTGACGATAACCATAAGCCACGGGCAGAGCAAAGTCAACACGCCGAGTTGTAAAGAAGTGTAGGTTGCCAGTTGCACGGGATCAAACGCCGTGACGTTAGCCAAAGTAACCAGAGGGATACCGATTGAGCCGTAAGCCGTCGGAACTGAATTTGCTATCAAGCAGACTGAAACTGAAAGAATAGGATTTATTCCGATACCGGCGAGCATTCCTGCGGGGACAGCTATTGCCGTGCCGAAGCCCGCCATACCTTCCAAAAATCCGCCGAAGCCCCAACCGATTAACAGAATTAAAACGCGCTTGTCGTGGCTGACACTTGTTAAGAGTTCTTTGATTGTGTCCATTGCTTTTGTGTGCAATGTCAAATTGTAGGTAAAAATTGCCGCGATAATGACGAGCAAGATTGGCCAACAAGCCAACGCGACGCCCTCTAATACTGCCTCTACCGCATAATTGCTTTCCATTGACCAGACGCCCATGCCCGCCGCCAAAGAAATTACCAGCGCAATTATGCACGCTTTCCACGGTGCCATTTTTATGACGCTGAGCGCAATCACCAGCCACAAAATCGGCGACAGCGCAAGTAAAAACATCAATTCGACCGACCCCTTTCCGGCTCGGGCATTAACTTCAGCCTTCAGTGCCTTTCATTAAGCCCTGCCACAAAAACTATTTTACAACAAGAACGGGACATTCTGCCCGCTCCATAATGTATTGACTGACAGAGCCGAGCAGAAGCCCCTTTATTGTGCCCAGACCGCGACTGCCCATAATTATTAAATCGGCGTCCAAATCCTCTTCAACTTCCAAAATTAAATCGGCGGGTGAACCGACCTTCAACAAAATTCCTTTTGCGATACCCTTTGGCACCGTACTTTCAGCGCGCTGTAAAATAGTTCTGCCGGCTTTTTTCACGGCGTCCATCACGGCGTGCATAAGGGAAGGGTTTATTGCAAGCTGGTTGATATTCGCGACGTACAGGAAAATTATTTTCGCGTCACAAACTTTTGCGATATCTATAGCCCGCGCGACAGCCCTTTCCGAACTTTCAGAGCCGTCAACGGGAACTAAAATAGTTTCTATCATCTTGACACCTCCCCTTCGTTTTGATTTTTCTATGTAATCGGGTAAAATCCTGCAAGTTTATCTTTCAGAAAATTTTTGCGCGGCTACTATTTTTCAAAAAAAATATCGACGTAAAAAGGTGTTTGTGATAATATATGCGTGTTTTTAATCGGGAGGTTTTTTTATGGAAAATATAGACGAACGACGCGAGGAGATTCCGGCTCCTCCTCCGCAACGAGACGGCAATAAAAGCAGCAAGCTAAAAACTTTTCTCAAGATACTTTTAGGGATTTTTACTTTTGTTGTCGTCACGGCTGTCGGGGTTTTGGTCGGGTTTGTCACGGCGAACATAAACGCCAAGCCGAATTTGGCGGGGGAGATTCGCCCGCCCGCGTCATCTCAAATTTACGATTCTGCCGGCAATGAAATCGCGAACATTCACGCGGCAGAAAATCGCATGCCCGTAAAAATCGAACAGATCCCCGCGAATTTGCAACAGGCGTTTGTTGCCGTCGAAGACAATCGATTTTATGAGCACAAGGGCGTTGACCCTAAAGGACTTTTGCGCGCACTTTATTCTAACATAACGAAAAATGAGATTGCCGAAGGCGGCTCGACAATCACCCAACAGCTTGCGAAGAATGCTTACTTGACGCAGGAGAGGACTTTCAAGCGGAAGATTCAAGAAGTTTTTCTCGCTATCCAACTCGAAAAGCAATATACCAAGCAAGAAATTTTGGAGCTGTACTTAAATCAAATTTATTTTGGGCAGGGAGCTTACGGAGTGCAGGCGGCGTCGAAAATTTATTTCGGGAAAAACGTCGAGGATTTAAATTTGTCGGAGTGCGCGCTGTTGGCGGGCATACCCAAGAGCCCGAATTATTTTTCGCCCTTCAATAATTTTCAGGCGTCACTTGACAGGCGCAACGTCGTCATAGACCAAATGGTCAAGTATCATTACATAAATCACGAAGAGGCAGTCGCCGCGAAGACCACAGAAATTATTTTGGCACAACCGAACGTTCCGGAAGAGCAGAAGGACGCCGAAGCATTTATCAATTACGTTACACAGATTTTAGTTGAAAGATACGGCGCGGATTCGATTTACAAGGAAGGGCTGAAAATTTACACGACAATCGATATGGACATACAACGCATGGCCGAACAGGTCGTCAAGGATAATTTGCCCGCCTTTTACACCGACGCCAACGGACTTGAGCAACCGCAGTGTGCACTTGTCGCAATTGACCCGAAGACCGGCTACATTAAGGCGATGATTGGCGGGCGCGGGCAAGATCAATTTAATCGCGCGACTATGGCCGAACGTCAACCAGGTTCCGTTTTTAAACCGTTCGTGTTCGCCGCCGCACTCGAAAAATTAAATTACACCCCCGATACCTACGTTGACGACAGCCCGATAAATATTAATGGCTGGCGTCCGCAAAACGACAGCGGAACTTTTAGCGGCAGTGTTCCTCTTCGGACAATCGCCACTCGTTCGCTGAACGTCCCCACCGTTAAAATCGCTAAGGAACTCGGAATGGACGTCCCGATTTATTACGCGCAGGAGATGGGCATTACAACTTTTGTGCTGGAAGGAGATCCCAACGACAGAAATTTGGCGTCGGCTCTCGGCGGCTTGACAAGGGGAGTGACGCCGCTCGAACTCACCAGCGCATATTGCACCTTCGCAAACAACGGTGTCTATGTCCCCTTCGTCGCGATAACAAAAGTTCTTGACCGCAACGGAAAAGTTTTGGAGGAGGCTATCCCCGAAGGCAAGGTCGTTATCAGCGCGCAGAGTGCTGCTTTTCTGACGAGCATGCTTGAAGACGTTATCACGCGCGGCACCGGCAAGAAGGCAAAAATTGATCGCCCCGCCGCCGGAAAAACCGGCACGACAAGCAATTATAACGACGCGTGGTTTGTCGGCTACACTCCCGATTTGGTCGCCGGCGTTTGGATTGGCAACGACGATAACAGCAGCTTGCCCGGAATTATGGGCGGACAAACTCCCGCGATAATGTGGAGCGATTTTATGAAAAAAGCTCTCGCAAATGTTCCCGCGCATGACTTCGATAATCTCGTGGTACAACAGCGGCAAATTTATGTTCCGCCGCCGACGCCGCCGCGTCAAGAAAATTATAATCCGCAACCAAGTTATCAAGATGACTCGTCGCAGTGGAGCAACCCGCGTCAACAGTGGCAAGATAATTCACGCTACGAAGATTATGCGCCGTCATATTCGGAGCCGTCATATTCGGAGCCTTCCTACTCTGAACCGTCGTACTCGGAGCCGTCATATTCCGAGCCGCAATATTACGACGAGCCCGCCTACGAAGAATATCCGGAGCCTTCCTACTCTGAACCGTCATATTCCGAGCCGCAATATTACGACGAGCCGGCGTATTCCGAGCCGTCGTATTATGACGATGCGCCTTCGCCTGGTGACAGCGGCGGGAAGGGCATTAATTAGCTGAACAGTGAATCGGAATGAAAAAATTTTTTCGGCTTATAAGCGCGTCGGAATTTTGGCGTCGCTCTATGACGGAATGTTGACCAACTCGAATTTTTTCGGGAGGCTGGCGATGAAAATTTTTTGGGGCTTGTCCGACGAAGACTATCAAAAATTTTTGAATCAGATGTTCGCGGGCGTGCCGAAAAATTTTTCAGGAAGGTTGCTTGAAATTCCTGTGGGTACCGGAGTTTTTTCGTTGCCGCTCTACAAAAATTTTCACGACGCCGAAATTTTCTGCGTCGATTATTCAAAAGAGATGCTTGCCGTCGCGAAGGAACGCGCGCGCAAAATAAATTTGTCCAACGTATTTTTTCAGCGGGGCGATGTTGCGAGCTTGCCTTACCCGAACGAAAATTTTGATTTGATTTTGTCGATAAACGGTTTGCATGTTTTTCCCGACAAAAATTCTGCGTACGGTGAAACTTTTCGTGCTCTTAAGCGCGGAGGAATTTTTTGCGGTTGCATGTACGTCGTCGGGCAAAATTTCCGAACAGATTTTTTCGTGAGGAATTTTTGCGACAGATTTTCTTTCTTCACGCCGCCGCACGAAACTCTTGATTCTCTGGAGGACAGGCTGAAAAAAATTTATGCCCGCGTCGAAATTACCAACGTTAAATCTTTTGCGGGGTTTGTTTGTCGAAAATAGGAAAGGACGATAAAAAAAATGTCTGTGAAACTTTTTGTCAGCGATATTGACGGGACGCTTTTGGTTGCGGGAAAAAATATTTCCGCGAAAAATATCGAAGCCGTCCAAAAAATGACAGCTGCCGGTATTATCGTGACTATCGCGACCGGCAGAATGTACCGCGCCGCCCTGCCGATAGCTGAAGAACTCGGCGTGAACGTACCGATTATAACTTACAACGGCGCGCTGATTAAATCGACGGACGGGGAAATTATTCACTGCGAATACCTTCCGCCGAAAATTGTCGTGGACGTCGTGAATTTTTTCGAGGCGCGCGGCTGGTACCTCCAAAGTTACAGCGGGGACGTCTTGCATTATCCGGAGCACTGCAATTTTTCTGAAGGCTACGAAAAAGCGCAGAAGGTTTCGGGCGTCGCTGTCGGCTGGGACGGACTGCGCGAAAAGACTGCCGACGTCTGCAAGCTGCTTGGAATTTCTCCCGACGCCGAAGAAAATTTGAAGAGGATAGCCGAAATTAAAGCCGCCTTCGGAAATAAAATCGACGTCACGAAATCTCATCCGCTTTACTGCGAAATTATTTGTCCAGGTGTTTCAAAAGCCGCCGCCGTCAAAATTCTCGCGCAGAAACTGAAAATTGACCGCGCTGAAGTTGCGGCGATTGGTGATTCGGATAATGATTTGCCCATGTTGAAAGTTGCGGGCACGAGTATTGCAATGGGCAATGCCACTGACGAAGTGAAGGCCGCCTGCGATTTTACAACGGGGCTTTGTGAAGACGACGGTTTTGCCGAAGCCGTACGACGTTTAGTTTTTAGGGAATAGGGATTAGAGATTAGGGTTACGAATGATGAAAAGCAATGTTACGCCGCTGGTCGAAGGCGGCTTGCTCACAGCGATAGCGGTTATTCTCGGATTAGCCACAGTCTACCTGCCAATTTTGGGGCTGGCAATAGAATTTTTCTGCGCGGTGCCAATAGTCGTGCTCACCTTCCGTCAAGGCGAAGGCAAAGGATTAATGTCGCTGACAGTTTCTTTCGTCTTGCTCGCGATGTTCGTCGGACCGATTTTGGCAATGAGAATCGCTTTGAGTTTTGGAATTTGCGGATTAATTTTGGGCTATTGCCTGCGTCGCGGATTGGGCGCGGTAAAATGTTTCGTCGCAACTTTAGTGACAGCTTTTATCGCGCAGGTTATCGCCATAGGTCTTTTGACGACGGCAATGGGGATGAACGTCATGGAGACGGAAATTTCAGCGGTGAAAGAATCCTTCGAGCAAACTTTCCAAATGTATGAATCAATGGGCGTCGACCAAGAGACAATCAGTCAGGCGCGCGCGCAGGTCGAGCCGACACTGCAACTTTTGGGATTTTTGATGCCGACGATTTTAATGTTAATGGCGGTGTTCAACGCGCTTGCCTGCTACTTAACTTCGCAATGGATATTCAAAAAATTACGGCTGAAGTTCGCGGAACCAATGCCGCCTTTCGCCGAATGGAGATTCCCAATCATTTTCTTGTACGTCGCGGCGTTTTCGATACTCGGCGTTTATTGGGGAGGGACGCGCGGCTGGGATTTGCTCTACACAATTTCAATCAACGCAACTTTTATTTCAATGACAGTCGGATTATTGCAAGGGCTGTCGTTGCTGTCTTGCCTCGCGGACAGATACAACGTTTCAAAACTCGTGCGGAGAATAATTTTCGTGATAATAATTTTGAACATGATGACGCTGGAAATTGTCGCGTTCACCGGATTGTTTGACATGATTTTTGACTACCGAAAAAAAATAAAGAGAGAATAATTTTTTTGAAAAGGTGGTGACGAGGTGCCGAAAAATTTATCGGCATGGCCGGATTTAGTCATAAGTCTCGCGGTTTTGCTGGTGATGGTCGCCGTGATTTCCCAATACAACAAATATCTGGCGGCGATAGCTTTTTTGGTGTGGCTTATGCTGGCGCTCTTCGTGCGGGAGCGTTGCAAGGACAGGAAGATAAAATTTCAAGAGTACTGCGAAAATGTTATCGGCAGCGGCAACGAAATGATGTATTACGCCACAAGAAATATCCCGCAGGCAATTATCGTCATTGACGAATCCGGAAGGATGCAGTGGCATAACGAATTGACGGTGGCATTTGCCGAAAAGGAACCCGAAGAAGGCGAAGAAGTCAACGAATTTTGGAACGGGATTTTACACGACGAAGTTCTTGACCTGCCCGCCGAAGACGAGCCCGACAAACTCAAGCAGGGCAGGTACACCGCGAAAAATACTTCCATAGAGTACGCGGAGGACGGCAGCCAAGTCGAAATGGTTCGCCACTTTTTCGTGCAGTACAGGCAGATGCTCACGAAGCCCGGCTACCCGAAATTAATTGTGCTCTTCGTGCAAGAAATTACCATCTACGAAAATTTGAAACTCGAATATAATCAAAGCCGCACAGTGATAATGTACGTGCAGGTTGATAATTACGAAGAGATTATGCAGGGGCTGAATGAGGCGGAAAAAACTTCTCTCATGCTTTCGATTAACGAGGAGCTTGAAAGATGGATGAGTTCGCTCGCCGGATTTATTCAGCGCATTTCAAACGATTTGTTTATCGTCGTTTTGGAGAGGTACGCTCTGAACAAGGCGATTGCCGAAAAATTTTCCGTGCTCGATAAAATTCGACAGATTATCAGCAAAAACGGAATACCCGCCACGCTGTCAATAGGTGTCGCCGTCGCCGAAGAAATTTCTACAAAACAATCAATGGCGGAGCTGGGCAACCAGGCGCAGGAACGTCTTAACGCGGCACTTGCTCGCGGCGGAGACCAGGCCGCCGTTATTTTGGACGGCAAGCCGAAATATTTTGGCGGGCACACGCGCGCAGTAGAAAAGCACAACAGAGTTAGGGCGCGCGTCACGGCAAATTCTATTCGCGAACACATGGAGGCGGCGGACGAAATTTTTGTCATGGGTCACACCCGCGAAGACTTCGATTCCTTCGGCGCGGCGGTCGGCGTCGCCATAATGGCAATGCACATGAAAAAGGCTGTCCGCGTCGTCTTGAGCAACTCCACTGACAGCATAGAAAAAATTATCGAACAGTTCCGCAAGGACAAATCCGGCATTTACAAAAATCTTTTCGTCAAGGTCGGCGATTTAAGTATCCCCACTTCGATTAATCCGCTGATTGTCGTCGTCGATACTCACATACCCTATCTTGTCGCCGCGCCGGCTTTGCTCGAACGGATTCCAAATGTTATCGTGATTGACCACCACAGGAAAAGCGAAAGCGTCATTAAAAATCCCGTCGTCTTTTATCACGAGCCCAGTTCAAGTTCGGCGTCGGAGCTCGTCACGGAACTTTTGATGTACTTCGACGAAAAAGTTTCCGTCGGAAAATTGGCGGCAACTGCTTTGTATTCGGGGATTGTCGTCGATACAAAAAGTTTCGTCGTGCAAACCGGTATCCGAACTTTTGACGCGGCGGCTTATCTCAGACGTTGCGGGGCGGATCCCGTCGTTGTCCGCGAACTTTTTATGGCTGATTACGAAACCACAGTCGCGCTTGCCAGAGCAAAAGCGCAGTCCGAATATTTTGAGGGCGGTCTCGTCGTCTCGATTATGCCGCATCTTTTCCCGAACATTCAGGCGGTCGCGGGGCAGGCGGCGGATTCTCTCTTGACTATCGAAAATGTTCGCATGACGATTATTCTCTTTCAAATGAGAAATGACATAATCGGAATCAGCGCGCGGTCGAATGGAAATTTGAACGTGCAGGTTATTATGGAGCAGTTCGGCGGCGGCGGTCATCAAACTGTTGCAGGCGCGCAGGTACGTGGCGAAAATATTGGCGAGCTACGGAAAAAAGTCATTGACGTTGCTCAAAAATATATTGCCGAAGTCGACAAACTAGTGGAAAGAGATTAGTTGAAAGGGATAAGGGATTATGGGAAAGTTTTGAAAGTGGGTGGAGCCGCCCAAGGATGGGCGGCTGCCCGCATTTTGTCGCGTGATGCGACCTCTGCGGGCGGGTTTCTTTTGCTTCTTTTCTTTTGCACCAAAAGAAAAGAAGAGACCCTTCTCAAGGGGAAAGTAACCAGGAATTAGAGATTAAAGATTAGGGGAAAGTTTTATGATTCATAAATTTAAACAGGGCGAAGATTTTATTTTGCTGGACGTAAATAGCGGCGCAGTTCATCTCGTCGACGAAATGATTTTTGAAATTCTCGACACCTTCAACGGAAAAAATGACGCCGCCGTTTTGAAAAACCTTTCGGTAAAATATAATCCCGCCGAAATTTCGGAAGCTCTCGACGAACTTCATCAACTTATCGACGCTCAAGAACTCTTCGCGCCGGAAATTAATGTTCCTCCAACTTTTCATGGCGTCGGCGTCGTGAAAAGTCTTTGCCTTATGGTCGCGCAGGATTGTAATTTGCGTTGCAAGTACTGTTTCGGCGCGGGCGGGAGCTACGGCGGCGAACGCGCGGTTATGTCCGAAGAAGTCGGGCGCGCGGCTGTCGATTTCATTATAAAAAATTCCGGACTCCGCAAGCACTGCGAAATAGATTTTTTCGGCGGAGAACCCCTCTTAAATTTCCGGACAGTCAAAGCCGTCACCGAGTACGTCCGCCGGCGCGAAAAGGATACAGGCAAAAAAGTTAAGCTGACTTTGACGACGAACGGCATGTTGCTTGACGACAAAAAAATTTCTTGGCTGAACGAAAATAATATTTCAATGGTCTTGAGTCTCGACGGGCGAAAGGAAATTCATGACGCAATGCGCCCGGATATTGGCGGGCACGGCAGCTACGAGCGCGTGCTGAAAAATTTTCAAAAGCTCGTCGAAAGTCGCGGCGGCGATAATTATTACCTGCGCGGGACGTACACGAAAAAAAATCTCGACTTCGCTGAAGATGTCTTGAGTGCTTACGACGCGGGCTTTGACGTTCTTTCTATTGAACCCGTCGTTCTGAAAAATTCTCCGCTCGCGCTGACTGAAGAGGATTTGCCGAGAATTTTTGAGGAGTACGACCGCTTGACGAAAATTTATCTTGAATATCACGACGAAGGGCGCGGCTTTTTCTTTTTCCACTTCAATGTTGATTTGTCGAATGGTCCTTGCGTCGCGAAGAGGCTGGCGGGTTGCGGCGCGGGGCACGAATATTTTGCCGTCGCTGAAAACGGGGACTTGTACCCCTGCCATCAATTTGTCGGGCGCGAAAATTACAGGCTCGGTGATGTTTTTGGTGGCGTCGACGAAAATTCAAAGCACTGGATAAAATATTTTCGTGAGTCTCATGTTTTGAATAAGCCGAAGTGTCGCGATTGTTGGGCGAAATTTTTTTGCAGCGGGGGCTGTCACGCGAATGCGGATTTATTTCACGGGGATATTCGCGAACCTTACGAGGTCGGCTGTGAAATTCAAAAGAAGCGTCTGGAATGCGCGATTTATGTCCAGGCGAAACTTGCCGCCGAAGAATAAAAAGTTTGACATTTTTTTTGAATGTGATAACATTAGCGTTGACCTTTGCGACTTGAAATGTATGAGCAATGTTGAAAAAAAACAAGTGCAAAGGAGAGGTCTCAAGTGAAAAATTGGAAAAAGTTTTTGGTGGTGTCAATGGCTTGTACCGCTATGTTGGGCGTCGCGCCGGCGCAGGGAGCGTATCAACTTAGTGACGAGGTCGCTAATCCTCCTTCGGCTCTGCAAATGGCAACTCAAATTGGGATGCTTAAGTACGAGAATCCGAAAATGAAAAAATCTGCCAACAAAGATGCGATTGTCGTTTTGAGTTTCGGCACGACGTTCAAGGACAGCCGCGAAAAAACTATCGACGCAACAGTTAAAGAAATTCAGCGGGCGCACCCCAACGTTAAAGTAGTGACGGCTTTTACCAGCCATATCGTTATCAAGCACATTAAGGAGAACGAGGGTAAAAGCAATTACGTCACGCCCGAAGAAACTCTCGAACAGCTCCGCAAGGAAGGCTACACCAGAATCGCGCTTGTTCCTCTCGCGATAATTCCAGGTATCGAATACAAATACGACGTCGCGCTTTTCCACGAGTACAAAACTAAATTCAAGGCAATGACTCTCGCAACTCCGCTCATGTATTGGCAGGGGCAGGAGGAGCAGCCCGACGACGTCATGGAAGTCATGGAAAGTTTGGACTTGCCGGCGTATAAAAGAGGCACGGCGATTTTGTTAATGGCGCACGGCACGCCCGATCCTTCCAACGCTTATTATTCCGTCATGCAAAATAAACTCCGCGCAATGAAACGCAACGACGTCCACATTTATACCGTCGAAGGTTGGCCGTCTCTTGATGATTGGGCGGGCAAACTCAAAATGCATAAGGTTCAAAATATTATCTTGATGCCGCTCATGATGGTTGCCGGCGACCACGCGAATAACGACATGGCGGGCGACGAGGAAGATTCCCACAAAACTATTTTGCAAAACATGGGCTTTAACGTGACGACGCAACTCAAAGGGCTCGGCGAAAATGAAAAGATTCGCGGAATTTATCTTAAGCACGCGAACGAAGCTTGGGACGCTCTCACGAAATAAATCACGAGAAATTTTTATAACGAGAAAAAAATTTTCAACCGTCAAAAAATTTTTTGGCGGCTTTTATTTTTTGTGCGCAGTGTGACAATTTCCTTGAGTCTTCTTGCTCTGATAGGCGGCGGCGTCCGCGCGCTTGTACAGTTCGGTGAAAGAACAACCCTCCGCGACACTGAAAAGCGCACTGCCTAAACTGATTGAAATTTTTCTGTCGCCGAGTTCGGGAATATTAATCGCGTCAATCTCCTTGAAAAATCTGTCGACAACAATTTTTCCGCGCTCCTCGTCGGTAATTCCAATCGCGTACGCCGCAAACTCATCTCCGCCCAATCTCAAAATTACGTCGCTTTGACGAAAAGTTTTCCTCAAGCAGTCCGCGATAGCCTTGATAACTTTGTCGCCGACCTCGTGACCAAAATTATCATTGACCGATTTAAATTTATCGGCGTCCAGCACGCAGAACATCCCTTCGACGCCCCCCGCCATTAAATCGGTGATAGTTTGTTCGCCGCTGCCACGATTCCGCAAGCCGGTCATCGCATCCGTCTCCGAAAGATAAAGTAAATGTTTTTCGCGCCGTTTCTCCTCGTCAATCAACTCAATCGCGAAAACAATTTGGTGAATCGCTCCGGCGTCGTTGTTGTCCACGAGCATGATATACGCCTTGCACCAACCGTACTGCGCGCTCAAAAATTCCTGCTGAATCACAAATTTATTTTTCATTCTCCCCGACAAATTTTCAAAGCGGATAAATTCGAGGAGGGCGGGCAAACTTTCCGCGCTTGTCATTTCGGCGACGGACTTTTTAATTTGCGCGGCGGCGTCCTTCCCGTCTTTAATCGTCATCAAATTTACATTCGGGGCGCGGCTCAATTCGTGGACAGTGTCATTTTCCAGGTCAATCAAGTGCATGGAAACATAACGTCCGGCGTGGCTGGCGATACCGTATTTTTTTGCGCTCTCTTCAATTTCGCGCTGCCCTCTTTTCAAACTGACTCGAATAAAAATAAGCAAAAATATCAGCGCAATTAAAAAGCTCACCGAAATATAAAATATCAAGTTTGAAAAATCCGTATTTATGTTTTCGTCGTCGCGGCTGATAACCAAATACCAATCGAACTCCGGAATATATCTCGTCACCACGTAAGTGCCGCCGTTAATTTTTTTCAGCACGGGTTGACTTGAATTTGTCCGGTGTGAAAGGACGCTCATCATCATGTACTTTGAAATTTTTCCGGACTCCGTATCGACCTGGACAATGCCGGATTTGTTCACGAGATTTATTTTTATCCCGTAGACTCTTTCATTCGCCTCGAAAATTTTTTGCAGGCTCGTCATGTCGATACCTATCCCGCACGCCCCCAAAGTATTTCCGGCGTCGTCTTTAATCCGCGTGTTCGCAAAAATTGTCAACCTCATTTTGTTCGCCTCGTCCGCGCCGACGGTGAAAGCGTAGTCAACATTTCTCGCGATAAAATTTTTGTACCAAATATCATTCTCGTTATTTTCTTCGTCCAGTTTTTTGACGAAACCGCCGGCAGTGTAATAATTTTTCGACCCTTCAGAAACAATAAACGCCGCACTGAACCCAAAATTATTTTTCATTTCGCCGAGGTAATCCGTTATCAAATAAATTTCTTCCTTAAGAGGAAATGCCGATTCATTTTCCAGATTTTGCTTTAGGAGAGAATCATTAGCCATTGTCCGCGAAACCATCACCAGCTTTAAAAGTTCGTTGTTGATTTTGTCGTAGACGTCGGAGGCAATAACTTTTATCATCTCTTCGTCGTGCCGCTGAATGACTTCGTTCAAAATGAAACACGAAACGGAAGTAGACAGCACGAACGCCACCGCAATTACGACGAGCAACATTTTAGCCATGTCGAAAGTTTCTGCAGGATACTTTTTCATTTTGCTTCGTCATCTCCAAAATTTTTGTCTTCGTAAGCGGTATGGTGATTGCCCGAAAATTTTTTGCTCTCGTAAGCTGCAATGTCCGCGCGCCTGTAAATTTCATCGAAGGAACATTTTTCGACGGGATTAAAAATCGCGGTGCCCATGCTGACTGTAATTTTTCTGCCGCCCAGTTCGGGAATATTAATTTTGTCAATCTCGTCGAAAAGTCTGTTGACGACAATTTTTCCGTGCTCCTCGTCGGTAATTCCAATCGCATACGCCGCAAACTCATCCCCGCCCAATCTCAAAGTTACGTCGCTGTTGCGAAAAGATTTCTTCAGACATTTTGCGATAGCCTTGATAACTTTGTCGCCAACCTCGTGCCCGAAATTATCATTGACAGATTTAAATTTATCGGCGTCCAACAAACAGAACATACCTTCGCTGCCCTTCGCCATCAAATCAATCACCGCCTTTTCTCCGCTCCCGCGATTCCTCAAGCCGGTCATCGTATCGGTCTCCGAAAGATAAAGCAAATGTTTTTCGCGCCGCTTCTCCTCGTCAATCAATTCAATCGCAAGAATAATTTGCTTAATCTCGTTTTTGTCGTCGTAGTCTGCAACCAGGAAATACGCCTTGCACCAGCCGCACTTGTTGCTCAAAAATTCGCAGTGCACCACGTGATTTTTCTGCATCCTCGCCAAAAGCGTATCGAAGTCCACAAAATTTTTCATTGCCTGGAAATTTTCGGGCGCAGTCATTTCGGAAACAGCCTTCTGAATTTTTTTTGCGGCGTTGCTCCCGTCGCTGATAACCAGCAAATTTACATTCGGGTCGCGGCTCAGTTCATGAATCATATCGTTTTTCACGTCGATTAAATGCATGGAGATATACAAGCCCGCATAGCTGGCAATGCCGTGTCTCTTCGCGGCGTCCTCCACCTGACGGCGATAAATTTTCAAGGCGATTTGAATAAAAATCAAAAGTATCACGGACGCAATAAAAAAGCTCACCGAAATATAAATTATCAAATTTGAAAAATCATTCTTGGCGTCGTCGGCGTCGCGGCGAACAACCAGGAACCAATTAAAATCCGGTATGTACTTCGTGATTGTGTAGACGTCTTCATTTTTCGACAGCACAAACTGCGTCGGCTTGTTGAAGTTCAAAACATTTTCGACTTGCGCATTTTCAATATTCACGTAGTCCGTATCAACCTGAATGATCCCGTTTTCGTCAACCAAATTAATTTTTATGTCGTACGTCACTTCCGAAGTTATGAAAACATTTTGCAAGCCGCTCAAGTCAACTCCAACACCACACACGCCCAGCAAGTTGCCTTCCCCGTCAACAATGCGCGCGTTCACAAAAACAGTCCACGCATCTTTATTCACCTCGTCGGTGTCAACGTCGAAATCGTATTCGACATTTTGTTCGACGAAATTTTTATACCAAATGTCATGCGGATTTTTGTGGACGTCGATTTTTTTGTTGAAGCCTTCGCAAGAATAATAGTTCTTGGAAATATCCGAGATAATGAACGCCGAACTTAAACCGAATTTATTTTTCAGCGCGGCAAGATAATTTTCCATAGAGCGAACTATTTCTTCGTGGGGAATATTTTTTTCGTTGCGGAGTTGCTCAATTATGTGGGCGTCGTTGGCTATGACGCGCGCGACCATTACCGGCGTCAACAGGTCGTTATAAATATCGTCGTAAACGTCCGCCGCAATGAATTTCAAAAGTTCTTCGTCGTGGCGTTCGATAACCCTATCCAGCACAAAACAGGATACAAAAATCGCCAGCATTGCCGCCATTGCTATGGAAAACAACACCGTCTTGGAAATATCTTTGTTTTCTGCCAAATATTTTTTTATCTTCATTACGACGCCTTTCTAAAAATTTTTACATAGGAGGACCCATTCGACGCATGCCGCTTTGATTGGAAGTGGACTTCTTTTCGGCGGCCTGGTAAGTGGTAGAAACATCATCGCCCGCCTTCAAATTTCCCTGCGCGACTTCGACAAACTCTTCGCCATAAAGCCCGACAGTGATATAAATTTTTTCGGCAACGTCACGTCCTTTTTCGTCTTTGGTAATTTTTTCGACGTAGGAGCCTTGCCCGTCAGTCTTGACGGCGGCAATGGGAACGCACAGCGCATTTTTGACGCGCCCAACAATAATGTCAAGGCGCGCAGTCATCGCGGGGAGCAAAAGATTTTTCGGATCGGGCGCGTTCAAAGTCACGTAGTAATAAATTACGGAGTTGCTTGAAGAACTTGAGGAGGAGCTGCTTGACGAACTGCCGACGTCCCACGAATTATTTGTATCGGTCTGCGAAATTTTGTTGACGGTCGCGGAAAATTTTTCGGAGGGAAAAGCGTCAACAGTGAACGTAGAATTTGCCCCAACCTTCACGCTGCCAATGTCCGTCTCGTCGACTTTCGCCTTGACAAGTTTTTCGCTAAGGTCCGCAATTCTCAAAATGACCGTCGGATTATTTGTGCCCTGCACCGCCATTGAACCGGCAGTCAGCGGCTCGCCGACAACAACCCCGTCCATTGGCGCAAGGATAACTGTTTCGTCGACGTCGGATTCAGCCGCCTCCAGTTCGGATTTCGCGCGGTCGTAAGTGTACTGCGCGTCCTGAAGTTCTTCGAGAGACTTCGCGCCGATATTGTAAAGCCGTTCAGTTCGCGCCAGTTTTTGTGAGGCGTTCGTCAAAGTGAATTGCGCTTGATCTCTGCGCGCCTCCACGTCCTTGCCGTCTAAAATCGCAACGACCTGCCCGGCAGTGACTGCTTGATTTTCTTCGACGAGGACTTCTTTAACTCGCGCGGTGATTTTACTGCTGACTTCGACACTGTCGCGCGGCTGAACTGTTCCCGTTGCGGAAATTGTTTTCGTCAAATCCATGCGGATAACTTTTTCTGTGTCAAATTTCTGCGCGGTCTCCTCCTCTATTTTATCCGAATAAAATTTATATCCTGCAAGCGCGCCGATTATCAAAACGACGACGATTAAAATTTTCCACTGCAATTTCAATTAAACCACCCCTTCAATCAATCGCCGCCAAAGTATTTCCTACGGCATGCGCCAAATCAAACCTGTAACGAGCCACGTCGTAAAGTGCGCTGACATGATTTTTTTTCGCGCTGGAAAGAGCAACTTCCGCGTCGAGAATATCCAACAAAATTCCTTCGCCCGCGCGATATTTTTCCGTCGCGATATACCTTTCCTCTTCGGCAAGAGCAACCGCGCGTTGAGTCGTCCGCAGTCTCATCAAGGCAATGCGCAAATTTTTGTAAGCCGTGATAACGCTTTCGTGAATAGAATTTCTGTCGCTAATCATCGCCAGCCGAAGATTTTCCAGCCGAATTTCTGCATCGCGGATCTGCGCACGAGTAACGCCGCTGTCAAAAATATTCCAGCTTGCACTCACGCCCGCCGAAGCGTCGGGAGTCAAATGCCAATCGTTTGAACTTGCGCCCAGCCCCGTACCGACTTCCGCAGAAATTGTCGGACGCTTGTTGGACTTCGCGATTTCAATTTCAAATTCTCCCTGCTCGATTTTAAGTTCGTCGGCTTTGAGGTCGCTACGATTTTCGTCCGCCATCAAAATATAATCCTCCAGGTCTCCCAAAGTCAACGCCGGCTCAATCTCTTCTACAACCAAATTTGTAATTGAATCAATCGACATGAGCGTCGCCAAATTCGCCAAACTGACTTCGTAAGCGGCTTGAGATTTCGAGGTATCCTGCATGGCGTTGCTCGTCTCCACCTGCGCGCGGAGGAGGTCTATTCGCGCCTTCGAGCCGGCGTCGTACATTGCGGCGATATTTTTTTCGTGGTCGGCTAAATTTTCTTCGGTCTCAAGATTAACTTTCGTCGTCGCCAAATTTTCCAGCGCGTCGAGATAAGTTTTCGCCACGTTGTAAATTAAATCGTCACGGGCTTGCACGTAATTCAGCTTTGAAATATCCAAACCCAGTTCGGCAGAATCAATTTGCGATTCAAGTTTTCTGCCCGAATAAATCGGAACGGAGCCCCTTATTCGCGTCGAAACACTTTCTGATTCGGAGCTACCTTCTGTTTTTGAGGCGGACACACTGCCGCTTGCCGAAATGGAAATTCCCTTTTGCCCGCGCGCAGATCTCAAAGACTGCTCGGCAATTTCAATTTGCCTTTCGGTTTGTTTCAAGTCGGGATTTTTTTCCAGAGCCACTTGCGCCGCCTCGTAGAGGGTGATTGCGTTCGCGGTCGCCGGCACAAAGAGCAAAATTAAAATCGCCGTCAAAATTTTTTTCAAGTTCAACAATCCTCTCGTCAAGTTCAATCGTGGATAATTCGGCGGAAAATTTTGCAGGAAATTTTTCAAATTGAAAGAATTAGAGTAAGCGAATTTTTCTCACGGTCGAAGCAAAAAATTCTGCAAGCCATTCAAAAATTTTCGCGTCAAGTTTATCAAAAGCAAATAGTTTTGTAAAGAAAGGTCTGTGCAATGAAAAAGCTTGGAATACTCGGACCACCCGGCACTCATTCCGAAGCGGCGGCGGTTTGGCTAAATTCGACACTCGAAAAAAAATACGAGCTCGTGATTTTTCCGGAGATTTTTGAAGTTTTGAACGCCGTCGAAGATGCGCAAATTGATTCGGGATTTGTCCCCGTCGAAAATTCTCTGGAAGGCTCGATAAATATCACGTTGGACACTTTGGCGCGAAGTGATTCGCTGATTGTTACGCGCGAATTAATTTGGCCGGTGCACAACCATTTAACGGCGAAGGCGGGCGTAAAAATTTCCGACGTCAAAAAAATTTTTTCACACCCCCAGCCGATTTCCCAATGTCAAAAATATTTGCGCCAAAAATTTTTCGACGTGGAGATTATAAAAACGACGAGCACTGCGCGCGCCGCAGAAATTGTTGCCGCGTCGAAGGCTGAAGAGGGTTTCGCGGCGATTTGTACGGAACGCGCCGGGCAACTGAATAATCTCGAAACACTTGCGACGGAAATTCAGGACAACATGGCGAACAGTACGAGATTTTTTGAAGTGCAACGCCGCGAAAAAAATTTCGACTTCAAAAATTTTGACGGCGACAAAGTTTTGATTATCTGTCAGATTGACGGCAGTTGCGCCGGTGCTCTTTGCGGAGTCCTCGAAGAATTTTCGGAGCGGAATGTAAACATGACGCGCATTGAATCCCGCCCCGCACGCACTGAACTCGGCGAATATATTTTTTTCTTCGACCTGGAGGTTACGCCTTATCGGCGTCTGCTTTACGAATCGATTGAGGCAGTTCGCAAGAAAAGTATTTGGCTGAAAAATCTCGGCATTTTTCCCGTTATCCACGCTTGACTTGAGAGGAGCAAAAATTTTATGGTTATCATTATGAATCCCGAAGCAACCGCCGAAAATATTTCGGAAGTTATCCGCACAATAGAGGGCGTCGGGCTTGAGGCAAAAATTATGGAGGGCGCGCAACAAAAAATCGTCGGCGTTATCGGTGACAAAACTCGTATGGCGTCCGTCGCGATTGACGCGCTGCCCGGCGTAGACCACAGCGTTTCAATTTCAAAGAGCTACAAACTTGCCAGCCGCGAATTTCATCCACAGTCGACGATAATTAACATTGACGGCGTGAAAATCGGCGGAGAAACTCCTGTCGTTATGGCGGGACCTTGCGCCGTTGAGTCGCGCAAACAAATTTTGGAGGCGGCGGAAATTATCAAGGAGGGCGGCGCGCAATTTTTGCGCGGAGGCGCGTACAAGCCGAGAACTTCCCCGTATTCTTTTCAAGGTCTCGAAATTGAAGGGCTGAAATATCTTGCCGAAGCCCGCGAAAAAACTGGCTTGAAGATTGTCACAGAAGTCACGACGGTCGAAGGAATTGACCCCGTCGCCGAATATTCGGACGTCATGCAAATCGGCGCGCGCAACATGCAAAATTTCGGCTTGCTCAAGGAAGTTGGCAAGCGCGGCAAACCCGTCATGTTAAAGCGCGGACTTGCCGCCACGATTGACGAATGGCTGAACGCCGCCGAATATATCATGAACGAGGGCACGCAGGACGTTATACTTTGCGAACGCGGCATAAGAACCTACGAAACTTACACGCGCAACACTTTGGATATGAGCGCGGTTGCCGCCGTGAAACATCTTTCGCATTTGCCTATAGTCGTTGACCCCAGTCACGGCACGGGCAAGTGGCGCATGATAAAACCTATGGCTTTTGCGGCGATTGCGGCGGGCGCGGACGGTTTGATGATGGAAGTGCACCCGAATCCCGCGCGGGCTTTGTCTGACGGCTCCCAATCTCTTACCGCCGAAAATTACAGGGAAGTTATGGCGGGCGTGAAAAAGCTTGCGAAATTTATTCACGACGAAAATTTAAATCCCATTGTCTATTAGAAAATTTCTAAAGAGGAGGGACCGCACGAAAAAAATCCTTAATCACTTGCCCCTTATCCCTTGTCACTTAAAATCTTTTGCGCCAAAAGAAAAGCAGATTAAAATAAAAAAGGAGGATTAAAAATGCAAAAGGAAAATCTAAATTGGGCAGTGTTGGGCGTCGGGGTTATCGCCAACGAAATGGCGCAAGCTCTCCGGAAAATGGGAAAAACTTTGTACTCCGTCGGGAACCGCACGCATGAAAAAGCCGTCGCCTTCGCGGAAAAGTACGGCGTCCAAAAAGTTTACGACAAAATCGACGACATGTTTCACGACGATAACGTTGACATAATCTATATCACCAGCCCCCACAACACGCATTTTAATTTCATGCGGCAGGCTCTGAACAACGGAAAAAATATTTTCGTCGAGAAGTCGATAACTCTGAACAGCCGCGAACTCAACGAGATGATTTCACTCGCGCGGGAAAAAAATCTGATTCTCGCCGAAGCCATGACCATTTGGCACATGCCCCTTTATAAAAAACTTTGGCAGATTGTCAAAAGCGGCGAACTCGGCAAAGTTCAAATCATTACGATGAATTTCGGCAGCTTTAAAGAATACAACATGAACAACAGATTTTTTAACATGAACCTAGCCGGCGGCGCAATGCTCGATATTGGGGTTTACGCGCTGTCAGTCGTCCGCAGTTTTATGGACGAAAAGCCGACCGAAATTTTGAGTCAATGGAAACCTTCGCCGACGGGCTCCGACGAACAGGCAACAATCTTGCTGAAAAATTCTCTAGGGCAAATGGCAACCGCCGCGCTTTCCATGCACTCCAAACAACCGAAACGCGCAATTATCAGTTGCGAAAAAGGTTATATTGAAATTATGGAGTACCCCCGCGCCGATAAAGCGACAATCGTCGACGCGGCAACAGATGAGGTCGTTCATGTTGCTGACGGCGAACGCGCTAACGCCCTCTATTATGAAATGCTGGATATGGAAAACGCCGTCCGCACCGGTGATATTTCCGAAATGAAACTTGAATTTACGAAGGACGTCATGGATATTATGACGACGTTGAGAAAAAGTTGGAAGATGCAGTATCCGAACGAAAAGTGGTAATAATTTAATTATGGCAGAAAATAATTTGAATCGTGGTCTTAAAAATCGTCACTTGCAAATGATTGCACTTGGCACGGCTGTCGGCACGGGATTGTTTTACGGCTCGACGGCAACAATTTCTTTGGCAGGTCCCGCCGTCGCGTTGAGCTATTTAATCGGCGGGCTGGTTGTCTTTTTGATTGTCAGAATGCTCGGCGAAATGTCCGTAGAAGAACCGGTAAGCGGCTCCTTCAGCTACTACGCCGATAAATACTGGGGAAAATTTTTCGGCTTCCTCGCCGGCTGGAATTATTGGTTTTTGTATATTATCGTCAGCATGGCGGAACTCACCGCCGTCAGCATTTACGTTGCGTATTGGTTGCCCGATTTCCCGCAGTGGCTTAGCGCGCTGATTTGTCTCGCGATAATCACCGCTATAAATCTAATTACCGTCAGTGCTTACGGCGAAATTGAATTTTGGATGGCATTAATAAAAATTTCCGCGATTATCTTCATGATAATTCTCGGCTCGTATTTGATTTTCACGGACGCGCGCCCCTTCCCCGAAAACTTCAGCAACCTTTGGAGTCACGGCGGATTTTTCCCGAACGGAATTTGGGGAATGATGCTTTCAATCGTTCCGGTAATTTTTAGTTTCGGCGGGATTGAGCTGATTGGAATTACGGCGGGTGAAGCTGAAAACCCGAACAAGACAATTCCCCGCGCGATTAATCAAGTCATTTACCGCATCTTGATTTTTTACGTCGGCACAATGCTCGTTTTAATGACGCTGTGGTCGTGGGACGAAGTCGGTGTGAAAAATAGCCCCTTCGTTCAGATTTTTGAGAACATAGGGATACCCGCCGCCGCGAACATTTTAAATTTCGTCGTGCTGACTGCGGCTGTCTCCGTCTACAACTCCGCAATTTATTCAAACTCAAGAATGCTCTATGGTCTCGCCGAAAGTTCCAACGCGCCGAAATTTTTTAAGAAACTCTCAAGCCGAAAAGTTCCCGTCAACGGAATTTTAGTTTCGTCGGGAATAACTTTGTTGGTCGTCTTGCTGAATTACCTTGCGCCGGGCAGAATTTTTATGTACCTGCTTTCAATCGTGACGGGCGCGGTTATTATCAGCTGGGCAATGATTATCATAACGCATTTAAAATTCCGGCAACACTGCAAAAAAATTGGGCGCGTCCCAAAATTTAAAGCGATACTCTACCCGTTTTCAAATTATCTTTGTCTCGCGTTCATAGCCGGCGTGATCGCGATGATGACAACGATGGACGAAATGTTACTTGCCGTCGCAATTATGCCGGTGTGGCTCGGCGTGATTGGAGTTTTTTATCTTTTTAAAAGGCCAAAGGGAGCGTGAAAATTTTGCGGCTTAGAAAGAAACCGAACACCGACGAGAAATTGAAAAATTTTGCGGACTTCGTGACGCTGGAGAAAATCGGCGAAGAACGTCAAGGGCAGTGGCGAAAAATTTTCAGCGACGACTTGAATCGAAAACTTTTCGTGGAGCTCGGCACAGGCAAGGGCGATTTTATTTTGCAGATGGCTGAAAAAAATCCCGATATAAATTTCGTCGGGCTGGAAGTTGAGGCGGGCGTTGTCCTGAAAGCTGCGCGCAAAATTCAAGAAAAAAATCTCGGCAATCTGCGGCTGGTCGTCTTCGATATTAACCGCATTGCCGAAATTTTTGCCGAACATGAAATCGACAGGCTGTTTATAAATTTTTGTGACCCTTGGCCGAAAAAACGCCACGCCAAACGCCGTTTGACTCACGTCAGATTTTTGGAGATGTACAGAAAAATTTTGAAACCCTCCGGCGAAATTCACTTCAAGACGGATAATCGCGGGCTGTTCGATTTTTCGCTGGAGCAGTTCCAAATTGCGGGCTTCGACGTTCGCGACGTGACGAACGACCTGCACGCCGAAGAGCCGCCCGAAAATATCCGCACCGAATACGAAAATAAATTTTCCGCGCTCGGCGTCCCAATAAATCGCTGCGTCGTGATTGTCCGCTGAAATTTATCTGCCGCGCCTTTTATCGGTATCGTCTTTTGTTTCGCCTGTGTGTTCCTCCGCGTAAAACGCCGCGTAAACCATCTTTTTTTTTGTAGCGGGATTTTCGCGGGTGGCGGGCAAAACATCATCCGCCTCGACAATAATTTCATCGCCCTCGCTCAAAATAATCCCGTTGAAAACGCTTGAGTCGTCGTCCTCTTCGGATTGGTCGTCGTCATTTTCAGCGGGGCTGATTTCCTCTTTGGTGAAGTGAACTTTTTCTACGTACTCTGCAAAAATTTTTTGAAACTCGCCGTTAAAATGCCGCATCAAGTTACTTAAATTGGTCACGAAAGTTTTGTTCGCCTCAAGGAGCTCATTTTTCTCGGCGCGCAAATTTTCCACTTCCGCGCGAAGTTCGTGACTTTCTTTTTGGAGAGTTTCGTTTTGCTCGCGAAGTTCATCGCCTGCATTTTTAAGAGTTTCATTTTCTTTTCGGACGTTGTCCAGGTCGCCTTGAAGATTTTCGCCGATTTCGCGGGCGGCGGATAAAATTTTTTCGAGTTCCGCGAATTTTTCCATGTCAGTCACCCTTTTAAAAAATTTTTAATTCAAACCCGTTTCAAGGTTTTTCATTTTCTGAAGAATTTCGTTATCGTTGAGTTTCGGCAGATTTTTTGCGGAGCTTTTAATTTTCGCGTTGAAGCCGCAAAGTTCGGAGTAGATACAAAATTTGCAGGCGTCCCTCTTCGGAGTACTGCAGGGCTCGGCTTTAATCTCCCCGCGCAAAATATTTTTCCCCGTCTGCCGAATAACTTCCTCAACAAAATTTATAAGCGTCGAAAATTCTTCTTCGGTCTTGACGTTTTTTAGATAGCTGCCGTGAATCCCGCTGTTCGTCAGCTTAATTTTTATGAAGTCCTGCGCGGCGGAACCGTCAATTTCTTTTATGACGTCGACGTTATTCAGAAACCAGCCGGGCATTTTTAATTCCTTGTCGATTTCCTTGAGCGTCTCCTCAATATTTTTCGCGCTCTTCACCGGATATTTCAAAAAGTAATAAAGCATTCCGGCGGGCTCGCGTTCGCCGACGACGTTCAATTTATTCGCCGCCATAAGGTAAGTCAACAGTTGCAGGTTTATCCCCACAAAAACTTCAGTCAAATTCAAATACGCACTGCCGGTTTTATAATCGATTATCAAAAAATATTTTCCGTCTTCGTTGAAGTCGACGCGGTCAATTTTTCCAGTCAATTCCATTTTAACGCCTTCGACGTCATAAATCAACGCCCTTACATTCGCCGCGCCAAAAGTTTTTTCAAACATGGTCGGATGAAATTTGCTGACTTTGTCGAGTTCGATCAGATTTTTTATCGCGGTGACAGCAACCTTTTTAATTCTGTCGCGCTGTTGTTGAAGGGCGTTTGTGCTGAAAAGAATTTTGTTGTTGAGTTTCGGCGAAAGGTTATCAAAAATTTCCGTGACAATCTGCGAAAGTTCGGGCTCCTCTACGGAAGACCACGCGCGATTTTCCGCCTGCAACTCCTCCCCGAATTTCCGCATGACCGCGTGCAAAATATTCCCCACGTCCGGCGGCTGAACCTTGTATTCACGACGCTCCTCCAGTTTCAAACCGTAGCGCGCAAAATATTTAAAAGGACACTGATTAAAATTTTCGAGATTGGTCACCGAACCGCGCAACTTTTTATTCGGCGCAAAAAGTTCCCGCGCAGATTTCGGCGACAAAGTTTTTTCGCTGATTGAGTATTCGACGGCACTGCCAATATTTTTCAGGACGTCGAGGGGCACAAGGGGAATTTCGACGCGCGGGAACATACCTTTCAGCTTGTCCAGCACAGGCGAAGACCGAATCGCATTGCCCTCCGCGTCGGCAAGCGGGTAGGTTATGTGGAGATATTCGCGCGCCTCGTTCAGCCCGCGATAAGTCAAAAATTTTTCGGCAAGCATATTTTCGCGCCCGCCCTTTGAAATTTCCAAGCCGGCGTCGTTCAAATGCAAGCGGTCGACGTCCGAGAGCAAAGAATTTTCCTTAGCC
This sequence comes from uncultured Selenomonadaceae bacterium, assembly GCA_905234195.1. Lineage (GTDB taxonomy): Bacteria > Bacillota > Negativicutes > Selenomonadales > Selenomonadaceae > Quinella. The sequence goes on from CAJOFR010000003.1 coordinate 55,107, forward strand.
TGCTTCGGGAAATTTGTTTCGCTGAATCCCAAAATATAGATCGCCCGCGAATTTTGCAAGGCGTTCTGGTCAAACTGCGCGACTGTCACTTCGTCAATGCCCGGCGGAATCAAAGACATCTCCAGCGCGTCAAGCCCTTCGTTGATTATAAATTCAAACTCCCGCGTGTCAATAATCTCTTCGCCCAGCGCGTCGACGATTTGTTCCATTAAAGTCACGACGTCGTCCCAAATTTTCAAGTGCTCCCGCGAAAGTGACAGGTCGCCGCGCAATTCTTCCACTTCCGCCCAGCGGACAAGCTTTTCATGGACTTTTAGATCTTCTATCAAAATGAAAAGGCTTTTTGTCAGTTCGAGGACGGAATTTTTTTTGCCGACTGCCTTTGAAAATTTTACGAGCGGCAAAATTATTTCGCGGCGTATCGCGTCGACTTTGACGAGGCGCGCAGATTCCTCCGCCGAAGGTTCATTTTTGGCGTCCTCAAGATTATGGCGGTGCCAATGCCAAATTTTTTCGCGCGTCCAAATTTTTTCTCCGCGCAAACCAAATTCCAGCACGTAATTTTCCAGCAAGTCAATATCTTCGCGGGCGGCGTCAAAAAAATCCGTGCGCAGGCAACGAAAAATCGCCTCCGCCTTCCAGCCGCGCAGAACTTCCAACGCCGAACGAATCAGTTCCGCCAAAGGATGATTAGCCGCCGCGCGTTTGCCGTCGACGAAAAAAGGGATGCCGTGAATTTCAAAAAGCGGCTTGATTAAATCCCGATAACTTTCGTCGCGATAAATAATCCCGATTTCGCGAAAACGATAGCCGCGTTCACGACGAAGTTTCAAAATATCGCGGGCAACCGCCTCGACTTCGACGCGCTTATTCACCGCCTCGACAATCTTCAAATTTTCGGTATGACCTCTAAAAATTTTCGGCGCGTGGCTGAAAAAATTCTGCTCAATAAATTTCAGCGCGTCATTTTCAAAACGCCGGGAGCCTTCGCAACGAGTAACCTTGAAGTCCGCGCCGACTTCCTCCGCGATTTTTTCGAGCATCTTAAAAGTTTTAAAAGAGCGATTGAACAGCCCAAGATTTTCCTGTACATTTTCGCGGCTGTTAATTTTCGCGTCCATAGGCAGAGCAACATGAACATTGCGGGCGTGCTGAAAAATTTCGCGCAGGATTTTTCTCTGTTGCGGGTCGAAAAAAATAAACCCGTCGATAAAAATTTCCGAACGCTTAATCGCCGCAGAATCTTTTATAAAATCCGCCGCCTGTTCGATTAAATCGCTTTCATCATTTTGTTTACCGGCGATAAAATTTTTGAAGTCGTCGGACAAAATCGCGAAGTCATGAATTTTATTTTGGAGTTCCTCGTCGATTTTTTTATCCGGCGGAAGATTTTCGTTGACCTCGATAATTTTCCGGAAGTTTTCCGCGCCGACAGCGTAGGTGCGCAGATCCTTCAATTCCCGCGAAAGAATTTCAGCAAAGCCGCGACGACGCGCCGCATTTTTGTAATAAAGCAAGCTGTCAGATTTTGAAAGATTGAGCAAAATTTTTCGCAGGAGGAGCCGCCGCCCGATTTCGGATATGCGCGGGACAATCGAGCCGCCGACTTCGGACAAAATTTGGTAAGCGAATCTCTGGAAACTGCACATGCGCGTACCGGTTGCGCCGCCGGTTATTGTCGCGAGTTCGAGTTCTGCGCGATAAGTCTGGTAAGCCGGCAACAGAAAAATGATTTCGGTTTTCAGCGGCGACTCTGTTAAAATTTTTTTCATTTGTTGGAGGCAGGTGAAAGTTTTTCCGGAGCCTGCCCTCCCGATTATCACTTCGACTGACATTTTCTAATCCCTACCCCCTAATCCCTAAACCCCAGCCACTAAAATTAGGTGCGCTTGAACATTTTGGCGAGGTCTTCTTTGGAAAATTTAATAATCGTCGGACGACCATGCGGGCAAGTGTGCGGGTGCGAAGTCTTGCTCAAATCTTTAAGCAAACTTTTCATCTGCTGCAAGTCCAATTCCTGCCCCGCCTTAATTGCCGCGCGACAAGCCGTTATCGCGAGGACTGCGTGCCGAATATTCGCGGCAATATCCGCGCGCCGCTCGTCGTCAATTTCTGCGGCGGAATCTTCGGGCAACGCGGAAATAATTTCGCGAAACATACTATCGGCGTCGGCGTCGGCGGCGTCCAGCGGAATTTCAATCAGCCGGAACTCATTTTCACCGCTCGGCTCAATCGTGAAACCCAACTGCGAAAAAATTTCCAAATTATTTTCCAGCAGACGTGTTTCACGGGAATCGCATTTAAAAATTCTGTGTATCAAAAGTTGTTGCGCGGGAATGGTGCCGGCGTAATTGCTCAACTTGTCGAATAAAATCCTCTCGTGCGCGGCGTGCTGGTCGACGATGTATAAATCGGTGCCGCCCTGCGCGACAATGTAACAGAGATTAATTTGACCGAGCGGCTGCAAATTTTCCGTCGACTTGTCAAAATTTTTCGGCTCGTCGTCAAAAATTTTCGGTTGAGGAATTTCAGGCGGCGTCTCAAAAATTTCCGTTTCGTTCAAAAAATCGGGCGGCTCTTCCGGCGGCGGTAATTCGTCGTCAAAAATCGTAAATTCCTCAAAACTCGCGGGCTTGTCGTCAATTTTTGGATCTGGTTTCGGCGAAAAAATTTTCTTCGGTTTTATGTCGTCAAGGTTCAGCGGCTCGTAGCGCGGCTTGTCCGGAGCAACGGCGATATTTTTCAAGTCATGCTCCTGCGGATTGTAAGCATTTTTTTCAGAGATAGCCTCACGCACCGCGCGATAAATCAGCTGGAAAATTTTTCCGTCGTCTTCAAATTTCAGCTCGGTTTTCTGCGGATGAACATTGACGTCGATAGAATTTTGCGGCACGTCGATTTTCAAGACGGCAAGAGGATATCCGGTCTTCGGTATCAAAGATTTATATGATTCGTCAATCGCCTTAGAAATAATTTTACTGCTCACGACGCGCCCATTTACGATAAAAGTTTGCCAGTGGCGATAAGTCTTTAAAAAATTCGGCTTGGTGATAAAACCGGACAGCTTGAAATTTTCTTCGGCAAGTTTCACGGCAAGCAAAGAGTCGGTCAATTCCACGCCGTAAATACTCGAAAGCGTGTCGATAATTTTCCCGTTGCCAGGCGTCGTCAAAACCGCGTTTTTATTAATCAGCTTGAAAGAAATATCCGGGCGGCTCAACGAAAGTTTAACGATAGTGTCGTGAATTTTTCCGGTTTCAGTCGCTGTGGTTTTTAAAAACTTCAAGCGGGCGGGCGTGTTGAAAAATAAATCCTCCACAATAACCGTCGTGCCCACCTTGCAACCAATTTCATGAAGGTCGACATTTTTTCCGCCTTCGATTTTAATTTTCGTACCCAGCTCGTTATCTGCGCGGCGGGTCTGAATCGTGAACTTGGAAACGGCGGCGATAGTCGGGAGGGCTTCGCCGCGAAAACCCAACGTCGAAATTTGTTGCAGGTCGTTGACGCTGGAAAGTTTGCTCGTGGCGTGGCGGCGAATTGCAAGAGAAACGTCCTCGCGATTCATGCCGCTGCCGTCGTCAGTGACGCGAATTAAACTTTTTCCGCCGTTAATAATCTCAACTTCGATGCGCGTCGCTCCGGCGTCAATGGAATTTTCGACAAGCTCTTTGACGCAAGAGGCAGGACGTTCGACAACTTCACCGGCGGCAATTTTATTTATCGTGCCCGCGTCAAGCAATCGGACATTGCTCACGAAAAAAATCCCCCCTCGAAAAATTTTTTCATGATAAGTATAAACGAAGTTGCAAACATTGTCCACAAGAATCCGTTGACAGTTTTTGCGCGAATTGTTATTATTAAGACAAGTTTTTGGCAGAAAAATTTGATTGGAGGGATTCGGATTGGAAGTTGCAATAATTATGGGCAGTGACAGCGATTGGGGAGTAATGAAAAAATCCGTCGACGTCTTTAAAAATTTTGGGATTGAATTTGCGGTGACGGTGGCTTCGGCGCATCGCACCCCGCAAAAAGTTCAGGCGTTCGTGGAAAAATGCCACGCGCAGGGCGTAAAAATTTTTATCGCGGCGGCAGGTTGCGCGGCGCATTTGGCAGGGGTGGTTGCCGCCCACACGACGCGCCCCGTTATCGGCGTCCCGATTAATTCCGAACCTTTCAAGGGCTTGGATTCTCTTTTGAGCACCGTGCAGATGCCGGGCGGCGTCCCCGTCGCTACGATGGCAGTCGACGGCGCAAAAAATGCCGCACTCTTCGCGGCGGAAATTCTTGCTTTAAATAATGAAAGTCTCAAGGAAAAACTTAACGAGTATAGAAAAAATATGGTTGAAGAAGTTGAGCGCAAAGATGATTCTATTCAACGCGCGCTTGCAGAAATAAAAAATGAGGTGATAGAATGAAAAAGGTTTTGGCGGCTTTACTTTTGACTTTGGCGGCTGTGAGTTTTAATGCAGCTGAAGCCGCAGATTTTTATTTTGAATTTGAACAGCCGAGAGTTTCGACTATCGGAATAGACAATATCGAAATTATCGACATAAGAAATTTTTTTGAGGAGGTAATTAAATGAACAAGACCAATACCCTTTACGAAGGCAAGGCGAAAATTGTTTACGAGACAGACGAGCCGGATAAATTGATTGTTTACTTTAAGGACGACGCAACAGCCGGCAATGGTGAGAAGAAGGGCACGATTCAAAACAAGGGGATTATTAATAACGAGATGAGCGCGTTTTTCTTCAAGCTCCTTAAAGACCACGAGATTAAAAGCCATTTTATCGACAAGCTTAGCGACCGCGAAATGGTCGTGCAAAAACTCAACATGATTGCGCTTGAAGTTATCGTCCGCAATGTTGCGGCGGGCAGTCTTGCAAAACGTCTTGGGCTCCCCGAAGGTACGCCGCTCAAAACTCCCGTGCTCGAATACTGCTACAAAAATGACGAGCTCGGTGATCCTCTCCTCAATCGTTACCATATTATGGTTCTCGATTTGGCAAGCGTGAATGAACTCGACGAAATTGAACACATTTCTTTTTGCGTGAATCAAGTCATGATTAATCTGCTTAAGGCGAAAAATATTCGGCTGATTGATTTTAAGTTGGAGTTCGGGCGCGACGAAAAGGGCGGGATTGTTTTGGCGGACGAGATTTCTCCCGATAACTGCCGCTTCTGGGATATGACGACTAACGAAAAACTTGATAAGGATCGTTTCCGTCGGGATCTCGGCGGCGTCGAAGAGGCGTACCAGGAAATTTTGAAACGTGTTACCGCTTGACTGGAAGTGCTTAGAATGTTGAAAAAATCTTTGTTGATTCTTATCGCCGGTTTCGTTTTGATTTTCGCCGGCGCGCAGAATAAAGTTGAGGCACGAGATGTTTTTGTCGGCACTTCCAACACGACGGGCTGGGATTGTTACGCTGTGACTGAAAGTTTTCGTCGCTACGAAGGCAATATGGCTTACGGCGGCGAAACTGCGTACACCTACACCGCAACTTTGAAAATGGTTACGCGTTCCGGCAACACCCAATATCTCGACTACACTTTCCACGTCGGCAACTTCCCGATGTGGTTTGAAAATTCGCAGGGCTACAGCGGAAGAGCTACTCAAAACGGCACGCCCATTGAGTGGAATTTGTTTCAAGTGCTCGCAAGCTACTACAGAGATTAATTAAAAAATTTTTTTGGATTGGGGAGTAAACTTTTTGAAGTCAATGCTCCCTGCCTTTTGTAATTTATTTTCTGGGGAAGGTAAACAATGTGGCTAATCAAGAGCAAGTAAATATTTTGATGGCGATGGCGCATCTGTCGCAAAAATACGCGAACAATGATTTGTTTAAATTTTGGACGCTTGGTGAACACAGAATGATTAATAAGTTTTTCCACTATTTCCCAATCTACGAGAAGTGGTTTAAAGATTTTCGTGGAAAAGATTTAGTTTTTGTAGAGATTGGCGTCGATAAGGGCGGCTCCTTACAAATGTGGAAAAATTATTTCGGTGAAAAGGCAAAGATTGTTGGCATCGACATTAACGAAAACTGTAAAAAATTCGAGGAGGAGCAAATCTCAGTAGAAATAGGCTCTCAAGAAGATGAAAATTTTTGGACTGATTTTAAGCAAAAATATCCGCGTGTGGATATTCTCCTTGACGACGGCGGGCACGAGATGAACCAGCAGATAGTCACTTTTCGACAGATGTTTCCGCACATAAAAGACGGCGGAATTTATATGTGCGAAGATTGTCATACCTCATATTGGCCGGAATATAAGGGAGGATTGCATCATCCCGACACATACATTGAATTTGCAAAAGCACTGGTCGACGTTATAAACGCGTTTCACACGGGAGAGGGTCTCAAGCCAAATTATTTCACTGTAAACATGGGAGGAATTCATTTTTACGATAGCATAGTAATAGTAGAAAAATCTTTTGTTCCGCTTTTGCCATTCGGTCAAATAATTGGACAACCGGAGTCTGTTGAAAATTGAAATGTTTTTTAAAGGAAAATTTTATGGAAAAGATGACTTATAAAAATTCCGGCGTCGATATTGATGCGGGAAATGAGTCCGTTCAGCTTATCAAAAATTCCGTGCGCTCCACTTATCGCCCCGAAGTTTTGGGGGATCTGGGAGGATTCGGCGGGCTTTTCGCGCTCAAAAATTACGACGAGCCGATTTTGGTTTCGGGCACTGACGGCGTCGGCACGAAATTAAAAATCGCGTTTATGCTGGACAAACACGACACAATCGGACAAGACGCCGTTGCCATGTGCGTGAATGATATCCTCGTGCAGGGCGCGGAGCCTCTATTTTTTTTGGATTATTTGGCTGTCGGAAAACTGGAGCCGAAAAAAGTCGCGGAGATTGTCGGCGGCGTCGCCAGGGCGTGTAAGGAATCGGATTGCGCTCTTATCGGCGGAGAAACTGCGGAGATGAGCGGCTTTTATCCGCGCGGAGAATACGACATTGCCGGCTTTGCTGTGGGCGTCGTCGAGAAAAAAAATCTTATCACTTCCGCGCGCGTCAAGGTCGGCGATATTTTAATCGGGTTGCCTTCCAGCGGCTTGCATTCCAATGGATTCAGCCTTGTCCGCAAAATTATTTTCGAGCACAAAAAATTTAAGCCAAACGATAAAATCGACGGACTTCAAAAAAATATCGGCGAAGAAATTTTGACGCCGACAAGATTATATCCCGCGACTTGCCTGCCGATTATTAAAAAGTTCGGGGAAAAACTTCACGGCATGGTTCACATTACCGGCGGCGGATTTTACGACAATATCCCGCGCGCCCTGCCCGAAGGTCTCGGCGTCGAAATTGATTGTGACGCCTGGAATGTCCCGACGATTTTTAAACTTCTGCAAGCTTGGGGAAATGTCGATTGGCGCGAAATGTTCAGGACTTTTAATTGCGGCATCGGAATGATTCTGATTGTTGACGAACTTGCCGTCGACGAACTTGCCGCTCACCTCAACGAGAACTACGAAGAATTTTATAAAATCGGGCGCGTTGTCGAAGGCGCGGGAGTAAAAATTTCGGGCGGTGTTTTCAATGACTAAGTTAGGCGTTTTGTGCTCGGGGCGCGGCACGGATTTACAATCGATAATCGACGCAATTCAGCGCGGAGAACTCAACGCAGAAATTTCAGTCGTCCTCACCGACAAACCAAACGTCATGGCACTTGAGCGCGCGGCAAGGGCGGGAATAAAAAATATTTGCGTCGACAGAAAAAAATTTTCGGAGCGCGCAGATTTCGAGGCGGAACTCTTAAAAAATTTGGCGGGCGTCGACCTGGTAATTTTGGCGGGCTTCATGCGGATTTTGAGTCCGGAATTTGTACGGCGATACGCGGGGCGGCTAATGAATATTCACCCGTCGCTTTTGCCTTCGTTCAAGGGAGCACACGCCCACCGCGACGCGCTGGCTTACGGCGTGAAAATTTCGGGGTGCACCGTCCATTTTGTCGACGAGGGAACTGATTCGGGGCCGATAATTTTGCAGGCGGCAGTCGAAGTTTTTGACGACGACACCGAAGAAACTTTGTCCGCGCGGATTTTGGAAAAGGAGCACGTGATTTATCCGCAGGCAATAAAATTGTTCGTCGAAGGGCGGCTGAAAATCGAGGGCAGAAAAGTAAAAATTTTGGAGGGTTGAAGATGGATATTAAAATAAAACGCGCGTTAGTCAGCGTGTCAAACAAACTCGGCGTGGTCGAGCTTGCAAGAAAACTTAGCAAAGCCGGCGTCGAAATTATCAGCACAGGCGGCACGATGAAAGCAATTCGCGCCGTCGGCGTGCCCGTGACTTATGTCAGCGATTTGACCGGATTTCCGGAGATTATGGACGGGCGCGTTAAAACTCTGAATCCGAAAATTCACGGAGGAATTTTGGCAGTGCGTGACAATCCGGAGCACGTCAAACAGATGCAGGAAAATGGAATTGTCCCCATTGATATGGTCGTTGTTAATCTTTATCCTTTCAAGGCGACGATTCGCAAAAAAAATGTCACGCTGGACGAGGCGATAGAAAATATCGATATTGGCGGTCCCGCGATGATTCGCGCGGCGGCAAAAAATTTTAAGTTCGTCACCGTAGTGACCAACCCCGATACTTACGACGACATTGCGAAAATGGTTGCGGAGACCGGCGGCGTCAATTACGAGACGCGCAAAAAATTGGCGCAGGAAGCTTTTGCGCACACGGCTGATTATGATTCGATGATCGCCGATTACCTATCTAGGGAGGATTTACAATGAGCAAGACAAATGTTTTTTTCGCGGCTCAAGGCGCGGTGTACGAGATTCAACGCGACGGCGGCTACCTCTGGGCACCAAAGAAAAATAAAAGCGGCGCGCCGATGTTTTATTGGGAAAATCTCACGCACGTCGAGGCGGGAAATATTATTATCCATTACACGCGCGGACATTTTCGGGCGGTCAGCGAAGTCCATGCGCAGTTGACGAATAACGGCTGGCAGGGTTTTGACGAGGCGATTATGCCAAAAGAACTGCCGGATTTTCGTGAAGAAGAAGGCTGGCTCGTCAAGTGTGAGTACTTTGAATTTTCCAAGCCCATTCCGCTGGAAACTTTCCACGATGTAATTATGGCGCACCGCAGTGAAAAATACAGTGCCTTCGACAAAAGCGGGCTCGTCAATCAAGGTTACCTCTATCACCTCGAACCGGAAATTGCGGAGGAAATTTTGCGCAAGGCTCTCGGCAATCAGCCCGAATTGAGCAAGTTGGATTATCTCGTACAATATTTGAACGGGTGATTTTAAAATGAATGTTTTGTTGATTGGCAGCGGCGGGCGCGAACATGCGCTGGCGTGGAAAATTTCCCAGAGTCCGTTGCTTGAAAAATTTTACGCCGTGCCGGGCAACCCCGGTATCGCCGAATTTGCCGAATGTGTCACGGATTTTTCTGCCGAAGATAATTCCGCCGTCGTGCAGTTCGCGCAGGAAAAAAATATAAATCTCGTCGTCGTCGGTCCCGAAGCTCCATTGGTCAACGGGCTTGTTGATACACTCGACGCCGCCGGAATTAAAGCTTTTGGTCCGAAGAAGGACGCCGCGCAGATTGAGGGCTCGAAAATTTTTGCGAAAAACTTGATGAAAAAATATGATATCCCCACCGCAAAATTTGAAGTCTTCGATAATCCGGACGCCGCGAAAAATTATATCCGCTCCGAAGGCGCGCCGATTGTCATTAAAGCTGACGGACTTGCCGCCGGAAAAGGTGTCATTGTTGCGCAAAATTTGGAGGAGGCTCTTGCCGCTGTCGACGAGATGAAAAATTTTGGCGCGGCGGGAAATAAAATCGTCGTCGAAGAATTTATGGACGGCGAAGAGGCATCTATTCTTGCGTTCACCGACGGCAAGACGATTGTGCCGATGATTGCCGCGCAGGATCATAAGCGGCTGAATAATTCCGACGAAGGCGTTAATACCGGCGGCATGGGGGCTTATGCGCCCGCGCCCGTCGTCACTGCCGAAATTGCAAAGCTTGCCGAAGAAAAAATCCTCAAGCCGATTATCGCCGCGCTTAACGCCGAAAAAATTATTTATCGCGGCTGCCTGTATGCGGGCTTGATGATTGTCGACGGCGAACCAAAAGTTGTGGAGTTTAACGCGCGATTCGGCGACCCTGAAACTCAAGTCGTGTTGCCGCTTTTGGAAGGCGACCTCCTCGAAATTATGGACGCCTGCGCGCAGGGTACTCTTGCCGACAAAAAAATTTCGTGGAGTTCCGAAAGCGCAGTCTGTGTGGTTTTGGCGAGCGGCGGTTATCCGAAGGCTTACAAAAAAAATTTGCCGATTGACGGTATCAAAAAGGCGCGGACTTTGGGCGCGCTGGTATTCCACGCCGGAACAAAAATTTCTGACGGAAAAATTTTGACTTCGGGCGGGCGTGTGCTCGGCGTGACTTTCGTTGCGCCGGATATTAAACAGGCGATTCACAAGGTTTACAAGTGCGTTGACGTGATTCATTTCGACGACATGCACTACCGCGAAGACATCGCCGCGAAAAGTTTCAAGCACAATTTTTAGAGTGGTGACAAAATGTTTGACGTTGTAATTATCGGCGCGGGGCTGGCCGGAGCGGTTTTGGCTGAACGTTTCGCGACTCAAAGTGATAAAAAAGTTTTGCTGGTGGAGCGTCGTCAACACGTGGCGGGAAATTGTTACGACAAGGTTGACGGCAACGGGATTCTGATTCACAAGTACGGACCGCATCTTTTTCACACCGACGACGAGGAAGTTTGGAATTATCTTTCTAAATTCACCGAGTGGCAAAATTATCAGCACCATGTCAAGGCGTTGGTTGACGGGCAGGCGGTTCCCTTGCCCTTCAATCTGAATACGTTGCACAAAGTTTTTCCGAAGAGTTTGGCGGAGCGTTTGGAGTCCGTGTTGCTGAAAAATTATCCTTACGGCAAAAAAATTCCCATCCTTGAGCTGAAAAAATCTTCGGACGCTGACTTGCAGTTTTTGGCGGATTTCATTTACGAGAAAATTTTTCTGCACTACACCGAAAAGCAGTGGGGGCAAACTCCCGAACAAATTTCCGGCGCGGTGACTGCGCGTGTGCCGATTTTAATTGGGCGCGACGACAGATATTTTCACGACAAATTTCAGGCGGTGCCGGCGCGCGGCTACACTGCCCTCGTGAAAAAAATGATCTTCCAAAAAAATATCAAGCTCATGCTCAATACGGATTTTCACGAGGTCTTGAACATTCACGGGCATGAAATTTATCTCTTCGGTCACAAATTTTACGGGCGGTTGATTTACACTGGGCAGCTTGACGAACTTTTTGATTGCAAATTCGGCGCGTTGCCGTATCGCAGCGTGAAGATGAAGTTTGAAACGATTCACGCGGAAAATTTTCAGACGGCGGCGACGGTGAATTATCCGAACGACTACGATTTCACGCGAATCACCGAATTTAAAAATATCCATCCCGTTCAGTCTTCGCGCACGACGATTTTGAAGGAGTACCCGCAGGAATATGTTGCGGGGAAAAATTCGCCGTACTACCCGCTTTTCACGGACGAGGCGAAGGCGGCTTACGAAAAGTATTTCGAGGAGCTGAAAAATTTGCCGCGCGTCAAGGCGGTCGGGCGGCTGGCGGAGTATCGTTATTTTGACATGGACGACGTCGTCAGGCGCGCGCTGAATGTTTTTGCGGAGTTGAGTGCTTGAATTGTGGCTTGATAATCCCGACGTTGAACGCGGGCGAACAATTTCAAGAACTACTCGCGCAAATTTCGAGACAGACTTTGCCGACGAAAAAATTAATCGTCGACTCTGAATCAACGGATCGAACGGTAGAGGTTGCAAAAAATTTCGGCTTTGAGGTCTTGACGGTTTCACGCGCAGAATTTAATCACGGAGCGACGAGACAGTTTGCGGCGGAGTACCTTTCCAAAAAATTTCCGCTTGACGTGGTGATTTTTTTGACACAGGACATTTTGTTTCACGACGAAAATTCTCTTGCTCTGCTGGTGAAAATTTTTTCTGTCAGCCCGAAAATCGGCTTGGCTTACGGGCGGCAACTTCCGCACGAAAATGCCACGAACGAGGCGGAAATTTTGCGGGCGTTCAATTATCCGGCGGGCAATCAAATTCGTACTTTCGAGAGCCGAAAAATTTTCGGGATAAAAGCGGCGATGGCGTCGAATTCTTTTGCGGCGTACCGCGTCGAGATTTTGAGAAAGGTCGGCGGTTTTCCGAGCGTGATTCTGTGTGAAGACATGTACGTTGCCGCGAAAATGTTGGTCGCCGGTTTCGAGACGGCCTACGTTGCCGACGCGCAGGTTTATCATTCGCATAATTACACGGCGGCGCAGGAATTTCGCCGTTATTTTGATATTGGGACGTTTCACGCACGCGAAGGTTGGATTCGTGAAAAATTTGGCAGTGCTGAAGGCGCGGGGAAGAAATTTTTCGTCATGAAAATTTCTGTACTGTGGAAAAAAAATCCTGTGGAGTGTTTCAGTGCGATTTTTCGAGATGCAATGAAATTTTTTGGGTACAGATTAGGGCGGCTTGAAAAATTTTTGCCGAAGATTTTTTGCCGTGCCGTATCGACGGATAAAAATTTCTGGCGTTAATTTGGAGGTTTGTATTTGAAAAATTTAATTATAATCGGGATTGGCGGATTTGCCCGCGAAGTTTACTGGTTCCTGCAAAAGTCTATCGGCTTCGGGACGGATTGGCAAGTTAAAGGTTTTCTCGACGGCGACGTAAAACTTGCGGCTGAAGAATATATGAAACTTCCCAAAGGTGTACCTGTACTCGGCGACGTTGACAGCTACGAAATTTGCGAAAATGATATTTTTACCTGCGCAATCGGCAACCCTAAAGTTCGTCGTAAACTTGTCGAAAAGATGCTGGAGCGCGGTGCGGAGTTCACGAATATTATTTCACAGGACGCTTTTATCATGCCGACGGCGAAAATCGGGCGTGGCGTGATAATTTGTCTTTATTGCGGGGTAAGCGACCATGCTGAAATCGGAGATTTTTGCGTAATGAACAGCTCGACTTTTGTTGGTCACGACGCAAAGGTTAAAAATTACAGCTGTATCATGTCGCATGTCAGTATTGGGGGCGCGGCGCAGATTGGCGCGGAAGTTTTTATCGGCAGCAGTGTTACAATTTTACCCAAAGCTAAAATCGGCGACGGCGCGTATATCGGCGCGGCAAGTGTTGTTTTAAAAAAGGTCAAGGAAAATGCAGAAGTTTTCGGTAATCCTGCAGTTGTAATTTAATTTTTCTCAATTATGTCTCATAAAATTTAAAGAAGATGGTTTTTCGTGGCAAACTATGTAATGTTTCAAGGCACAAGTTCACATGTCGGAAAAAGTATTTTGACTACAGCGTTATGCCGGATTTTTTATAGAGAAGGCTTGCGGGTTGCTCCGTTCAAAGCGCAAAATATGGCTTTAAATTCTTTCGTTACTGCGGACGGTTTGGAGATGGGGCGCGCGCAAGTTGCTCAAGCTGAAGCGGCGGTTCTTGCTCCTGCCGTTGAAATGAATCCCGTACTCTTGAAACCTACAGGAAATGCAACTTCACAAGTTATAATTAATGGAAAACCCGTTGGCGTGATGAGCGCGGCGGAATATCACAAAGGTTACTCGCTGAAAGCATTCGACGCCGTGAAAGACGCGCTGAAAAAACTTTCGTCAGAATTTGAAATTCTCGTGATTGAAGGAGCAGGTTCGCCGGCTGAAGTTAATCTTAAGGAACATGACATTGTAAACATGAAAGTTGCAAAATTTTTAGGTGCACCTGTAATCTTAGTTGCAGATATTGATCGCGGCGGCGCATTGGCGTCCCTCGTCGGCACTCTTGAGCTTTTGGACGAAGACGAACGCAATTTAGTCAAAGGGCTCGTGATAAATAAATTTCGCGGCGACGTCAAACTTTTAATGCCCGCAATTGATTTTCTTGAAGATAAAACCGGTAAACCTGTTCTCGGAATTATCCCTTACATTGAAAAGCTCGGTATCGATGATGAAGATTCTGTTTCGCTGGACGACAAAATTTCCGACGGCGGAGAAATTAATATCGCTGTCGTTCGGCTGGGTAAGTTGTCGAATTTTACCGATTTTGACAGTCTTGCCGGTGAAATTGACGTAAATTTGATTTATGCAAAGACGATTGAAGAGATTGAGCGCGCTGATTTGATAATTTTACCGGGCAGCAAAAATACTTCGGAAGATTTAATCGCGCTGAAAGATAATAATTTTGCAGAGACAATTATAAATCAAGCTGAAAATGGCGTGCCGATTATCGGGATTTGCGGAGGTTTTCAGATGCTCGGCAGGAAAATTTTTGATCCGAATAATTTTGAATCAAGTCACGCTGAACTGGACGGTTTAAATCTTTTGCCGATTGAAACTACATTTACGGCAGGAAAATTGACGAAACAAATTTCGGTTGGTCAGATCGACTTTGAGTTTTTGGGCAACCATATTCGCGCCGAAAATCTCGAAGGTTATGAAATTCATTCGGGTATAACTAAAAATATCGGTGAAAAAAAGATTGTCGCAGTGAAAAATATTTTGGGGACTTATGTTCACGGGATTTTTGATAACGACGACTTCCGCCGACAAATTTTGAACGCCGTCCGACGCAAAAAAAATCTCCCGCCGATTAATTCTACACGCAACGTCAGAGCCGAAAAGCAAAAAAATTACGAGCGACTTGCCAAAATCGTTCGCGAAAATCTGAATATTGATTTGCTGAAAAAAATTATTTACGGTTGACAGAATCAGATTAAATGTGATAAAATTCCTGCCGTTATCAGGGCGTTCCGCTGAACCCGCGCGGTCATGAACGCCGCACAGGAGGATTTTTTTATGAATATTATCGAGATTCTTGAGAAGGAACAGCTCCGCAAGGACGTGCCGCAGTTCGCGCCGGGCGATACGGTTCGCGTGCATGCGAAAATTGTCGAGGGCAACCGCGAGCGTATCCAGGTTTTTGAAGGCGTCGTGATTGGGCGTCAAGGTAGCGGCGTTCGCGAAATGTTTACCGTGCGTCGAATTTCTTACGGCGTCGGCGTCGAAAGAATGTTCCCCGTTCATTCGCCGCGCGTCGATAAAGTCGAGGTTGTTCGTCGCGGCTCCGTTCGTCGTGCGAAACTTTATTACCTGCGCAAACTTACAGGCAAGGCTGCAAGAATTAAGGAAAAGAAAAGTTAATCTGTCAAGTTTAAGTCGAAAAATAAAAACTTCCGTCGAATGTGGCGGAAGTTTTTTATTTTAATCGGCTACAGCCTGAGTTTCAAGCTCTTTCAAAAATTCTTCCATCGCCGCGCGGTAATCGCCCTCCAACTTCTCATTCGTTTCGTGCTCAAAAAAATCCGCGAAATATTCCAGCGTCGAAACTCCCTCCCGCAAATTCTGCGCGTCCGAATGATTTTCCGCCGCCTTCTCCAGCCCGGCGAACCTAATGCTTAAAATATTCGGGAAAGCCGCCTCGCGCAACTTGCCCACCGCGTCCAGGACGTACTTTTTGTCAGCAAGCTCGGCGTGAATATAATCGTGCGTCTTCGGATACTCCAGCAGTTCCTTGAGCGTGCCCGAAAAAATTTTCACGTCGTGCAGGGGAATTAAATTCACGTGCTCGGCGGAAATTTCGCCCGCGCCGTCAATGTCCACGAGTGTGACGCCTTTGTCAAAATTCGCCTCGTCGAAGGAATATTTCAAAATCGAACCGCTGTACCGAACAAAATTATTGCTCTTCGCCATGTTTTGCGGCTTGTGCAGGTGACCAAGCGCGGTGTAGTTGTAGCCGGAAAAATTCGCCGCGTCGACGTTATCCAGCGTGCCGACAATTTTTCTTTCGGACTCGGAAGTTTTCCCGCCCGTCGCGAACAAGTGAGCAACAGCAACGCTCCTCCTGCCGTTCGGGATTTTTTTTCGCTCGGCGGCAAGATAAATTTTATTCGTCTCGTCGCTTGTCAGCCGCTCCGAAATTTCCGGCGCGAATTTATTTTGAATTTCAATCGGCTCACAAAAAGGTATCAGCGAAAAATAAATCTCGCCGAACTTATCCTGCAGAATCACCGGCGGCAAATTTTCTTCCGGTCTCGTGACAATAAAAAATTTCGTCTGCTTTAAAAGGCGGCTCCCAAAATTCAGCCGCGCCGCGTTGTCGTGGTTGCCGGAAATGCACAGCACCGGAATTTTTTTTTCTGCCAGCTTGAAAATTACTTCGTCGAAAAGGTTAATCGCCTCGACGGGCGGTACGCCCCTGTCGTAAATATCTCCGGCAACAATCACCGCCTCAGGCTTTGCGTCGTCGACGAGTTTTAAAAACTCCCGCAAAATGTGCGCCTGGTCGTCAATCAGCGAATGCCCCTTCAGATTTTTGCCGAGATGCCAATCCGCCGTATGGATAAACCGCATTTTGTTCCCCCCGTTAAAAATTTTGTTTGTCTTCGAGTGCCGCGCGAATCTCCGAAATTTTTGCCTGGTATTCCGAGCGCAAAATTAATCTGTCGCGCAGGTTTTCGATTTGCAATTCTCCGAGTGCTATTTTAAATTTTGCCTGCGCCGCGCGATCCAAATTTTTTATTTCCCGTTCGTAGCTCCCGCGTAATTTTTCCACTTCCGCCAAAATTTCCCGCGACTCCCCGTAACGAATCAGCGAAAACGAAAATCGCATCGAGAAATAGACGAGCAGGAAGTTCAGCGCGGCGGATTGCAGGGAGTACGCCAAAATCCCCGACGCGCCCGCCAAAATTATCCAGTGCCATTGAATTTCAAATTCAAGCGTCCTGCGCGCCGCCGCATTGTAGACGCTGAATCCCGACGCGGCGATAAAAATTGCGACGGACACTTTGAAACTGCCGTCGAAGAATATCAGCAACGCCGCAGTTACCGCGACTATTATTGCCTCTGTCGATTCGTATTGCCAATCAGTCATTTTTAAAAACCTGCCACGTTTTAATTTCCAGCTCACCCTTGTAAACGTCAATCTCGCCGTTCAGAAAAATGACGGACTTTTCGTCACGGCTCTGAATCAATAAATTTTTGAACTCCGGATTATTGACATTTGTCTTTGAAAAAATCACGCCTTTAATTTTTTTGTCGGTGTTGACGTCTTTCAGCGTGAAAAAAATATTTCCCTTGCCCTCGTTGAGATTTAGGACGATACCGCGCGTTTCGCGGACGACGCCTATCATTTTTGGAGTAATTTCGCTGACTTCGGCGGTACCTGAAAAAGTTTCGGGCGCGTGGTGAAAAATTTGGAAAGTGACAGCTACGGTGATTATGATGATTCCAAAAAGTCCGAGAACCTTATAATTCAAAGCAATTCCACCTTTCAGCGAAGGTTTAGAAAAAAAGCCGCCCACGAATGAGCGGCTGATTTTATTTTCCAAACAGAAAATCTAAATTCAAAATTATTCTTCGGTTTTAAAGAGCGTGTAAGTCAAGCCGAAACCGACAGCCAACGCAATGATATTAACGATAATGTACTGAACAATCTGCCCGTTCATATAGAGCAACATGCCGGGCAGAACCGTGATACCCATACCGGTACCGGCAAGACCCATAAAGCTGGAGAGTGCACCGCCGACCGCGCCGCCGCAGCAACCATAGATAAAGGGTTTCATGAGGCGGAGGTTAATACCGAAAATTGCAGGCTCGGTAATTCCCAAGAACGCAGGAACAGTCGAAGAGATATAAAGCGCGCGTTTTTTGGGATCTTGAGTTTTGAGGGAGACAGCCAACGCCGCGCCGCCCTGTGCAATCGTCGCGCAGGTGATAATCGCGTTGAACGGGTCAGCGTTAATCGTGCTGAGAAGATAAATTTCCAGTGCGCTGAAGACGTGGTGGACACCGAAAATAACGATAACCTGTTGCAAGCCGCCGATAATCAGACCGCCGAGAATCGGAATTTCGAGGAAGTTTTGGACTGCGCCGAAAACGATTTGTTCCAAGCCGTGCATGATAGGTCCGACGACGAGGAAACCGAGAGCCATAGAGATTGTCAGCGTAAGGAACGGGGTAACAATCAAGTCAATCATATCGGGGATAAAAGTTTTCAGCCATTGCTGAAGTTTGGCTGCGAAGATACCCAAAACAAGTGCAGGAAGAACGGAACCTTGGTAGCCGACAAGAGGAATGGTTATGAAGCCTAAATCGAGGGGGATAGGAGTTTTACCGGCGAATTCCGGCATTGCATAAGCTTCGACCCACGTGAGACCTTTTTCTGCAATTTCACCTGCCGCGCCGCCGACCACGTACGCATTCGGCAGACCGGGGAAGACGAGCATTAAGCCCAAAACGATACCGATAACCGCTGTGCCGCCGAATTTATTCATTGTCGACCAGCAGACCAGCGCGGGCAGGAACGCGAACGCCGTATCCGTCAAAACCTGCGTCATGAGCAAGAAAGTGGGATCCCATTCGCTACCCAAAGAGAGCAACGCGCCGCGCGCGCCCATGAAAAGACCTGTTGCAACAAGGACGGGGATAATCGGGACGAAGACGTCGCCGAGTGTACGGGAGATTTTTTGAATCAAACTCATTTCGGCATAGGCAGCCTCTTTACCGCCGCCGCCGGCAAGAGAAGGTTTCAGCTTGATAAATTCTTCGGTGACTTTGTCAACAAAGCCCGTGCCGCAAATAATCTGATACTGTTGCGCCGCGAAGAATTGACCTTTGACGCCGTCGATGTTTTCGACTTTCTTTTCTTGAATCTTCGATTTGTCATTGACGATAAGACGGAGACGAGTCGCGCAGTGTTCAGCAGTTCTCACGTTATCGGGACCGCCGACGTATTTCATGATTAATTTCGCAACGCGCTCTTCGTCCGGCAGATTGTCGTATTGAGCGTCGTCCTCGTCTTTTTCGACGGGAGCGGCAGCGGCGTCGTCATTCGACGCGGCTTTCGCCGTGATAGACTGATTGTTCAATTCAAACGTAATGTCGCCGAATTGATCGTGGTTAGTGACGACAACCGGAGTTGAAGTTTCGTAACCTGCTTTTTTGATGCCTTCCGGATCGAACTCAAGCAACAGCTGTCCGCGCTTGACTTTGTCGCCAACTTCGGCTTTTGAGTCAAAACACTCGCCGTTGAGTTTGACCGTGTCCATGCCGACATGAATCAAAAGTTCGATTCCGTCGTTGGATTTAAGACCAATGGCGTGCTTTGTCGGGAAGAAGACAGTAATTTCACCGTCGAACGGAGAATAAACCTTGCCTTCGGGATCCTTGACCGCGACGCCGCGACCCATTGCCCCGCTACCGAATACCGGGTCGTTGATTTCGTTTAGAGGGATCAACTTACCGTTGAGCGGGCTACTAATTCGTATGTCTTTCATGAAAAAACGCCCTCCTTACAGCAAAAAACATACATCTCCGCAGTTTACATACTTCAACATAAAAAAAATAATTAGTTCATTAGACGTAAACTGCAAGTTGAAACAACAAAAAAATTTTCCACCAAATTATACCTGCCCAAATGAAAGACGTCAACTTTTTTTTTCACATTTTTTACATTATCGAAAAGGATTTTTCAGAAAATTTTGTAGCTGAAATATTTGCGGGACGGGGAGCCGGAAAGATTAAAGGAAGATTAAAAATAATTACAGAGAAATTAATTATCGCCAAAGGTTGTAGACAAAAATTTTTAATTGGAGTATAATGATAACATGAAAAAATTCTGAACTTTATTTTGCGGAGGTAAAAATTATGAAAAACAAAATCTCGGTGACCAAGAAGAACAACAAGATTCATTTCTATCTGGTGAGCGGCGGAAAAAGTTACTACATGTTTTCGCAAAATTTTTCAAAAGGCGTGTACGAATTTTTCCGCAGTGGTCGGTCGGAGGCTGAACTTTACAGCTACAAACTTTGGCACAAAAATCCTCGTCTCGACAAGACGATAGAAAAGATCCCAATGTACATTCGCTACGTCTTAAAAGATGATGTTGCCGCCTGATTGCTAATCTTCAAATTTTGCACACATACAAACAAGCTCGACGAAAAAATTTCTCGTCGAGTATTTTTTTTAGCAGTTGCCGGTGTGAACATTTTTTAAAAACCTGCGCGCGGTTTCGGCGAGGGCGTAAACTTTTTTGACGTCGGTGGGCGGGCGGTCTGTGACTTTGTAGCGCGGGAAAAATCTGCTGACATGGAGCGGAATTTCGTCAGAGATTGACGCGAGCCACTTCGCCTCCTCAATCATTTCGGCTTCGGTGTCGTTCATGTTCGGGACAATCAGAGTTGTAACTTCGACGTGGCAATTTTCCGCCGCCGTCTGAATCGTCGTCTTGACGGTCTCGAAATTTCCGCCGAGATAATCATAAATTTTTTGACTGAAACCTTTCAAATCGATATTCATTGCGTCGATAAGCGGGAGAATTTTTTTCAGTGCGCCTTTCGCGACGGTGCCGTTAGTGACTAAAACAGACTTCAGCCCAAAATTTTTCAGCAGTTCGGAAGTATCGCGAACAAATTCGTAGCTGATAAAAGGTTCGTTGTAGGTGAAGGCGACGCCGATATTTTTTTTCGGGCGGAGTTCGGCGGCAAGGTTGACGAGTTCAGCGGGAGAAATTTTCCGCGTCGGGAATTTTGAATCTGCCATAGAAATTTCGTAGTTCTGACAAAAAGGACAATTCAAATTGCAACCGTAGCTGCCCACCGACAAAATGTAACTGCCCGGATAAAAATGATAGAGCGGCTTTTTTTCGATAGGGTCAAGCGCGATAGAAGTCAGTTCGCCGTAATTCAGCGGGAAAATTTTTTCGCCGTCGTTGATTCTCGCGCGGCACCTGCCCACTTCCCCGACAGAAAGGCGGCAATGATGCGGACAAATTTCGCAAATTTTAATTGAGTTATTCATAATGTCCTCTGCAAGAAATAATGTAAATGTAACCATTTTCGTCGATGTCATAGAACAGACGATTTTTTTCATCGATACGACGAGACCAGCAATCACGGTGCTTTAAAGCGTTCAGGTTTTCCTATGCCTTTTGCCGCACCGTTGCGCTCAATATCCTTGACAAGTTCGTTGATGCGCCTCAAAGTTTTTTTGTCTTCGTTCTGCCAATTAACGTATTCTATCCAAGCTTCGTCTTCCCAATGTTTATTCATCTTCGTCAACCTCGATAAGTTCGTGTTCCGTCCAATTTCCGGCTTTGACATTCGCAATGCGCCTATCGACTTCCGCAAAATATCTGGCGTTGTGAATTGCTTTTGGCAGGTCTATAATTTTTCCTTCGGTTGACATCTCTTTTACTTCTTCGACGAAAATTTTCAGCTCCTGCGGCGTGAAACTGATTGACTCTTCTTTTTCGGGTGTCGGCTGTTCAGAAATTTTTGCCTGTGTTGCTAACATAAATCTCACCTCACGAAATGGAATAACGATTAACCCAAGTCGAATAACCTCTGGCGTAGGCGCGCAGACGCACCAAGCCTTTGTATTCGGGCTCGTCATTTTTTATCATGCGATAAGCCCCGCCGTATTCGTCGTCAAGTTCATTCCATTTGCGGGTAGAAACCGTCCAGATTGTGCCGTTGACGATACGTTCAGTGCCCTGCGGAAGGTTGACGGATTTTTTCATGAAACGAATTTCGGTAGTCTGTCCGGCGGAATTTTTTGTCTCCTGCCATTCCCAAACGATTAAGTTTGTGCCCTTAGCCTGCATTGTCGTCGTATCGGCAGTGACGCTTGTCGTGGAGCCGTCGGAATCTGTGTAAGTCCAAAGATCTATCCAACGATCCTTCGCGTTCTTGCGGTCAACTTCCCCGTGACGAAAAACCTCGTCGACAATCGCGGCGTAAAAATCTTCGTCGAAGGATTGGGAATTTATTTCTTTAATGCGCCCGTCGTTTTTAGACCAAATCACGACGTCATCTGCATTGTAAAAATCTTCGCGGGCGTATTGAATTGTTCTCGTTTGAGGATTTACTTTCAAGAGGGCAAGGCTGTAGGAAAGGGCTTTGGGGTCGGGCAGAATCTCGGAAATTTCGTAATTCTTGATTGTCTCGTCGGCACCTTCGTAGGTGTAAGTTGTCTTTGTCCACGCCTCAATTTCGGTAGCGACTTCAATTTCTTTGGAAGTTTCCGCGCCGTTTTCGCCCTTGACTTTTCTGACGACTTTAGTTTTTTTCACGACCTTGACCGAATCAGGATCGAAGTACTTGCTGTATTTGTTGTCGGAGCCGAGCCAATACCAGGCAACTTCTTTTTTTGCTTCCCTCTGAATTTTCGGCGCGTTGTCGGTTTTAGTTTTGGTGTCGGTAAATTCCGGCGCGGCGTTCACTGCACCGGACGAGATGAAAAAAATAATTAAGCTGACAATAAATGTTGAAAGACCTGCTCTTGAAAATTTCTTGAACAAAATTTATTCCTCCTTTGATTCCGAAAGGCGGCGGATTATTTCTTCGTGAAGTTCCTCTATTCCTTCGCCCGTCTCCGAGCTTACACAAATTGCGCCGAGCCCTGAAACTTCATTGACGGCCGCCGCAAGGGATTTCCCGCCGTCAGAAAATTTATCAGATTGACTTATCACCGCGATAATTGACGCGCCCAGCTTGCGAAGTTTGCTTATCCATGCCATTTCGAGTTCAAAAGAATCGTTGGGGATGAGCATGAGCGCGACTTCTATGCTTTCGGCGGATTTTTCTGCCGTCGATTTTTCCACGTCCACGCCGACTGTATCGACGAGCATCATTTTGCCGACGCCGCTGATTTCCATTGAGCTGTACTTTGTTTCATTCAGATATTTGTAGCGAGTGAGCGCGTACATCAGCGCGGATTTTCCGCTCTTCCGCTTTCCAAAAATCCCTACCTGCCTCATTTGAAACCGCTCCTTTTTTGTTTTGATTATAACATTTTATCGACGAATAGGGAAATTTTTTTCCTCCAAACAAATTGGAGTTCTTCTTTTCTTTTGGAAATTTTCCTCTTCTTTTCTTTTGGAGCAAAAGAAAAGAAGCAAAAGAAAACTGCCCGCAGAGGTCGCATCACGCGACCAAATGCGGGCGGGCCGTCGTCCATGACGGCCCCCCTACTTTAAAATTTATCCCAAATCGACAAATTCATAAGCACGCTTATCAAATCGTAAAACTTTTTTGTAGCCGAATTGCTTGACGTACTCAATCGCCTCGTCACAAAAATTACCGCAGTCCTCCGGTCGGTGAGCGTCCGAGCTGATAATTATCGGCAAATCGTAAGCGGCGGCAACCTTCATGAAATCCGCGTAAGGTGAAATTTCACGGACGGGGTAACGATATTTTGTTCCGGTGTTCACGTCGACGGCAAGATTAAATTTTTTCAACGCGGCGGCAACACGTTCAAGGTAGGGCGTCGCGTCGAAGTCCGGAAAATAATTGAACAGCCGAATATTGAAAGGATGACCGAGCACGTCATAATTTCCGGACGCCGCCAGCTTTTCAACCTCAACGGCGTATTGCTCATAAATGTCGCGCAGGTCGTGCCGCTCCCACTCGTCCTTGATTTTCGCGGCGTCGTAGCCCCAGCCCCAAAGAAAATGCACCGAACCAATCACGTAATCAAAATCCCACGCGTCGAGAATTTTTTTCACGGCAGACTGATTTTGAAAATTACAAACCTCAATCCCAATCTTGACCGCGTGGTTTTTTTTCAGCTCGTCCATAAAATTAAAATAGTCCTGCAGAGTGTGCTTGAACTTGTTCGTTTTAAGCCACACCCGCTGAAATTTTCCAACCTCCGAATCGTCAAGAATCAAGTCGTCGTAATAAAGTTTCTCGAACTCCGGAAAAGTATGCGAGTGCTCCGAAATTCCAATCTCGTCAAGCCCGCGCCGCGCCGCCGCGTCAAAAAATCCCTGCACCCAATCCAAAATATAATCGCCGTATTCAAAATGCATGTGATAATCTAATTTCATCAAATTTCAACTCCGATCCCGCGCAAAATTTCGCGCCCGCCGCCGTCCAAAAGTTTCGCGGCAAAATTTTCGCCGAAGCCGTCCGGATTTTCAATCGACGTGCTTGCAAAATCCTTGACGATATTTTTTCCGTCGGGCGAAGCGATAATCGCGCGCGCGGTAATTTTTTCGCCGTCGGCTTCCGCAAAAATCCCAACCGGTATTTGGCAACTGCCGCCGATTTTTTTCAGGAAGTCCCGTTCAATTTTGACAGCCGCGCAGGTTTTTTCGTCGTTCAGAAAATTTACCGCGCCGAAAGTTTTTGAATCGTCGCCGCGAATCTCCAGAGCAAGCGCGCCCTGCCCGGCGGAAGGAATTATTTCCGGCAGAGTTTGTCGAATCCGCGCGCCGTACCCAAGACGCTCAAGACCCGCCGCCGCCAAAATCACCGCGTCGAAAATTCCGGCGTCGAGTTTTTTCAGGCGCGTATCCACATTGCCGCGAAGATTTTTTATCTCCAAGTCCGGACGCAAATTCAAAATCTGCGCGGCGCGTCGAAGGCTGGAAGTGCCGATAACCGCGCCCGCCGGCAGCTCGTCAAAATTTTCAAAGCGGTTGCTGACAAAAGCGTCGAAGGGTTGCGCGCGCCGAGTCACCGCCGCAATTTTAAAACCGGCAGGTAAATCCGTCGGCACGTCCTTCAAACTGTGTACGGCAAGGTCGATTTTTCCGGCAAGCATTTGGTTTTCGAGTTCCTTCGTGAAAAGTCCCTTGCCTCCGATTTTTGCAAGAGGCGCGTCCAAAATTTTATCGCCCTTCGTCTGAATTTTGACGAGTTCGATTTTTAGCGCGGGATATTTTTTTTTGAGTTCGTCCGCCACAAATTCCGCCTGCCAAAGAGCTAATCGGCTGGCACGTGTTCCGATTTTTATTTTCTCCAAAAAATTCACCCCGTCAAATTTCCAACAACTTCTTCGCGAGTTTGACGGCCGCAACGCCATCTTTCGCGTAGGCATCCGCGCCGGCGGCGTCCGCGTATTCTTGAGTGAGAGCCGCGCCGCCGACCATGACCTTTGCCGGACAACCCGCCGCCTTCAAATCCGCGATAACCTTATCAATCTGAATCATCGTCGTCGTCATTAGCGCGCAGAGCCCGACAATATCCGCGTCGTGTTCAATCGCCGCGCGGACAATTTTTTCCGAATCGACGTCCTTGCCCAAATCAATCAGCTTGAATCCGCTGTTCGCCAAAAGCGCGCCGGTGATATTCTTTCCCAAATCGTGGACGTCGCCTTTAACTGTGGCGATAACAAAAGTCCCGTTCGTCGCAGTTTCCTGCGCGGGCAGAATTTTTTTCAGCTTGTCGAAGGCAACGCGCATTGTTTCGGCGGAAAGTAAAACTTGCGGCAGAAAAATTTTCCCCGCGCCAAAATCTTCGCCAATGTCATTCATCGCGGCGGTCAAAGATTTTTCAGTAATTTCATTCGCGGCGTGTTCCTCGTCAATCGCACGAACAATCAGCGCGGGAATTTCGTCTTTGTCGCCGTCGATAACCGCCTGCTTAATTGCGGCAAGAATATTTTCGTGAATTACCTTGTCAGTTTTTTTTTCCGCGCCGAAAGTCAGGGAGCCGCTCATTTGTCCGAGCTTGCTAAAATTCAAGCCGTTGGGATCTTTTCCGAGAAGGGCGGCACTTGCTTTCAGCGCACTCTGCATAAATTCGTCATAAGGATTCATAATCGGCGCATCGAGACCGGCGGCAAGACACATTGCAAAAAACGTGCTGTTAATCAGCGGGCGATTGGGCAGCCCGAAAGAAATATTGCTCAAGCCGATTGTCGAAGGGCAATCAAATTTTTCGCGGTAAAGCTTGAGCGTTTTCAAAACCTCGTTGCAAGCGTCCGCGTCCGCAGAAATCGTCATAACTAATCCGTCCAGCAGAAAATCTCCGTCGCGCAGTCCGATTTTTTTAGCGGCGGTGATAATTTTTTCGACGACTTCGACGCGTTCTTCAGCAGTCTTCGGGACGCCGTTTTCAGTCACCGGCAAAATCAAAATCGCCGCGCCGTATCTTCTGGCAAGCCGCAAAAATCTTTCCATCTTTTCCGGTTCAAGACTTACGGAATTTACGAGCGCGCGCCCGGGAAAATTCCTCAAGCCCGCCTCAAGTGCTCTAAGGTCGCCGGTATCAATCGCAATCGGCGCGTCCGTAATCTGTGCAATTTCGCGGACGGCCTGCGCCATCATTTTTGCCTGGTCGATACCGCCGACGCCCATATTAACGTCAAGAATCTGCGCGCCCGCCTTGATTTGATTGACGGCATCTTTTTTCACGCCGAGCAGGGAGCCTTCGCGAATTTCGGCGGCAAGTTTTTTTCTGCCGGTCGGATTAATTCTTTCGCCTATCAAAACCGTCGGCAAGCTCTTATCAATCGTAACGACCTTGCTCCGGCTGGCGAGCCTCAACGAATTTTCAAAGTGTCGCGGAACTTCGACACAACCTTTGACATTTTCGGCAAGTTCGCGGATATGTTCGGGCGTCGTACCGCAACATCCGCCCAAGTAAGTTGCGCCTGCCTCGACGAGTTTTTTACCCCAGCTGCCAAAAGTTTTCGCGTCCATTGGAAATTTTGTAACGCCGTCTTCAAGATAAGGCATCCCCGCGTTTGGTTGAACACTTATTGGCACGCGGCAATTATCCGCCAAAATTTTGACGACGGGCACGAGTTGTTCGGGACCGAGCGAACAATTCACGCCGATAATCGATGCGCCCATTGCGTCCAAAATTACGGCGGCGGTTTTCGGATCCGTACCGGTGACCGTGCGTCCGTCTTCTCCGTACGAAAGTTGACAAATGACCGGCAAATTACAAGCATTGTGCGCGGCGAGGAGAGCTGCCCTCATTTCTTGAATGTCGATACAAGTTTCGATAATCAGATAATTTGCGCCGGCTTCGGCGAGATATTTTGCCTGTTCGCAAAAAATATTATAGGCGTCTTCAAAATCCAAATCGCCGAGAGGATAAATAAATTTTCCCGTCGGACCGATTGAGCCGGCGATTTTTGCTTTGCCCTGCGCTGCCTCCTGCGCGGTTCTCACGGCGGCGAGGTTCAGTTCGCGCGCGCGGTAGGCGATGCCGTAATGTTCCAGCTTAAGGCTGCTTGCGCCGAAAGTGTTTGTTTCGATAATCGTTGCGCCCGCTTTGATATACGCGCGGTGAATTTCTCTGACGACGTCGGGGCGATCGACGTTCATGAGTTCGGGACACGCTCCAGGCTTCAGCCCGCCTTGTTGCAACATTGTCCCCATTGCCCCGTCAAAAATTTGTATCATGTCAATCCCTCCGTTCAAACTCTCGAAAAATTTTCAAGTCGACGTTATTATATTTGCCGGCGAATTATTGTCAACACTCGTCAAAAACTTTTCGTTGTGATAAAATAACGACTGGGGATTAGAGATTTTTTATACTCCTTCATCCTTTTTCGCTTGCCCTTAAATTCTTTCCCCTTTTGAATGAGCATTCTTCTTTTCTTTTGGCGCAAAAGAAAAGAAGCAAAAGAAAACTGCCCGCAGAGGTCGCATCACGCGACCAAATGCGGGCGGCCTTGGGCGGCCACTCTCCTCTTTCAAACTAATCTCTTATCCCTAACCACTATTCCCTAAATACTAGTAGAGGGGGAAGTTTTTAAGTTGAAAAAATCTTTGTTGCAGAGTAGAAAATTTTTATACGCTACAGAATTTTTCGCGGGCATGTCCGTAATGGCGGTGGAGTTGGGAGCAAGCCGCCTGCTCGCTCCGTACTTCAGTTCTTCGCAAATCGTGTGGACAATCATAATCGGCACAATCATGATAGCAATGGCGTTGGGAAATATTTTCGGCGGGCGGTGGGCGGACAAAAATTCTGACCCCGCGCTTTTGTACCGGCGAATACTTTTTGCCGCGCTGTGGATCGCCGCGATACCCGTCGTCGGAAAATATTTAATCGTCGGGCTGTCGGGAATTTTAATCATAGCGATTGACACGAACTTATTAATTTGGGCGGCGTTCCTTTCGTGTATGGCGATATTTGTTTTGCCGCTGTTCCTGCTCGGCACGGTGACGCCCTGCCTCGTGAAGTACGCGACGAACAATCTAGAAGACAACGGAAAAATCGTCGGCAATCTCGGCGCATTTCAAACAGTCGGCAGCATAATCGGAACCTTCCTGCCAACTTTCGTGACGATACCCGCCGTCGGCACGGCGATAACTTTTTTAATCTTTTCCGGGATTTTACTTTTAATCGCGCTGATTTATTTCATTCGCGAAAATCCGCAGAAAAAAATTATTGCCGCCGCGACGATAATTTTTCTGGCGTGCAGTATCGCCGGCAACAACAACAGCTTTGCTTTTTGGAGAAATGATTTGACGTACGAAGGCGAATCCGTTTACAACTACCTGCAAGTTTACGACACGCCGCGCAGTACGATTCTTTCGACGAATGTTTTGTTCGGCGTGCAGTCAATCAAAATGAAGCAGAATAATTTAACGGGCATGTATTACGAATACGCGCTTGCCGCCCCGATTTTGATTGATAAGCCCGATTTAAAAATTTTGATTCTCGGAATGGGTGCGGGGACTTTCGCGGAGAGGTGTCGAAATTATTTTCCGCACGCGCAGATTGTCGGCGTGGAGATTGACGAAAAAATTACCGCGCTTGCTCAAAAATACTTCGACTTGCCGGAAAATATTCCTGTGACGACTTACGACGGGCGCGCCTTTTTGCAGGCTGACAAAAATTTTTACGACGTGATTCTTGTTGACGCCTTCCAAGATATTACGATTCCCTTTCAGATGAGTTCCGTCGAATTTTTTCAGCTCGTCAAAAATCATTTGAATCCGGGCGGCGTCATGGTCGTCAACATGAATTTGCGGGCGCACGAGACCGGCGGGATTAACGACTACATTGTTGACACCGTCGCGGAAATTTTTTCGGACGTTCGCACAATCGACGCGAACAACGTCACAAACAAAGTTCTTTTCGCCGCGCAGGACGACGACACTTTAAACAAACTGCCCGACCGTGTGAAAAATATTCCCGACGAAAAATTATCGCGGCTGATGAAAAAAATTTCGACGGGCTGGCAAAGTCACGGCAGGGGGAATTTTATTTTGACGGACGACAAAGCCCCCGTCGAACTTTTGAGCATAAGGGCGATTGATAAAATCATTGAGCACGAATTGATTCGCTACAAAAAAATTTATTCTACTGAAGGATTGCGCGGCTTAATGGAAAATTTTTAAGTAAACTTTCGGTTGATTGACGTTGACAATTTGAATCGCTATAATTTTAAAAAATTTTAAGAGGTGATTCAAAATGCAAGACGTCCGAAAAATTTCAACAGCAGACTTAACAAAAATGTCAATGTGCGTCGCGCTGTGCTGTGTGACTGCTTATATCTCGTTCCCGTTGCCGTTCACGCCGGGCATGGTCACCGCGCTGACAATCGCTTTGAGTTTGGCGGCGTACATTTTAAATCCGCGACAAACTTTCATCGTGATTTTGGTTTACATACTTTTGGGCGCGGCGGGTTTGCCGGTATTTGCGGCGGGCTCTTCGGGCTTATCGAGACTTATCGGACCGACGGGCGGATTTTATTTCGCGTGGCTGGTTGCCTATCCGCTGTTGAGTTTTTTCAGAGGCGCGGGAATAAATTTCAAACGCTACGTCGTCACAAACATTTTAATCGCGATGCCGATAACCTACTTGGGCGGAATAATTTCAATCATGATTTTTATGCAAGTCGATTTGTGGCAGGCGTTGGCAATGGCGGTGTTGCCGTACATCCCGGGCGACGTGATGAAGGCGGCGGCGGCGGCGTTTTTGGGCGTGCGATTAAATTCCGCGCTACGCTAAAAAATTTTTGAAGGAGTGAAAAAAATGACAGCTTTAAGACTGGAGGCAATGACCCTGCTTGAACAAATCCCTGAAGAAAATCTCGTGAAAGTTTTGGCGGCGTTGAAAAAATTTATCCGTCATGAAGATCCGTTTTGGGGCGAGGAAAATCAGAAACATTTGCGTGAATCAATCCGCGAACTTAACGAAGGCAAAGGACAGGAGCATGATTTAATTGATGCGTAAAATTTGGTCCGGCAAGTCGTGGGACGAATATGTTTCTTGGCAAAATGAAGACAAAAAAACTTTAAGAAGAATTAATGCGCTGATTAAAGACATTGAAATCAATGGTTGCCTGAAAGGTATTGGCAAACCGGAAGCTTTAAAATATGATTTGCAGGGCTGGTACAGCCGGAGGATTGATGAAGCCAATCGTCTTGTCTACAGAATTTGCGAGGACGGATCTTTGGAAATTTCTCAATGCAGAAGCCACTACGACTGAATTTCGGAAGGAGAATTTTTTTAGATGAAGATTATCGAAGCGAGTGTCGAACTTGCGCAGGAGCTGGACGCCGAAAAAATTATGCGGCACATTGAGCGCGCGGGAAGAGTTTGTTACAAAAGTGAGAGCAGAATTTCTGACAAGTCCGCCGAAAAATTTATCGCGAACATTATCAAGAGCGGGCACGAGTCTGTTATTGAGCACGTCAGCATAACTTTTAAAATTATTTGCGATCGCGGCGTAAGTCATGAGTTGGTTCGTCATAGGTTGGCAAGTTATTGTGTTGCCGGCGATACTGTGATTCCTTCTTACGTCAACTCGAAAAGTCGTTCTTCCAAAAGCCGAACGATAGAAACGATTTATAACTGGACGCAGGATCCGAAGTGTCACGCAGCATTCAGTCAACTTGTTATTCGTAGTTTTGACGAAGAATCCCATACGATTGTACCTAATAAAATTAAAAAAATTTTTTTCAATGGAGTGCGTGATATTTTTGAGGTCAAAACTGAAAGCGGCAGGAGCATAAAATGTACTGACGGGCATAGTTTTTTCACCGAAGAAGGTTGGAAAAAATTAAGTGAATTGCATTCCGGAATTTATGTTTATGTCAACGGAGTTCCTTTGCTGGAAAATGAAGATTGGATTCGTCATAATTATCTCGTACTAAACAAAACCCGAACTCAAGTTGCCAAAGAAATTGGTTGCTGTGAATCCACGTTATACAAAGCCTTTAGAAAATTTAATATTGTAAAGCCGCTTTCCAAAAGACCTAATCGGCGCGCAGGCTATGGAGTTAAGAGCATGTTTTCAGAAAAACAGCTCGAAGATATAAGCAAAAGAATGAGCGGGGATAAAAATCCTGGTTACAAAAAAAATCGTGAAGAGTTATCTGTGTCAGGCGGGTACAGCGAAGCGCACAGAAAATTTTTTAAAGTTGATGCGCAGTGTGAATTATGCAGGAAGACCGAACGAACTGAAATACATCACGTTGACGGAAACCCCAGAAATAATTCCGAAGGCAACGTAAAATTTCTTTGCAGTAAATGTCATCGTTTGTGGCATCGTGAAAATGTGACAGGAGCTTTCAAGGATAAAATTATCAGCATTACTTACGTCGGAAAAGAAAAGGTTTACGATTTGGAAATGGAGGAACCTTATCACAACTACATTGCCAACGGGATTATCGTCCATAATTCCCAGGAGAGTTCTCGATATTGCGATTACAGCGGCGAAAAATTTGGCGGGGAGCTAACTTTTATTAAGCCGTGTTTTTGGCGCGAGGACGACGAAAATTTTCAGCTGTGGCTGGAAACGATGGAGCACCTCGAAAAAATTTATCTGACCATGCGAAAAAATAACGCGCGCCCCGAACAGGCACGCGCCATTCTTCCGAACTCCCTTAAGACGGAAATTTTCATGACTTGTAATTTGCGCGAATGGAGACATTTTTTGAAGTTGAGGACTTCCCCGCGCGCCCACCCGCAAATGCGCGAAGTCGCCTTGAAAATTTTTCACATCCTCCGCGAAAATTTGCCGGTGATTTTTTCTGACATTAACGTTGACGAAAAAATTTAACTACTTCAAAAATCCGTTGATAATCTGTTCTTCCGCCTCTTGCTCCGTCAAACCGAGAGTCATTAATTTAATCAACTGGTCGCCGGCGATTTTCCCTATGGCCGCCTCGTGAACAAGCATTGCGTCGACGTGATTGGCTTCGAGCGACGGCACCGCCAAAATTTTTCCGTCGTCCATGATAATAGAATCGCATTCGGTGTGTCCGTGACAGGCCGCATTGCCGATAATGCAGAGGTCAAGTTTCTGAAAAGAATTTTCCTTCGCGACGGAACGGGAGACGACGTCAGCCGCAGAATTTTTCCCGTCCAGCGAAACGTGATAAATGCTCGTTGCCTTCTGCGCGCCGTGCGTCATCAGTCTTTCGCGGACGTTGAGACGGGAATTTTCTTTCAAGGTTGCGACGGTCTTGCGGTTGGTCGAATCGACGCCCTTAATCTGCACCATTTCCATTTCCATTGCGCTGCCCTCGTCGAGTGAAACTTCAGTGACGGGATTTAAAATCCTCTTGCCTTCACCGCTGCCCGAACCAAAATGTTTTTCGACATACTTGACTTTAGAATTTTTTCCGATAAAAAATCTGTGAACGCCGTCGTGCTCCGAATCCTGCCGCCCGCAATTATCAATGCCACAGCCCGCGACGATAACAATATCGCAATTATCGCCGACGAAAAAATCATTGTAGACCGTTTCACGCAAGCCGCTCGCGCTCATGACAACGGGAATGTGAACGCTCTCGTTGACGGTGTCCGGCTTAACGTGAATGTCAATGCCCGAGCCGTCCTCCTTTGAAACAATTTCGATATTCGCAGTGTTGCCGCGCCCTATAGATTTTCCGTTCGCCCTAAAGTTAAAAGCCCCAGCCGGTACTTCGTGCAAGCCCGCCACTTCCAAAAGCAAACGTTTTTGTATTTCGTCCATGTGAAACATTTTTTCACGCTCCTTGACTTAATTTTTCGCAAGCCCGCACCGCAGAATTTGTGCCGATAATTTCCGGAAGAATCTTTTCCGCGCCGCCCTGCCTCGTGATTTCTCCGGACTCCAGGACAATAATTTCATCGGCGATACTCAAAATTCTCTCCTGGTGAGAAATAATTATAACCGAGCTGTTGCGAATATTTTTCCGCAGATTTTCAAAGATACGAGTGAGATTTTGAAAGCTCCAAAGATCTATTCCGGCTTCGGGCTCGTCAAAAATCGACAGCTTAGTTTTCCGCGCGGTTATCGTGGCAATTTCTATGCGCTTGAGTTCGCCGCCGGAAAGTGAGGAATTAATTTCGCGGTTGATATAATCACGCGCGCAAAGCCCGACTTCCGAAAGATAATCGCAGGCTTCGCTGAAAGAAAGTCTCCTGCCCGCCGCCAACCTGAGCAAATCTATAACTTCAATCCCCTTGAAACGAACGGGCTGTTGAAAAGCGAAACTGATTCCGAGTTGCGCGCGCTGGGTGATATTTTTTTCGGTGATATCCTGCCCGTCCAAAAAAATTTTCCCCGTCGTCGGTTTTTCTATTCCGGCAATGATACGAGCCAGCGTAGATTTTCCGCTGCCGTTCGGTCCGGTGATAACGACGAATTTTTTATTTTCAACGGTCAAATTTAAATCGTGAATTATTTCAATCTGCCTGTTTTCGTCCGTGACCTCGAAGGAAATATTTTTCAACTCCAGCATATATTAAGCTCCCCTTTTTGTGCTAAGATATTCTGTAAAAATATTATACTCCCTGCGTCAAGCAAAAGTCATTGAAAAATTTTATACATGTGTGCTATAATTTTTTTGGAGGCGATTTTTCATGATAACATTTTTAGTGGCGTTGTTCACGTTGATTGCGGGATTTTTTATATACGGAAAAATAGTAGAAAGATTTTTTAAGCCTACGGATAATCCAACACCTGCCGTGACGAAAAATGACGGCGTGGATTTTGTGCCGCTGCCAACGTGGAAAGTTTTTTTAATTCAGCTTTTAAATATCGCGGGTCTCGGTCCGATATTCGGCGCAATAAGCGGCGCGCTCTGGGGGCCATGCGTTTACATTTGGATTGTGCTTGGGACGATTTTTGCGGGCGGCGTCCACGATTATCTTTCGGGAATGATTTCCCTGCGCGAAGGCGGAAAAAGTTTAACGGAGATAGTCGGAAAATATATGGGTGACGGCGTTTTAAAATTCATGCGCGTTTTTATGGTGTTGCTCCTGATTTTAATCGGCGCGGTGTTCACTGTGGGACCTGCCGGGCTTTTGAGAATATTCACTGGCTACAGTTTGATGGTGCTGATAATTTTGATTTTATTTTATTATTTTCTCGCGACGTTGTTGCCGATTGACGCGATTATCGGAAAATTATACCCGCTGTTCGGAATTTGTTTCATAGTCATGGCAGTCGGAATAATGTTTGGAATGTTTTTTGACGACGAATGCGTAATGCCGGAAATGGAATTTGCAAACCTGCACCCCGAAGGATTATTCATTTGGCCTTTCATGTTCATAACGGTGGCTTGCGGCGCGGTGAGCGGTTTCCACGCAACACAATCGCCGATGATGGCACGTTGCCTGAAAAATGAACATCTCGGACGCCCCGTTTTTTATGGCGCGATGGTCTGCGAAGGAATTATCGCATTGATTTGGGCGGCCGCCGGAATAACTTTTTACGAATCACCGGCAGATCTCAACAATTTACTTCTGCAAAGCGGCGCGGGAGCTGTGGTCTACGAAATTTGCGAAGGATTTTTAGGCACCGGTCTGGGAATGTCTTTGGCGATGATTGGCGTAATTATTTGCCCGATAACTTCCGGCGATACCACTCTCCGCAGTGCGCGTCTGATTCTCGCCGATTGGTTTAACATTAATCAAAACGAAGTTAAAAAGCGTTTGGCTTTATCCGTGCCGATAATTCTTTCTGCGGGTTTCATAACTCAGCTTGACTTCAACGTAATTTGGAGATATTTTGCGTGGATGAATCAATCTATCGCAACGATTGTGCTCTGGACGGGCGCAGTCTACATGAACCAAAAATTTGAAGGCTCCTCGTATTTTGTCGCGCTTATCCCCGCGCTCTTCATGACGGTCGTGACGACAACATACATTTTGATGGCTCCGGAAGGTTTCAAAATGGACGTGGTTATCAGCACTTCGGTTGGGTTTATTTGTATGCTCGTCGCGCTTACGAAATTTTGGAAGACGCGCCGCGCAGGAATTGAACCGCACGTAAAATTCGGATAATCGAAAATTTTTTGGAGATGATTTGGTGGGTGAGGTTATTATCGATGATCATGTTGTTGAGTGGGACGACGAAAAGAACGAAAAAAATTTTAGGAAGCACAAAATAAGATTTGAAATTGCGGCGCGTGTTTTTCTTGACGAGAATAGACTTGATGATTATGATGTATTTCACAGCGATTATGAAGATAGAATTAAAATCATAGGTCGAGTTGGAAAGGTTTTAGTTGTGATTTATACCGAACGCGGGGAAAATTATCGTTTGATTTCGGCGCGTTATGCAAATAAAAAGGAGGCAGATGATTATTATGGGCAGTATTCGTATTTATAAGGGCATGCCGCCACTTACAGAGGAACAGCTTGCAGAGATTATCGCAAATGCTCCAAAATCCGATGATGACATTGATTACAGCGATATTCCGCCCTTGACGGACGAGCAACTTGCAAGAATGAAACCTGCGCGCCTTCGTGAAAAGAACAGAAAAAATATTGCAAGCTGAAAAAATTTTATCCCCCGATGAAAAATTCGTCGGGGGGTTTTTATTTTTGCGCAAGCCGCGAAAAAATTTATATGCGTTTGTCGAAAAAGGTGATATAATTCCGCCAAAACATGTTTTACCAAAAAAACATAAGTGGAGGATAATTTTAATGGGAACGGAGCAAAACAGCGGGCTTATGCGCGCGGCCGTGATTGGTAGCATTATCGTCGCGATTATTTTGGTGGTGGGCACCTTCTTGACGGGGAGGAACGCCGGCGAAGATACGGAAACTGCTGTCCGCACAGTCAGCTTGCTTTACCTTGACGAACTTGCCGGGCGGCGTGAACAGGTCGTTGCTTCCACTTTGAGCAGCTACATTAACGACATTGATATTGCTATCGGGCTTATGGATAAAAACGATTTGAACAGCGCGGAAAGTCTGCAGGCATATCAAGCGAGAATGAAACAGCTATACAGTCTCGAAAAATTTGCCTTCGTCGACGCGGACGGCTTGATTTATACTTCGCGGGGCACGCGCACGGACATTGACAAATATAATTTTGACTACAACAATATCAGCGGACCGGAAATTTCTGTCAAAAATCTCGACACCAATAATAAAAAAGTCGTTATCGCCGCGCCGGTGGATCGTCTTCCCTTTCAAGGGAAACATCTCGTAGTTTGTTTCATAGAAATTGATATGTCGCGCATGCTCGAAAATATTTCCTTCCAGGCGAATAACAACAACACAACTTTTTGCAACCTTTACACGCACGACGGAATTTCTTTAACGAATGTCGTACTCGGCGGGCTTGCCGGCAACACCAACCTTTTTACGGTTATGGATCGCGCGAGTTTTGACTCAAGTCATACCCTTGCCGCTATGCGCGAAGATTTTGCGGCGAAAAAATCCGGCGTCGTCTCCTTCACCTACAACGACGTCAACGAAACTCTTTGCTATGTCCCCGTTCGCGGCACTGATTGGATGCTGACTTACCTGGTGCGCGAAAGTGTTATCAGCAACCAAATTAGCGCGATTTCCGACGGGATTATTCAGCGCAGTTTAATTCAATCTGTTTTCACGGCTCTGGTTTTAATGGGTGTGTTCGGCGTAATGCTCTTTCAAATGCGGCGGGCGGCTAAAATAAATTTGGCGCGGGAAATTTCCGAAACAGAAAATCGCGTCCGCCAACAGGAACTTGAAGAACAGCTCGCCTTGCAGGAAGAACTTTTGTCGCAGGAACAGTTGAAGGTTCAGCAGGACAACATGATAACCGCGCTTGCCTCCGATTATCGCAGTGTCTACTACATAAATCTTGACGAGGACAACGGCATTTGTTATCGAAAAGATTCCAATCTGGAAGGCTACAAAGAGGAGGGCGAAAAATTTCCCTTCCGCGAAACTTTTACGGAGTACGCTTATCGTTACGTCGACGAAAATTATCGCGAAGGTTTCTTGAAGTTTATCGCGCCGGAAAATATTCGCGAAAAATTGTTGACGGATTCCATTATCGCCTATCGCTACCTCGCGCGCAGGGGTGACACGGAAAGTTACGAGATGTTGCGAATGGCGGGCGTTCGTCACGCGGAAGACAGGAAGGACGGTCAAATTCATGCGGTCGGTGTCGGTTTTTCGGACATTGATGCGGAAATGCGCGACTCCCTCGAAAAAAGTCAAGCACTTAGTGACGCGCTGAAGGCGGCGAACGAGGCAAGCACTGCTAAAACTGTTTTCCTCTCGAACATGAGCCACGAGATACGCACGCCGATGAACGCGATTATCGGGCTGGACAATCTTGCCCTGCATGAAAAAGATGTCCCGCTGAAAGTTCGTGACTACCTCCAAAAAATCGGCACTTCCGCGCAACATTTGCTTTCGCTGATTAATGATATTCTCGATATGTCGCGTATCGAATCGGGAAGAATGACGATAAAGAACGAGGAATTTTCTTTCTCGAAATGCATTGAACAGATTAACACGATTTTCAGCGGGCAGTGTCAAGAAAAAGGTCTGCAATATAACTGCCAGATAAACGGAATGGTCGACGATTATTATATCGGCGACGGCGTCAAGCTCCGTCAAGTGCTGATAAATATTTTGGGCAACGCCGTAAAATTCACTCCGGCGGGCGGCAATGTTGATTTTATCGTTGAAAAAATGGCGAACTTCGACGGCAAATCAGCTCTTCAGTTCACGATTAAAGACACGGGGATTGGAATGAGCGAAGAGTTTATCCCGAAACTTTTTGAAGCCTTCAGCCAGGAAAATTCCGCCGTCAGCAACAAATACGGCAGTTCCGGTCTCGGCATGGCGATTACGAAAAGTATTATCGAGATGATGAACGGCAAGATTGACGTCGAAAGCGAAAAGGGTGTCGGCACGACTTTTACTGTGGCTGTGACTTTGCTGGACTCCGATAAAAAATCTGCGGACGACTCCGGCGACATTGAAATTTTCCCGCAAACGATGAAAGTTTTGGTGATTGACGACGACCCCATTGCTTGCGAACACGCCAAACTTGTTTTGGAGAAGGCGGGGATTTCTGCGGAAACTGTCCTTTCCGGCAAAGAGGCCCTCGACATGATAAAATTGCGTCATGCGCGGCGGGATTCTTACAATTTAATTATCGTCGATTGGCAGATGCCGGAAATGGACGGCGTCGAAGTCACCAGGAAAATCCGCGAGACCATAGGCGAGGAGCCCGCGATTATTATTCTTACCGCGTACAATTGGGACGATATAATAGACGAGGCAGTCGCCGCCGGCGTCGATAGTTTCATTGCGAAACCGCTGTTCTCCGGAAATTTGCTGGAGGAGTTCAAAGCCGCCTTGAGGAAGAAAAAAATTTTCTCCCCTGCCGCGAAAAGAAAAGCTGACTTGAAAGGGCGCAGGATTCTTTTGGCTGAAGATATGGTCGTGAACGCGGAAATTATGATGGAAGTTTTGAAAATGCGCGATATGATTCCGGAGCACGCCGAAAACGGAAAGATTGCCGTCGAAATGTTTTCGTCACACCCCGAAGGATACTACGACGCGATTTTAATGGATATGCGCATGCCCGAAATGAACGGCTTGGAGGCAACAATGGCGATTCGCGCAATGAAACGTGTCGACGCGAAAAAAATTCCGATTATCGCGCTGACTGCCAATGCCTTTGACGAAGACGTTCAGCGCAGTTTGCAGTCGGGGCTGAACGCTCATTTAAGCAAGCCGGTTGATCCCGAAGTTTTGTTCGAGACTTTGGAGACAATGATAAAATAAACGCGGAGGACTGAAATGGAAATTAAGGTTATGAAAAATATTTTGGGGGAGAATGATAAAATCGCCGCCGAAAATCGGAAAATGTTTCGCGAAAAAAAAATTGTCGTCGTGAATTTAATGGGTTCGCCCGGCAGCGGCAAAACTTCCCTGCTTGAAAAAACTCTGTCGAAAATCGCGGAAAAAATTAATGTTGCCGTTATCGAAGGGGATTTATTCACCGCGCGCGACGCCGAAAGAATCGAGCGGCACAAAATTCCCGTCGTGCAGATTAACACTTCGGGCGGCTGTCATTTGGATGCGGCTATGGTTCGCCGCGCCGCCGAGTCGATTAATCTTGACGAAACTGATTTGCTTATCGTCGAGAACGTCGGGAATTTGGTTTGCCCTGCAGAATTTGACGTCGGCGAAAATTTTAAAGCGGTCGTGCTGTCGATAACCGAAGGCGACGATAAGCCCATGAAGTACCCGCTAATTTTCAAAGAGTCCGCGATAACTCTGCTGAATAAAATTGATTTGTTGCCCTTCACGAATTTTGACGTTGCCGCCGCCCGCGAAGACTTGACGACGTTGCACCCGAACATTGAAATTATCGAGACTTCCTGCACAAAAAATATCGGGCTTGACGCGTGGGCTGATTGGCTCTTGAAAAAAGTCGAGGTGATTTAATTGGAGAGCTTGTTTGTTTCTGAAATTACCGTGCTCGGCGTCGGCAATACGATTTTAAGCGACGAGGGCTTTGGCGTGCGCGTCGTCGAGTATCTCCAAAAAAATTACACCTTCCCGCAAAATGTTCAGCTTGTCGACGGCGGCACGCTCGGCGTTGAATTAATGCATTTCATTGTTGGGACGCAAAAGCTTTTGATTATCGATTCGATTAACGGCGGCGTTGAGGCGGGGAGAATTTTTCACCTGCGCGACGACGAAATTTTCAGGCACTTCACGCAAAAAATTTCCGCCCACGAAGTCGGCATACAAGACGTCTTGACGATGCTTGAGATTACCGGCAAAAAAATTCCCCGCGTCGAACTGATAGGCGCGCAGCCGTACAGCCTGGAGGCGGGGACGGAATTAACTCCGCAAATGAAAAAGCTCTTGCCGGTTTTCGCGACAAAAGCTTTGGAAATTTTGCAAAGTTGGAATGTAAAACTAGTGTGAAATTATTTTTTTATCGAGACCTTCGCCGGTTTTGCATTGAAGGTAAAATTCTTGCCGTCCGAATCAATTTCGACTGTGTCGCCGTCCTTGACTTCGCCGGCGATAATTTTTTTGCTAAGTTCAGTTTCGACGGTGCGGGACAACAGCCGACGAAGAGGACGCGCGCCAAAATTCGGGTCAAATCCCTGCTTGGCAAGTGCGTCAACCGCGTTATCAGTCCACGTCAAAATTACATTGATCTGCTTTTCGAGACGTTCGGCAAGATTTTTCAGCAGAATCTGCGCGATCGACTTGACCTGCTCTTCCGCTAAAGACTTGAACACGATAATATCATCGACGCGGTTCAAAAATTCGGGGCGGAAATAATCTTTCAGCATATCTTTAATTACAGACTCCGCCTCCGCGAAATCCTTGTTCGTGATAAAACCAATCTTCGCGCGCTGTAAAATTTCTTGTGAGCCGAGATTACTTGTCATGATAATCACGGTGTTCTTAAAATTCACGACGCGCCCTTTGCCGTCCGTCAATCTGCCGTCGTCAAGAATCTGCAGGAGCACATTGAAAACATCGCGGTGCGCCTTTTCTATCTCGTCAAGAAGAATGACACTGTAGGGGCGGCGTCTTACGGCCTCTGTCAGCTGCCCGCCTTCGTCGTAGCCGACGTAACCTGGAGGCGCGCCAATCAAACGCGCGACGGTGTGTTTCTCCATAAACTCACTCATATCGACGCGAATAATACTGCGCTCGTCGTCGAAGAGAGCCTCCGCCAAAGTTTTCGCGAGCTCCGTTTTGCCGACGCCGGTCGGTCCGAGAAAAATGAACGAACCAATCGGGCGGTTGGGATCCTTGATACCTGCGCGCGCCCGCAAAATCGCCTCGCTGACAACTCTGACTGCCTCGTCCTGCCCGACAACGCGCTTGTGCAAAGTGTCTTCCAGGTGCAAAAGTTTTTCGCGCTCCCCCGTCATCATTTTGATCACGGGAATGCCCGTCCAGCGGCTGACAACTTTCGCAATGTCCTCTTCGCCGACTTCCTCTTTCAGCAAACGCTCATCTTTGGACTGCGCGGCAATTTCGGTTTCAAAATTTTTCAGCGTCGTTTGAAGTTCGGGGAGCTTGCCATATTTCAGCTCGGAAAGTTTTTGCAAATCGTAGGCGCGTTCGGCCGCCGCCATTTGATTATTAACCTCGTCAATCTCCTTTTTGATAGCACGCACGCGCAGAATCGACTGCTTTTCAGCTTCCCACTTGTCGCGCAAAATTTTCTCGTCCGCCTGAAGTTTTGCCTTCTCGTCCGAAATATTTTTCAGCTTGTCTTTAGACGCGGAATCAGTTTCCTTTTTCAAAGCCTGTTCCTCAATTTCAAGCTGCATAATTTTCCGGCGGATCTCGTCAATCGGCGCGGGCAGTGATTCAATTTCGGTACGCAGTTTCGCCGCCGCCTCGTCTACCAAATCAATCGCCTTATCGGGCAAAAATCTATCAGAAATATATCTGTCCGAAAGAGTGGCCGCCGCAACCAAAGCCGCGTCACGAATCCTGACGCCGTGATGAACTTCGTAGCGTTCCTTCAGCCCGCGCAAAATGGTTATCGTATCTTCGACAGTCGGTTCGCCGACCATGACCGGCTGAAAACGACGCTCAAGCGCGGTATCCTTTTCTATATACTTGCGGTATTCGTTCAGCGTCGTCGCGCCAATACAACGCAACTCCCCGCGCGCCAGCATCGGTTTCAAAATATTTCCGGCGTCCATTGCGCCCTCCGCCTTGCCCGCGCCAACAACCGTGTGAACTTCGTCGATAAAGAGCAAAATTTGTCCGTCAGACTTCGCAATTTCGGCAAGGACAGTTTTCAGACGCTCCTCAAATTCCCCGCGAAACTTCGCGCCGGCAATAAGAGAGCCCATATCCAGCGCGTAGAGAGTTTTATTTTTCAGAGACTCCGGCACGTCGCCGGCAATAATCCTCCGCGCCAGACCTTCAACAATCGCAGTCTTGCCGACGCCCGGTTCACCGATAAGCACCGGATTATTTTTCGTGCGGCGGCTCAAAATTTCTATCGTCCGCCTAATTTCTTCGTCGCGCCCGATAACCGGATCGAGTTTGCCCGCGCGCGCAGCTTGTGTCAAATCGCGCCCAAACTTCGACAACGCCTGATAAGCTTCCTCCGGATTTTCGCTCGTGACATTTTGTTTACGATTCTTTTTAATAGAGTCGTCAATTTTGTTTCGCGTCAACTTAAATTCCTTCGCGATGTCTTTTACCGTGTCGTTGCCGTCGGTGACCAGCGCAAGCAACAAATGTTCCGTGCTTATGTATTCGTCGCGCATGGACATGGAATATTCCCGCGCCTTCCCGACGACGCGCGCCAGGTCGACACCCATTGAAAGCCTTTCCTGCCCTTTGACGCTCGGAATTTTATTCAGCTCCGCCTCCAGCCGGACTTTTAACATTGGTAAATCCGTTTGACACTCCGCGAAAATTGTTTCGAGCAATCCTTCCGGCTCCTTCGCCAACGCCAATAATAAATGCACCGAATTAAATTCTTGATGATATTTCATCGCCGCGATTTGTTGCGCCGCCTGAATTGCTGTCATTGCTTTTGCTGTATATTTTTCTCCTGCCATTTTTTATCTCTCCTTCTTAAGGGCTAAGGGTTAAGGGGAAAGAATCTTACCCCTTGCCGCTTACCACTTATCTGTTTGACGTTTTGAATAATAACATTGATAAGACAAAAAGTCAAGAAAAATTTTAGACGTTTTGTCTTATGAAATAAACTTTTCAAAAGTTGACGAAAGGCGGCTGTTGATATAAAATTTCCAGAAAAAAGATGGAGCGGTATGGAGATTGAAATTTTTAAAAAGATTTTTTGACGGACTGCAACGCGATTTAAGATTGTTCCTCTTCGTGTTGATTTTGCTGGAAATTTATCGCGCGGCATTTATTTTTTTAATGTCGGACTACATGGACGAAGGCAGCGGCTTTTCGCAGATATTAACGGCACTTTGGGCGGGGTTGCGGTTGAGTTTAAAGACGGCGGGGGCGGTAACATTATTTTCGTTCGTCTTCGTGACGCTATTGGGATTCAGCTCGCTACTTCGGTTGGAGGTCGGGATTTTGGCGTCGCTGATTTTTTCGACGCTGTTCATGGCGCGTTTTCCCTACTACCGCGAATTTAATTCGACCTTCGGGCTGGAAGTACTCAACGGTCTGCACGAAAATGTTTTCGATATAATTTCGACGGTGCTTTTGGACTACGGACTAATCTGGAGATTTCCCGTCGCGATAATTTTAACGGTGGTTTGCATAGCGATTTTGAGTCGGTTGCTGAACATAAAAACTTTTCCCATGCCGTACATTTACGGGACGCTTGAAAAAGTTGTATTTGTCGTGCCTCTTGTCGTCGCGCTAATTGTTTTCGGCGTGTTCGTTCGTTTCGGCGGGAGTTTTAGTTTCAGCGGCGGAATTAATTGGGAGAACGCCGGGATTACTGACGACAATTTTTTGAACGAGTGCATTTTGGACGACGGGCAGGCAATGTACAGGGTTTGGAGCATTTCAAAATTGACGGACATTGGCGAAATTGACGGCGTCGACAAAAAAAGTATCGTCACTCAAGCGCGATTCCTTGCCGACGACAAAAGTATAGATGACGATATGATTGATCCCTTCCTTGAAAGAAAGGCAAAGGGCGCGCGGATTGATACGCCGCGACACATTTTTATAATTATCGGCGAAAATTGGATGCAGTGGCCCATGCTCGGCAAATATTACAATCTCCACATATCCGACGGAATAAAATCGATTATCGCCGAGCCGAACGCTTATTACAGCAGAAATTTCATGCCGAACGGCGATTTCACTTATGCGGCGGTGACGGGCTTTGTTACCGGTCTTTCCGACGTGAAAATTAACGTGAACTATCAGCCTAAGACTTACAGCGAAATTTATCTCACGTCGCCGGCTCCGCAGCTGAAGGAATTGGGCTATCAAGTTGATTTTTGGTACGGCGGCAACCCCAGTTGGGAAAATATTTCAAAGATGACGCGCGCGCAGGGCTTTGATAATTTTTACGGCTATCCCAATCTCAACGCGCCTAAGCAAACGGTTTGGGGCGCGAAGGACGAGGATCTTTTCAACGCGATTAAAAATCACCTTGCCGAAGAACCGCCGACGGTGCATTTTATTTTGACGACGTCCAATCACCCG
Organism: uncultured Selenomonadaceae bacterium; assembly: GCA_905234195.1. GTDB lineage: Bacteria > Bacillota > Negativicutes > Selenomonadales > Selenomonadaceae > Quinella. Next base: position 99,263 of record CAJOFR010000003.1, read on the forward strand.
CCTTACAATTTGGATTTGGAGAAGGAAGGCTACGACCTCGACGCGACTTTGGCGGAAATAAAAAAACTGCCCAAAGTTGACGACGCTGAAAGGCTTGCCGTCGAACTTGGACACTATTGGTACATGGACAAAGTCACGACGAAATTTATTCGGGAAGTCAGCGCGGCTTATCCGGACAGTTTGTTTGTTGTCACGGGAGACCACGCCGTACGGACTGATCCGAGCACGCGCCCGACGATTTTTGAACACCAGAGCGTTCCTTTCGTGATGTACGGCAAGGGGATTAAGCCGGATATTTTGCCGCCGGACGTCGTGGGCGGACACACGTCAATTGTTCCGACGATTATTGAACTTATCGCGCCGGAAGGTTTTATTTACTATTCTGTTGCGCCGAGTCTTTTCAGTTCGACTAACGTTGCTTTCAACAACCATGCTTTTGTCACTCGAACTATCGCCGGCGAAATTGATTCGGACGCTGTGGAAATTTTACCGCACGTTGCATCTGCGGCGTTGAATCAGATTGACATGACGGCTGAAAGAGAATCCGCCGAACAAGTTATCAAGGCAATGCGAACGGTTTCTTGGTGGCTTATCACGCAGACTTTGCAAATGGTGCCGCTCTTCCTGCAATAATGTCGTCGCTCTTGTCGTTAACATGAAAGTAGCCGCCTAGGTCACCAGCTGAGACGACCACAAATCTATCTTAACCTGATCAAAGGTGCAACCGTTTGCCCGGTACTAAACGCTCCGTTCCATTCGCGGGGCGTCGTTTTTCAATTCCTTTAATAAAGATATTCTACTTCCTTTTATGTTGACTGTCAAGAAAATTTTAATTCTCTTCGGGCGGGTCGTCAAAGCCCAAAATCCACGTCGCGATAAAGCCCGCAACGTAAGCGATAACCAGCCCGAAAAGATACACGGCAACATTATTTGTCGTGGCGGCAAGGGGGATGCCGGAAATTCCCATAGTCGCCGCGCCGACCATAAATTTTGCTTGAACCGCTCCGCCGAATGCCCCGCCTATGCACGCGCCGATAAAAGGTCTGCCCAGCGGGAAGGTGACGCCGTAAATCAGCGGCTCACCTACGCCCATCATGCCGACGGGCAGAGCTGAAGCGATTGTCTTTTTCAGAAATTTATTTTTCGTCTTGAAGTAGACTGCCGCCGACGCGCCGACTTGTCCCCCGCCCGCCATTGCCAAAATCGGCAACAAAATTGTCACGCCGTACATTGAAATTAATTCCGCGTGAATCGGTGTCAGTGCCTGGTGTATTCCGAACATGACCATAGGCAACCACAATCCCGCCAAAATAAATCCGACTGCCGCGCCGCCCGAATCAATCGCGCCCGTTGCGATTGTGCCGATTGTTCCCGCGATAGCTCCGCCGATTGGTTGCAGGACGAAAATTGCCGCCGCGCCCGCGATTAAAATTGTCACGAGCGGCGTCAAAAATAAATCGAACATTTCCGGAATGATTTTGTGCAGACGTTTTTCGAGCCACGCCGCCAATGCCGCGACTAAGATAACGGAAATTATTCCGCCGCGACCGGGCACGAGATTTTCGCCAAAAATATTTACGTTCGTGAGCGCGGGATGTGAAATAATCGCGGCAAGAACCCCGCCGAGTATCGGACTGCCGCCGAAAACTTTTCCCGCGTTGTAGCCGATAAAAAGATTCATTCCCCAAAAAACCGCGTTGCCGAAAACCGACAAAAGTTTTATAATCTGCGCGTCGGCAAGTTCGGGAGAAATTTTCATCGCCACGCCGACAATTCCGGTTATCAAACCGCAGGCAATGAAACCTGGAATCAGCGGCAAAAAAATTCCCGCCAGCCTCTTCAGAAAAAGTTTTATCGGCGTAGCGTTGCGGGCGCGAATTTCCTCATGCAATTCTTTTCCGTCGCCAATCTTCGGTTTTTTCGCGCGCCCTAAAATTTCGTTGACGGCGTTCGCAACATTCGTCGCTTTGCCGGGTCCGAGAATAATTTGCAGCTCGTCGCCGTCAAGGTTAATTCCCATGACGCCTTCAAGTTTTTTCACCGAGTCGAAAATTTTTTCGTTCCTTTCGACAAGCTGAACGCGCAACCTCGTCATACAATTCGTTGCGGTCAAAATATTTTTCATGCCGCCGAGATTTTCAACAATTTTCGCGGCAAGTTCTTCGTTCGTCAAAGATCAAGTCTCCTTATCAAAAAATTCTCTCCAGCTCGTTTCTCCGCCCTGCGCGATAATTTCTTTGGCGTATCTTTGGAAGAGCCGAATAAATTTTTCGCGGTCGCCGCCGTCCAAAAGATTCGAGCCGCCCAGCTTGGAATTGAGCGCGCAAATTTCTTCAAGGGAGGCGTCGGGGTTTTGCAAAAGCTGATACATTACGACAAAAGTTGTCGTGCGCCCGTGACCTGCCTGACAGTGGAAGTGCAACCAATCATTTTCGTCGAGCGTCCCGACAAAATTCAGAAACTCGTCGACAATTTCCGGCGCGGGCGTCATCATATCAGTCACGCCAAAACGAATGTAACTGAAGCCGACTTCCGACGCAGCGGCGCGTTCGCTTTGGGCACTGCTCGGAATAATCGTGACGGGCGAAAAATGCGCGGTGTCGTAATTTCCGAGCGGCACGAAGGTAGTTTCGACGCCGACAGTTTTTTTCAGCCGCGCAAGCTCATCCCTTTCGATACCGCTGTTGCCCTTCCAATAGTTGGCGAGATTTTTTTTGACGTACCAGCTGACGGGGTAAGCGTCTACAAAACCGTGCGGCTCCTGCCGAAGATCCACAAGGTAAATCGTGGCGTCGTATTCTGCGGATTTTTTCAGCTTATCAAAAATTGTCCGCAGGTTGTTCAAAGACGGCTGCCCGCTTGCCGATAAATTTGAGTTCGGGATTATTCGGAAACTGTACGGCAATTCGTAAGAGTCACTTGCGTCAAGCCTCCAAACTCCTTTCGCGCTTGCCGCCGCAGAAAAAAATATCGTCGCCGCGAAAATCACAGCCACAACAAAAAAAATCTTCCTGTTCATGAAAATTAACCCTTCCGTTGATTTTAACAGCTAATTTTATTCTTTTGACATACTCCCCACGACTAAAGGCGGGGGATTCTGCTATCATCAATCGATGCTTAAAAATTAAGTCTTACTCGGTCTCCTGCAAGGGTCGATGCCCCAACCCGTTTTATGGTTTAAATTTAGTTGCAGAAGTTGGCGGATTTTACCCCTACTCAACTTCCAAAAGAATTTTAAATTAAAATTTGCAAATTGTCAATGAAGAATTGCGCCGTTTCATTCCCATAGCTAAAGCGAGGGGCTTTCACTGCGCTTTTTCGGTAAAGAGAGGAGATGAGCCGCCGAAGGGTGCGGCGTTTCAGATGAAAAAAATTAAAATCACCGTCATGAAAAAAATTCGTCACGAAGATTTAATCGCGGAGTACGAAAACCCGATTGAGAATGCTTGCGATATGGAGGAGGGGCAAATTTTTATCGCGAACGGCTGGCAAAAACCCGCCGGCTTGTGTCAAAGCGCGTGGGACAGCATGTCGGCTTTTGTGCTCGGTCTTTCTCACGGCGCGGAAGATTTTTACGAGGGCTGGATGAAAAATAAAAAGTCCGCGATGATTTCCTGCAACGACGGCTTTCGCCCCGTGAGCTTTCTTGTGGAAACTTTAGACGAAGACGCCGATTAATGAAATTAATTAGGAAAAATCGTAAACTTTCACTTTATTTACAAAAAGACTTATGATATAATTCTCCCGATTGAATTTTGTGGGAGGATTTTTTTTGGCTACAGACTCTGTACAAAAAGAGGATTCGATTCAAAACGAGAAGAAAAGATTTTGGAATAACGACATGGAAGCGATTATCGGGATAATGGTCGTGCTTTTGATTCTCGGCACGATTAACGTTTTCAGCTCCAGTTTTATACTTGCCGAAGCAGAATTCGATACGCCGTATTTTTTTCTGAAAAGGCACTTGATTAATATTGCGATTGGTTTTATTGCGTTCGGGATTTGTTTTCGGACGGATTATCATCGCTGGCGGGGGCTGATGCCTTTTGTCTTGGGGTTCACGGTAATTTCTTTGGTGCTCGTCCTGATAATCGGTCCGCAGGTGAACGGCGCGCGCAGGTGGTTGCCGCTGGGCGTCACTCAATTTCAGCCGGCGGAAATGGCAAAGCTCGTGTCGATAATGATAGCGGCGGCGTATTTGTCATTGCAGGTCAAAAAAAATCGCGAGATAAAATTTTTCACTGTGCAAATGGGAATTATCGGCGCGATGTTCGTTTTGACGGAACTGGAACCGGATATGGGCACGGCGTGCATAATTATCGGGATCCCGCTGATAATGTACGTGGTTGCGGGCTTGGACAGGCGAAAAATTTTTTGGCTGATAGGCGCAATCGTGACGGGCGGCATCTTAATGATTTTGAGAAACCCTTATCGATTGGAGAGATTGAAAGTCACGTTCGACCCCTGGTCTGACGCGCAAAACTACGGCTACCAAACTGTGCAAAGTTTATCGGCGATAGGTTCGGGCGAATTGACGGGAATGGGTTTGGGCGTCGGCGTGAGCAAGTACGATTATTTGCCGGAAGCCCACACGGATTTTGCCTTCGCGATTTTCTGCCAGGAGAACGGATTTTTGGGCGCGATATTCGTTTTCATGTTGTTCGCGGCGTTGACGGTCTACGCGGCAAGAGTGGCGGGCAGGGCGCGCGACGAGTACGGACAAATGTTGGCAGTGGGCGTGATGATTTTGGTTGTCGGACAAGCAATCGGAAATTTGTTAATGGTCGGCGGAATGTTCCCCGTCGTCGGAATCCCGTTGCCGTTCATAAGTTACGGAGGCACTTCGCTGATAATGACAATGGCGTCAATGGGAATTTTGGTAAACGTCGGGCGGCTGGGCAAAAAAGAGTAAAAAAAATGGTGCGATTGGCGCGATTCGAACGCGCGACCTGCTGCTTAGGAGGCAGACGCTCTATCCTGCTGAGCTACAACCGCACAATGGTTGAAGTTTAGCACGAACGGCGTTTATTTGCAAGAAAAATTTTTTCGGGAGAAATTATTTTGAAATGGATTAATCACCAAATCGCGACGGGCTTTATTGTTTACGCGGCGACGGACGACGCGCTCTTTGTGGCGTCAAGTATCATGGGCGCGGTTATCCCCGACAAAGTGGAAGGTTCGCCGCCGAGAGAGAATAAAGCTTATTGGAATTGGCGCAGAAATCACCGTACCTGGTCGCATTATCCGCCGATTTATTTTGCGCTGATAGCCGCGTTGCAGTTCGCGAAAAATTATTATCCGAATCCAACGTTGGGAATTTTTTTGAACGTGTTGACTTACGTTTTGATTGGCGCGCTGCTCCACATTGCCGAAGACGGAATTTGCGGCAAGGTTCCAATTTTTAAGCCGCGAAAAAAATACGGCGTGAAACTTTTTAAAGTCGGCTCGTGGCAAGAATATTTTTTTGTGACGCTTATAATTTGCGGTTGCTTGCTGTTCAGGTTCGGCGATGTCTTTGTTGACGAGTTCGACCTGCGCGAAAAGTTGCCGCGTATAGATATAAATTTAGGAGGGTTTACTTTGAAGAGCTATTCTTACACACCGGAGCGCGTCTGCTCCAAGCAAATTAATTTCAGTATCGACGACGAAGGAAAATTGCACGACGTCAAATTTTTCGGCGGCTGCCCGGGAAATCTCGTGGCAATCAGCACGCTCGTCGAGGGGCAGGACGCAAAAAAAACAGCTGACCTTTTGCGCGGGAATCCTTGCGGCGCGCGCGGGACAAGCTGTGCAGATCAATTCGCGAAGGCAATAGATGAAGCCATCGCCGGCTGAAATTTTTATCCCTTGAAAAATTTTTCAAGCCAAGAAATTCCAATCGCGTAGATAGAAATTGTCGCGATTAATAAAAACAAAAATGCTCCGAATGAAAATTCTGTCGCCGGCGTCGCGAAAATGTGTTTCATTAAAATTCTGTCGCCGACGCGGTTTAAAAACGAGCCGTAAACTCCCGCGCCGATTAAAATTATCAGCGTCAAGTATTCGACGCCGCGCGGGATATTTTTTTGCCGCAAAATTTTGCTCAAAATAAATTGCCGGTGCAAGCCGACGTGCAACCCGACCAAAATTATCATGACGTAGGGTAGTGCGACGTGCAGTTGGTGAATCGTCATGTTGCGGCGGAGGTCCAGCGGGATAACGCCGCCGAAAATGTAGTTCGATATGCAAATTCCGGTGACGACAATTAAAATTAAATCGACGAGTAGCAAAAAATTTATCAGCGTCGAAAAAAATCTGCGCGCCGTCCAATTTCCGCGAGTCAAGCCGAATATCCAGCCGCGATTAAAATTCAGGTGCACGACGACCGCCGCCGCCAGCATTAGCCCGAAAATTTCGTGGAACATGCGCGGCAGAAAATGAAAACTCATCGTCAGCAGGAACAGCGCGAAAATCAGCACGTCAAGCAAAAATTTTTTCATTTGATACCAATTTCGTCGAAGTAGCTTTTAATTTCGTCGCGTTCGGATTTTTGGAAGAAACATTTGCCGCCCTTCCAGTTCGCGGAATTTCCGGCAAGTTCCTTCAAATAATCGCCGCTCGTTCCGATATCACTTCCGCCCGAAGTGCAAATCGCCGCGAGATTTTTCCCGCCGAAGTCGTAGCTCTCAACGAAGGTATCAATAATTTTCGGCTCCCTGCCCCACCAAATCGGGAAGGCAATTACAATCGTGTCGTAATGCGAAATATTTGCGCCCTTGTCAGCAAGCGCGGGGCGTGCGTTTTCGTCCTTCTGCTCGACAGTCGCGCGGGTGGTCTCGTCGTGCCAATCCAAATCCTTTTCGGTGTAAGGCGTCTCCGGTTTTATCTCGTAGATGTCAGCGTTGAGGACGGACGCCGCATTTTCGGCAAGGGCTTTAGTTTTTCCCGTGCACGAAAAATATGCGACGAGAATTTTTTTATCGCCGGAAGTCGTTGCGGCGGGCGCGGGCTCCGAAGAATTTTTTTCAGCGGAAGTTTTATTTTCGGGCGCGGGATTTTTTTCGCCGCCTTCGGAATTTCCGCAAGCCGTCAATGTCAAAAGCATTATCACCGAAAGAAAAGTTAAGAGTAATTTTTTCACTTGCGTCGTCTCCTTAAACGTTCTTCGCGTTTTTCATCCAGACCTGCGAATTTTTTTTGGCGTCGGGTTTATTCTGCGCCATGACACCGACGAGTTTATGCGGCGTGTAAAGTTCTTCGAGGTAGTTCACGTCGTCCGCCGAAAGTTTCAAATCGACAGCCTTAACCGCGCCGTCAATGTGGTGGAACTTCGTCGCGCCGGCAACAGGTGCCGCAACTTTTGTGAGGAGCCACGCAAGAGAAATTTCCGTCATCGTCACGCCGTATTTGTCAGCGAGTTCAGCGACGCGCGCAATAATTTTTGAATCCTGGTCGGCAGTGGCGTCGTATTTAAATTTCGCGTAGGAATCTTCTTGCAGACGTTTTGAAGTTTCGCCGGGCTTGCGGGAAAGTCTGCCGCTTGCAAGTGCGCTGTAAGGGGTCATTGCGATATTATCTTCCGCGCAAAGCAGAGCCATTTCGCGTTCCTCTTCGCGGAAGAGCAGATTATAATGATTCTGCACGGAAATAAATTTCGCGAAATTATTTTTTTCGGCAAGGGCGTTCGCCTTCGCGAGCTGATAAGCGTAACAATTCGCGATACCAATGTAACGAACTTTGCCGGCTTTAACCGCGTTGTTCAGCCCGTCGAGAATATCAAAAATCGGCGTCTGATAATCCCACATGTGATAAATGTACAAGTCGACGTAATCCATGCCGAGATTTTTCAAACTCTTGTCGAGCATTGCGGCAATGTGCTGTTGACCGGTGACGCCGCCGGAAATTTCTTCTTCGGAGCGCGGTACAAATTTTGTGGCGACGATAACTTCATCGCGTTTGGCAAAATCTTTCAGCGCGCGCCCGACAAATTGTTCGCTGGTGCCCTGCTGATAAACAATCGCCGTATCAAAAAAATTTATTCCCAAATCCAGCGCGTGTTTAATAATTTCGCGGGAACTCTCCTCGTCCAAAGTCCAGCTGTGTTGACCGGTCGCCGCGTTGCCAAAACCCATGCAACCAAGACAAATTCTCGAAACATTTAAATCAGAATTGCCAAGCTTAACGTAATTCATAAAATTTCCTCCGTAAAATTAATTTCTCTTCAAAACAAATTTTTCGCCGGGCGCAAGTGCATGGACGCGCGCAGGATTCACGACGGCGGCGGCAAGTTTTTCGGGGTCGCCGTTAAAAGTGTTCATGTTCGGCGCGTCGACACTGCCCCAGTGAATGCAAATCAAATCGGCGTCGGGATAAGTGTCCGCCAATTTTACCGCGCCGTTAAAAGTTATGTGCCAGCTGTTGTCCGCGAAGTCCAGCAAAATAATATCCGGCGCGGGCATCTCCAAATGTTCCTTCAGCAAACGAGAATCACCGGGCAACCAAATTTTTCCGTCGGGCGTCTCAATCCAAAAGCCGCAATAATCTTCCGGCTTGTAGTCGCGCCAATGATGTTTCGGCGATTCATTTTTCCAGTTGTGTTCGGCGGGCGTTAAAGTGAATTGCATATCGCCGACGGAAAATTTTTCGCCGATATCGTGACCGACGCCGTTCAGTCCTTCGTCGCGAATCAACCCCGCCACAAAATTCGGCGCGTGATAGATTTTGCAGACGTCCTTCACGTCGCGGCAAGTCGGGCGGCTGAAATGGTCATTGTCGTCGTGCGTGATTAAAACCGCGTCAAGAGCCGGAATATCTTTCGGCAAAATCGGCATATCAATCAGCAAATCCATATCGAACCCTTCAAGTAGAGGGTCAATCATTACGTTCGTGCCGCGACTGTTACTGAGCCTCCCCATGACTAAAGTCAGGGGGTTCTAGGAAACTTGCGTTTCCATTTAAGAAGTTTGGTAGTCAAGCTACCCTTATTCTTACCGGCGTGCCCAGTTCGCCTCTACAGTATAGCCCTTCTAAGGACACAACTTTACTTTTTCTCAAGATATTTGCCGCGCCGTTTACATCTGCGTTTATCTCAATCCCTTTTGCACTGCGATACAAACCACGCTTGATTCTCTTCCCGCTAAATTCGTATTCCTGCGGATTATCGGCATTGTATACAGGAATTTCGTCTCCGTCTAAAAAGCTTGCCTTTGACGTGTAACTTTCTTCCTGTTCTACGTATTCAAGCCCATACAACCGGCACATATACTG
>CAJOFR010000004.1 GCA_905234195.1 uncultured Selenomonadaceae bacterium
TCCAAAACGGTATCACTGTTTGCAAGACACGTACCATTGATATTTGTTACACGTTTTTGTTAAAGCGGAAGGCTAACCGCTGTTTCAATTTTAAACTACTTATTTTTTAAAGTCAATATTTGCGGCTTATAAAAATTCCTGCCTCCTGTAAGATATTGAAAATCTCCTTCTGACTTTTTGAGGTCATAATCGTTTTGCGCTCGTCTTCAGTCAGACGCGACAACGGACCGTAAAGAGAAATGGAAAGTTCTTTTTCGTGATTCTCTTCAAAATTTTTGCCGGCGATACGCGGAGCAATGTAGGCGAAAATTTCTTTATGCTCGGTGCAACCTTCACGGAAATAATCGCCGTTTTCGATAAACGCCATCGACGCGCAGCCGCCGCGACAAATAAAAATGTGCGGGCAAGTTTTGCATTTCTCCAAAAGATCTGAAGTGCGGGTGCGCCATTTCGCCTTCTCGAAACCGAAGAAAAATTTCCCCGCGTCAATGTCCGTGAAACCGACAACTTGATCGTCCATTGCCACCAAATCCCAGCAGGAAAAAATTTTCCCGTCCGGCGCGATAATCACCATGCCTTGTTCCGCGCCACAAAAAGCCGTCGAAGAGCTCGGATAATTTTCTTTCTTTATCAAGTCTGTCAATGCTTTGGCGGGACCACTGTACTGACTTTGTAACTTCACGGCTTCGGAAGGGGATTTTACAGTTTCGAGAATTTTTTCCAAAACTTCCTGCTCCTTCACAAAATTCGGCGAAGTCTTCGGTTCAGTCACCGCCTTGAAATAATAGGAGAAGCGACCGGTTTTTTTCTCTTCAGATTTTTTATCGCCCTCTTTTGACGCAAATTCATTCAAGCCGCGTTCGTCGAGATCCTTAATCAATTTGGGAATTTCGTTGATGTTTTGACGGTTGACGTTCACGCGTAAATTTATGTCGACGCCGTGTTCCAGCGCAAGCCTTGTATTTTGCAAAATCTTTTCGTAAGTCGGATGCCCGTCGCGGTGGCGGCGTCTCTTGTCATTCATTTCGCCCACGCCGTCAACGGTGATCTGCAAATTTCTAATTTTAAATTCCTCCAGCAAACCGATATAATTTTCCAAATCGTAGCCGTTAGTCACCGCGCTGATACTCAGCCCCATTTCTTTGGCGTGCTCGCAGATATTTCTGACCGTCGAAATATTTTCCGCAAGGAAAGGTTCACCACCGTAAAGGGAGATGTGCTCGACACGTTGCCCCTTTTCTTTGGATTTTTTCAGCGCGGAGAAAACCGCCTCAACCATTTCCGGTTTCATCTCGCAACCAAGCCACTCTTGTCCTCGCGTCAGCCTATGCCTTTCAAAACAATACGGGCAACGGAAATTGCAATCATACGTCGGCAAAATCACCGGAGCAATTGCGCTGTAACCAACAATTTTGCGGTGAATAAGCCCCAAAAGTTGTGCGTCGGCAAGTTCCTCTTCCACAGTTTTCCGCGTGATATGTCCGCGCAGTGCAAGCCTTTCGCGCTCGGCAAGCGGAATGTCGGAAATTTTTCCGTCGCGAATATTTTCCGCCGTCTCCTTGTCCACCACATCCAACGAACCGTAAAGCCCGTTCACCAAAAGCATTTTGCCTTCGATTTCCTTTTCGTCGCTACCGATAAGCGGCAAAATAATTTCGTAGTTACTGATTTTCATTTTAGCTCTCCTCACTAAAAAAATTTTTGTCGGCAATCAAATCTTTCGCCGCCACTCCGTCGATAAGCTCGAAAGTCAGCTGCCTTAATCTTAAATTCGCGCTGATCAGTTGCACGCGGACGCTGTCGCCGATATGGAAACTTCTGCCCGTGCGCCGCCCGATAAGCGCAAATTCAGATTCAACGTAATTATAATAATCATCGCGAAGAGTCGCCGCGCGAACAAGCCCGTCAATCCCGTTTTCCAGTTCGACGAAAAATCCGAAACTCGCCACGCTGCAAATAATCGCGTCAAATTTTCTCCAAAGAAATTTCTGCATGTACTCCGTCGCCTTCAAATCAACAGCCGCGCGCTCAATTTCGACGGCTCGGCGTTCGCGTTCGGAAGAAATTTTCGCTGCCTCGTCGAGTTTTTTTTCGAGCGCGGGAATTTTTTCCGGCTCCTCCAAACTCGCGCGAATCATGCGGTGAACAATCAAATCCGGGTAGCGGCGAATCGGTGACGTGAAGTGCGTGTAAAATTTCGCGGCAAGCCCGAAGTGCCCAAGATTTTCCGTCGAATAACGCGCCTGTTGCATAGTCCGCAACGCGAAAGTGGAAATAATTTTTTCAGCCGGAAGATTTTTAATCCGCTCAAGAATTTTTTGGAAGTCCTCCGGCTTGACGTCGCGATTTTTCGAGGCGGCAATGTGCAAATTAAAATGCGCCAACAATTTATTCAGCGTGTCCACTTTTTCGGCGGCGGGAGTTTCGTGCACGCGGTACAGGCTCGGAATTTTTTTGCGCTGCGTGTGCTCGGCAACAGTTTCGTTCGCGGCAAGCATGCACTCTTCGATAACCCCTTCGGCAACGCCCGAAAACTTTTTCGTCACGTCCAGCGGCGCGCCCGATTCGTCAAGCGTGATTTTTATTTCGGGTAAATCAAAGTCAATCGCGCCGCGCTCGGTACGAATTTTTTTGCGCAGTTCGTAAATTTTCAAAAGGGCGTCCAGATTTTCCGCGCAGTCCTCCAGCCCGAAAGTATCACCGTCAAAAAATTTATTGACCTGCGTATAACTCAAGCGGCGGTGAACGCGAATTACCGTCGGGAAAATTTTGTAGTCGATAACCTTTCCTCCGAAGTCCAAATTCATTTCGCAAGCCATCGCCAGCCTGTCAACCTGCGCGTTCAAACTGCAAATCCCGTTCGATAATTCCTTCGGCAACATCGGGACGACGCGGTCAACAGGATAAATGCTCGTGCCGCGCTCCAACGCCTCAAGGTCAAGCGCGGTATTCGGGCGGACGTAGTGGCTCACGTCGGCAATGTACACGCCGAGAAAAAAGCCGCCGTCGATTTTTTCAGCAAAAACCCCGTCGTCCAAATCCTTCGCGTCTTCGCCGTCAATCGTCACGATTTTCAAATTGCGCCTGTCTATTCTGCGAGAAATTTCCTCCGCGTCGGGAACAGTTTCGATTTTCGCGGCGGCGGCTTGCACTTCGTCGGGAAAATCCTCAAAGACGCCGTGATTTCTGATAACCGCGCTTATGTCGACACCGGCTTCAGATTTTTGTCCAAGCACTTCGACAATCTCACAGCGCAGATCTTTCCACGAAATAATTTTCGCCACGACTTTGGTTTTGGATCTTCTCAAGATTTTTAGATAATCTTCGTCATCTTCGACGCGCTTAATCGGAATTTCCAAATCTATTTTTTCGTCGTCGGGCACGAACAAAAATTTTTTCTTGCGGCTTCTGATCGCGCCGGTAAAAATTTCGCGCGCGTGCTCCAAAATTTCGACGACTTCCCCTTCACGATTAAGCCCGCCGCCGTAACTGCCGGTGACACGAATTTTGACGCGGTCGCCGTGCAGAGCTCTGCCTAAATCTTCGTGCTCCAGGAAAATATCCTTCGTGCCGTCGTCGGGCGTGACGAAACCAAAGCCGCGCGAATTTACGCTAAGTTTTCCGGTGACGAAGACGGGATTTTTTTTTAGGCGCGGGTCGACGAAAAAATAATCCTCGTCGAAAAAATTTTTGCGGCGGCTCATTTTAAAGACACGACCGCAAATTTTGCCGTCGCCTCCGCCGTGACAATCCCGTCTGCCGTTGTTATCGTCGCCTTCGTCATAATAATATTTCTCCGCTGATTTTCCTGCCACGCCGAAATTTCCAGCTCCTGCCCAATCGGCGTCGGGTGGTGATAGCGCACGTCAAGGCGTCCGGTCATCGCCAGTTCGTTATATTTTTTCTGAATGTACGTACACATTGCCTCGTCCAGCATCGTCGTCACTATCCCGCCGTGCGCAACATTTTCGTAGCCCTCGTATTCACGCGCGAGAATTTTTTTCGCCGTGAGTTTATCTTCGTCCATTTCAAATTTCAAATGCAAGCCGATAGGATTTTTTTCGCCGCATGCAAAACAATAATTATCGCCGCTTTCAGCCATTATCCAAACTCCTTTCAAGCCCAAAGAACCGCAATAATTAACGCGGGCAGAAGATTTGCGACGCGGATTTTATTGCCGAACATTAAATTTATTCCGACGCAAAAAATTAAAGCATTGCCGACGCAGGATAAATTTTTCAGCGCGACCTCCGTCATAATCGGCTCAAGGAATCCCGCGAATAAAGTTATCGCACCTTGAAAAATTCCGACGGACACGCAGGAAAAAATACAGCCCTTGCCGAGACTTGCCGTCATCACCAAAATTATAATCAAATCAAGCACGGACTTCGCAAATAAAATCGTGTAGTCGTGCAAAAGTCTGTCATTAATCGCGCCGATAACCGCCATAGCTCCGACACAAACCGTAAGGGACGCCGTAACAAATGCGTCGACAAAATGATTATCGCCGTCGTTTCCGGAATGACTGCGAAGCCAAACGCCGAGTTTCTCGAATGCGTTTTCAATGTCAATAATTTCGCCGATAAGCCCGCCGCCCACCAATCCGGCAATCAAAAGCATGACGTTATAAAATTCAAGCCCGCCGTCGCCTTGAATCTTAAACATATTTCCGAGAGTGCCGCCAATCCCGATAAAAATTATCGCCGTCGCGCAGGACATTTTCAGCGTTTCTTGAATGCGTTCGTTCAAAAATTTTCCGCCAAACAAACCAATTAACCCACCGATAATAATCGCAATGACGTTGACGACGGTGCCGCCTCCGGAAAAATTCAGATAAGACAAACTCATCAAAGTGCCTCAACAAAATTTAAAATCTCGTCGAAAACAAAATCGCGGCTTTCAGTCAGCGGCAAAAGATGTCCGCCCGCAGGTACGGCTATAAATTTTACAACTTCCGAGCTGACATTTTTTGAAATAAATTCTGCACTGCGCGGTTGAGCTGTGTGGTCGTCTTCGGCGTGCATGATTAAAATTGGCGAAGTTATTTTCGGGAGAAATTTTTTTACTTCTTCAATTAGTTCCGTCAGCTCGTGGACGCAAATCAGTGGCGTTTCACGGTAGACTTTATTAGCCGCTGACGGGACGTTTTTCAATTTTCGGCGCGGCTGAACTATGCACAGTGTTCCGCAACGTTCGCGCGGCGGCAAATTTTTTAATCCAAGCCCTTCGTCTATGAAAAACGGCGCGGCGATTGTAACTACCCTATCGACTTTGCAGGTTGCCGCTAATTTTAAAGTCAACAGCCCGCCCATTGAATGCCCGACGACGAAAATTTTTTCACAGACGCTATTGAGTATCGCATAGCCGTCCAACACAGAATCAAACCAATCCTCTTTTGTCGTGCGCATCAAGTCTTCTTTTTTTGTGCCGTGCCCCGCGAGCCTCACACCCAAGACCGTGAAACCTGCGCGATTTAAAAATTCGCCGAGCAACAAAAGTTCTGCGGGCAGTCCGGTAAATCCGTGAATCAATAAAATTCCTGTCGAGCCGCCTTTAAGCAAAAACGGTTCAGCTCCCCTAATAATCAAAACTTTTCATCTCCGTCAAGAAGTCATTTTTGCAATTATCAACGTTATGACTGCAAAAAGTATCGCCAAAATTACGGTCACGCGAGCCAACAGCGCGTCCATGCCGCGAGCCTTTCCGGAAAAAACCGCGTCCGAACTGCCGTCCATTCCGCCCATGCCGCCTGATTTCGCCTCCTGCCCCAGCACCGCCGCTATCAACGCCACTGAAATTATCGCATCCAAAACCATTAAAACTGTCAACAAATTTATTCCTCCTTGTTAAAAATTTTAAAGACACAAATTTATTTTTGCTGATTTTCTAATTGTTCAATCACGTTGTTAAAAATCGCGCTGAATTTTGCCGCGCCCTGAATGTTCAAGTGGTCGACGTCGTAAAAATCTTTGTCGGAAAATCCTTCAAGTTTCCAGCCGTCGAAGAAAACTGCCGTCGAATGTTTCTTTCGCGCTTCACGGATAAGATAATGGAACTCGTCGAGCTTTTGTCTGCTGAAATGTTTTACGTAGCCTTCAGTCATTGGAGGAAGAAACATTACAGCCATGACTTTATTTTTTTCACACAGCGTCAAGTAATCGTCGAGGATTTTTATATTTTCTTTGCAAGTCTCCGGAAAACTTTTATCTTTCCAAACATCAATTCTGTCTCTTGCGTCAACCCTGTGTTGCAAACTTATCAAGTGAAAGGGAGATTTTTCAAGATTAGCATTGTTGGGGTCAAAATTTTCCAGAGGTATTTTGAAAGACAGATATTCTTGACTGAACAGACCGCGATATTTATCCTCCGACATCCAAAAATTGTGCAAATCATTCATAGCGATAAAATAATGGGGGAGTCGCCACGCCAAAGAGTACGATTTAGATTGATCGTAATGAAAACTGTATGGAGCAAGTCCGATTAGAGCGTAGCGGATTTTTCCCCTACCCCCCCCCGTTTTGGAGAGCACGAACTTCGCAATTTGATAGTCGTAGTACAAGTCCTGGCTGGAACGTCCAAAATTAAAAAGTTTTCGCGTGAATTGAGTTGCGTCTAGTCCAACTGCAATGTAACTTATTCCGGTGGCGAACATATCAAAATCGGCGGCATGTTCCTTGTAATAGCGCAGAACTCTTTCAAAAATAAAGCCGTTGTTAATTCCGTCCGTCAAGCAATAATGTACAAACTTATTCTGCGGCAAATTATATTTCTTAAATTTTTTGTGTATCTCCCAAACAATTTCCCTGCTGGAGATACAGAAAAGACAATCGTAATGAAAATCTTCGATACACTCTTTCAGCTCGTACAAAGGGTGGATTAGGCTTTCGGGCAAGCCAACTTTATTGAAAAGTTCTCTGGCGGGCTCCGGCTCGTCAACCACAATCGCGCAGTATTCGTTTTTCGGATTTAAAACATTTCCTAAAGCCGCCGGAAGTAAACCGCTCAACGTGACAAGAAGTATTCGCATTTATTTTACCTCGATTCGCGGGAAGAGCTGTTCGGGCTTGCCTACTTTGTGATTAATTTCGAGCTTGCCAAAAATTTCCGCATCGTCCAGCTGAATTTCCTCAAACGGCTGATTAATTTTCAGTTGCTCGTGAATCCTGCGCGCCGTCGTCGGCATAAACGGCGAAATTAAAATTGAAATAATCCTCAATGATTCAGCGAGATTATAGAGCACGTTCGACAAAGCTTGCTTTTGAGTTTCGTCCTTCGCGAGTTTCCAGGGGAGTGTTTCGTCAATGTATTTGTTCGTGCGCCCAATAAATTTCCAGACGAGTTTCACCGCGTCGGAAATCTGCATGTTCTCCATCAAGCGGCGATACTCTTTCGCCGTCTCCACAGCCTCCGCCTTCAAAGACTTGTCAAGCTCCGTGCCGTCCGTCGCCGCGAATAAAATCCCGCCTTGAAATTTTCCAATCATGTTTAAAGTTCTGTGCAACAAGTTCCCTAAATCGTTGGCAAGATCCGCGTTGATTCTGGTTATGAGCGCGTCGCGATTGAAGTTGCCGTCTTGACCGAGATTAATTTCGCGCAGGAGAAAATATCTTATCGCGTCCGCGCTAAACTCGTCAATCAAAAGCATCGGGTCGACGACGTTGCCCTTTGACTTCGACATTTTATCGCCCTCAATGACAAGCCAGCCATGCCCGTAAACTTTCTTCGGCAACTCAATCCCCAACGCCATTAAAATACAACCCCAAATAATCGTGTGGAAACGAACAATTTCTTTGCCGACAAGATGCAAATCCGCAGGCCAAAACTTTTTAAATTTCTCCGCGTCGTCGAGAAAACCAATCGGCGTCAAATAATTCGTCAGCGCGTCGAACCAAACATAGACGACGTGTTTTTCGTCGTCGGGCACCGGCACGCCCCAATTAAACGAAGTCCGCGAAACGCATAAATCTTCCAATCCCTGCTTGATAAAATTAATCATCTCGTTGCGGCGAGACTTCGGCTCCAAAAATTCCGGATTGTCCTCAATGTGTTTCAAGACGGCGTCGGCGTATTTCGACATCTTGAAAAAATACGCCTCCTCCGAAACTTTTTCGACAGGGCGGTGACAATCCGGGCAACATCCGTTTTCGTCAAGCTGCAACTCCGTCCAATACGATTCGCACGGCGTGCAATAAAGTCCGGTGTATTCTCCCTTGTAAATATCGCCCTTGTCACGAATGCGCCGGAAAATTTCCTGAACAACAGCATGGTGGCGCGGCTCACTCGTACGAATAAAATCGTCGTTGGAAATTTCGAGACGCTTCCAAAGTTCCTGGAAACTCGCAACAATTTTATCGACGTATTCAATCGGCGTAAGGTTTTGGCTTTCGGCAGTCCGCTGAATTTTTTGCCCGTGCTCGTCCGAACCCGTCAAAAAAAATACGTCATAGCCGGCAAGGCGTTTAAATCTCGCAACGGCGTCGGCAATAGTCGTGCAATAGGCGTGACCGATATGGAGTTTCGCGCTCGGATAATAAATTGGTGTCGTGATATAGTACGGCGTTTTAATCTTTGTATCGTTCATGAAAAAAATCCTCCAAAAAAATTATTTCGTCCTAGACCATTTATAGTGCATCTTGTAATTTCTGGGATCGTCGGGGTTGTCCGCAAAATCCCCGTCCTTGTCCAAATATCTCGTCAAGTCATCTTTCAGCCCGCAACTTTCCAGCATGTCAATAACTTTTTCGCGGAATTTTGCATCTCTCAACCCGCGCGCTATCGTGCCGCCGGCGTCGCCGCCAATATCAATCAGAGTATGAACTGCGCCGGTTAAAAGTTTGTTGACGGCAAAATTTGACTCCTTCGGATTCATGCCGAGCTGTTGCGCGTTCTTCAGCATAGCCTGAACGACGGCGTAAGAAAGATAAGTATTGACCAACAAATAATCGGCAACCTCTTCAAGCTCCCTTTCGTTGCGAACTTCGATAACGTCGCCGCAATCTTTCAGAATCATGTGCGCCAATTCTTCGGCGTTGGCGGACGCATTTTTGCTTAGCGCGTAAGCCCCAAGCCCCGCGCCCGAAATTATTGACGGCGTCACGAAAAGACGAACAATTTCATTTTCCGGAAAAGTGTTTTCGAGCGTCGCAATGTTCAAACCTTCGACGAGAGAAATAATCACCGTCCACGAGCTGATTTTTTCGGCGACCTTCGGGAGAATTCTATTCGCCTCTTCGGGCTTGAAAGCAAAAAACAAAACTGCAGAGCTTGACACAAAATCTTGAAAATTTTTCGCGTAGCCGACGCCGTATTTCGTGCGCAGACCAACTCCAATTTTTTCTTCGCAGTTACCGACGTAATAAGCATCTGCGGGACCGTAAACAGTCAAGCCGCGAACCAAAACTTCAGTTAAAAAATCATCGCCTCCGATAATACCTTTGACAACTTTCTTGTCCATAAAAAAACTTTCCTTTCTAATTGGGATAAAAATATTTTATAACAAATGAACAAAACACGCAACGCCGCGCCGAAATTTTTAGCCGATAAGTTTTATCACGACGAAAATCGCCAGCCCGATAATCGAGCCGACAATAGAGCCGTTCATTCTTATCCAGACAAAATCTTTTTCCGCCTTGCCGTAAACAATTTCATTCAGCTGGTCGGCGGTGAGTTTTTCCAGCGCGAATTTTGCAATCCTGCCAATCATCGGCTGCGCGTAGAGTGCCACCCGTATCGTCAAGTCATAAACAAATTTTTCGACTTCAGTTTTAATCGGACCGTCAACTTTTAGGAGCGCAACAAAATTATCGTACGCTTCGTCAAAAATTTTGAAGAGAGCGACGCCGAGATTTTTCGTGTTCAGCTGAAGGGATCTTTCGTTTTGCGTGACGGAAATGAACGCGACTAAATCGACGGAAACAATTTGCTTTTCGAGGTTGTTGAAGGCGGATTCTATTGCGTCTTCAATCGGCAGGGCGGCGGCCAAATCGATCTGTATCCTTTCCGCCAAATCTCTGAACTGCGGAGTATCTGCCATTTCCGAAATTTTTAAGCGACATTCGTTCAAAGTCCGCCGCTGCAAAGGTGAATCGATTGAAAGTTCGTCAAGCAATTTCAAAAGTTGTGTTTGCATGATTTCCGCCGCTTCCTCGAAGTTCACCAAGTCCAACGCTTGAGCCAGCCCCGCCATTAGCATGGAGAAAACTCCCGCCGATTGAGTTTTTTCCTGCGCGTATTTTTCCAAGACCGCCTGAAGTTTTTTTCTTGTTTCGATTTTTTCAGCCGTGACTCGAATTTTTTTCACGAGCCCGACGAAAATTCCTTTGTCGACTTCGCTCTGTTTGATTCGGCTACCACATTCGCTTATCAAAACTTCTATCGGCAGGTTGCAAAATTCACGGCGGAGTTTGTTGGCGATAATTTTTGCGCTTGCCTCTTTGTTCATCGTCGCGACATATTTTTTTGCGGCTTCCAAAAGTTCTGTCAGTAAAAATTGACGGATTTCCGGCTTTTCGAGATATTCCACGAGCAAGGGCAATAATTTTATCTGGCTGATTTTTTTGAAGATAGTGCGCCGTGAAAAAAATTCGCCCTGCACCATTTGCACCGACGCCTTGACAAATTCTTCGCGCCTGTTCGGAAGTATCGCCGTGTGAAACGGAAAACCGAGCGGCTTTTTGAAAAGCGCGGTGACTGCAAACCAATCCGCGACGCCGCCGACCATTGCCGCCTCTGTCACGAACAAAAATCCTTCCGCGAAAATTGATTCGGGGTGAAAAATTTTAAGTATGACTGCAAAAAGAAAAGAAAGTGCCGCGACCGTCAAAGTTGTGTCGGCGTCGTTCCACTTATTCATTCTCTGTTCGTTCAAAATTCAAACTCCTTTCCAAAATTTAATGAGCGACGAAGTTTTCAATAATCTGTGAAACAACGTATAAGAGCATGCCGACCGCCGCGCCGCAAACCGAGCCGTTGATTCTAATCATTTGCAAATCGTCCGAAACGCGGCTTTCAACAAACTCCGTCAGCTCCTTGTTGTTGAAACGATTGAGCCGCTCGCGAACCATGTCCGGAATTTGCCCGTGATATTCTTCAAGAGTATTTTCGATTAATTTTTTAACAACCCTGTCGAATTTATTTTGCGCGATAACATCGCCGGCGAACTCCTCAATTTTTTCGTCGATAAGATTTTCAACTGCCGCGCGCCAAATCGGATCTTGCCGATCTATTTTCACGATACGGCTATTCTGCGGATTGGCGGCATTTTTTCTGCTAATCTCCTCCAAAATCGCGGGGTCGACTTCGCCTTTAACGTTAATGTCCAGCCAATTTTGAATGTAGTCCGCCGCGTTAAACTTGCCGCTGAAAATATTCCTAAGCTCCATTTGAAATTTTTTGTAGTCAACGGACGCGACGGCGGATTTCACGAAACCGGCAAAAGTATCCGTCAGATTTTTACTTTCTTTGGAGTTTTCGGTCTTCAAAATTTTTAAAGTGCTTCCGATTTTCTCCTCGACGTTATCGTTTATGATGCTGAGAATTTTTTCGTCGGTCAAGTTCATAGACGAAAGCACCATTGCGCGCCCGGCAGAATCCCCCTCGTAAGCCTCGCGCAGTGCGGTAATTTTTTCGAGGATAGTGCGTTGCATGTGTTCGGACTGAATAATTTTTTTGCCGGTCTTCAGCAACTCAATCAAAATGCGGCGGCTATATTTTTCGTCCGTCACTATTTGTAAGACAGAGGTGACAATTTTTTCAGCGTCGAGATTTTTAATTTCGTTTTCGACAATCGGGGTGACTGCCTTCGCGATAACGCCGCTGTCTATTCGCGCAAAAAGTTCGCTCAAAATATCGTAGGACAGGTCTTTAATTTTTTCGCGCCCCTGATAATTTTTCAAGTAGTCAATCAAAAGTTTCGCGGCGTCTTCTTCGCGAATAATGTCCATGATATTTTTCGTGTTAAGCAAATCATTTTCGACAAAGTTGGTGATAGCTTCGGTGTAACGTCCGCGATTTCTCTTCAAAAGTTCCGTGCGATAGCTTATGCCCAGCGGCTTATGAAACAGCGCGGTGACTGCAAACCAGTCCGCAAGCCCGCCGATTGTCGCCGCGATAAATCCATGATTCAAAAGCCCGATAACATGAGCCGATAAAAAATTTGTGAACGGGGAAATTGAAGGCAAAGTCCCCGCCGCCAAGATTGCACATGTCGCCAAAGTTGCGTTGGCTTTAGTTTTGTTCTGCAAATTCCAAAAACCTCCCGAAAAAAATTTTCCCTATTATATCAGATAATTAATTTGCTTGACAGGATTTTTAACGCTAAATATAATTTTTGTCAACCTGTTTTTCTTTTTGAGTCTAGCACTTACTTTCCTTTCTAAAAGTTTTTTCCTCTTTTGAATGAACATCTACTTTTCTTTTGATCGCAAAAGAAAAGTAGCAAAAGAAAACTGCCCGCAGAGGTCGCATCACGCGACCAAATGCGGGCGGCCGCACATCCCTGTGCGGCTGTTTTAAAATTTTTGACTTTAAGGAAGTTGATAAGGTTGAACAGACTGCTGGAATTAGTGCCGCCGAATTTTTCCGGAGACGCCGCCGCGCTCGTCATAGAATCGCCGGAATATTTGGCAGGGTTGCGCGAGCTGATGCCCAATTCAAAAATTTTGCTGATGACTGCAGAAAGAAATCCCGCGACAATCGAACTCTGCAAAAAATTTCGCGCAGATTTCATGGCGGGAGATTACGCGCGCGGCGCACTGCCGAAGGAACCAAAAATTTTCGACGTGATAATCGCGGAAGATTGCTTGACTTGCGCGCCAAATTTTTACGTGACACTTTTGGAACTGAATCACCTGCTGAAAGATTCGGGGTTCGTGCTGACAAAATTTTTCAACGTAAGATTTATCGGCGTGCTGGAAAATTTGCGGCTCGGAAAATTTTCCGCACACGAAAAAAGATTTTGGGCAAAGTGGGACGTCGTGAAACTACTGGACGACGCGACATACAAGGAGATTAGATTTTTGCCCGGCGAAAAAATTGACGGGGCAGAAATTTTTTCTGTCGACGCCTGGATAAATTTTGGTTTCGATAATTTCAGCGACGACCTTCTGACAAAAAGTTGGCTGGTCAAGGCGCGCAAGTGCACGGCGGAAGTTGCCGCCCTCAAGGAATTTTACACGGAGGAGGTTCGCGCGGAACTGTCGCGGCTTTTGCACAGAATCGAATATGAAATTGACGTCGAGAAAAATTTTTCCGCGCTGATTGAGCTTTGTCGTCGCGAAAATATTTTTGACGATTATCTTGCGGATTTTGTCGCGCAGGTCGTAGTTCACCAGCGGGCGATTAATTTTATCGTGGCGCGCGCGCGGGATTTTGGTTTCAATCTTCAAACTTTAGAAACTTTAAATAATTTTGATTCGACTAAAATCTATTGATTCTGCTTGATTGTTGTGATAAACTGTACACTAGCGGCGAATTGTTGAGGTAAAATCTTGTTTGCCGCTGACCGGAAAGGTGAAAATTATGGAGGTAGTTTTAGCAGAGTATTTGGGCTTTTGTTACGGCGTGAAGCGGGCGATTAAAATCGCAAGAGAGCACGCGGACGGAAAGAGTTGCACGTTGGGCCCGATAATCCACAATCCGCAAATGGTTAGGCGTCTCGAAAAGGAAGGCGTCGGCATGATTGAAAATTTATCGGAAATGACGGAGGGCACGGTTATTATTCGTTCGCATGGAGTCGGTCCGCAGGTATACGACGAAATAAAGGCGAAGGGTCTCAAGGTTGTCGATGCTACTTGTCCTCACGTGAAAAGGGCACAACTTGCGGCGAAGGAATTGGCGGAGGGCGGTTACCAAGTGGTTATCGTCGGAGAAAAAAATCATCCCGAAGTTAAAAGTATTTTCGAGTGGGCAGACAAGCGGGCGGTGATTCTTGAGACGGAAGAAGAGGCGGAAGGTTTTGCGCCTTGTCCGAAACTGGGGATTGTTTCGCAGACGACGGTAGCGGGAGAGCGTTTCGAGAAAATGGTTTTGCGTTTGTTGAGCAAGTCGGCGGATATTCGGATTTTAAGGACGATATGCACGGCGACTGAACAAAGGCAGACAGCGGCAATGGAACTCGCCTCAAAAGTCGATGTGATGATAGTCGTGGGCGGCAGGAACAGTGCGAACACCACCAGACTTGCGAAACTCTGCGGAAGCAAATGCAGGACTTATCACATAGAGACTGCCGAAGAAATTTTACCCGAATGGTTTTCAAAATCCAAAAAAGTTGGTATCACAGCCGGAGCCTCAACACCGGACTGGATTATCAGGGAGGTTTCAAAGAGTGTCAGAGGAAGTTATTAAGAGCGCGGAAGATATGAACAGCTGGCTTGATGAAGCGGGAGATATGGAGAATATCCGCGAACACGAAATCGTCGAAGGAACTGTCGTTCAGGTAAATCACAACGAGGCGTTCGTCGATATTGGTTACAAGCAGGAAATTCCCATTCCTAAAAAAGAATTGGCTTCCCCCGAGCCCGAATCTGCAGAAGACGTTGTCAAAGTCGGCGAAAAAATCGAAGTCTATATTCAATCGCTCGGCGGAGAAAACGGCGGTGTCCTTTCAAAAGTGAAAGCGGATAAAATGTCCGTTTGGAAAGAAATGGACGCACTCAAAGAGAGCGGTAGCCCAATCGAAGCTAAAATAACCCAAGTGGTCAAGGGAGGTCTTGTTGCTTCTGTTAAAGGACTGCGCGGCTTTATTCCGGCATCTCAAATGGAACTGCATTTCGTGAAAGACCTTTCAGTTTATGTTGATAAGACCGTTGAGGTTGTGCCGATTGAGATTGACAAATACAAGCAGCGTTTGATTCTTTCGCGCCGTCGGCTTTTGGAAAAAGACCGCGAAGGTAAACAGCAAGAAATTTTTGATACGCTGGAGGCAGGGCAGGTCGTCAAAGGCGTCGTCAAGCGTCTGGTGGATTATGGCGCATTTATTGACGTCGGCGGAGTCGACGGGCTGGCGCATATTTCGGATCTTTCGTGGGAGCGCGTCAATCACCCTTCGGATATTTTGCAGATCGGTCAAGAAGTCGACGTCTATATTAAAAACGTTGACCCCGAGACGAGAAGGATTTCTCTTTCGCTGAAAAATACCCAAAACGACCCGTGGGTTGAGAGAGCCGAAAAGTACGTCGAAGGCGATATTATCGAAGGGAAAATCGTCAAGCTTGCAAAATTCGGTGCGTTCATGGAAATCGAGCCAGGCTTTGACGGTTTGATACCTATGGGCGAACTTAGCGACCGCCGCATTGAGGACGCCGAAGAGGCAGTTCAGCTCGACGAGGTTGTTAAGGTTAAAATTATGCGTATAGATCTCAAGCGCAAACGTATTTCTCTTTCGATTAATCGCGCGAAACGTGACGCGGAGTCGGGTGGCAGACGCCGCTTTTCTGATTCACAGAACAGGAATTAATTTTAAGGGATAAGCTTTAAGGGGTAAGGGGCAAGCGTTAGAATTTTTTAATCTCTTGTCCCTTTTCTCTTTCCCCTTCTCCCTTTTCGCTAGCCTCTAGTTTTTCGGCGGCGGCGGCGTCAATTTTTTTGAGGTATTCAAGCGGAACGGAATGCGGATCTTTTTTGGCGAGCTCGTAGCAAATTCGGTAGCTCTCTTCGGCTCTGGACTTGTCACCGATTTTGTCGTAAATGTCCCCTTGAAGTCTGTAAGAAACCGCAACTTTGTCGTCGATTTTCAGCGCAAGGTCAACATCTTTCAGCGCAAGGTCATTTTCCCCGCGCATGCGACGAACGTCCGCGCGATTTAAAAAGTTGTAGAGATTTTCCGGATCCTGCAAAACAGCCTCGTCGACGTCCGCGAGCGCGCCGGAAAAATCTCCGCAAATCGCCTTAGCCCTGCCGCGAATCGATAAACATTCGGCAAGGTCGTCTTGATTTTTCGCCGCCATTGCGCGGGCAATCTCTTTCAAGGCAAGTTCGCCGTACTCATAATCGTTGTAAATGTCGGCGTTAATCCTCAGTTGTTTCGCGGCTTTTTTGTCGGCGTTCAAAGCCTCGTCCCTGATTTTTTGCCAGGCGGCGAGGCGTTTTTTCTCCGCGTCGAAATATTTTTGGCGGGTCTTCGGATTTTCATTCTTGTAAGCTGTCGTGACGGCGGCGCGAATTTTTTCGCCAATGTTCAGCGCGAAGGCAATATCACGCACCTGCTTATAAACTTTGTCGTCGTTCAAAAAATCTGTGTGGTTTGCGACGCCGCGACGAAAATTCCAGCCGTCAACCGAATCATAATCATGAAAACCTTTTGCCAGCCCGCCGGCGAAGTAATAGGCTTTGTCGGGGGCATTAATTTGCCCGCCGGTATTGAACGCCGTATAAATTTCTTCGCCGTCGACGAAAACTTTGTACTGCCGCCCAACTTTTTTAACGGTGACATGCCCGCAACTGTAATCCGTCAAAAGCTGTGACATTTTTTCTTCGCGGACTTCGGTATCGGGGTGGTCGCTGAAAGTTTCCTCGTTGGGTTTGTCGTGCGCGTCAAATTCCCACAAGTCCCGCGTCTCGTAGCGTAAATAATAATCCATTCGCGCCATAGCCGCCGCACTTCCGCCGGGATTAAATCCCGCGCTTGTCATAAGAAAAAATCCGCCGGCGTCCGCCTCGTGTTCCGAAGGCAACGTGATACTTTTTGCGATAGAATAATTTACAATGCCCGCCATTTTGCTCCAATCAATGTTCGCGCTTTCTATGTTCGCGCCCAAAATCATCGCGCCCATCGATTGAGCGACCGCCTGCGCGTAATTTTTCGCGGAGTGCTGTTCAATTCCGTGAGTCATCTCGTGAGCAAGCACGGCGGCAATTTTATTTTCGTCCCCGTTTAAAACTTGAATCAAGCCGCGATTTATGCTGACATAATTCATCGGATAACAAGAGGCGTTAAATTTTTCGCTGTTGTTGACAATCCAAACGAACGGCAGAGAATTTACCTTGAGCGCGTAATTTGAATCTTCAACAAGCCGCGTCATGATTCTATCGACAAGCTGAACCTCTTCCTTGTTTTCGTAAAGCCCGTTTTCTTTCATGTCTTGACGGCGCGCCGCCATTTGAGCATTGACGTTGTTGCCTAAAGCCAACATTGAACGCAACGTCGATTTGTACGCCGCCGCCACGCCCAACACTTCCGCCGCCGCTAACCACGCGTCCGCCGCCGCCGCTTTAATCGGTGTAAAAAATACGGCGAACATCATGACCGCCGCAATTATTTTTGAAAAGAGTTTCATTCCGCATTCTCCGTTTTCGATTTCGTTTTCAGTTCGACGGTAAATTTTGTGCCGCGCCCAAGCTCCGACTCAACAGAAATTTTTCCGTCGTGAATCCGCAAAATTTCCGTCGCGATTGACAGCCCTAAACCATTGCCGCCCATTTCGCGCGAACGAACTTTGTCGACGCGATAAAACCGCTCAAAAATTTTTTCCTGGTCTTCGGGCGCAATTCCAATACCGCTGTCTTGCACGGAAAAAACCGCGCGATTTTCGTCGACGTCCTCCAGCTGCACCAAAACTTTTCCGCCGTTGGGCGTGTATTTAATCGCGTTGTCGACAAGAATTAAAATCAGTTGCCGAATTTTTTGCTCGTCGCCGGCAATGATAACCTTGTGCAGATTTTTCCCGACGAGTTCAATTTGTTTTTTTTCGGCAAGCGGCGTCATCATTCTTAGATTTTGATTTAACATCTTGCCGAGATCAATTTTTTGGATTTTAATTTTCAGCGCATTGTTATCGCTCCGCGCAACCATAAGTAAATCGCTGACGAGCTGTGACATTTTTTTTACTTCGCTCTTGACGTCGTTAATGACTTCCTTCAAAAAAGGATTTTGGATTGACGGATCCGACAAAAGCAAATCCGCCGAAGCCATGACCACAGCCAAAGGCGTGCGCAGTTCGTGAGAGGCGTCCGCCGCGAATTGTCGTTGTTTCTCGTAAGATTCTTTCAGCGGGATTATCGCGCGCTCCGCCATGAAATATCCAAACACAGTTGCAATTATCAGCGCGAGCACTCCCAAAAAAATTAGCGCGTACGTTGCCTTTTGCAAGCCCGAATACAAAGCCGATACATCTTTTCCCGCGTAAACAGTCTGCTCAATTTCTCCAATGCGAATTTTTTTTGAAATCATCATCACGTTCGTAATGCGCCCCGTTTCGTTCAGGTGCTTGACGACTTCGACTTCTCCGTTTTCAATTTTCTGTTGGTGCATCCAATCCATAATGAACGGCTCAATTTTGAAGGACGCGCGAACAAAATCGACAAGTTGCCCGTCCGCGCTGAAGACATAGAAAAATAACCTGTCGTTCATGTTTTTGTAGTAGCGGTTCTCGTCAATGGCAACGTTGGGGTGTCTTATGTGGTACGCTTGAACTTCGGCGATACTGTCCGCCGAATCTGAAAGTTCCTGCGCTTGTTCGGAAAACATAGACCATTCCATAGTCATGTGCACGACGAAAATTAACACGATTAAAAATATGCACATTATCAGCGAATAGACGAACGTCAGGCGCAGGCGACTGCTCCGGAAAATTTCCATAGGCTAAGCCTCCAGCCGATAACCTATCCCTCTTACAGTTTTTATTGAAATACTTCCGTCGACTTCATTTAATTTTTTGCGTAGAATCTTCATATACGAATCAATATTGTTGGAAGTTATATCGCGCTCAATTCCCCAAATTCTGTCGAGAATAATTTCGCGCGGCACGACGACGCCGAGATTTTGTGAAAGTAAATCGAACAGCTGAAATTCACGCGGCGAAAGCTGAATCACTTGATTTTTTTTCTTGAGCACCTTCGTCGTTCTGTTCAGCGTGAATTCTCCGACTTCGACAACCTCTTGCTGGATTCTCTGCGTGCTGCGCCGACCCAACGCCCTCAATCTTGCCAGCAACTCTTCAAACTCGAAGGGCTTAACAAGATAATCGTCCGCGCCGGCGTCCAGCCCCGTCACTCTGTCTTCAACAGAATCTTTCGCTGTCAGCATCAAAATTGCTTTTTCGTAGCCGGCTTCGCGCAGGGCACGACAAGCGTCAATCCCCGAAACGTTCGGCATCATCCAATCCAAAATTAAAATGTCATATTCAGAATACATCGCGTACTCAAAAATATCCGCGCCGTTCGTTATCCATTCGACTTGCACGCGGTTTTGCATGAGCATGTAATTAATCAGCTTGCCGAGCCGCTTATCGTCTTCAGCCAATAATACTCGAATCATTTTTATTCTCCTCGTCCAAAATTTTTTTACAGCGTTTAGGATTAAATTTACTCATCGCCACGTCAATTCCTTCGCGAAAGATACAGAGCACCGCCGGCACCAGATTTTCAATCGCCGCAGAAATTTTTTCGGCGTCTTCGGAACTGAACGGGCTAAGCACGTGACCGTTGACAGTCCAATTTGCGGGCGGGCGACCTATCCCAATTCTGACGCGCGGGAAGTTTTTTTCGCCGCCGAGATGCTGAATGATTGATTCTATTCCGTGATGACCCCCGCCACTGCCTTTTGGGCGCAAGCGAATCATTCCGACGGGCAAATCCAAATCATCATGAGCGACGACCAAATTTTCGGCGTCGACTTTGTAAAAATTCATCACCGCGCCGACTGCCTCACCGCTTAAGTTCATAAAAGTTTGCGGCTTGACGACCAAAATTTTTTCTCCGCCGACAAAACCTTCGGCGACCAGCGCGCTAAAATTATTCCGCCACATTTCCGCGCCGATTTCTGCGGCGAACTTATCGGCCAGCATGAATCCGACGTTGTGTTTTGTAGTAGCGTATTCAGTTCCCGGGTTTCCGAGTCCGACAAAAATTTTCATACCGAATTCCTTTTCAAAAAATTTTTTCAAAAGTGGTGGGGGCCGTCATGGATGACGGCCCGCCCGCATTTGGTCGCGTGATGCGACCTCTGCGGGCAGTTTTCTTTTGCTTCTTTTCTTTTGCGCCAAAAGAAAAGAAGAAGAAAATTTCTAAAAGAAAAGAAGAACTCCCAATTATAAAAAGATGCCGATTATCCCCTGAAACAGCCCCAGCACAAATTTTTGCATTGGCACGAAAATCCAATGGAGCACCGGCGTCATCAAAATCGCCAACAAAATTAACATGCTGTATCTTTCAATGTACTCGTACTGTCGCGCCAATTCGTAGGGCAAAAGTTGTTTCAAGACGTGCGAGCCGTCAAGCGGCGGTATCGGAATTAAATTGAATATCCCAAAATTTACGTTGATAACCAAAATCGAGGACAGCACCAAATACATTCCTTCCGACATATCCACGCCGGCTTTTATCATTAAAACCATGACGAGCATTGTCAAAAAAGCTATCGCGAAATTTGCGAAAGGTCCCGCCAGCGAAACTAAAATGTCATCTCTTCGCGGGTTGCTGAAGTTATTCGGATTGATTTGCACCGGTTTTGCCCAGCCGAAGTGCACGATAAACAAAAACACCAAGCCGAATATATCGATATGCGCCATCGGATTCAGCGTCAATCTTCCCATTAATTTTGGCGTGTAGTCGCCCAGCCCGTAAGCCACGCGCGCATGTGCCCATTCGTGAATCACCATCGCAATGACGACGCCCGGCAGCCCCGCAATCAACCCCATTAAAAATCCGCCGAAATCATCAAACATTTATATTCCTCCAAAAAATTTTTTAGCTTACGATTTTAATTTTTCTTCGCTGTGAAAAATTTGTTTCGCCAAAAGCAAAATCGAAATGATTGACTTCGCGTCGATAATCTTTCCGGTTTCCACCATCTCCAGCGCGGCAGTCAGCGGCACTTTCACGACGTTGATAAACTCGTCGTCGTCCGGATGCTTTTTCCCTGCCGTCAAATCAGTCGCCGCATAAAGGTGAATGTACTCGTTTGAAAATCCGACCGTCGTCGCAATGGTCGTGAGCTTCCAAATTTTTCCGGCGGTGTAGCCAGTCTCTTCGGAAAGTTCACGCTCCGCGCAGAGCAAAGGATCTTCGTCAGCGGCGTCGAGTTTTCCGGCGGGCACCTCCAAAGTGACTTGACCGACGGCGTAACGAAATTGACGCACCAAAATTATCTGATTGTCCGGCAAAAGAGGAATGACCGACGACGCGCCCGGGTGTTTTATCCATTCGCGGACGGATTTATGACCGTTGGGCAGTTCCACTTCGTCGCTAAGGACATGCAAAAGCACGCCGTCGAAAATTTTTTTGCTGGAAATTTTTTTCTCAACCAAACTTTTATCGTTGTTATCAATCATTGCCATTTTCCAAAATCCTCCTCAAAAATCAGCTTACCTAAATTATATTTGCTACGAATATATTTTTCAAGTTTTTTATTTGGCGCGTTGACTTTAAAACAAAATTGCGATAATATCTCTTTTACACCATTTGAAAAAAGTTTCGTCAAATTTTTTTGGCGGAAGAATTTTTTATCAAGAAGAAAGGAAGACAGACAGTATGAGCGATGAAAAAAAATCTGCGGAGCTGGACTTGCAGGCGATTATCAAAAAAGCCGAGTCCCAGACGAATTTCCCCGATGTGCCGCTTGATGAGTTTACTCCTCCCACCTACGAAGAATGGAAACAGGCGTGTATCGAACTTTTGAAGGGCGCGCCCTTTGAAAAGAAAATGTACACTAAAACTTATGAGGGCATCACTTTTGAGCCCATGTACTTCCACGCGGCGACGGAAGAAATTCAGCCGAAGAAATCTTTTCCGGGTATGGGCGATTATCTGCGCGGCGCGACAACCAACGGCTACGTCAATGCGCCTTGGGGAATTGCGCAGGCCTGCGACGAAACTTTCCCCGCCGAGAATAACGAACTCCTTAAGCACGAGATTGACAAAGGTTCGACAATCTACAACGTCAAACTCGATTGCGCGACGAAAAGAGCCGTCGACGCCCGCAACTGCAAACACGTCGGCAAAGGCGGCGTGAGCCTGACGACACTCGAAGACGTCGAAACTCTGTTGAAGGATCTCAAGCTTGACAAATATCCTCTGTACGTTTACGCCGGCGAAAGTTCTCTGCCGATTATGGCGTTGATTATCGCGGCTGTCAAGAAAAATGGCGGCGACGTTTCAAAATTGCGCGGCTTTATCGGCGCGAACCCCATAGGCGAACTCGCGGCGCGCGGCAAATTAAATCAGTCACTCGACAAACTTTACGACGAGGCGGCCGCCGCTGCAAAGTGGGCTGTCAAAAATTCCCCCGAACTGAAAACTTTCTTCGTGAATAGTGACGTTTTCAGCAACGGCGGCGCAAATGACATACAGGAGCTTGCCTACACATTGAGCGCGGCGGTCAGTTATCTGCGCGCGCTTTTGGAACGCGGCTTGACGATTGACGAGGCGGCGGAACAAATTATGTTCGGCTTCTCCGTCGGCGCGAATTTCTTCATGCAAATTGCAAAACTCCGCGCGATTCGTCCCATTTGGGCGGAAATTATTAAGGCGTTCGGCGGCAGTGAAAAAGTTCAGCATATCCACGTTCACGCACGCCCCGCGCTCTTCTTCAAGACGATTTATGATCCCTACGTGAACATGCTCCGCAACACCTCCGAACTTTTCTCGGCGGTTGTCGGCGGGCTTGATTCTTTCGAGAACGCACCCTTCGACGAGCCGATTAGAAAAGGCGACGAGTTTAGCCGCCGCATTGCCCGCAACATGCAGATTATTTTGCAGGAAGAGTTTGGACTGCTCCAGCCGATTGACCCCGCCGGCGGAAGTTGGGCGGTGGAAAATCTCACCAAGCAGATTAAAGAAAAAGTTTGGGCGGAATTCCAGCTTATCGAAGGCAAGGGCGGTATCGTTGCCGCGCTGAAGGAAGGCTACCCGCAAGAAGAAATTTCCAAAGTGCTTGCCGCAAGATTTAAGGCGGCGGAATCTCGTCGTGACAGAATCGTCGGCAACAACATGTATGCAAATATGGTTGAGGAGCGTCTTGACCCGCGCCCCGAAAATTTTGACGAGAATAAAAAATCTCGTGCGGCGGCTATCGAAAAATATCTCGGCACCGTCGACGCGAAAGACGCCCTTGCAAAAGTCGACGCGAATAATTTTGAAACGGTTATCGACGCGGCGGCGAAGGGCGCAACTATCGCTGAACTGCGCGACGCTCTCGGCAAAGGTGAATCCGAAGAAGTCAAGGCTATCGACGCTCACCGCTGGAGCGAAAGGTTTGAGGCTCTGCGCGAAGCCACCGAAAAATTCAAGGCGGATAAAAATGATAACGTCAAAATTTTCTTGGCGAATATGGGACCCATTCCCCAACACAAGGCGCGCGCAGATTTTACCACAGGATTTTTGCAGGTCGGCGCGTTTGACGTTCTCGGCAACAACGGCTTTGAAACTGTTGACGAGTGCGCGGCGGCGGCTAAGGAATCCGGCGCAGATGCCGTCGTAATTTGTTCGACTGATGCCACTTATCCGGAAATTGTTCCCGCGCTCGCCCCGAAACTCCACGAAGTTTTGCCGAACGCAACGGTTTATCTCGCGGGCACTGCCCCCGCCGAACTCGTCGAAACTTACAAGCAAGCGGGAATTGACGACTATATTAATATTCGCTCGAATTGCTATCAGACTTTGACGGCAATGCAGAAAAAGAAAGGAATGATCGCGTAATGGCAAGCTATAAAAATCCCGACTTCACGCAGATTAAACTTGGCGACGCTCCTCAAGTTGACGAGGCGGCCTGGAAGACCGAATTTGAAAAAGCTGCCGCCGCAAATTACGACAGTTTGATTGAGCGCACTATGGAACACGTTCCGGTTAAGCCGCTTTACAGCCACGACGAATATGACCACATGAATCATTTGGATTTTGTCAGCGGCATCCCTCCGTTTTTGCGCGGACCTTATTCAACTATGTACGTCTTCCGCCCGTGGACTGTTCGTCAGTACGCAGGCTTTTCGACGGCAGAAGAATCCAACGCCTTTTATCGTCGCAACCTCGCCGCCGGACAAAAAGGTCTGTCTATCGCATTTGACTTGCCTACCCATCGCGGCTACGACGCCGATAATCCGCGCGTCTTCGGTGACGTCGGCAAGGCGGGCGTCTCGGTCTGCTCCATGCTCGATATGAATATTTTGTTCAGCGGCATCCCCCTTGACCAAATGTCAGTCTCCATGACGATGAACGGCGCAGTCCTTCCGATTCTCGCTTTCTTCATTCAAAGCGGTATCGAACAGGGCGTCGATAAATCCATTCTCAACGGCACGATTCAAAACGATATTCTCAAAGAGTTTATGGTTCGCAACACGTATATTTATCCGCCGGATATGTCCATGAGAATTATCGGCGATATTTTTGAGTACACGACGAAATATATGCCGAAGTTCAATTCCATTTCGATTTCCGGCTACCACATGCAAGAGGCAGGCGCGCCGGCTGATATTGAACTCGGTTACACGCTCGCGGACGGTCTTGAATACATTCGCACCGGTATCAACGCCGGCTTGAAGGTCGACGCCTTTGCAAAACGTCTGAGTTTCTTCTGGGCGATTGGCAAAAATTATTTCATGGAAGTTGCGAAAATGCGCGCGGCTCGTGTCCTCTGGGCGAAAATCGTCAAGCAAATGGGCGGCACTCAAGCAAAGTCCATGGCTCTTCGTACTCACTGCCAAACTTCCGGCTGGTCGCTCACCGCGCAGGATCCTTTCAACAATATTTCTCGCACGCTCATGGAAGCAATGGGCGCGGCTCTCGGTCACACGCAGTCTCTGCACACGAACGCACTCGACGAGGCTATCGCTCTGCCGACGGACTTCAGCGCACGTATCGCCCGCAACACCCAACTTTATATCCAGGACGAAACAAGCGTCTGCAAGATTATAGATCCTTGGGGCGGCTCCTATTACGTCGAAGCTCTCACCAACGAAATTATTCGCCGCGCGTGGGCTCACATTCAAGAAATTGAACAGCTCGGCGGTATGGCGAAGGCTATTCCTACCGGCTTGCCGAAAATGCGTATCGAAGAGGCGGCGGCGCGTCGTCAAGCGCGTATCGACTCCAACAACGAAACGATTGTCGGCTTGAATAAATTCCGCCTTGATAAAGAAGATCCGCTTGAGATTTTGGCGATTGATAACACCGCCGTCCGTAATGCGCAGGTCGAACGTCTCAACAAACTCCGCGCCGAAAGAAACGAAGACGATGTTCGCGCCGCACTTGAGGCAATTACGAAGGCAGCAGAGTCTCGTGACAATGGCAATCTGCTTGAATGCGCAGTGGAGGCAGCCCGCGTCCGCGCATCTCTCGGCGAAATTTCTGACGCCGTCGAAAAAGTTTCCGGTCGTTATCAAGCAACTATCCATACAATTTCCGGCGTGTACTCCAGCGAATTTAAAGACCAAACCGCGCTCGACAAAGTCCGCGCAATGGCTGACGAGTTTGAAAAAATCGCCGGTCGTCGTCCGCGCATATTCATTGCGAAAATCGGGCAGGACGGTCACGATCGCGGCGCGAAGGTTATCGCGTCCAGTTTCGCGGATATGGGTTGGGATGTCGACGTCGGTCCGCTCTTCCAGACTCCCGCCGAGACCGCGCAAGACGCCGTTGATAATGACGTCCACATGATTGGATTCAGTTCCCTCGCCGCAGGGCACAATACCCTTTTGCCGGAACTCGTCGACGAACTCAAAAAGCTTGGGCGTCCCGATATCCGCGTTGCTATTGGCGGCGTTATCCCCGTGCAGGATTATGACCACCTTTACAAGAGCGGCGCGGTTGCGATTTTTGCGCCCGGCACGAATATCCCCGAAGCCGGCATGAAACTTTTAAATGTCCTCCTCGAACAGGCGAAGGAAGAAGAGGAAGTCGGCTGATTAAAAAATAAAAGTCTCGTGAAAAATTTTTTGGGCTCCGAAATTTTCGGGGCTTTTTTGTTTAATAAAATTTTAATGTTCGCCGATAAATTTTAAGGCAAATTTAAAATTCGCGTGCTATAATTCGGTAAAAACTTCAGGGAGGTATTTGTCATGATAAAAAATTTTAAAGTGCTCGGAATTTTGTTGGCGGCAATTTTTTTGCTGACGGGATTCCACGCGGAGGCGCACGGCACGACAAATTGGAACAGTAATAAAATTACGGTAATAGGGCAGGGCATCCCGTCGTCGGGTACGTACGGCGCGCAGGCAAAACTTTTGGCGAAACGCGCCGCCGTCGTCGACGCCTACCGCCAACTTGCTGAAATAGTGCACGGCGTCAACGTCGACGCAGAAACTACCGTCGAACAAATGATGGTTTCTTCGGACATTGTCAGGACGACCGTCGAGGCTAAAATCAAGGGCGCGAGAATCGTTGACGAAAATATAACTTCGGACGGGATTTACGAAGTCACCGTAGAAATGCCGCTCTTCGGCACGGGCGGTATCGCCGACGTCGTGATTGAGCGTCCGCAGTCTGTAATTTCTTTTCCGGAGCCGGAATATATTCCAGAGCCGATAACGCCGCCCACCTACACGCCGCCCGCGCCTTCGGGCAAATATACCGGCGTCATTATCGATTGCAGGGGCTTCCGCGTCAATCCCGTCATGAGTCCGGTGATTAAAAATTCGCGCGGCAAAAAACTTTACGGTCATGAAAATCTTGACTACGATTACATTATCGAACACGGCATGGTTAGTTACGCGGACAGCATGAGCCAGGCGGGGCGCGCAGGTTCCAATCCGCTGATTATCAAGGCTGAAAGAATGGACGACTTCAACGCAAATCCGGTTATCAGCGTGCAGGACGGCAACTTCATGCTTTCCGAAAATCGCGGCGCAAAATTCCTCGACAAAACCGCCGTCGTTTTCCTCTACTAAAAAATTTTCGGCACTTCCAAAATCGGGAGTGCTTTTTTATTTCGGCAACTTAACAGAGTTCGCGAGCTTGCCAATAAAAATTCCGCTGACAATGCCGAAAATTCCCAGCGCACCAAAATAAAAAAAGACACTGACACTTTCCATCAAAACCGCCGCGCAAAAAATTTGTCCGAGATTATGAAAAAAGCCTCCCGCCGCACTCACCCCGACGACAGAAAATTTTTCACTGCGTTTTAAAAAAATCATCGCCGCGAAACTCAAAAGCCCGCCACTTAAGCTGAAAAAAATTATTGTCGGACTTCCCGAAAAAATCACCGACAAAAAATTTCGCAACAATAAAATTATTAACGCGTCGACTTCATTTTCAAGTTTGTACAGCGCGAAAACCGTAACGACGTTCGCCAAACCCAACTTCATGCCCGGCAAAAAAAACGGCGTCGGAAATATTCCTTCAAATAAAAAAAATGTGAGCGACATCGCCGTTAAAATTGAAATTCTCGTCAATCTGCGCGCCATGTCAATCACCAATCTCAATTAAAATTTCGTGAGGAACACAGGCAATTATTTCGCCCACATTTTTTATCGCGCCCGCCTTCACGCAAATTTTGTCCGGACAATCGGCGGAGATGACCGCGATTTTTTTATCTTTCACCTCTATAATATTTTTTCCGGCGTCCGTCTCAAGCGTGAAGATTTTATTTTCGTTCAAGTCAATTTTGCGAAAGACCTTCCCCGAAATTTTCACGACGGCAAAATTTTTATCCCCGCCCGCAAAAAAAATTGGCACAAGTGAAAATAAAATCAGTACCGCAATTAACGCGGCGTCATTTTTTTTCATTTTGCGCCGCCTCAACCGCCTTTTTCGTCGTCTCAACAAATTGGCTGTAGGAAATCGACGCGCCCGAAATTGCGTCAACCTTTTTTAAATCCTGCGTCTCGACAAGTTGTTGGGAATAAGTTGCAATCGCTTTAACGGCAACTTGCGCCTTTTTGTAATCGCCCTCGCTCAAAAGGGAGCCGTAGCTTTCGTCTTTGACATTGCCGAATAAATCAAAGCCGGTAAATTTCGCGCCGGTTATCCTGTGATTTTCAATCGTCAAAGTCAGCGTGCTGTGTCCAAGTTTTTCGTCGCGGGAACTTTCTGCGGTGTAGGTGCCGTCGTTCGCGCTCGACAGGTCGATTTTATTTTCGGGCGGCTTAGAAATTTTTTCAGAATCGCCGCCGCAACCGCTAAGCAAAATTCCCGCAGATAAAATCCCCGCCAAAAATTTTTTCATTCCAATTTTCCTCCATAACCGGCGATTGCCTGATGATGATTGTCGTAAGTTTTTTTTATGTGCCCGTGCTCAATCACAATGCACCGCTCCGCCTCTTTGCCGACGTCCGCCGAATGTGTGACGGTAATAATCGTGTGTCCTTCGTCGTGCAGTTCGTGAAAAATTTTCATGACAAGATTTTGATTTGCCTCGTCGAGATTTCCCGTCGGCTCGTCCGCAAGAATCAATACCGGATAATTTATCAGCGCGCGCGCAATGCAAACCCTCTGTTGCTCGCCGCCCGAAAGCTGGCTGGGCAAATGCGTTGCTCTGTCTTCGAGACCGACACGCTTTAACGCCGCCATTGCCTCTTCGTTATCGGGCAGGCTGTGATAATATTGCGCGACCATGACATTTTCAATCGCCGTCAAATAGGGGACAAGGTGAAACTGCTGAAAAACCATCCCGATTTTTTCGCGGCGAATCTCCGTCAATTTTTTGTTGTCGACTTCCGCCAAAGAAATTCCGTCCAAAATTATTTCGCCGTCCGTCGCGTGATCCATGCAGCCGATAATATTCATGAGCGTCGTTTTGCCGCTGCCCGAAGGTCCCATAATCGCAACCCAATCGCCCTTTTCGACGCTGAAGTTAATATTTTCCAACGCCTTAACCTTGCCGTTGTAAATCATCGAAACATCTTTTAATTCGAGTAAAGCCAAAATTATTCACCCCTCAAAACTATCGCCGGGTCGACTGCCGTCGCGATACGCACCGGAATCAAACTCGCTACGCCCGTCACCAAAATTGAAAGCACGATTGACAGCAGAGAGATCGACGCCGAAAAAAATATCCCGCGCCCGAAAACTTGCACGCTGACACTTTCCGCGAATAAATATCCAAGCCCGCTCCCCAAAAGTCCGCCGAAAAATCCGAGCAAACAACCTTCGCCCAAAAATTCCCGAACAATATTTTCGTTAGCCGCGCCCAATGCTTTTTTCAATCCGATTTCTTTTCGCCGCTCCGTGACGACTGCCATCATCGTCGTCGTCACACAAATTAACGTCAAAATTAAAACAATCACCGTGACCAACAAAACCAAAACTTGCAGCTTGCTCAAGACACTGAATTCTGAATTGGCGATTTGCTGAACTGTTTGCGGCTGAATTCCGTCGACTTCCGCCGAAATTTTTTCTTCGATTAATTTTAAATTGTCACCCTCCGCAACGACGCTGACTTGAGCGATACTGATTTTGTCCGGCTTCTCCACGAGGCTTTGAAGGTCTTCGAGATTCATGAAGGCGAACTCCTCTTCCTTGCCGCCCGTCGAAACAATCCCGACGACCGTATAATTTTTAACGGCTGAACCTTCGCCGGAAGAAATTTTTATTTCGTTGCCGATAATCTCCACCGGCTCATATGGCGACAAAATTTTTGCCAGCTCCGCGCCCACCAAAACTTCGCGCTCATTTTTCGCGGGGTATCGTCCGTTAATTTGCCAATACGGGCTGACTTTTTGCAGTTGTTCAAAATCCGTGCCGCCCGTCAAAATATACTGTTTGTTAATTTCAAGACGCTCGTACAAAAATGGAGCAACCCCGACGACTTCATTGCCCTGCAAAATTTTTTCGACCTCTTCCAGATTTTTTCCGTCGAAGGTAGAATTTTCTCCGGAAGGTATCAACAAAAGATTCGCGCCATACGCTCTGAACTCCCTGCCCAATTGTTGAGGGACTTCGCGATAAACCGTAACCATTCCCGAAATTATCGTCGCCCCGACTGCAACCGCGATTAACGCAACCAACATTCTAAGCCGCCGCCGCAACAACGAATAAAAAATCATGCGCAGGAAAAATTTTAATCTGTTCATGCTTCACCGCCCGTGTAAAACTTCCGCCGGCTGCAACGATAATAACATTCTTATCGCCGGCAAACTTCCCGTCAACAAAATCAAAATCATCAGCACCGTGACAATAGGGACGACGACAATATTATTTGCGATAGCCGAGCCAAAAACCGTCGTGCCGATTATTTGCGCAAGCCCCAAACTCAAAAAATATCCGACGACGCCGCCGACGCAACCCGCGATAAAAATTTCCGTCAAGATTAAAATTATCACGCCAAAATTTGTTGCGCCAATCGCCTTCAAAAGTCCGAGTTCGCGGCTACGCTCCATGATATTTGCACTGACTAAATTGGAAACACCGAGCGCGGCAGAAAGTAAACTCAAAATTGTTATCAACAACATCAACAGTTGAGTTTTGTCAAGAATTTTTCCTTCAGACTCCGCAATTTGTCTGACGGGACGCGCAGAAGAATTCGCGATAACCTCTTCAATCTGATAGGCAATCGCGCTGACATACGCCGTGCAGTACCAAATTTCGCGCTCCTGCTGGCTAAGCATATCGGGATTGGCGGCCGCCTTGCGAGCAAGCTCATTTTCCGGCGTGGTTATCGCGCTGACGTCGATGCTGTCGATTTTTCCCGGCAAGTTCAAAATTTTTTGCATGACAGCCAAATCCATAAGCAGTTGATTATCTTCGTCACCGCCGCCCGTCACAATCCCACTGACCTTTAACGCGCCCTGCGTGCCGTCAAAATTTTTGTAACCAATCGTGTCGCCGACCTTGATATTTTTCGCCGCCGCCAGTTTTTGTCCGACAAGAACTTCATTATTTCCCTCGACAGGATAATTTCCGGAAACTTGCCACCAGGATTTCATTTCTATATCGCCCGTCGAAAAAGTTTCACCCGTCGGCAAAGTCATTTCGTGTTCAAACCACGTGCCCACCGCAGGAATTTCCGAGCCGTCCGCCAGCGTCAAATTTCCCGCGAGCGAAGGAGCAAACGCCACAATATTATTCGTCCAGAAAATCGTTTTTATTTTGCCGACGTCCGCTTCGTTGAGATATTCGCTGGTATTTTCCAGCCCGTATACATCTTTCAAGACGGCGGAATTTTTCGGGGTAACTGTGATATTCGCGCCGTAAGCCTTCAGCTCTTGATTGACTTTGTCGCCGACGTCAAACATAACATTTAACATCGCCGCCGCCAGCGAAACACCGAGCGCAACAGTCAGCGCAATCAAGGCAAAACGATTTTTTTGACGAACAAGCGCGCCCTTGACCATTTGCCAAAACATTTTACCACCTCCAATTTATTTTTTCTCAAGGAAATTTTTTACCGCAGATTTTATCCAGCCCGCGTGCCAAAAAATATGGAGAATCACGCCGACCGCCATAATATAGCCGCTGTAAATGTGCAAAAGTCGGAATGGACGCCGCGCCTCTTTGCCGCCGGGGATCATGTGAAAATCCATCATGACGCCCGTCACGAAACAGACCAACGCGCAAATAAAAAGTATCACGTCCAGCGTAAAATTTTTCTTCATCTAAAAATTTTCACCTCACTGAAAAATTTTAGCGTTCTTTTCGAGTTCAGCTTGAGGAACTTTTAATTTCCCGTCTTCAATTTTGTACTCAATCGGAATGGGATTGCA
Organism: uncultured Selenomonadaceae bacterium; assembly: GCA_905234195.1. Classification (GTDB taxonomy): domain Bacteria; phylum Bacillota; class Negativicutes; order Selenomonadales; family Selenomonadaceae; genus Quinella. The sequence continues at coordinate 31,566 of CAJOFR010000004.1, forward strand.
GCCGCCGCGCGTGCCGATTGTCGCCTTGTTCATTTGGACGTCGCAGAGTTTGCAGATAACTTGGTTGTCGCGCTCAAAATAACCCGTCGCGCCACAAATTTCGCAAGCGTCAAGCCCGACGCCGTAAGCCGAGCCGCCCTTCAAAATCACGATATAACGAACGTTCTCGCCGGTCGAAGCGTGATAAACAAATCGGTGCAAGTGTCCGTCCTTGACAACCTCCAAATCAACGTCAACAGAATTATTTTCAGCCTCGACGGGAATTGCGGGAACAATCTCTTCTTCCTGGTTGGCAATGTAGCTGCCCGCCGTCGAAGTCGTCGTCATCAAAAACAGCGCGGCAATAACTCCGGCCCCCCAACGTCTTTTGTGAATTGCTCCCGCCAAAATTTTTCTGTACTCGGCGGGATTATATTCGGGAGATTTTTCGGGGCGCGGCTGGGAAAATAAAGTTATCGGCACGACGAGTATTGCCACGAAGATGACGAAAATTAAAGAGCTTGAGTGATTTATTATCGGCGACATTAATTCCATCCAAAATTCGCCCGTCAAAAATCCGCGCGCCATTAAAATTTGAATCAAGAAAATTATTTGCTGAATCATGCACGCCGCAATTTGCACGGCGAAGACAAATTTTAGGCGCGTGTTGTTCAGCGCGTCCGCCGCCTTATAAACTAAAAAGCTGCTGATAAGTGCGAACAATGTGCCGAAAATGAATCCCAAAATTTTCATCAAGAAGTTTGTCGAAAAATAATCGCCGACTGCCGAAATCACCGAGCCGACCGGAATTAGCCACAGCTCGAAGCCGTGATACAGGAAGAGCGAAATTACTACGGCGGTCACTGAAAATTTTAGCGGCTTGCTGACATTTTCGCGCGCGCCTCTGAACAAACACAAAAGTATCACCGTTTCGCCGACAAGTGCGATTATTGTTGCGAGCCCTTCCAACATTTCGCGGCTGACTGCATTTCTCGTGCCGACGCGGACAGCAATTACAAATATCGAAAGCCAAAATCCCCACTTCATCGCGGCGCGGAAACTTTTTTTGTAGACTTCCGAAGGTAGCCGCCGCAATATTACCAGCAAAATTCCGAGCGGCACTCCCAGCGTTAAGCCCTCCTCCATTGCCGGGATAAATTGTTGCAGAAAAGTTTGGAACATAACTTCACCTCACCACGTATTGACAAATTTTATCATTTCGCCTAAAAGTAAAAAGCCCTGCCGAATTTTTCATCGACAGGGATTTTTTGAAGTGGCAGGGAACAAGAGATAACGCAGAATAGAAATCCCTTTCCACTTGTCCCTTAAATCACCATTTGCGCGGAACGTAATTGAAAGTCCACTTCATGACCACAGGTTCTTTCCAAAGACGACCGGGAACGCCGGTATCTGAATCGGTATGAAGAGCGTAGCCTTCGGGGGCGTGGAATTTAAATTCGCAATCGTAAGTACCGGCACCGTGCATCTTTACATTCGCGCCGTAGTGAGGACCATCATCCGCGCTCATCGGCATAAAAGTTCCGGTGATAGGACCTTGAGGGTCGCCGCCGCGTTTCGTGAATTTGTATTCGACGCGCATATAAGGAATCCATTCGCCGACGCCGAATCCGCACTCATTGCCCTCCGTCGCGTGAATGTCCGTTTCAATATGAATATCAGCTTTGTCCGGCGAAAGCATCATGCCCTGCGGCTCCATAGGCACCGGCTGGAAATACACGAGCGCAACTTTGAAATGATTTACCTTGTCTTCAATTTCGTCGCCGATAGGATATTCCTGGAACGCCAACGCGTCGGGACTATAAGCGAAGAGACTGAACGCCGCCGCTCCTGCCGCCAAAAATGCCTTGACCTTTTTTGTATTAAACATTGTAACAACTCCTTAAAAATTTTTATATGTCAGCGGGATTTTCCCCGCGTACGGCAAATTGAAATTTATTATCACTGCATGTTTAAAAATAAAAGCCGCCACACGAGCGGCATAACCTGCTCAAAAATTTACGCTTCGACGAGCTCCGTCTGTTGTTGTCGACGCCGATAAATAATCGCCGCTATTCCCAAAACCAACAGCGCGACTTGCACGCCAAAAGTTTCGACAGTCGGATAAATTCCCAGCACGTCGATTGTCGGTATCGGCAAAGATTCAATCGGGGTTTGTCCGATAATTCCGCCCTCTTGCAGTTCACGGATACCGCCGCCCGCAAATGTTATCGCGAGCAAGTACATTAGGACGCTTGTGAACAGGAAGAACGGTTTCAGCGGGATTCTCAACACGCCATGTTGCAGCGCGAAAAACAAAATCGCCACGACGACACAGCCCGCAAAAAATCCTCCCCAAATCATTTCAACATCAGTCGACGAATTATTAAACAACGCCTGATAAAAGAGAATTACTTCCGCGCCTTCACGATAGACCGCCAAAAAAGCCGCGAACGCCAACGCTTTTGCCTTGCCGGTTGTCATGCTTTTATCGACCATGCCTTGAATATATTTCTTCCAAATTTTTGCATCTGCCTTGCCGCCCAGCCACGCGCTTGTCGCGACCAAAACGAAGACCGCAAATAATGCCGTTGCTCCTTCCAAAACTTCACGACCTGCGCCCGCCGCCGTTGATTCAAAAACCGTTGCGAAAAGATATGCCGTCACAAAACTTGCAATTATCGCCGCAATCATCGCGTTATAAACGGTGTCCAAATGTTTTTCGTTGCCGCTCTTTTTCAAGTAAGCGATTATCGCCACGAGAACGAGGACTGCCTCCAGACCTTCGCGAATCAAAATCAGAAAGGCGGGAATGAACGACGCCCAGCCGCCTTGACTGCCGTGCGCGCCCTCCATAGCCGAAACATTTTCGTTGACCATTTCAATTAACAGCGCGGACTCTTCCTGAACTTTTTCGAGCGGCTCACCTTCAAGCATCGCCTTCTTGACTTTGTAGAATTGATACTCGGTGACGCCGACTGCCTTGCTGGAAACGGTGACGCGCAACGCGCCCTCCATGCCTTCCTTCTCGTAAATCCCGTAATATGCGTCGTTAATTTTTTCCTTCGCGGCGCGCCCGTCACCAGTCTTGTAAATTTCTACAGCTTCGTTTACAGTCTTTTCGATTTGCCCGGCAAGTTCCTGCCACTTCGGCGCGGCACCGGCGGGCTGAAAATTCGCTAAGACCAACAGAGCCGCCACGACGACGAACAAAAATTTTCTCATTTAAAATCTTTCGCCTCGAACTTAATCATGTACCAAACTTCCATAGGATTGCCTTCCTTGTCGACGGCAGGTTTAAACTCCCACTTCGACGCCGCCTCCATTGCGATTTTATCAATCTTCGGACGCCCGGAAGAACGCATTACAACTGTTTTGATAACTTTTCCTTCAGCGTTGACTGTAGCCGAGATCGTCACCGTGCCGCTGTAATTTAAATCTTTTTCAAGGTCTTTAGGATACACTCTGGATTTTTTTATAGGCGTCGCGGGTTTTCCCTGCTCTGCTGCTTCCGCCAACTGAACTTGTGCCGCAAATACGACAACCAACGCTAAAAATAATGCCAAAACTTTTTTCAAGATAACCGCTCCTTTTTCAAAAATCTTCGGGCTTAAATTCTATTTGAGTTTTCATTTCCTTAGGGTTGCCCTCTTCGTCCACGAACGGTTCAAAAACCCAACCGGACGCCGCCGCTTCAGAAACAAGGTTAATTATATTGCCCCTCTCGTCATTGCCGCCGCCGCGCCGAATCTCAATGGTTTTAATCTTGCCGTTCGTGCCTATGGTTATCGCCAAAACAATCTTGCCGCCATTCAAAACAGGTCTCTCTTTCACGATACCGCTTTCAATCAGCTGATTGACAACGTCTTTAGGAAAAACTTTCGTGAGAACTTTCAGCTTGCCTTTGGAATCGTCGTCGGGCTTTTCCTCTTCGGAAGGTTTATTCTCTTCGGCGGGAGGTTTATTTTCTTCCGGCTTCGGCTGTTCGACGGGCGGTTTAGGTTGATCCACCGGAGGCTTGACGGGCTCCGGCGGTGGCGGTGGCTCCTCCTTGACGACCGGTTCAGGTATCGGCGGAATTTCGATTGGCGGGAACTCAAAAGCGGGCGGCGAATCTTCCGGCAAAATCTCTTCGACGGGCGTCACTTCCTCGACGGCGGGAGATTTTTCGGCAACTTCCACGTCAACCCATTCTGTCTCTTGAACTTCCTGCTCCTTCGGTTCGGCTTTCATGTTTGACCAAGCTGACGAAACTGCAAACAATATTACGACGTGAAAAATTATCGACGCCAATATCGTTATTCGCCAATGCGGCTGGTACTGCAATTCATCATCTCCAATTAATTTTTGACTTCCGTCGCCATCGAAACATGCTTGACGCCGGATTTTTTCAGAATCTCCAGGACGCCGACAACCTGTTCATACTTAACGGATTTATCGCCGAGTAGCAGAAAAACCGTCTCGCTGTCCGCCGCAAGAGTCGCGTGAATTTTTTGCACAAGCTGTTGATTCACGACAATCTTTTCATTATCGTAAATCACCTCTCCGTTTGAAGTGACGGTGACTGAAATTACATTGGGGCGGGTTTCCTGTTGCGCGGTTTTGGATTGCGGCAGGTTCACCTGAAAGGAATTTGTCTGCACCATGTAAATCGTGCTTATCATGAAGAAAACCAGCAGGAAAAGCATGATATCAATCATCGGGATTATCATGACGAGCGGTTGTTTGTTTTCGCGGAAATCACGGCGTCGCATTTTTATTTTCCTCCAGACTGCCGAGCACAATCGCGATAACCCTCTCAAATTTTTCAAGCAGCTCGTCAAGTTTTTGCGCAAAGTACGTGTGAACAATCAGCGCGAAAATCGCCACGCAAAGACCCGTTGCCGTTGCTATCAGAGCCTCGCCAATTCCGCCGGTTATTGCGAGCGGCTGACCGGATTGCAAATTAAAAATGTTAAACGATTCAATCATACCGGAAATTGTGCCGAGCAAGCCGAGTAGCGGAGCCATTGTCACTATCATTGAAAGATAATTCAGACGCGCCCGCAGATTCATCGCCGCTTCGCCGTAGACCGCGTCCATTGCAAGTTCGGCGTCCCTGCCCTTCGCGGCGGCGTCCAGTCCTGCGCCGGCTATCGCCGCGAGAAAATTTTTTTCGCTCCTGCAAAAACTGACACTTGCCTCAAAATTATTCTGCTCCAGTCTGCTCTTAAGACCCCGCAAAAAATTTTCGCTGTCGTGCGCGGCGTAACTGTAAAATCTGAATCTTTCAACCCCAATCGCGAAAACAGCAACGGAACTTATCACCAAAAGATACATCACCGGTCCGCCCTTGTTGAAAAATTCGGCAATCTCCAAAATAAAATCTCCCCAATCAAGATTAACAATAAAAAAAGATTCTCACTTGCGAATTATTATAACACTCTTTCTAAAAAAATCAAGTTGGTCTATAATATTCACCGGTTCGGTTTTTGGGAGGCAATGACTGTGAAATTTTTTATCGTGATTCAGATTTTTTTAACGGCTTTGATTTTTGGATGCCACAGCGAAGAAAATTTTAAGAGGAGCGAAATTTTAATGGGGACGGTCGTCAGCTTGGAGGCGACGGGAAAAAATTCTGAACGCGCGATAAATGAAAGTTTTGTTCGCCTGAAAGAACTGGAGGAGAAAATTTTGGGCGACAAGCAAAAAATAGAACTTGCCGCCGGAAACGGTGACTTCGTGCAAATAAATCCGGAAGTCTACGAGATTTTGGAAATCGCGCAAAAATTTTCTACACTTACCGACGGAAATTTTGATATTACAGTTGGCGCGGCGGTGGAGCTGTGGGAAAATTGTCGCGATACCAAAAAACTTCCGACGCAAGAAGAAATTATCGCCGCAAAAAATTTAATCGGGTTTCGCCATTTAATTTTGAGGAAGTCAGATTGTTCCGCGCGGCTTGAAATTTCCGGCATGAAAATTAATTTCGGCGGGGTTGCTAAAGGTTACGGCGTTGACCTCGTGAAAAATATTTTTGAGAGTCACGGAATTAAAAGCGGCTTGATTGATTTTGGGAACAGCACAATTTTTGCGCTCGGCGAAAAAAAAATCGGGTTGCGCGACCCCGACAAAGAAAATGATTTGCTGAAAATTTTAAACCTGCGCGACGAAGTTATTTCCACGTCGGGCGACTACGAAAAATTTTTTGTCGTCGATAATCGCCGCGTTCATCACATAATCGACCCGAAAACCGCCGCCCCCGCCGATAACGGCAACGCCTCTGTCAGCGTCGTACTCAAGGGCGGAAAAAATTCCGGCACAATCGCTGATATTTTGAGCACCGCAATTTTTGTCGGGGAGATTAATTTTTCCGGCTCGGATATCCCGCCGTTCAGTGTTTTTGACACTCCCCACGCCTAAAGGCGGGGGATTCTTGAGAAGTATAAGTTTCGGCGTTGAGATATTTGATTTTCGGCTTGACGGAAAAATTTAACTGTGTTAGACTTGACGGGAAATAAACCTCGACGCGGTTCGTCGACTCTCCGACGCGAACTTTGTCGAAGGAATTTTTAACACAGGAGGAATTTTTGAAGTGTTGACTAAAGAAGCAAAACAGGAGATTATGCAAAAATACGGACTCAAGGAGGGCGATACCGGTTCGCCGGAAGTTCAAATCGCTCTTTTGACGGCGAGAATTTCTTATCTTACCGAGCACCTTAAGGAGCACAAAAAGGATCACCATTCTCGTCGCGGACTCTTGAAAATGGTTGGTCACCGCCGCCGCCTTTTGAGCTACCTTAGCAAAAAAGATATTACCCGTTACCGCGAAATTATCGCGAAACTCAATCTCCGCAAATAAAATTTTTGCGCACAACTTAATAAAAAAATCTTTCGGGCGAACTTTCCGGTTCGCCTGATTTTGTAACTAATCGCGTCGAAAATTTTTAAGCCCACGCAAATATTTGACGATATAATTTTTAGGAAAATATTTTGCAGGGAAGTTTTTTTTGCATTCGAGGAGGATGTTGCAATTATGATGAGATCTTTGTGGTCCGCAGCTTCGGGCATGGTGGCGCAACAAAAAAATATGGACGTTGTCGCGCACAATATAGCGAACGTCAACACCTACGGCAATAAAAAAGTTCGCGCCGAATTTCAAGACTTGATTTATCAAACTCTTCGTGACGCGGGCGGGGCTTCGGGCAACGGCACGCAGTATCCGCAGGGCTTGCAAATTGGTCTCGGCGTTCGCGTCGCCGCAACTCACCGCGTCTTTACTCAAGGTCCACTCCAAACGACGGACAATCCAAACGATTTGGGGATTCAGGGCGAAGGATTTTTCCAGGTGCAGATGCCGGACGGCACGACGGCTTATACGCGCGACGGCTCTTTCAAACTTGATTCACAGCGTCGGCTCGTGACAAGCGACGGTTTTCTTTTGATTCCGAATATCACGCTTGACGAAAACGCAACAATGGACAGCGTCGTGGTCAGCAACGACGGAAGAGTTTCAGACACTCCCGCCGGCGGTCAGCAAACTGAAATTGGACAAATTACTTTGGCGCGCTTTATCAACCCCGAAGGTCTTTACGCTTACGGAAAAAATCTTTTCCTTGAAACTGCGGCGTCGGGCACCCCGATTGTCAGCGAGCCCGGCACGGACGGCGCGGGCGTTATCACGCAAGGGACGCTGGAGATGTCCGGCGTGCAAATCGTCGAAGAAATGGTCAACATGATCGTTGCTCAACGCGCCTACGAATCAAATTCCAAAGCCGTCACAACTTCGGATTCCATGCTGGAAATTGCCAATCAGTTGAAACGCTAATTAGTTGTTGGGAGCGGTGGTTAAGATGAAAATTTTTAATCACGCGTTACTTTTTGCATTTATCTTTCTGATAATTTTTGTTCCGCGAGTTTCGGCGGTGCAGATTTTGCCGGGCGAACAGTTCGAGGCAATGGCGCGGGAAGAGATTGAAAAAGTTTTAGAAAGTCGCGGGGAATTTCGTCGCCACGAAATTAATTTTATTCGCCCGCTGACGAGTATTAATCTTCCGAACGGCGTCATTGACTTGAAAATTTTTCTGCCTACTTCGACGGTGAGTTATACGGGCGTCACGCCGATAAAGGCGCGAATTTCTGTTGGCGGGAAATTTTATCGCGAAATAAATTTCGGCGCGAACGTCAAGGTTTTTGATAGCGTCATGGTTGCCAATCACGACTTGCGGATTGAAATTCCGGTGACGGAGTCTGATTTTCGTATCGAAGAAGTTGCGGTGGACGGGCGCACCGAATACACGAAGGACGCCGCCGAAATTAAGGGGCTCGTGCCGCACAGATTCATTCGCGCGGGCTCTCCCGTCAGCATAAATTATTTTCAGCAGCCGGTCGTTATCAACAACGGCAATATCGTCAAAATAGTTGTCAAGCTCAAGGGAATTACCGCTTCGGCGAAAGGAATTGCCATGAATCGCGGGCGAATCGGGGAGATTATAAAAGTTCGCAACGAGGCATCTCAAAAAATTTTATCTGCGCGGATAGTTGACGCGCAGACTGTGGAGGTGGGCTTTTGAATCATGTTGAAAAAATTTTTCGCGATACTTTTGACTGCGGCGTTTTTGGTCGCGCCGATTTTCAGCGGGAGTGCCGGCGCGAAGTCCCTTTGGTCAGAAAACGGTGTTGGAATGTTCGCCGACAGGAAGGCGCGCAATGTCGGAGATATTTTGACGATTGTCATTAATGAAACGACGACGCAGACCGCCACAAAATCCAGATCCAATTCTAAAGCCGGCTCTGTCGAAGTGGGCGCGGGCATAGGTATTTTTCAGTTCTTGAGGGCGGCTTCGGCGAGCGGCTCTGATTCTTTCACGGCGAACGGCAGCGCGCAGGACACCAACAGATACACCGGACAAATTACCGTCACCGTCGTGGAAGTTTTGCCGAATGATAACATGATTATTGAGGGCACGCAATCCATTTGGCAAAACCGCGACGAACACAAAATCACTTTGCGCGGTATTATCCGCCGCGACGACGTTACAACAAATAATACCGTTCCTTCGACAAAAGTTGCGGACGCCACCTTGAGATTCGACGGCAAGGGACCTTTGAACGCCAAACAACGTCAGGGAATTTTGACGCAAATATTTAACTTCCTCTTCTGATTCACCATGATTGACGAGATTGAAAAGGATTTTGTCCTGCCGCAAACTTTGAGCGCGATGGCGGACTTTCTACGTGAAAGTTCCCAAGCCGCTGGATATGGATAAATGGTACATTAAGCAGGGCTCAACGGTGACCGGCGTCAAAGTCATAGGTGAAGGCGAAAAAATTCGCGAAGTTCAAAGGCTTATACGTGATTATCCGTTGCCAAACGGCTTGCAGACTAAAGCGCAGGATTGGTATAAAGTTCGTGGCACCGCCGTGATAACTGACGGAATGACGGAGAAAATCAAAGAGATTCATTGGTATCAGTGTGAAAACATAGGAAAGGTTGAGTATAAAATTAAAAATTGGGGTGATAAAAATGTTACTGATGTATAAGGGTGAAGGGCGTAACGTATCTTTTATTCCCAATAGCGTTTATGAAGCGAAAAGAGTTGACGACGGGACTTTCAAGGGCTATGCGATTTTTGACGAAGGCGACGATTGGTATTTTTACGGAGAAAATTTTGTGGAAAAGAATTTTGAAGAAATGGCAGAGAAGGACGAAGTTGAAAATATTCGTCGTGCTGTCTAAGCGGGGGGACTCGCCATGAAAAAATTTTTCACTGCTTTAACGATTTTAAGTTGTTTGGTTTTAATGACTTCAGCTGTCTTCGCGGCGTCTGCTCCCACGAGAATAAAAGACATTGCCAAAGTGCAGGGCGTCCGCAGTAACCAGCTGATGGGCTACGGGTTGGTTGTCGGCTTGAACGGCACAGGAGATTCTGACGACATTAAGCAGATGATTTCTTCTACGGTCTCCATGCTTAGAAATTTTGGGATAGCAGTCAACGCCGACGATCTGGATTCGGATAACGTGGCGGCGGTTATCGTCACCGCGACACTGCCGCCTTTCGTGCGTGAAGGCGATACGCTTGACGTTACAGTAAGTTCGATGGGCGATGCTTCCAGTCTGCGCGGCGGGATTCTCTTGCAAACTCCACTGCGCGCGGCTGACGGCGAAGTTTATGCGGTCGCGCAAGGACCCGTGTCGACCGGCGGCTTTGTTGCCGGCAGAGGCGGTGGCGGCGGCGGTAGCAATAATACGCGGACAAATCACCCGACTGTAGGCATAGCAACGAACGGCGCGATAGTTGAAAAGACTGTCGAAGACGATATAGGCACGAAGGGACAAATTTCCTTGAGCCTTTCCAATGCGGACTTCACCACCGCCACGAGAGTTGCTAACGCGGTTAATTCTGCTTACGGCAGCATCGCTCAAGCCGTCAATCCCGGTCGAATTGATATCAGGATACCGAATTATTATCGCGCGAATGTCGTTGAATTTATTTCGACGATTGAAGAATTGTCGGTCGTCCCCGATAATGTCGCGAAGATTGTTTTCAACGAACGGACGAGCACTATTGTAATGGGCGGCGAAGTCACCGTCGACGAGTGCGCTATAACTCAAGGCGGGATTTCTATTCGCGTCACGAAGGAAGAAAATGTTTATCAGCCCAGCCCGCTTTCATACGGCACGACAATTAAAACTCGAACCGAAGAGACCGAAGTTGAGGAATTGAATTCCTCTTCGATTGTCATGCCGCCAACAACGAACATTAACGACGTTGTCGGCGCGCTCAATGCGGTCGGTGCGACGCCGCGAGATTGTATTTCGATTTTGCAGGCAATGAAGGCGGCGGGAGCTATCCATGCTGTTCTTGAAATTATTTAGGCTTTGAGGAGTGATTTTATGTCAGCTAAAGGCGATATGCTTGCCGGAAGATGGTACAACGCAAATTTTGACGACGAACTTATTCGCGAGAGAATGAACGCAAAAGATTTGTGTCTGGAGTTCAATAACACGCGCATGAAGGACGTGGACAAGAGGCTCGATATTTTGCGCGAGCTCCTCCCGAATGTCGAGGCGGGGCACGTGGAAATTTTGGCTCCGTTCCTTGTCGATTATGGCTACAACGTTTTTATCGGCTCCGGAAGTTTTCTGAATCATAACGTTTATCTTATGGACGGCGCGAAAATTACTTTCGGAAGAAAATGTTTCGTCGGTCCCAACTGCGGATTTTATACGGCGATTCATCCAATGGAAGTCGAAAAACGCAACGCCGGTTACGAAATGGCGAAGCCGATTAAAATTGGCGATAACGTTTGGATTGGCGCGGACGTTTCAGTTTTGCCGGGCGTGACTATCGGAAAAAATTGCGTTATCGGCGCGCAGTCCCTCGTCACAAAAGATATTCCCGAAGGCGTTTTGGCTTACGGCAGCCCCTGTAAAGTCGTGAAGAAGATTTAAATTTTTGTTTAGTATCTACTTTCTTTTTTTAGAAAAAAGAAAGTAGCAAAGAAAAAATCGCCCGCTTTCTTTTCTTCCGGAAAAGGCGCGGGCAGCCGCCCATCCCTGGGCGGCGTCTTTTTTTTGTGTTCAGTTTAAAATTTTATTTGCCGGCAAGAATTTTGTAGCCGTTGATTCTTTCTTCGGCGTCGCGTTGAGTTTTTTCAAAGAGAGCTTGCGCGGCGTCGGGGAAATTTCTTTTCAGCGAGGAGTAACGCACTTCGCCCTGCAAAAATTCCTGGAACTTCGAGAAATCCGGCTCCTTAGAATCGAGCGTGAAAGGATTTTTGCCGCTGCCAATCAATTGCGGGTTGTAACGCCAATTCGCCCAGTAGCCGCACTGCACGGCAAGTTTTCCTTCCAGCTGACTATTGCCCATGCCTTTGCGGATCCCGTGATTTATGCACGGCGAATAAGCGATAATCAACGACGGTCCGTTATACGCCTCCGCTTCGGTAATCGCCTTGAGCAACTGATTTTGATCCGCGCCCATTGAAACCTGCGCGACGTAAACATAACCGTAGCTCATTGCCATTTTGCCGAGATCTTTTTTCTTAGTCTTCTTGCCGGTTGCCGCGAACTGCGCGATAGCTGCCGCAGGAGTTGCCTTGCTTGCCTGTCCGCCGGTGTTGGAATAAACTTCGGTGTCGAAGACGAAGACATTAATATTTTCTCCGCTGGCAAGCACGTGGTCAAGTCCGCCGTAACCAATATCATAAGCCCAGCCGTCACCGCCGATAATCCACTGCGAACGCTTAACGAAAAAGTCACGGTTGTTGTAAATTTTATTCAGCAAAACATCCTCGCCCTTTTCGGCGGCAAGAATTTCCGTCAACTTGTCGGCGCGTTCACGAGTATTTTCGCTGACGTCAAGATTTTCTTTCCAGTCGGCAAGGGCGGCGCGCAGTTCGTGACTGCCTTTGCCTTCGTCTATCGCTTTATCCACGTCGGCGGCAAGAGATTTGCGGATTGTCTTGACGCCCAAAAACATTCCGAGCCCGTATTCGGCGTTGTCCTCGAAAAGGGAATTGCCCCACGCGGGACCGTGCCCTTTGTGATTCTTCGTGTAAGGCATCGCGGGCGCGGACGCACTCCAAATTGATGAACAGCCCGTCGCGTTTGCAATCATCATTCTGTCGCCAAAAAGTTGCGTCAAGAGTTTCGCGTAGGGGGTTTCGCCGCAACCTGCACATGCGCCGCTGAACTCGAAGAGCGGCTTTTCAAACTGACTGCCGATAACCGTATTCTTTTTGGTCGGATTATTTTTCGGGGCAACTTTCTTTTCGTCGACGCCGTAGTCAAAATATTTTTGGCGCACCTTAGCCTCGTCACCGAAGGGCACCATAGTCAACGCCTGTTTCGGACAAACCTGCGCGCAATTCCCGCAGCCCAAGCAGTCGTAAGTTGAAACGGCGATTGTTAAATTGTAAGCCCCGCGAGAAATTTTTGACGGGATAGCCTCCATGCCTTCGGGCGCGTTCTTCAATTCTTCGGGCGTCGTCAAAATCGGACGAATAGCGGCGTGCGGACAGACGAAGGAACATTGGTTACAGCCTATGCATTTGCTCTTATCCCACTTCGGAACATTAATAGCAGTGCCGCGTTTTTCGTACGCCGCGCCGCCGAGCGGGAAAGTTCCGTCGGCAAGCTCAACAAATTTGCTGACGGGAAGAACTTCGCCCTCTTGACGGTTCATGACTTCCTGAATATCGCTGATAAACTCCGGAACGTTGCCTTTATCTTTCGGGGCGTCCTGCGCGTCCTTCCAATCGGCGGGAATTTCTACCTTATGAATGGCGGCGATACCTTTGTCAATCGCGTTGCAATTCATCTCGACGATCTGCGGACCTTTCTTGCCGTAGGATTTTTCTACCGCGTCTTTCAGATATTTAACAGCCTCGTCAATCGGAATGATATTTGCCAGCTTGAAGAACGCCGCTTGCATGACCATATTAAATCTGCCGCCGAGACCGAGATCCCCCGCGATTTGCACGGCGTTGACGGTGTAAACATTAATATCGTTTTCGGCAATGTAGCGTTTCATATACGCGGGCAGTTTCCAGGCAAGTTTTTCGTCGCTCCAGTTCGTGTTCAAAAGAAAAGTTCCGTGCGGCTTGAGACCGGCAATAAGATTATAGTGGTGCACGTAACTTTTTTGCGAACAGGAAACAAAATCCGGGCGCGTGATAAGATACGGGGAAGTTATTGGGGATTTTCCGAAACGCAAGTGGCTCATGGTGATGCCGCCGGATTTTTTGGAGTCGTAAGCAAAATAAGCCTGCGCATAAAGATCCGTGTTATCGCCGATAATTTTTATCGCGGATTTATTTGCACCGACAGTGCCGTCAGAGCCCAGCCCCCAGAATTTGCAAGCCGTCGTGCCTTCGGGCGTCAAGTCAATGTCGTGATTATCAGTCGCCAAAGATTTATTTGAGACGTCGTCGTTAATTCCGAGCGTGAAACCGTTCAGCGGATTATCCTTCGTCAGCTCGTGGAAGACCGCCAAAATCTGGTCGGGCGTGGTGTCTTTTCCGCCGAGACCGTAGCGACCGCCGATAATCACCGGAGAAATTTCCGCGTCGTAGAAAGCCGCGCGAACATCAAGATAGAGCGGCTCACCTGCCGCGCCGGATTCTTTTGTCCTGTCGAGGACAGCTATTGCCTTGACGGTTTTGGGTATCGCGTCGAGGAAATGTTTCACCGAGAACGGGCGATACAAATGCACATTGACAATACCGACCTTTTCGCCCTGCTTGTTAAGGTAGTCCGCCGCCTCCTGCATTGTCTGACAAACTGAACCAATCGCGATAATAATTCTCTCCGCGTCCGGCGCGCCGTAGTAGTCAAAAATGTGGTGTTCGCGTCCGGTAATTTTCGCGATGTCCGCCATAGCCTCTTCGACAATATCGGGCAGTCTGTCATAATTATTATTAATCGTTTCGCGAATTTGGAAATAGACGTCGGGATTTGTGGCGGTGCCGCGAATAACAGGGTGGTCGGGGTTCAGCGCGTTGCGGCGGAATTTATTTACCGCGTCGTAGTCCAAAATTTTCGCAAGGTCAGAATAATCTATCGTCTCGATTTTTTGGATCTCGTGGGACGTGCGGAAACCGTCGAAGAAATTTATAAAGGGAATGCTGCCTTTTATCGCCGCAAGGTGAGCGACTGCCGACAAGTCCATAACTTCCTGCACGCTGGCTTCGGCGAGCATGGCGCAACCCGTTTGACGCGCCGCCATGACGTCTTGATGATCTCCAAAAATATTCAGCGTCGACGTGGCAAGAGCGCGCGCCGATACGTGGAAAACGCCCGGCAAAAGTTCGCCGGAAATTTTGTAGAGGTTCGGAATCATGAGCAAAAAGCCCTGCGACGCCGTGTAAGTTGTCGTCAGTGCGCCCGCCTGCAAAGAGCCGTGCACCGTACCCGCCGCGCCGCCTTCGGACTGCAACTCTATCAAACGAACTTTTTGCCCAAAAATATTTTTGACGCCCTTCGCCGCCATTTCGTCGACATCTTCAGCCATAGGCGAAGACGGCGTTATGGGATAAATCGCGGCCACGTCCGTGAATGCGTACGAAATATATGCCGCCGCCTGATTACCGTCCATCGTCTTCATTTTTTTAGCCATAAGCTCTCAAAAATCTCCTCTCGAAAAAAAATACCGCGACAATTATAACACGCGGTTTTTAAAAAGTAAAACTAATTCATATGTCAATTTAATTTTATTCTTCGCCATTTGCCACTAATCACAAGTCAGCGTTCAAAGTCGCACCATTTTAAAGCGGCGCGGCAAATTTCACGAACAGCATAATAATTTATAACCTTAGAGGACATCGGTCTGACGAACTGCGCGGGCGACCAAAGATTCAAAATCAAAGCGTCCTCCCACTTAAAAGAACGTCTTTCCGCAACGTCAATTTCGTCGTCGTAAAAAACCCACTGACGTTTGCTGCGGGGAGTGCTGTTTTCGGGACGCTTGCCGGACAAATTTTTGAAGTTGTTGCAGGTGAAAATAATATCGGGCGCGATAATTTCCAGCTCCTTGCGAATTTCCGCCGCGTCGGTGTGCGAAAAATTGTTCAACTCTTTAAAATTCGGTTTAACTTGCCCGTCGCTCTTCCTGATATTTATAATGGCAATCGAACGAATCAGCTCATGTTGCTTGCTCATAATCCTGCCCTTGTCGTAGTCAATCGGGGGAACAAAAGCATCATGCACGGCCTGAATCCAAACCACCATATTTTTCATCAGCTTCGTGAAGCAACCTTTTTCCTTCCACTCGGCGGCGAGGTCGTGCCCTTCGGGATAAACTGCGCGGTCATTGTAGCCGCCCGCCTCGTTCAAGATAAAGCAGATTTTGAGTTTTTGTTTGTCCCAATTTTCGGGGTCGATTATGCCGTCGCGGACAAAGCCACCGTAAGGCGGTTCGTGCTCCACCAGATAGGGTTTGCCGCTAGAAAGTTTTTTCTCGTGTTTTTGAGCCCACTTGTCAAAAAGTTTTTCAAGTGCAGCCGGTTGATTGCCCATAAAAAACCACTCCCTCCGATTTTGAATAAATCAGAATCTTTTTCGCAAAAATTATTGCATAAAAGTTTTTTCGCGTCAAGCACAGAAATTAATTTGCCGAAAAAAAAGTTTTTCCAATAAAAAATTCCTCCGCTAAAATTTTCGCGAAGGGAAATTTTTTTTTAATCGAAGAAAGATTTTTCGCCGCTGAAATTTTCCGCAAGCACCCGTTGATAAATTTTGTAGTCGCCTTCGTTAAAATTGACGACCGTTATTTCAATTTCAAAGTCGGAATTATTTTTCAGCCAATCGATTATCGCCGTCAAAGCAATTTTCGCCGCCGCCGCCTTCGGGTAGCCGTAAACGCCGGTTGAAATTCCGGGAAAGGCGATGCTGTGCAAATTATTTTTCGCGGCAAGGTCGAGAGAATTTTTGTAGCAACTGTAAAGTTTTTCAGCGTCGTCGCCCCTGCCGCCGTAAACAGGTCCGACGGTGTGAATCACGAACTTCGCGGGGAGATTGTAGCCCTTCGTGATTTTCGCCTCGCCCGTGTTGCAGCCGTTCAGCGTGCGGCATTCTTCGAGCAACTTCTTGCCCGCCGCCCTGTGAATCGCTCCGTCAACACCGCCGCCGCCCAGCAAACTTTTATTCGCCGCATTAACAATCGCGTCCGCAGAAATTTTCGTGATATCGCCGACAAAAAATTTAATCCCACTCATAATCAGCCCTCCAAAAAAATCAAATACAAGTCGTCGATTTCTTTCAGCTTGAGTTCGTGCGCCTCCGCCAGCTCCGATAATTTTTGCGGGGAGACTTCGGAATTTATTTCGTGTTCAATCATTTTCAATTCCATTTCCGCCATTTTTATTCGCGCCTCTAATTTTTCGAGTTGTTCTTCGGATTTTTCCGGCGGCTTCGATTTATTTTGTCGCGGCTCCTGCAGACGTTTCGGCTTTGAAATTTTTTCGGGCTTGGAAATATTTTGAACTTCGCGTTCTGCAAACTCCACTACCCTTGAAGTCACGGCGTCAAGTAAATATCTGTCGTGGGTGACGATTAAAACTGTGCCGTCAAAAATTGTCAGCGCGGACTCAATCGCCTCGCGCGCCGGCAAATCCAAATGGTTCGTCGGCTCGTCGAGAATCAAAAAATTCGCGCCGGTCAAAATTAATTTCGCCAAAGCCACACGAGTTTTTTCGCCGCCGGACATATCGGCGATAGGTTTTTCGACAACCTGCGCGCTCAAATCCAGGCGGGCAAGTTCGGCGCGGGCGCGTTCAGTCGGCAAATTAAATTCGTTGATGAGTTCGTCAAGCGCGGTAAAATTTTCGTTAAGTTCCTCGTGCCCCTGCGAAAGGTAGCCGATTTTCACGCGGTTACCGATTTTTATTCCGCCGCTGTCAGATTTCAAATCGCCGACGATAATTTTCAGCAGGGTTGACTTGCCGACGCCGTTGCGCCCGATTAAGCCGACCTTCTCGCCCTTGAGAATCTCCAGGTTAAAATTTTTAATGATATCCCTAAAATTTATCCTGTCGAGAATCAAAACGCGGTTAGCCGATTCTGCGGCGTCGTGCAGTTTTACTTTAACGAGTTCGTTTGACGGCGGCTTTTCCAGACGCTCCATTTTGTCGAGTTTAATTTGACGACTGCGCGCGCGTTTTGCCGTCGACGCCCGAACTTTATTCCGCCGCACAAAATCTTCAAGCTTGGCAATTTCTTCCTGCTGTTTTTCGTAAGCCTTCAACTCATAATCGCGCCGCTCGGCTTTCAGCTGAACAAATTTTTCATAGTTGCCGGGATAAAGTGTCGCGTGCCCGTTCTCCATGTCCAAAATTTTATCGACGCAAGTTTGCAGAAAATGTCTGTCGTGAGTGACGGCAATGACCGTGCCGCGATAATTTTTCAAAAAATCTTCGAGAAAATCAATCGCGTAAATGTCGAGGTGATTCGTCGGCTCGTCCAACATCAAAACGCGGGGTTCGTCAAGCAGAGCTTTCGCAAGGGAAATTTTTGCAGTTTCGCCGCCGCTGAAGTTGTTGGGATTTTTTTTCAGCTCCTCTTCGACGAAACCAAGACCGAACAAAACTTTTCGCGCCTGAAATTCTTCGACGCCGATACCAACCATTTCTTCAAGTAACGTCGGCTTAGAAAATTTCGGGATCTGTTCCGCGTAACCAATATCTTCCGCGTGGAGTCCGCTGATATTTCCCGCGTCGAACTCCTCCACGCCGATTAAAATTTTTAGCAGCGTCGACTTGCCCGCGCCGTTTTTCCCGACTATGCCGAGTTTTTCGCCCTCCGCAATTTTAAAACTCACGTCCGAAAAAATCGTCCGCTCACCGTAAGACTTCGTAAGTTTCTCAATCTGTATCATGACTACTTAATAAAATTCAAATAAATTAACAACATAATGACGCCGGGTACCCCGAAGACGCCCGCCACGAGGCAATTTATAAACGTGACTTTGATTGTGAACAGCCCGATAAAATTAAAAATGTAAAGCATAATCGCGCCGACGATGCTGTTTTTCAGCAACCAGAAAGGCAATTCTAACAACTGTATCAGCACCAAAATTACTATTATCCCGATAATCGGTCCGATAAAAACTTCAAGTCCCATTTCTTTCATTTCAATCTCCTTGTAAAAATTTTTCCTTTTTTTATTTGACATCTTCTTTTCTTTTGGCGCAAAAGAAAAGAAGCAAAAGAAAACTGCCGCTGGACGTCGCAATCCTGCGACGAGGTCGCGGCGGGCCGTCATCCATGACGACCCCCAACCTTTAAAAAATTTTTCTAAATCGGAATACGATTTTCGATAGCCTTCGCCAAAGTAAGACTATCCGTGCCGGAAAAATCCGCGCCAACAGATAAACCGCGCGCAAGTTTCGTGACTTTCACACCGGCGGGCTTCAATAGCCGCGCAATAAACAGAGACGTCGCGTCGCCCTCCACAGTCGGTTCAAACGCGATAATAATTTCTTCAATCTCGTTTTCGCTGACACGCTGAATCAATTCCCGCAGACGAATATCCTCTTGCGTCGTCCCGGCAAGCGGCGAAATTAATCCGCCGGTCACGTGATATTTTCCCGTGTAAAATCCCGCGCGCTCAATCGCGTCCAAATCCTTCGAGTCCTTGACGACGCAAATAATTTTATCGTCGCGCTTAATCGACGCGCAAATTTCGCAGACGTCGCGGGATTTATCGATCGTATTGAAACAAATCGCGCAGGAGTGAGTATCAGATTTCACACTGCGAATCGCCGCCGCAAGATTTTCGACGTCCTCCGCCTTCATGTCGACAATGTGATACGCCAGCCGCGCCGCAGTCTTCGCGCCGACGCCCGGCAACTTCATCAGAGAATCAACAAGAGCCGTCATTGCTTTTGAACTCATTTATTTTTCACCAGACTTGCGCGGCAAAATTTCCAGCCAATATCCATCGGGATCCGCGATAAAATAAATTCCCGCCGCCGTATTTTCGTGGCAAATACAATTCATCTTCTCGTGAAGTTCGTGCGCCGCGTCAAAATCTTCCGCGCGAAAAGCAAGATGAAATTCGTTGTCGCCGAGATCATACGGCTCCTTGCGATTTTTCAGCCACGTCAATTCAAGTTCGTGGCGGCTTTTAAATTTATCGCCGAGAAAAACAAGCGTGAAGTCTTCCTTTTCAATCCGGCGAACTTCCTCCAGTCCGAGCGCGTCTTTGTAAAATTTCAGACTGCGATTTAAATCCAGCACGTTAAAATTATTGTGAGCAAACCTAAACAAATTAAAGCCTCCGATTTTTCAGCCGTCAATCACGCCGATTTTTACGAGGTACTTATAAATTCCGCTGTCCTCGTTTGAATCGGTGACGGTGCTTGCGATTTTTTGAATCTTTTCCGGCGCGTTCTTCATGGCCACGCTCTGCGGAATGTATTCGAGCATTTCAACGTCGTTGTAATTATCGCCGAAAGCCACCGCCTCTTCAATCGAAAATCCGTAATGCTTGAGCAAGATCTCAATTCCCGTCGCCTTTGAAACGCTTTTGTCCATAATCTCCAACAAATGTGGGGCGGAGCGCACGACGTTGAGTTTGTCGAAAATTTTTCCGAGTTCGCGTTCCATCTCCTCACAATCGGGCGGCTCGCACATTACCAAAATTTTATTCGGCAGGATATTTTTTTTAATAAGCTCCTCAAAATTCGCAATATCCGCCGTCGCTTGAGTAATGTCAATCTCCCGCTGAACGCGCTTGTCAATTTTGCGGACGTACCACTTGCGTCCGGTGTAGTAGTTGACGCTGATATTTTGCCAGCCCTTATCGATTGCCGCCAAAATATTTTTCGTGTCTTCGAGCGGCATTTTTTTATCGTAGAGAATTTTTTCGTCTTCAGTCAAAACGAGTGCGCCGCTGTAACTTATGACGGGGATACGCCGCAAGCCTATTCCGTCTGTTATCGGGTAAATTGCTTCGGGCATGCGCGCGGAGACTAGCGCGAGCTGCAAGCCCTTGCCTAGAATTTGTTTAGCCGCCCGCGCCGTTAGTTCGGTAACGCGCTTGTCGTTTGTTAGAAAAGTTCCGTCGATATCCGACAAAATAATTTTGATAGCCATAAATTTTCCTCCCCAATCCCTAATCTCTAGTCGTCGCTTTGCCAGTATTGTCCGGTCAAAATGTCCATGCAAGAAATTCTGCCCTTCGGAAGAAAAGAGCCGGTGTCCAACAAAGTAATTCGATTAGAAAGTTTTATCGGCTTGTAGGGGTCTCTGTCTTCCAGCCCGGGAATTTTTCCGAGATAAGGCGTAGGCGTGTGACCGACGACAACTTCCGCGTCGCCGTAGTAGTCATTGTAAAATTCTTCGCGAATCCAAAGCAACGACTCCTCGTTTTGATTTTTCAGCGGGACGCCTGGTTTCAAGCCGGCATGACAAAAAATATATTCTTGCCCGCCGATAAACGTATGGTGATAATACGGACGATCCTGGATAAATTTTAAAGCCTTGTTCAAAAAATCCGGATCATGTTTCGACCACGCATCAATTTCCGCTTTTGTACGATTGCCGCCGTTCGGGAGCCAAATGGTCGATTCAAAAGTTCCGAGCAGGTAATAATAAAGCATCATCTGTTCGTGGTTGCCGCGCAGCGCAATGACGTTGGGCAGTTCGCTCATTTTCATAGCCCACTGCAGGCAGTGCAGATTTTCGTTGCCGCGATCAATGTAGTCGCCGAGCAGAATGAAAAAATCTTTCGCCGGATCAAAATTCAGTTTGTTGAAAACCGACGACAATCGATCGTAACGCCCGTGAATATCGCCCATGACCAAAACCCGATTATACTTCACGCCAATCGCCTCAACTTTCTTTTGGGAGATTATAACATATCCGCGCAGAAAATCGTACTAAAAAATCGCCGTTCAACGAACGACGATTAAAATTCTCAAAATCATGGTGCTCATTGAGGGACTCGAACCCCCGACCCCTTCCATGTGACGGAAATGCTCTACCAACTGGGCTAAATGAGCCTGAAAAACAAATGGTGGGGCTGACAGAACTCGAATCTGTGACCTCCTCGATGTCAACGAGGCACTCTAACCAACTGAGCTACAACCCCACGTCTTCAAACAAGGCGCATTATAGCAGTTTAAAGGTTATCTGTCAAGAATTTTTTTGAGAAAAATCGACGGCGGCTTTTATTTTTTCGGCGACGCCATGAATTTTTTTCAACGACACCGAACAAGCCGCAACCCTCACGCCCAATTTCAAGGGCACCGCAAAAATTAAATCGTCGTGCAGTTTTTGGCAGACGGCGACGGGATTTTCGGCGGGCACCGAAATAAAAAATCCTCCCCTGTACGGAACAATTTTTAATCCGCAGTCTTCCGCCTCCTTCACGAAAATATTCGCGCGATTTTTTACGACTTCGCGAAGAGCCGCCTGGTCTCTCTCCAACTCCTGACGCAAATCTTTTTCCTTGTAGAGTCTGGTCAACAAAATCTGCGCGCCGTGATTTATATTCGACCAGGTGGCGCGGCAAGAAAATTTACTCGTGTTTTCAAATTCCTCCATCACTTTGGCATCCGTCGAAAAGGCGGCGAGTGCTCCCGCGCGCTGCCCGTAAAGGGTGTAACTCTTCGACATGCTGAACGCAACCAAAACCAAAACGTTCGCGGGCAAATTCGCAAACTTATTCATAAAAGCCCACGCGATTTTCTTTTCGGCGGCAAACTCAATGTAGGCAACGTCGACGAGCAGAGAAATTTTTTTGCCCGCCGCCGCGTGAATTTTTATCACGTCAAGAACTTTGTCCCACTCTTCGTCACTCAACGAATAGCCCGTCGGATTGTGCGCCGGCGTGTTTAAAATTATCAGCAGAGAATTTTGTTCCTTGAGAATTTCTTCAACCTTGTCCGAAAAATCCCCAATGTTAAAGCTCGTGTAATTCTCGTCAAAAAGTTTGAAGGTCTCCAGATTTTTTCCGGTCTCCGCGCAAATAATTTTATAAGTCCCCCAGCACCAATCCGAAGTCAAAACTTTGTCGCCGCGTTCGGCGTAATTCGCTATGGCGTGGTGAATCGCGCCGGTGCCTCCCGCCGTCGCAACAGAGCTGAAAAATCCTTCGTGTATCGCCGAGCCGCCGAAAACCAGTTCAAAAACTGAATCGCGGTAATCGCCCATGCCTTCAATCGGCGCGTAAGCCATGAAATCAGTCATCGTCATTTCGCGGAACATTTTTTCGACAACCGGCAGAATCGCAAGGTTTCCATTCTCGTCGAGAACGGTGCCGATAGTCGCGTTGGTAACTTTGTCCGCGCCGTATTTTTTTATTGCCTCTTTGCAAGCCGCATTCGCTTCAAAAATCGGATCGTGTAATTTTCTGTCCATCGCGTGCGTCGCCGCCATGTTAAGTTGCATTTGCAAAATCTCCTTCTAAAAAAAATCACCGCCGCCTATTATAACGGCTTGCAAAAAAATATGAAAGGGGTTTATCATGTATTCAAGATTGTATTGCGTCGGAGGATTTTTTTTGTTAAACTTTCAAGCGGAAATTTTTTGAACGAGAAAGATTTTTTATGATTGACGAAATTATTTTTGAGGACGTCGGCTTGAGTTTCGGCGGGCGCGAAATTTTTAAAAGTGTTTCGCTGAAAATTAAAGCCGGTCGCGTGATTGGGATTGTCGGGCAGAACGGCGCGGGCAAGTCAACTTTTTTGAAACTCGCCGCGAAAATTATTCAGCCAGATACCGGAGAAATTAAAATCCATGACGAAAAATTTTTGAGCCGCGCAGAAATTTTGCACAGAATCGCCGCCGTCACTCCCGAAATGAAAATTTATGACGACTTGACTGCCGAAGAGAACTTGAATTTTTTTTCGAGACTGCGCGGAAAAATTTTGACCGCCGAAAAAATTTTTGAACTGGGCGGGCGCGTCGGTCTTGATTTTGAAATTTTCGGCAGGGAGCGCGTGAAAAATTTTTCGACGGGCATGCGACAGCGGCTGAAATTTTTAATCCTCTTGAGTGTCGACGCGGAAATTTTGTTGCTTGACGAGCCCACTGCAAACCTTGACGACGCCGGCAAAAAAATTTTTCTCGCCGAAATAAAAAACGCCGCGCAGTCCGGCAAAACTGTCCTGCTGGCGACGAACGATAAACTTGACGCGGAGGCTTGCGATGAAATTATCAAACTCCCGATTATTTGAACAAGGCGCGGCGATTTTCCGAAAAGATTTTTTAATCGGGCTTCGGCGGCGGGCAAGTTTCGCGGCAATGGCGATGTTCGCGCTGACTTCGCTGGCGGCACTGAGTTTGGCGACGCGCGGGGAAATCCTTGAGCCGAAAATTTTAGCCGCGCTTTTGTGGGTCGTGATATTTTTCGCGGCAAGCGCGGGAATTTCCGGCACCTTCGACGACGAAGAAACTGCGGGCACCCTCTCGACGCTGAAACTTTACGCCGCGCCGCAAGCCGTCCTTTTCGGGAAAATGTTTTTCACATTCGCCTCCCTTGCCGCGCTGATAATTTTCCTGTTGCCGATTTTTCTAGTCTTGTTCGATTGCGGCGTCGAAGAAATTTTTTTGCTGGTCACGACAATTTTTTTTGGGGCGGTCGGAATTTCAAGCGCGGGAACTTTAACGGCGGCGTTGACGACTTCGGCGACGGTGAAGGGCGGATTATTCCCGATTTTGCTTTTTCCGGTGACGTTGCCAATTTTTTTGCCGGCGATACGGCTGACGGAATTTGCCTTCGCGGGCGGAGAGTGCGGCGCGGAATTTTTAATCTTAATGGCAATTTACGACGCGATTTTGATAACGGCGGCGTCGATTTTGTACGACTATCTTGATTGAGGAATTTTTATGTTGAAATTTTTAGTGGCGTTGACTGCGGCGATAATCGCGGCGATAATTTTTTTTGTGCCGCCGGTCAAAGGATTGGGCGACCTGGCAAAAATAATTTTCTTCCACGTGCCGACGGCGTGGGTCTCGGTGATAGCCTTTTTCACGAGCGCATTTTACGCGGCGAAATTTTTGCGGACGGGAGAATTTTCCTGCGACGAACTTAGCGCAAAGGCGGCGCGGCTCGGATTTATTTTCGTGTTGCTCGCCACAATCAGCGGCGCGATTTTCAGCAAGCTGACGTGGGGCACGTTCTGGAATTGGGATCCGCGACAAACAACAATCTTCGTGCTGATTCTAATTTACGGCGCGTACTTGACGTTGCGGGCGGCGGTCTCCGCAGAAAAAATCCGCGCAAAAGTTTCGGCGGTCTACTCCCTTTTGAGCGTGCTGACCGTTCCGTTTTTAGTTTTCATTTTGCCGCGCATGTATTTTTCTCTGCACCCCGAACCCGTTTTAAATTCGGCGGGGCGACCGGAAATGGACGCGGAAATTTTAATCGCGCTGATAGCGGCGGTAATTGACGCGACGTTAATTTTTTGGTGGCTCATGCGAAAAAAATAATTTACCCTGCGAAAAAATTTTTCTTGTACAAAATTTTTTGCTGTGCTATAATTTGCGTGGGGCAGTTGTAAATTTTAATGGATTGTCTTTCCTTCAGGGAAGAGTGAAAGGAACGGTGATTACTATGGCTATGACGATGGGCGGCGTGAATTCTTCGCTTAGTACTCTTAACAGGATTCAAAATCAGACGCAAAAGACTACGCAAAGATTGGCGACAGGCTCAAATTTTCCGAATGCTTCTTACGGCGGCTCCGCATATGCAATTCTTCAGCGAATGAACAGTCATATCGGCGCGACTTCGCAGTCGATTCAGAATACGCAGAACGCAAGCTCCATGATTAAAGTTGCGGAAGGCGCGACAAGCAACACGGTTAGCGCGCTGACTTCCATTAGAGAAATGGTCATAAACGCGGCGAACGGCACCAACACTGATTCGGATCGTGCGGCGTTGCAACAAAATATTAATCAGCTCGTCAACCAAATTGACGATAACGCGCAAGTCGAATACAATGGCATGGGTCTTTTAGACGGCTCGCGCAGCGGCATCATGGTCGCCGGTATCGACGGCTACGAAAATGTCGGGCTCGGCGATATGCGTTCGCAAGCTCTCGGCTTGAGGGATTCGGAAGGAAATATTTCGATTGATATTTCTACGGAAGAGGGGATTCAGTCCGCTCTCGAAACTGTCGGCGGGGCTTTGAATTTTGCGCAGGGCATTAATGACAGCTTGCAGGCGGCAAGCGACGATGCTCTTGATATTTCCCTTGACGAGGCGACGACTCAAGGCGCGTACCTGCAACGTCTCGAATACCAAGAGGCAAATTATACGACAATGCAGGAAAACGAAATGGCGGCGGCGTCAACTATGGGCGATGCTGACATTGCAAAAGAAATTACCAACCTTAGAAACCAACAGACTCAAGAACAGCTTGCTCTCTTCGCGACGAGAATGTTTAACCAAAATCGCGCGAACGTCTTGAATTTGTTGCAATAAATTTTCGGCGGGCATAGTTCATCGGTAGAATGGAAGCTTCCCAAGCTTTAGAGGTGGGTTCGATTCCCATTGCCCGCTCCAGCTGAATTTTTCGCGCAAGGGTCTTGACAGAAACTTGCAGTTTGTTTTATAATTTTCATGTGTTATTCCTCGGTAGCTCAGTCGGTAGAGCACCTGACTGTTAATCAGGGAGTCACTGGTTCGAGTCCAGTTCGGGGAGCCATTTCAGAAATTTACAAGGATGCGTTGTGTCGCATCCTTTTTTGTGTTGGTGATTTTATGATTGATTCAAGAATTGCAGCGATGATAAATTTTGTCCGCGCGGGCAGCCGTGTCGCCGATATTGGCGCGGATCACGGCTACCTTGCGATTGAACTTGCCAAGAGCGGGCGCGCGTCCTTCGTCATTGCGACGGATAAAAATTCCGGACCGCTTGCCGCCGCAAAAAAAAATATCGCCGCCGCCAATCTCGAAAACCTTATCGAAGTTCGGCAGGGTGACGGCTTGAAGATTTTGCACGCCGGCGAAGTCGATGCAATTTGTATCGGCGGAATGGGCGGCGCGCTTATCGCGGAGATTCTCGAAAATTCGCCGGAAGTTTCGGGCGCGGTCGGACAACTTATCCTCCAGCCAATGAACGCCGTCGAAAAAATTTTGGCGTGGCTGAAAAATAACGGTTGGCTTGTCGCTGACGTCGACCTTGCAGAATCGAACGGGATTATTTACGAGATTATCAGCGCGACGAAAA
This sequence comes from uncultured Selenomonadaceae bacterium, assembly GCA_905234195.1. Taxonomy (GTDB): domain Bacteria; phylum Bacillota; class Negativicutes; order Selenomonadales; family Selenomonadaceae; genus Quinella. The sequence goes on from CAJOFR010000004.1 coordinate 58,202, forward strand.
ATCCCGCGCTCGTCCGCCGCGAAACGAAGAAAAATAATTCTCCGCTGCTCAAAAAATTTCTCGGTCAGAGGCTGAAAAAATTGCGGCGCGTCGTCAACGAGATGTCGAAGAGCCCCGCCGCCGCGTCTTCCGAAAAATTTTTGGACTTCCAAAAAGAAATGAACGCCTTAGAAAAAATTATCGGCTGAAAAATTTTCGTCGAAACAAAAATAAATCGCAAGCGTCCCGTTGTCGACGCTTATTTTTATTTTGTCGTCCTCGACGCGGTTGCTGACGGCAGTCGGAAAATTTTGCGCGAGTGTCGTGCCGTCAAGTTCCCAATGCGTGCCGGAAATTTTCACGCCGCCACAAATTTCAGACATCGGCATGAGCGAAAGGGCAAGCGGCTTGCGGAAAAAATTCACGTCGACATTTTCGCCGCCGCTGACGTAAAAAATAATTTCCCTCTCGTCCGCAAGAAAAATTTTCCTCTTCGACGCCGCGCAGGTAAAAATCGTGCTGAAAAGATGATCCGCCCGCCCGCCAAAACTTCCCGTCATAATCGCGCAGAAATTTTTCTCCAGACTTTCGGCGCGCTCCAAAACAAGTTGGGTGTCAGTCAAATTTTTGTCGACGGCGTGACGTTCGACGGGGATTTTTTTTGTGACAGCCCACGCAAGTGCAGAATTTTCCGCGCTGTCAAAATCGCCGACCAAAATTTTCGGCAGGATATTACACGCGCGACAAAGTTCGATGCCCTTATCGGCGCAAAAAATTTTTCTGTCCTTCGCGACCTCGACAAACCAATTTTTATTCGGGCGTCTGCCGCCGGACACAAATAAAATTTCCCGTTCGGGGAGCGCGGGGCGATAGATAATTTCGCATTGCGGCAACTTCAAAATTCTCACCTCTTTTTTTGTTTCGCCAATCGCAGAAAATTTCTTGCACAACGCCGGCAATTTTGGTTATAATATTGGCGTGAAAAATTTTCTTTTGGGAGATTTTATGGACGATTACACTTGGAGAAGAAGATTATACGCGCGGCGCAGACGCAGGCGGACGGAACGAGTTTTCGTTTTGTTTGTGCTGATGATTGCGATTAGTTGCGTGATTTGGTATTTCACGAGCTACACGAAAACGCCGGCTTACGCGATGAACGAAACTTTCGCGGCTCTGCAAAACGGCGACGTCGAAACTTTTAAAAAGCACGTGGATCTTGAGGAGATTACGCGGGATGCTTACGACGACTTAACGGTGGATCTTTTTGAGTACGACACGCAACTTTCCACGCGCGAACGGTTACTCTTTGAAAATTTTTATGTGCTGATTCGCCCGCAAATGTGTGTCGGCGCGATTAAGGTTCTCAACACGCGGCTGGAAACGGGAGAATGGATTTTGCCGGAAGAAATTTTGAAAGGGCGGCAACTCGGCATCGACTTCGACCTTTTGCTTGAAAGGAGTTTGATTCGGCACACGACAATTACCGGCGTCGAAAATGTAAAGAATCTCGGAGAAAAGGCGACTGCCGAAATAAAAGTGGTTGAAGATTATTCGCAACTGCCGTTTACTTTGCAGGTGACTTTGGAAAGTGGCGGCGCGGGTTTTCAGTTTTCGGGCAGTGACTTAGAGATTTTCGGACAGACGTTTAATTTTTCGGGGTTGAGTTTCAACACGGGCGAAAACGATTGGAAAATTGTCAGCGTGGACAACTACAAAGAATATCTTTCCGCAGTTGCGCCGCTCCTTCAAGGGGACGTGACGAATTATATTGCGAGCACTTCGGAAATTATTTCTCATTACAACGACGTTTTGAGTGACGCGCAAAGTAATTTTATTGTGTTGCAGAGAAGCTCGGACGGGATAATTGACAGTGACCGGCGCGCGGAAATTGTGAACTACATAAACCAAACGATAATCCCGACACTTGAGAGCAGGCAGGCCGAGCTTGACCAAATACATATTCCGGCGGGTGCGACTTACCTTGCGAATTTGCGGAGGAGTTCGACTGTCGTGACGATTCAAGCCTGGCAGTATTACGCGCGGGGGCTTGCTCAAAATAATCTTGCGGATTTTGGGACGGCGGAGAGTATTCACAAACAGGAGCTTGCGCTTGACCAACGCATAGAGGAGATTATTAGAAATTCTGCTGTGTCAAAGAGCGCGCCCGAACTCCCTTGACAAGTGGTAAGTGGCAAGGGGAAAGATTTTTTCTCTTATCCCTTACCACTTATTGGTTGCCGTTGAACATCATCTGCGTAACTCTTGCCGCCTGAACGGGATCCATTTTCGCCAAAACTTGTCCGGCGGTTCCTTCGTCCATCTTCTGCAGAATAGAAACGACCGTATTCAGATTCACCCCGTCGAGGGCTTGCGCCGCCTCTTCGGGTTTCATGCTGCCGTAAATCCGCGCGAGTTTCGAGACGCGCTTTTTCTCGGCGGCTTCGCGGGCTTTGGTCTGCTCTTCTATTTCCTTTTGAGAAATGGTTATCTCCTTCGGCTTAGGAGGAGTGGCGGCTTCGGCGGAAAGTTTCTTGTCTTTTTCCACGACTTTCACCGCGTCTTTGTCCTCTTCCTCATTTTCTTCGGGCTCCGGCCAAACCACGCCTTCAGGCACCGTGAAGTACTCAAAACTTTCTCCGGCACCTACCAGCGGCAATTTATACAGCCCGACTTTTTCGTTAGCCCACTGAATTTTTTCGTCGTCTACAACTTGAAAATAAATGCACGCCGCCAAAGCTCCGACTGCCAGCACAGCCAAAAAGAACAGCACCATAAACCACGTAATTATTTTGCTTAGAAAACTTTTTCGTTTAGCCATAATATCACGCTCCAATTTTTAGTTGGCGTAGAGATCCATGACGCGACCGACGTAATTTTGAGTTTCTCTGTAAGGAGGAACACCGCCATATTTTTGGACGGCACCGGGCCCGGCATTGTAAGCGGCGACTGCCAATTGAACATTGCCGCCGAATCTGTCAAGGAGCTGACGCAAAAAACGAGTACCGCCCTCAATATTTTCCGCCTCGTCGTAGGGATTGACGCCGAGCCCGCGCGCAGTTTCGGGCATGAGCTGCATGACGCCTATTGCGCCAACGCCGGAAATTGCACTTTGATTCATATTCGATTCAGCGATAGCGATAGACTTTGCAAGTTTTGGGTCGACGCCGTTTCTAATTGCGGACGCCTCTATAATTTCTTCAGTCGAACCGTAATAAGGCGCGGCGGGGATTTCTTCGGGCTCATCTTCGTAATAGTAGGCGTCCTCGAAAAAATCTTCGGCAAGCCCGCCAACAAGTACGTCGTCATCGGGCGCGGGGGTCTGCGTGTAAATATCGTCTTCAGTTTCGGGAGAAATTGCCGCCGTCGGATTTTCAGCAACGGGATTAAAATTTTTATAGCCCTCGTGATTCGGAAGAGCCTCTTCGCCGGCGAACTTACCGAGCGTGAAAATTTTCGACGAGCTGTTAATTTGAGGAGTCTGCACGGCTGTGGAAATATCTGCGGCTTTCAGAGCTTCGGCGACTTTCGCGGCGTTGGCGATTTCATTTTCGTTGACGGGTCGAGAAATTTTCTGCAGGCTGTCAATTTCTTGAATCGGTTGCAGTTTTTTTATCATTTCCTCTTGACGGGCGATTTCTTTTTCAAGAGTAGCCTGGAAGTCCCCGCCGATTCCGCCTGTACCAAAATTATTTTCTATGTTCGTAATTCTCTGGCGAATCTCGTCAATTCTCCGCGTCAAGCCGACTCTTTCAATCCCTTGAATGCTTATCATGAAAGTTGCTCCCCCTTTACAAATTCTCTTTACGATATAATAATAATTGCGTTGCGGATTGTCAAACGCCATTTAAAAAATTTTCTAGCCAATAACTTGCAGGCGACGAATTGTCATATCGGCGGGTCCGGTAATTTGACAGCCCTTTCTTTTTGCGTAGCGGATATAATCCAAAATTTCTTGAGTGACTTTTTCGCCGGGCGCAAGAACGGGAATGCCGGGCGGATAGCACATCAAAAATTCTGCGGCGGTCTCCCCGATTGTTTCTTCAAGCGGAAGAGATTTTTTATTCGCGTAGAAAGCTTCCTTCGGCGTGCAGTCGACAATCGGATCTATGTATTCGGTTTTCAGAAGTTTTGACGGATCTTTTCTGTAATTTCTTTTTATGTCAGCCAGCGCGGAAACCAGCCGCTCAATATCTTTTCGCCTGTCGCCGATTGAAACGTAAGCCAGCGTGTTTGCAATATCGCCGAACTCCATTTGAATATCGTACTCGTCGCGCAGAATATCATAGACTTCAATCCCGGCAAGTCCGACCGAACGAGTATAGATAGAAAGTTTCGTCGTGTCGAAGTCAAAAACCGCGTCGCCGTCCGCAAGTTCCCTGCTGTAGGCGTACCAGCCGCCGAGAGAATTAATTTCGTCGCGCGCGTACTCAACCAAGTCAATCACGCGGTCAAAAATTTCCTCTCCATGCAACGCAAGATTTCTTCGCGAAATATCCAGACTCGACATCAAAAGATAAGAACCGCTCGTCGATTGCGTAAGGTTTATAATTTGGTGGACGTAACCGGCGTCAATTTTTTCGCCCGTCAAGAGAATTGAACTTTGCGTCAAAGAACCGCCCGACTTGTGCATAGAAACCGCCGCCATATCCGCGCCGACACTCATTGCGGATTTCGGGAGGCGGGGGCTGAAATAAAATTGCGTGCCGTGCGCCTCGTCGGCAAGCAGTTTCATTCCGTGCGCGTGGGCAATTTTCGTCAGCGTCTCAATATCCGAACAAATACCGTAGTAAGTCGGATTGTTGACGAGGACGGCTTTGGCGTCGGGATTTTTTTTGATAGCGTCCTTGACGTCAGAAACTTTCATGCCGAGAGAAATTCCCAGCCGTTCGTCGACTTGCGGATTCACGTAAACGGGGGTTGCTCCGCAAAGAATCAGCGCGTTAATTGCACTGCGGTGGACGTTTCGCGGCAAGATAATTTTTTCGTTCGGCTTGACCGTCGCCAAAATCATCGCCTGCACTGCGGAAGTTGTCCCGCCGACCATGAAAAAACTGTTCGTCGCTCCGAAAGCCTCCGCCGCCAAAATTTCCGCGTCGCGAATCACGGAAGTTGGATGACAGAGGTTATCGAGCATTTTCATTGAATTAACGTCGACGTCCAGGCAGTCCTGCCCCAAAAATTCTGCCAGCTCCCGATTTCCGCGCCCGCGTTTGTGTCCGGGCACGTCGAAGGGAACCAGACGCGCCGCCTTCATTTTTTCCAACGCCTCCAAAATTGGGGCGCGGCTTTGATTTAAATAATCAACTTTCAAAATTTATCACCAAACTTTTTTTCGTCTAAGTTGCGGAAATATTATCAAAGACGCTGCAAATTTTCAACCTGCCGCGCGGAAATAAAAAATAAAGCGTGACAATATTGCAATAAAAAGTTAAAATCTCCCCGAAAGAATTTTTCGGGGAGGTTTTTATTTTATGGATTTTTTCCACCAGCTGATTCAGCAGTTGATTAACGGCGTGAGTCTCGGCAGTATTTACGCTTTAATTGCGCTGGGTTACACAATGATTTATGGCATTATCAAGCTCATCAATTTTGCGCACGGCGATATTTACATGGTCGGCGCGTATCTCGGATTTTTTTGCGTGACGTATCTTTACATGCCGATTGTGCCCGCGCTCCTTATTTCTATGGCGATAACCGGCTGTCTTGGCATGGTCGTCGAAAAATTGGCGTACAAGCCCCTGCGTCATGCGCCGCGTATTTCAATTTTAATCACGGCGATTGGCGTATCATTTTTCTTGGAGTACACGGGAATGTATTTCGTCACACCGACGCCGCGAACTTTTCCGGACGTTATCGGCAATGTTTCCTACAACGTCGCGGGATTCATAATCAACGGGCAACAAGTTTTAATTTTTGCAATCACGATAGTTTTGATGGCGTTGCTGACTTACATTGTGCAGAAAACAAAACTCGGCAAGGCAATGCGCGCGGCAAGTTTCGACACGGAAACCGCGCAACTTATGGGTATTGATTCGGACAGAGTAATTTCAATGACATTTTTTATCGGCTCAAGTTTGGCGGCGGCGGCGGGTGTCCTCGTCGGCGTCTACTACAACACAATCGATCCGCTTATGGGAATCATGCCGGGTCTGAAAGCGTTCGTCGCGGCGGTTTTGGGCGGAATAGGAATTTTGCCCGGCGCGGTTGTCGGCGGAATAATTTTGGGCGTGATTGAAGCACTTGTCGCCGGATTTTTGTCCTCTACCTTCAGAGACGCGGCGGCGTTTGCTATTTTGATTTTGGTCTTGCTCGTTAAACCTTCGGGGCTCTTCGGCAAAAACACCAACGAAAAAGTTTAAAGGGACAAGGGGAAAGGAAATCTTACCTCTTACTCCTTAAAAAGGAAGGAGATTTAGTAATTGAACTCGGTCAGAAAAAGAGATTTAACGATGCTGATTTTCGGGCTCGTCGTCTACGCCGCGATACAAGGAATGATTAGCGGCGGAGTTATCGGCTCGTTTTGGCAGCTGAACATAATTTTAATTTGCGTCAACGTGATAATGTCGGTGAGCCTGAATTTAATCAACGGCTACACCGGACAATTTTCGCTCGGTCACGCGGGATTTATGGCGGTCGGCGCGTATGTCGGCGTCGTCGCTACGGTAAACTTTCACCTGCCGCTAATCGTTGCGCTTCTGCTCGGCGCACTCTGCGCGGGCACTCTCGGCTTTTTAATCGGACTGCCTACACTGCGACTGCGCGGGGACTACCTGGCAATCGCCACACTCGGTCTTGGCGAAATAATCCGTATCGTCATAATGAACATTGAATACGTCGGCGGGGCGGCGGGCTTTAAAGGAATACCTCACTTGACAAATTTCACGTGGGTATTTTTCGTAATGCTCTTCACTTTGTTTTTCGTAAAAAATTTCGTGAATTCTTCGCACGGGCGCGCGTGTATCTCCATTCGTGAAAACGAAATAGCCGCCGAAGCAATGGGCGTCAACACGACAAAATATAAAGTCATGGCGTTCACAATCGGCGCGGCGTTCGCGGGAATAGCCGGCGGACTTTTCGCGCACCAATTCTATTTAATCAGCCCGAACTCGTTTACCTTCCTTTCGTCGTTCAATTATTTAATTATGGTCGTTTTGGGCGGCATGGGCTCTATCACCGGCTCTATCGCCGGCGCGTTCGTCGTGACGTTTATTTCAGCGGCGTTGGCATCTTTTCCGGAGGCGCGCATGATAATTTACGCGCTGGCTTTGATTTTGCTGATGTTCTATCGCCCGCAAGGACTCTTCGGCTACATGGAGGTCACGAACTTCGCGCCGATTAAAAAAGTTCTCGACAAAATTTCCGGCACAAAGGAGAATTAAAAATGGCTATTAAAGCTTTGATTTTCGGCACGGATGATATTTACCTCGCGCTGAAAAATTTTTACAAACAGGAAGTCAAAAAAGGAAATTTGGAAATTATCGGCTACGCCATTATCGGCGAGGACGGAAAAATTTCTTTCGGCAAAACTGAACGGGGGGGGGCGTAAATTCAGAAATTAATTTTCAAATCGCGATAGTCTCTTCGTCAAATAATTTTTATGGTCGCATGAAGTTTATCGAAGAAAATTTTAAACTCCCTCGTCAAAATATTATCGACGGGCGCGTTTTTGTTATCCCGAATTTGGATTTTCCGCGATTAATTTCTGAAGGAATTGCTTACGGCGTTTTAGATAACATTGCTTTTAATGAAAATACCTATACGATTTATCCGAAAGTCTTCAGATTTAAAAATAACAATGCCGTCGTTAATATCGATTCCTACACGTACATAAACGGTTGCGGGATTATCGGGAAGGAAGGTTCAATTTCTGTTGGAAAGTTTTCCACTGTTTCTTCCAGAATTTTATTCGAGCTGGGGCAAAACGTAAATCACGATTATCACAGGCTTGGAGTTTACCCTTTGAATCATTTGGGGATAGGCGGAGACTCGGATTTTTTTCCGGAACTTAGATCTTGCGAAATAAAAATCGGCAATGACGTTTGGATAGGGATTGGAAGTATTTTAAAAAATACCAATCCGAAAAAGCCGCTGGTTATCGGTGACGGCGCGGTTATCGCGTCTGACAGCGTCGTCGTGAAAAACGTTCCGCCTTATGCGATTGTCGGCGGCAACCCCGCGAAAATTATCAAGTACAGATTTTCCGAAAAGATTATCGAATCGCTTTTGAAAATTCGCTGGTGGGATTGGGACATAGATAAAATTTACGAGAACTTTAAATATTATAAGGACGTCGAAAAATTTGTTTCGATGCACGATAAAGGAGTTTGATTATGGCTGAAAATAAAAAGCCGCTCCTCAAAGCCGAAGATGTTTCCGAAGTTTTCGGCGGCTTGAAGGCGGTCGCAGATTTTAATTTTTATATCAACAAGGGTGAACTTATCGGGCTTATCGGACCGAACGGCGCGGGCAAGACTACTATTTTTAATTTGATAACCGGCGTTTACATTCCTACGACGGGCGAAATTTCTCTTGACGGAAAATCTATCGTCGGTCTCAAGCCGTATCAAATTACCCAGCTCGGAATTGCGCGCACCTTCCAAAATATTCGTCTCTTCAGCGAACTCAGCGTACTCGACAACGTGAAAATCGCTTACCATTGTCACGTTAAGTATGGCTTGCTTGAAACCGTCATGCGCATGGGCAGATATTTTGGTGAAGAAAACGAGATTGAGCAGGAAAGTTTAAAGCTGCTGAAAATTTTTAAACTCGACGAGCACGCTTACGAAATTGCAAAGAATCTTCCGTACGGCGCGCAGAGGAGATTGGAAATTGCCCGCGCTCTTGCCGCTAAACCAAAACTTTTGTTGCTCGACGAGCCCGCCGCCGGAATGAATCCGCAGGAAACTCACGAGCTTATGGAAATGATTCGTTGGATTAGAAAACAATTCGGCTTAACCGTTTTGTTAATCGAACACGATATGAGTTTGGTTATGGGGATTTGCGAAAGGATTTACGTTTTGGAATACGGAATGATTATCGCGGAGGGCACGCCTTCCGAAATTCAGAACAACCCCGAAGTTATTCGCGCGTATCTCGGCACAGAAGCCGTCAACTAAAATTTTTGAAAGGATTTTGATTTTAGCAATGGACACAAAAAATTTGGACGCAGTAAAAATCGCAGAAAAAATTATCGCGGGCGAAAGGTTGAATCGCGGCGACGACTTTGAATTTTTTTTGACGACGCCGCTTGAAAAAATTCAACACGGCGCGCATTTGATTCAGAAAAATTTTTTCGGCAACCACATTGACCTTTGCACGATTATTAACGGAAAAAGCGGGCGTTGCGGAGAAAATTGCAAGTACTGCGCGCAATCCGCCTGCCACAAAACCGGCGTCGAAGAGTACGATTTTTTGCCCGCCGAAGAAATTTTAGCCGCCGCCAAGCTGAATGAAAAAGCCGGCGTCAATCGTTTTTCTATCGTGACGAGCGGCAGGGCTCTGACCGGAAAAGATTTTGACAAGGCGATTGAGGCGTACAGGTTGCTGAAAAATAATTTGGCTATAGATTTGTGCGCGTCTCACGGAATTTTGAACGCCGAACAATTTAGAAGACTTCGCGCGGCGGGCGTGACGAGCTACCATCATAATATCGAGACTTCGCGCAAATTTTTTCCGCAGATCTGCACGAGCCACACTTTCGACGACAGAATCAACACGATTAAACTTGCGCAGGCGGAAGGTCTTCAAGTTTGCTCCGGCGGGATTATCGGCATGGGTGAAACGTGGCAGGACAGAATCGATATGGCGTTGGAACTTTCTGCGCTGGGAATTAAATCTATTCCGATTAACGCGCTCATGGCCGTCAAGGGCACAGCTCTGGAAAATCGTCCGCCGCTTGCCGCCGAAGAAATTTTGCGCACGGTTGCAATTTTCCGCTACATAAATCCGACGGCGAATATCAGGCTTGCCGCCGGAAGAAAACTTCTGCCGGATTTTGGGGCGTCCGCATTTTTGAACGGGGCGTCCGCCTCAATCACCGGCAACATGCTCACGACTTCCGGCACGACGATTAAAGATGACATGGAACTTTTAAAAAAGCTGGGCTTGAATAATCTGCGCGATTGACAGGAGGAAAATTTCATGGCGATTAGGGCTTTGATTTTTGGCACGGATGATATTTACCCCGCGCTGAAAAATTTTTACAAACAGGAAGTCAAAAAAGGAAATTTGGAAATTATCGGCTACGCGATTATCGGCGAGGACGGAAAAATTTCTGTCGGCAAAACTGAACGGGGGGGGGGTTGTAGATTCAGAAATTAATTTTCAAATGGCGATAATCTCTTCGTCAAATAATTTTTATGGTCGAATGAAGTTTATCGAAGAAAATTTTAAACTCCCTCGTCAAAATATCATCGACGGCAGGATTTTTCAGATTCCTAAATTCGATTTTCCGCGCTTTATCAAAGACGGCGTCGCCTGCGGTTTGATAGAAAATGATGCTCCGCTGGAGAGCAAAGAACCTATTTTTCACCCCAGAGGTTACGAAACTTACAGGAAAAATATTTTCGTCCTCCTCGATACGAAAAGTTATATCGGCAAGGCAAAAATTGAGGGCAGCGGGATAATAAACGTCGGCAAATTTTCTTCAATCTCTTGGGATGTTTCTTTTCACCTTAATCTAAATGGATTTCACGACTACCACAATATCGGGACGTACGCGCTTGAAAAATTTGAGTTTGTCATGCCGCCGGATTTTTTCCCGACACTTCAGCCCGGCAAAATAGATATCGGCAATGACGTTTGGATTGGGCGCGGGACTGTTTTAAATTCCGCTAATCCGAAAAAGCCGCTGGTTATCGGCGACGGCGCGGTTGTTGCGTCTGACAGTGTCGTCGTGAAAAATATTCCGCCTTATGCGATCGTCGGCGGCAACCCCGCGAAAATTATCAAGTACAGATTTTCCGAAGAGATTATCGCCGCGCTGTTGCGAATCAAATGGTGGGATTGGGACATAGATAAAATTTACGAGAATTTTAAATATTATAAGGACGTCGAAAAATTTATTTCGATGCACGATAAATGAAAGGATTTTGTTCATGGCGGTTAGGGCTCTGATTTTCGGCACGGATTATCTTTTCGGCACGCTGAAAAATTTTTACAAGCAGGCAGTTCAAAATGGGACGATTGAAATTATCGGCTATGCTGTCTTCGACGAACGCGGCATAAAATTTTGCAGGAACGAATGGGGCGGCGAAGAAATTCCCCTTGATAAATCTGATTTCGATATTGCTATCGTCTCCAGCCAAACAAATTTTTATCTGCGCATGAAATGGCTTGAGGAAAATTTTAAAATCCCGCGCAAAAATATTATCGACGGGCGCGTTTTTCATATTCCGCACCTGGATTTTAAAAAGCTTCTTGAAACGGGGATTGCGCGCGGCGTTTTGGAAAATCCTGTCATTCAAATAGACAACGCCGAAAATTCTATCTACCCGAAAATTTTTGAGATTAACGGCGGCGATACGATTATCAAGCTCGGAGAAAAAACTTGTCTGATAAACGCGAACTTCGAGACGCGCAACGCGCTGATTACCGCCGGAAAATTTTCTTCCATTTCTTGGAACGTCACCTTCGAGGCGGGCATAAATAATTTTCACAACTACAGCTGCGCGACGAATTATCCGCCCACGCATTTTGACTGGACGTTTAATGCTGAAGACTTCCCGCTGAAAAAAAATCGTTGCGAAATAAAAATCGGGAACGACGTTTGGATTGGGCGCGGCTGTCGTCTGAAGAGCACCAACCCCGAAAAGCCGTTGGTTATCGGCGACGGCGCGGTTGTTGCGTCTGACAGCGTCGTCGTGAAAAATATTCCGCCTTATGCGATCGTCGGCGGCAACCCCGCGAAAATTATCAAGTACAGATTTCCCGAAGAGATTATCGCCGCTTTTTTGAAAATTAAATGGTGGGATTGGAGCGCAGATAAAATTTACGAGAACTTTAGATTTTTTGGCGATGTTGAAAAATTTATCGCAATGCACGAAAACTGAAAGGGGTTTGCTTATGGCGATGCTTGACATTAACGACATAAACGTTTACTACGGAGCGATTCACGCGATTAAGGGCGTGAGCTTGACCGTCAACGAAGGGGAGATTGTCACGCTTATCGGAGCGAACGGCGCGGGAAAATCCACGACGCTTAGAACTATTTCCGGTCTCCTCAAGCCGAAAACCGGCACGATAAATTTTTTAGGCAAGGACATTGCCGGAATGCCCGCCCACAAAATTGTTCACGAGGGAATTTCTCAAGTTCCCGAAGGGCGCAGGATTTTTGCCGAGATGACCGTTAAAGAAAATCTCGAACTCGGCGCGTTTATCCGCAACGACAAAGACGGCATCGCGCAGGATTTAAAAATGGTCTTCGAGAGATTCCCGCGCCTCGAAGAGAGAATCAATCAGCAGGCGGGCACTCTTTCCGGCGGTGAACAACAAATGCTTGCAATGGGTCGCGCGCTTATGAGCCGCCCAAAACTTTTGCTCCTCGACGAACCTTCAATGGGGCTTGCTCCTCTTTTAATCCGCGAAATTTTTTCCATTATCGTCGACATTAACAAAGCCGGCACGACTGTTTTGCTCGTCGAACAGAACGCGAACATGGCTCTTTCCATTGCCAACCGCGCTTACGTTTTGGAGACGGGGCGCATAACTATTTCCGGCGACGCGAAAGAACTTGCCGCAAGCGAAGATATTCGCAAGGCGTATCTCGGAGGGTAAATCGTGGCGGGCAATAAAAATTTAAGTTCGGCGGCGCGCGCGAAGAAGGACGAATTCTACACGCAAATCGAGGACATTGAGCGCGAACTGCGCCACGAGGACTACAGAAAATTTTTTCGCGGCAAAATTATTCTCTGCAACTGCGACGATCCTTACGAGAGCGATTTTTTTAAGTATTTCGCCATGAACTTCAACGCGCTTGAGCTGAAAAAATTAATCGCCACTTGTTATTCCGGCTCCCCGATTTCCGGCAACGAACTTGTTTTGCCCGGCATGGAGGAATTTTATTCACGCCCGCGAAACGAAATTGCCTACAAGGTTGAAATTTCCGAGCTGAAGGACTGGAATGGAGACGGGCGCGAAGATTTATTAGACGTCAAGCAATTTATCCAGGGGCATCCCGAAATTATCACGCCGCTGAAAGGCAACGGGGATTTTCGTTCGGCGGAATGTATCGAGATTTTAAAGCAAGCAGATGTCGTCGTGACCAACCCGCCCTTCAGTCTCTTTCGAGAATACGTCGCCCAGCTGATGAAGTACGAAAAAAAATTCGTTGTGCTCGGAAATAAAAATGCGATAACCTACAAGGAAATATTTAAACTGTTTGTGGAAAATAAAATGTTCGTCGGTTACACGCCAATGAGCAAAGAAATTTATTTTCATGTTCCGCAAAAATATATCGACGCAGGATTAGCCGCAAATAAAGACCGGTCAATTGTCAAAGTTCACGGCGAATACGTCGCAAGAAGTCAAGCGATTTGGTATACAAATATCCCGCTGAAAAAATTGCAGGAAGAAATATTTTTGGTGTTCAATTATTCGCCGGAGAAATATCCCCGCTACGACAACTACGACGCGATTGAAGTTTCAAAGACTGCGGAAATTCCCTGCGATTATTTTGGCGTCATGGGCGTGCCGATTACTTTCCTCGACAAATATAATCCGAATCAGTTTGAAATTTTAGGTTGCACTTACGTTTACGGCGATTGCGGTTGTCACGTCGCGGGAACTTCATGGGGCGCGAAGATTAACGGCAAAGATATTTACAAGAGGCTTTTTATTCGGCGGAAGGGGGGATTAAATGGTTGACATAGAGCTGATAAATCAAAAATCCGGAGCGCGAAAAGGTTATTGAGGCGCGTTTGGACAGCAAGGGCGTGCGGCTTGATGTTTACGTCGAGGACGAGAATGAGCGTTCGTTTAATTTGGAGATGCAGATTTCGGAAGTCGACAAATTGGAAAAGAGGATGCGTTATTATCAAGGGCTTTTGGATTTGGACAAATTGAAACGGGGCGCGCGGTACAAGACTTTGGGGGAGTCGTACATAATTTTATTCAAAATCGGTGAGAACACCCCCGCCTCTTTAGGCGGGAGTAGTTCAAGACGGTCGAAGTTTTGATGCAGGAAAGGGAAGACCGCGCACGCGTGGAAGGTCGCTTGAAGGAAAAATTTGCACCGATAAAAAGACTTTTGGCGGCGAAAGTACCAATCAAAGACATAATGAAATTTGCGGATTGTAGCGAAGAAGAAATTTTGCTTGCCGAAAAAAATTAACAGGGACTTTTTAAAATGAAAGGGGTTTTGTATTTTGAAAAAAATTCGTACACGTTTTGCGCCGAGCCCGACGGGCTACATGCACATTGGAAATTTGCGCACAGCTCTTTATGCTTATCTTTTTGCGAAATCTCAACACGGGGATTTTATTTTGCGGATTGAGGACACAGACCGCGCCCGCTACGTTGCCGACGCCGTCGAGTTTATCGAAAAGACTTTGGCGGCGGCGAAAATTATTCCCGACGAGGGACCTCATCACGGCGGGGAGTTTGGTCCTTACGTTCAGAGCGAGCGCATGGAAATTTATAAAAAGTACGCTGAACAACTCGTCGAATCCGGTCACGCCTACCGCTGCTTTTGCGTGAACGACGAGCCCGAAAATAATTCCGACGATAAAAAATTCGGCGGCTATAATCGTCACTGCAGAGACCTGCCCGCCGCCGAAATCGAAAAAAATCTTGCCGAAGGTAAACCCTACGTCATTCGGCAGAAGATGCCGCTCACCGGAGAGACGACTTTTTTCGACGTCCTTCACGGAAATATCACCATTGCAAATTCTGAACTCGAAGACCAGGTTTTGTTGAAGAGTGACGGGATGCCGACGTACAATTTTGCGAACGTCGTCGACGATCATTTAATGGAGATAAGTCATATAATTCGCGGCACGGAATTTATCACGTCGACGCCGAAACACGTTTTGCTTTACAAATTTTTTGGCTGGGAACTGCCGACTTTCATTCACCTTGCTCCGGTCATGGGAAAATCTCCCGACGGCACTGTTTCCAAACTCAGCAAACGTCACGGCGCAACGAGTTTCAATGACTTAATCGAAGCCGGCTACCTGCCCGAAGTTATCACGAATTACGTCGCGCTTTTGGGCTGGAACCCGAAAACCAACCAGGAAATTTTTTCCATGAACGAGCTGATTGAAAAATTTAATCTCGAAGGCTTGAGCAAGTCGCCCGCCGTTTTCGATTATGATAAACTCGATTGGATGAGCGGCGAATATTTTAAAGCAATGACTGACGAAAATTTTGCGGAGGCGGCTGATAAATTTTTCGGCGCGCTGGACGAAAATCTTTCGGCGAAAAAAGTTTACCTTTCAAGTTTACTGAAAACGCGCGTCAATCGTCTTAGCCAAATTCCCGACACGATAAAATTTTTGCAGGTCATGCCGCCCCTCGACGCGGAACTTTTCATTAACAAGCGCAACAAAGTCACCGTCGAAAAGTCAATCGAAATTATTACGCCCGCGCTCAAAATTTTGGAAGGCGTCGAAAATTGGACGGTCGACGCGCTCAACGAAAAAATCTTCGCGTTCGTCGAAGAGTCCGGCTTGAAAATGGGGACGGTCATGTGGCCGCTGCGCATTGCTCTTTCCGGACAAAAAGTTACTCCCGGCGGCGTCACCGAAATTTTATTTCTGCTCGGTCGCGAAGAATCTTTCCGCCGCTTAAATTCCGCGCTGGAGTTCCTCAAAAAATCATGAGCCCGCTCGAAGAAAAACTGAAGACCTTGCCCGATTCGCCCGGCGTTTATATCATGAAGGACGCGCAGGGGAAAATTATTTACGTCGGCAAGGCGGTTATCCTGAAAAATCGCGTGCGGCAATATTTTCATTCGCAGAAGAATCACGGCGCGAAGGTCAAGGCGATGGTCGCGAAAATCGCTGACTTTGAAACGATTGTCACCGCGTCCGAAGTCGAGGCTCTGATTTTGGAATGTAACTTGATAAAAAAGCACCGCCCGCGCTACAATATCAGCTTGAAGGACGACAAAAGCTATCCTTATTTAAAATTGACGCTCAACGAAAATTTTCCGCGTGTCTTCGTGACGCGGCGGGTGGAGAAGGATGGCGCGCGATACTTCGGTCCGTACACGAGCGGGCTTGCCGTCAAGGAGGCGTTGGAGCTTTTGCGGAAGATTTTTCCTCTGCGGACGTGCAAAAATTTCGCGAAACGTCCTTGCCTCGAATTTCATATCAAGCGTTGTCCTGCGCCGTGCGCGGGAAAAATTTCGCGGGAGGATTATGCGCATTTCGTCAAGGCGACAGAAAAATTTTTGGAAGGTCACACGACCGAAGTCGAAAAAAATTTGACGAGCGAGATGCTTGCGGCGGCGGACGATTTAAATTTTGAGCTTGCGGCGAAATTGCGGGACATTCTCCTTGCCGTCAAAAAGATTTCCGAAAAGCAGAAGATTGTTACCGACGCCGGAGACCTTGACGCGATCGGATTGGCGCGTCTTAATTCCGAAGTCTGCGCGCAGATTTTTTTTGTACGCGACGGAAAAGTTACGGGGCGCGAAAGTTTTTTGTTGAGTGGCGCGTTCGACGAGCCCGATGAAAAAGTTATCGCCGAGTTTATCAAACAGTACTACAGCCGGACGAAAATTTCTGTGGCGGAAATTTTGTTGCCGGTTGCTCTTGCCGAAGACGACGCGAAAATTTTGGGCGAATGGCTTGCCGCGAAAATCGTCGAGCCAAAACGCGGCGTCAAGCGTTCCATTGTCGAGATGGCTAACGAAAACGCCGAAAGGTTTTTGTCAGAAAGGAACGCGCGGCGCGAACTGAATCACGATAGGACGATTGGCGCGGTCGAGGAGCTGCAAAAATATTTGCACTTGCCGAAACTGCCGCGTCGTATGGAGTGCTTCGACATTTCGCACATTCAGGGCGCGGAAACTGTGGCGTCAATGGTTGTCTTTGAAGACGGCGTGCCCGACAAAAAAAGTTATCGCCGCTACAAAATTCTTTCGACGGATGGCAAGCCTGATGATTTTCTTTCGATGCGCGAAGTTACGAGCCGACGCTACGGGAAATTGACGGCGGACGAACTTCCGGATTTGATTGTTATCGACGGCGGCATCGGTCAGCTAAATTCCGCGCTGGAAATTATTCGCGGTTTCGGGCACAAAGTTCCCGTCGTCAGTTTGGCGAAACAGTTTGAATTGGTTTTCGTCGAAGGTGATTCGACGCCGGTTGTACTTCCGAGCGGCAGTCAGTCACTTTATTTAATGCAGAGGATTCGCGACGAGGCTCACCGTTTTGCGATAACTTACCACAGAAAACTTCGGCGGGCGCGAAATTTAAAATCCGAACTTGATAATATTGTCGGGATTGGTCCGAAGAGGCGCGCGGAGCTTTTTAAAAAATTCGGCACGCTGGAAAAAATAAAGTCCGCGTCGATTGACGACCTCTTGACAGTTTCGAGCATGAATCGTCCTGCCGCTGAGTCTTTGAAAAATTTTTTCGCTACGAAGATTTAAGAAGAGGGAGGGGAGGCCGTCATGGATGACGGCCTTGCCCGCGTTGATTGCGTGATGCAATCTCAGCGGGCGATTTTTCTTTTGTTACTTTTCTTTTTCTAAAAAAGAAAAGTTATCAAGGGTCAAGTGATTAGAGAAAAGAGAAAAATTTTCTTGCCGATTTTATTACGAGACCTTATAATTTTACCGAAAGCAGGTGGATAAAATGGCGGTAAAAATTGGAAGCATGCCGACAACCGGTTCGCCCTTCGAGATCCCTCGCGGGCAAGGCGAACACGTTTTTGAAAAAGATAATTCATTTTCCAACGAACTTTTGGAGCAACAGCACGACGGATTTTCTCACGAGGAAATGGAGGCGATGCTCAAAAAAATCGACGAGCAGGCGGGCAAACTCAGTCGCACTCCAACCTACGAAGAACTGCGCGAATATCGCACGATGATTAAAAATTTTGTCGGCGCGGCTGTCAGCAACATGTACGAGCTTAGCACGCAAGCCGGCTGGGACAGAATGGGGCGGCAGCGCGTTTATACGACTGTCCGAAAAATCGACCGCAAGCTCGAAGATATGGCGGAGAAAATCCGTCTGGGTCAAGCCGACAAACTCGACGTCATTGCCAGCCACGACGCCATTCGCGGCATGCTCGTGGATCTCTACATGTAAAATTTTATGGACAGCTGGAAAAATATTATCGGTCACTCGTCAAAAATCGATTGGCTGAAAAAAAGTATCGCCGATAAAAAATTTCCGCACGCGGTGATCTTTTCGGGCGTCGAAGGTATCGGCAAGAAAAAGGTCGCTGAAATTTGCGCGGCGTCTATTTTGTGTGAAGAAAATTCCGGCGGCGAACCCTGCGGAGTTTGTCCGAGCTGTCGGCTGATGGCGGCGGGCAGTCACCCCGATTTTCACCTTGTCGCGCCGGAAGAGACGAAGACCACACGAAATATTAAAATCGCGCAAATCAGAAGTATTCAGAACGAGGCGGCGTTAAAGCCCCTGCAATCCGCTAATCGTGTCGTCGTGATTGACGGCGCGGAGTTTATGAACAATCCGGCGGCAAATTGTCTGCTGAAGACTTTGGAGGAGCCGCCGAGCCAAACAATTTTTATTTTAATTACGGCGAACCGCGCGGGGCTTTTGATGACGATGCGTTCGCGTTGCGTGACGGTAAACTTTGAAAAATTGACTGCCGAGCAAATAAAATCCGCGCTCCTCCAAAATGAAATTGATTCTTCGCAGGCAGAAAAAATTTCTCTTATTTCCGGAGGCAGTCTTGGGCGGGCGATGTCTTTGGCAAAATCCGGCGGCTACGAGCTGCGCGAAACGGCTCTTGATTTGATTGAGCGCGTTTGTCTGAAAAAATTTACCAACGAAGATATTTTCTCGAAGGGCGCGCAAATTTCCGAGTGGTCGCGCGAACAATTTTTCGACTTCGTGACTTATATCCAAAAAATTTTGCGCGACGTCTTTTTAATCGGGCAGGCGAAACTTTTTAATCCGGATCTTGAAGAGCGGCTTGGCGAAATAAAAATTTCCGACGCGCAGATTTTCAAAATGATAGACGCGGGCAACGAAACTCAACGGCGAATAAAATCAAACGCGAGCTTGAGACTTCTTGCCGAAGCTTATTTTTTGCGGCTGAAAATGACAGCCAGAAAACTTTAAACGAAAGGATTTTTATGGAACAAAAAGTTATAGGCGTTCGTTTTAAAAAAGCCGGGAAGATTTATTTTTTTGACCCCGGCGACGACGAAATAGAAAAGGGCGATTCGGTTATCGTGGAGACGGCGCGCGGGCTGGAGTGCGGAGACGTGGTTATCGGCGTGCGCACAATGGAAGTTTCGGACGAGCCCGAATGTCCTATCGCGCAGGGGGTTCGCAGGATTCACCGCAAGGCGACGAAGGCTGACCTCACGCGCGTGGCTGAAAACCGCGCCAAAGAAAAAAAGGCGTTCGATATTTGTGTGGAAAAAATTTCCGAGCACGGCTTGCCGATGAATTTAATCAACGTGGCGTATACTTTCGACGTCAACAAAATTATTTTTTACTTCACGGCGGACGGGCGCGTTGATTTTCGCGCGCTTGTTCGGGATTTGGCGTACATTTTTCATACGCGCATTGAACTGCGGCAAGTGGGAGTGCGTGACGAGGCAAAACTTTTGGGCGGCGTCGGTTGTTGCGGGCGTCCTCTTTGTTGCGCGACCTTTCTTGGGGATTTTGCGCCGGTGTCCATTCGCATGGCTAAGGAACAAAATTTATCGCTGAACCCCACAAAAATTTCCGGCATATGCGGGCGGCTCCTATGCTGTCTGAAATACGAGAGCGATTTTTATCACGAAAGCTATATCGAAAATAATCAGGACTTCCGCCCGAAAAAAGGTGACCGCGTTGTTTTGGCGGACGGCGAGGGCGAAGTTAAATTCACGAACAATTCTAAGAGAATCGCGACGATTTTGCTGGACAACGGCGAAACAGTGACGGCGAGTTGGGAAGATTTATTGCCGGCTGACAACGGGAACGAAGTGCCGCCCGTCGTGAAAATTCCCGCGCCAATCGAAGAGACCGAGACAAAAATTTTGGAGTCCGCCGACACAAAAATTGAGGCTCCGATTTATCCGCCGCCCGCCAAAAATCAGGAGCAACCCCCCGCCGAAAATTATTTTGACAGGCAGAAAAAACCTAATCGCCGAAAAGATTATAAAAAAAATCCCCGCGTCGAAAGCCATGACGAAAACCGCGTTGAAAATCTCTACGAAAAGCCCGGCAAAGGTTTTAAACGCCCGCCGCGCAGAACTTTCAAGCCGAAAGATTTTAGAAAATGAATTTGAAATTGCAAGAAGGTGAACGCCTCGACGACTTGATGAAATCCGGGCGCATGATTATTCAAAACGAGAGGGAATTTTGTTTTTCGATGGACTCTGTTTTAATTTCGCACTTCCCGCATTTCAAAAAATCTTTCAAGGTTTTGGATTTGGGGACGGGCACGGGAGTTATCCCGCTTTTAATTGCGGACGAAGTCGAAAAAATCTGCGCGATTGAATTAAATTCGCGTATGGCTGAAACTGCGCGGCGCAACGTCGAAATAAATAACCTGTCTGAAAAAATTTCCGTCGTCGAGGGGGATTATCGGCAGCACCGAAAAATTTTTCGCGCGGAGAGTTTTGATTTGGTTATCGCCAATCCGCCGTATGTTCCCGTGAAAGACGGGGAGGTTAATAAATTGACGGGCGTTGCGCGGGCGCGGCACGAGTTCACCGCGACGCTGGAAGATGTGGTGACTGCCGCGAGGTTTGTGCTGAAATTTCACGGCGTCTTCTGTATGATTCACCTTGCGTCAAGATTGAGCGAGATTGTCGACGCGCTGCACCGCCACCAACTCGAAATGAAACGCCTGCAAATGATTCAGCCGAAGCCGAAAAAAAATGCAAACCTGGTTATGATTGAATCGGTCGTCGGCGCGAACACGGGTAGTTTGAAAATTTTGCCGCCGCTGGTGATTCACGAGGAGGACGGCTCTTACACGGAGGAAGTGAAAAAAATTTACGGACTGGAGGGTTAAAAAATGTTGACGATTGAAGAAATTAAAAGGACGATTGAAAAAATCGCGCCGGAATATGATTTGAAGAGGGTTACCCTTTTCGGCTCCCGCGCGAATGGAAATTTTCGCGAAGACAGCGACGTTGATTTAATTGTTGAGTTTTCTACACCTGCGGTTTCTTTGCTGAAATTAATTTCTCTGAAACACAAGCTCGAAGATTTTTGGGGCTTGAGCGTTGATATAATTCATGGTCCTATTTCTTCCGAAAGTATTCTTGTTGTTGAAAAGGGGATTGATATTTATGCGGCTTAGGGATGAAATTGCATTGCAAAAAATTATCTCCAAAAAAATTCTTGAGGCAGAAAATTCATGACGGGGATTTTGTATTTGTGCGCCACGCCGATTGGCAACCTTGACGATATGACTTTTCGCGCCGTGAAAGTTTTGCGCGAGGTAGATTTTATCGCGGCGGAAGACACGCGCAGAACCAGAAAACTTTTGACGCATTTTGAAATTCATACGCCACTTGTTCGCTACGACGAGTTTTCAAAAAATCAGAGCGGAGAAAAAATTATTTCAAGCTTGCTCGCCGGAAAAAATATCGCCTGCGTGAGTGACGCCGGACTGCCCGCAATTTCGGATCCCGGCGCGGATTTGGTCAGGCTTGCCGTCGACGCGGGAATAAAAGTTTGTCCGATACCCGGCGCGAACGCCGCGTTAAGCGCACTGATTTGTTCGGGCTTGGATACCGCGCGATTTGCCTTTGCAGGATTTTTGCCGAAGACTGCGAAAAATCGAAGGGAACTTCTGAAAAATTTGTCGATGCGCGAGGAAACTTTGATTTTCTACGAAGCTCCACACCGTCTGAAAAAAACTCTGCAGGAGCTCGCGGAAAATCTCGGCAACAGAAAAATTACCCTTGCTCGCGAATTGACTAAGGTGCACGAAGAATTTTTGCGCGGAGAAATTTTTACACTGCTCGAAAATTTGGAGGAGCCGCAGGGGGAATTTGTTATCGTTGTCGAAGGTCTGAAGGGCGGCGAAAAAATCGAGACTCCCGCCGAAAATTTTATCGGCGCCTACAAAAATTTAATCGCCGACGGATTTGATAAAAAATCTGCCATGCGCGAAGTCGCCAAGAAATTTAATGTCAGCCGCCGCGAAATTTATAACGCCTTGCTTAAGGAGGAAATAATTTGAAATACATTAGCACACGTTCAAAAATCGAGCCGATAACTTCGGCGGAAGCGATTCTTCAAGGTTTGTCGGAGGACGGCGGGCTTTTCGTGCCGGAGTCCATTCCGCGCATGAAACTCGAAGAAATCGAAAGCCTAATCGGAATGACGTACGAGCAACGCGCCGCCGCGATTCTTCAAAAATTTTTGACTGACTACACCGCTGACGAACTCGCCGAATGTTCGGAACTTGCCTACGATTGGTTTGACACACGGGCTAAAGTTCCGCTGTCCATTCTCATTCGCAACGAAACCAATACCGAAGCTCCCGTCGGCGTCATGGAACTTTGGCACGGTCCGACAAGCGCGTTTAAGGATATGGCGTTGCAGATGTTGCCGAGACTTATGAGCGCGGCCCTCAAGAAAACAGGCGAACAAAAAGAAATTTTGATTCTCGTTGCGACTTCCGGCGACACCGGCAAAGCGGCTCTTGCGGGTTTCGCGGACGTCCCGCAGACAAAAATCATGGTCTTCTATCCCGACGGCGGCGTCAGCAAAATTCAGCGGCTCCAAATGGTCACGCAAGCCGGCAAAAATGTCAACGTCACTGCCGTGCGCGGAAATTTCGACGACGCGCAGACCGGAGTTAAAAATATTTTCGGCGATGAAAAAATCCGCGAAGAACTTGCCAAAGCCAACGTCAAACTTAGTTCCGCCAACTCGATCAATTGGGGGCGGCTCGTTCCACAGATTGTCTATTATTTTTCGTCTTACGTCGAATTTGTAAAGGAAGGTTATTTTAAAATCGGCGACCCCGTCAACGTTGCTGTTCCTACAGGAAATTTTGGGAACATTCTCGCCGGCTACTACGCTAAAAAAATGGGCTTGCCCGTCAAAAAATTAATCTGCGCGTCGAATATTAATCACGTGCTGACAGATTTTTTCCAAACGGGGATTTACGACCGCAACCGCGCTTTCCACAAAACTATCACGCCGTCAATGGATATTCTGATTTCCAGTAACCTTGAGCGGCTGCTCTATCACGAGACGAATGACATTGAGCGCGTGAAAAATTTTATGGCGGAGCTGAAGGAAACCGGCAAATATAAAATCGACGCGCCGCTGAAAAAACGCCTCGACAAAATTTTTTATGCGGACTACGCGGACGAGGCAGAGACTTCCTCGATGATTCGTCGCATATTTGAAAATTTCAAGTACCTTGTCGACACGCACACCGCCGTTGCTCTTTCGGTTATCGGCAAGTATCGCCACGACACCCGCGACATGTTGCCGGTTATTGTTGCGTCGACGGCAAGCCCCTTCAAATTTACCGCCGCCGTTTTAAATTCTCTCGGCGAATCGACGCAGGGCATCGACGACCTTGAACAGCTCGACAAGCTTAGCAACTTGACAAACAAGCGCGTCCCGAAAAATCTTGCGTCACTCGAAAGCGCGAAAGTTTTGCACGAAAATATTTGTGACAAGGAAGAAATGGCGGCTCGTGTTTTGGAGTTCGCGAAAAAATAAATTCTTTTGCAGGAAAATTTTTTCGTCGAAAGAACTATCTCGAAGTGTGTAAAATTTTTTTGAGGAGGTAGTTTTTGTGGCACTGATTGACGAGATTTTGCAGGTCAACAAAGAATTTTGCGAAAACCCGCCGGAAAATTACGAGGGCGAGGATCATCACAAAAGCAAGTTGCCGAAAAAACATCTGGCGATTCTGACTTGCATGGATACCCGCCTTGTGACTTTTTTGGAGCCGGCACTCGGACTGAAACGCGGCGATGCGAAAATCATAAAGAACGCCGGAAATTGTATCACCGGTCCTTTTGATTCGACGGTTCGCAGTCTGCTTGTCTGCATTTACGAACTCGGCGTGAAAGAAATTGCGGTTATCGGGCACCACGAATGCGGCATGGCGAAGACGACTTCCGAGAGCCTGACAAAGGCGATGATTGAGCGCGGGGTTTCTCCGGACGCAATTAAAATGGTCGAAAAGGAATTGATTGAGTGGGCTGACGGTTTCCAAAAGCCCGAAGAAAATGTTCAATCCGCCGTCGCGCAGCTCCGGAGCAACCCGCTTATCCCAAAAGATGTCAAAATTCACGGCTTGATGTTCCACCCGCGCACCGGCGAAGTTGAACTCGTCGTCAAGGAAGATTAATTTTTTCGGACGCGAAATGAATATATTTTTAATATTATCGCTTGCCCTGCTGATAATAATCGTTCTCTTGCGATTCAAAATCCAAATCGGCGTATGTATGCTGGTAAGCGGTCTTTTTATTTGGTTGACGTGCTCGCAAAAATTTATGGACTTGGCAACGGCGTTCGTCGAAACTTTTACCATGACGCGAACTTACGACATAATTTTCGCGTTGTATTTCATCATGTGCCTGGAAATCGAACTGCGCAAAAGCGGCGCGCTGACGGATATGGTAAAAGCATTGCGGAGAATTTTTTCCAACGTGAAAATTTTGTTGGCGTTAATGCCGGCGTTTTTGGGGATGTTGCCTTCGGTCGGCGGCGCAAGATTTTCCGCGCCCATTGTCGAGGAGCTGAGTCCGAATTTAAATTTGACGGCAGAGTACAAAGCGGCGATAAATTTTTGGTTTCGTCACCTGTTCGAGTTCTCAAACCCGATAAACCCGGGAATGCTCCTCGCGTACAACATTCTCGGCGTGACGTTCGGGGAATTTATCCGGCATTTGGCGTGGGTAACACCGCTCGCTTTCGTGGCAGGCTGGCTGGTTTTAATAAGCCCGATAAAAATTTCACGCGAATCGAAAATTTTCGAGACGGCGGAAGAAATTTCCCACGAACAACACGGCTTGATTCTGGCGTTAATGTCCGTCACTTCGATATTCTTAATCGTGGTAATCGGCGGGCTTTCGGCGTCAATCTCCACGTTCGTCGTTGTCGCGGCATTGTATTTCGTCTTGCGGGCAGTCGGCAGGGTTGTCACCGTGAAAGAAATTTTTTTCGGCGCGTTCGATTTAAAAATGACGCTGAATATCTGTTGTATCTTGTACTTCACGCAGATTTTGGAAGTCACCAAAGTTTTGACGGAAATTATTGCGGCGTTCCAGGCGTCGCCGCTGCCCGTGCCGGTGATAATCGCCTGCGTGTCGTTAATCGTCGGAATTTTAACGGGGATATCTCAAGGTCACGTCGCAATAATCATGCCGATAGTCGCGGCGATGGGCACGGGGAATTTAAATTTGGCGGGCGTGGCAATGGTTTTCGGCGTCGCCGGACAAATGCTCACCCCAACGCACGTTTGCTTAATCGTCACGCTGGATTATTTCAAGGCGGATTTATTCGGCACGCTGAAGCTGGTTTTATTCGGGGAGCTTTTAATTTTCGTCGTGTTTGGAATTTACCCAAAAGCGCCGTAAAGCCCCAGCCTTTAGGCGTGGGGATATAAGGCGCAAAAAAACACTTGCATTTTCTTCTTTTTTTTGTTAAACTTCTTTTGAAGATGAGCAGGGGTAAGATCCGCCTCTTCGTAAAATAAATGGTTGGGGCAACGACCATTGCAGGAGACTTTGTAAGACCTCTCTTTTGGGGCATTGGTTGATGATAGCAGAATCCCCCGAATTTATTCGTGGGGAGTTTGTCAATCAAAGCTGCTTGAGTTGGTAAAAAAAATCAGCCGTCCGAATTTGGGACGGCTTTTTAAGTCCCGAAAAAATTTTATTTGTTAAGTTTTTTGTCAGCGTAAATTTTCGTTCCCTTCAAGGACGCTTCAAGGGCAATTCCTTTTTTGGTCACTTGGTAAACCCAAACGCCTTCTGCCGCCATTTCCGCGCCTTCGACTGAACCACCCGATGAACCGTCAGTTGCGCTTGCTCCCGCCGCGCCGCCAAAACGAGTTTTCCCGACGATAAACGAATCCCACGCCGCCTTATCTCTCAGCAGGAAAATCAAGTCGTATTCCTTCGCGCCGACGCCGAGACCCACAGAGCCTTCCCTCATGCGCAGATAAACTTTTTCTCCGGTCTCGTTATTAATCGCCTCGCCGCGCCCGCGTGCATTGCCGAAAAGCAAAACCTTCACGCCGCTGTTGCTCAACGTCGCGTAGGCGTAGCAATTTTTAATAACTCTTTCGGCGTTCGGATATTTTTCGTAGAGCCGTTGCAGAGTTTGGTTGTGCAGTCTGTCAATTTCTGCGCGCTGCTCTTCGACACTCGCCTTTTCGGCAAACGCTGTCGACGCCGCCAACGTTAAAATCAACGTCAGCAAAAGCAGTCGAATTGAAAATCTTTTCGTCAAGAGAAACACTTCCTTTCAGATTGTCATTGGAAAAATTTTAACAAACTCACTTTACGAAGTCAAGCAACAATTTACTTACTCAACGATAAAAACTGCGGGACAATATCCGCAAAAGTTCCGTCCGGCATGCGAAAACCGCCGGGTATCGTGCCCAGCTCCTTAAAACCCAGCCGCCGATACAAATGACGCGCGTGAATATTGCTCGCCACTACGGCATTAAATTGCAGAATCCGAAAGCCGATTTCACGCGCCTTTTCGATACAGTGCTTGACTATAATCTCGCCGATATGACGTCCGCGCACGTCCGAACGAACGGCGTAGCTCGCGTTACAAATGTGCCCGCAACGCCCGACGTTATTCGGGTGGAGGATATACAACGCCAAAATCTCGCCGCTGTTTTCGTCGCACGCCAGCCCCGTGAAACTTTGCGCACTGAAAAATTCGTCGCCGCTAATTTCTGTCAGCTCCTCCTCCTGCGGGAAGGCGATGCCCTCGCGAACAATCTCATTCCAAATTTTTATCGCGCCCCGAATATTTTCCTTTGTGTAAGGTTTAATAATTATCGCCATAAAATTTCCCCCCGTGAAATTAATTTGTATCTTCATGAATGTATATTTTTTCGCCGTCGTCGAACGCCAGAAACTCCTCCCCAATTTCGATAATCCTGCGTCCGCGAATCGTATCGCCGACGCCGAGAATCAGACTCTCCGACGAAGAATTTTTGTCACCGATTTTTTCAAGGATAGCAAGTTTATTTTCGCCGGATGCGACCATTCCGCGCAGAACAAATCTTTCTGCGGGCTCGGAAATTTTTTCCGGCTCGTTGAGAATTTGAGCGGGCGGCGGCTCAATCGCGGTGGGGGGGGGGTGGAGTAGGCGACGCGGGAGTGACTTCGACGATTTCGATTTCTTCCGGCTGAATCTGCGGCGGGGCGGCAAATGGATCGTGAATAAAAATTTCTTCGACGTTCGCGCCGATAACCGGCGTGATATTTTTTTCGGCACTCGACGAAGATGCTTTTTTCTCAGGTACAATATTTTTATTCGGATTATTTTTCGCGGGAGGATTTGTTTCACGCGCCGAAGTGTTTTCAGTTTTCGGCGGCTCGTCCAAATTAACTTCCTCTTCGCTTTCTCCCACGTCGACGAACTTCAAAGACACCGCCAAAATGAAAGCAACCACAATCACCGTGAAACGCGCTTTATTTTTTGCAATTTCCTTGAGCTGTGAATCAAAAATTTCTCGAATTAATTTTTTCGGATCTTCGCCGCCCGCCATTTTAATTGCTCCTTAATTTTGCAAAGCCGCGCTGACGAACGCGCTAAACAACGGGTGCGGATGATTCGGGCGCGACTTCAATTCGGGGTGAAACTGACAGCCGACGAACCAGGGATGCAATTTTTTATCGAGCTCGACAATTTCGACAAGGCTGTCGTCCGGAAGAACGCCCGCGATAATCATTCCGTTATCTTTGAACGTTTCACGGAACTTGTTGTTAAATTCAAAACGATGGCGGTGACGTTCGCGGATCTCGGAAATTTCCGCGTCGTCTCCAAAATAAGCTTGCGCGGTAAAAGTATCTGGGCTGACCTTGCAAGGATACGCGCCGAGCCGCATTGTGCCGCCCTTGTCCGTCACGTCAACTTGAGAATCCATCAGCGCGATAACCGGATAATTTGTTTCGGGGTTGAACTCCGTCGAATTGGCGTCGGCAAAATTGCAAACGTTCCTCGCAAATTCGACAACCGCGCATTGCATACCGAGACACAGTCCGAAAAACGGAATCTTGTTTATTCTGGCGAAATTTATCGCGCGAATTTTCCCCTCGATGCCTCTGTCGCCGAAACCGCCGGGAACGAGGATACCCTTGCAGCCGCTGAAAACTTCCTCCAAATCCACTTCGGGCGACTCAATTTTTTCGGCGTTGATAAATTTCACATTCACTGCCACAGAATTATCAATGCCCGCGTGGTGAAGTGCCTCGACGACGGAAATATAAGCGTCCGGCAACTCGACATACTTCCCGACGACGGCGATTTTAATTTTGCGCGCAGGATTTTTAATTTTGTAAACCATGCGCTGCCACTCTTCCATTTTTGCGGGAGACTGCGGCAGATTTAATTTCTCAAGGGTAATTTTATCAAGCCCCTCTTCTTGCATGATAAGCGGCACTTCGTAAATCGTCGACGCCGTCCGGTTTTCGATAACGGCATCTTCGTCGACGTCACAAAAGAGCGCGATTTTCCTTTTCATATCCCGCGAAATAGGATACTCCGTCCTGCAAACCAAAATATCCGGCTGAATCCCGATTGAGCGCAACTCTTTAACGCTGTGTTGCGTGGGCTTAGTTTTCAGCTCGCCCGCCGCCCCGATATACGGCAACAACGTCACGTGAATATACAGCGCGTCATTTTTGCCGACTTCCTTTTTGACTTGACGAATCGCCTCAAGGAATGGCAGACTTTCAATATCTCCGACAGTTCCGCCGACTTCAGTTATCACCACGTCAGCTTCGTCCGCTTCGGCTACGGCGTAAATGCGCGCCTTAATTTCGTTCGTGATATGCGGAATAACCTGCACCGTCGAGCCGAGATAATCGCCCTTGCGCTCCTTCGAGAGGACTGACCAATAAACTTTGCCGGTCGTCGTGTTAGAATTTTTGCTTAGATTAATATCAATAAATCTTTCGTAGTGCCCCAAATCCAAATCAGTTTCCGCGCCGTCTTCGGTAACAAAAACTTCGCCGTGCTGATAAGGACTCATCGTGCCCGGGTCAATATTGATATACGGATCGAATTTTTGAATGGTGACTTTTATGCCGCGACTTTTCAAAAGCCTGCCGAGCGACGCCGCCGTTATCCCCTTGCCGAGTGACGAAACAACACCGCCGGTCACAAAAATATATTTAGCCATCGTCTTCTCCAACTATTCTTGAATTTCTTCTGCGATTTTTTCTGAACCGCGTATGGCAGTTTTAGCGCGGCTGCCCGTGCGCCCGCGTTTGTTCTCCGGCGGGTTCCATTCGAGGAGTCCCCAAAATCCCCCGCCCAAATGCTGAAAGCGGCTGTCCATATTAATCATCGTGTAGACTTCGGAAATTGCCGCCGCCTCATTTTGTACAGCCTTATCTTTTTTTTCGAGAATCTCCAAAATCAAATCCCTGTAAAAAATCGGATTGTCCTTGCCCGCCTTCGACAAAATCCTGTAGGCAATGTCGACCTCCGTCATATTTTTGTAGTCTGTATTTTCCATAATTTCACCTCTAAAATTTTAAATAGTGCCGCCCAAATTTTCCAGTGTACCAATTACGACGACGCAATCGGGTTTGACATTTTGCATAACGAAAAGCATTTTATCTTGAGGAATCGCCACGCAACCCGCCGTGTAAGGTTTCACGGGACCAAAGCAGTGCAGGAAAATCGCCGAGCCCAAACCCGCGATACCATTTTCGTTGTAGCTGATATTCAAGCAGTAAACGTATTGGGGATTATAATCGATAAGGTGTTCGCTGTCCTCTTTGTTAAGCGCGGGATAATCGCGAATATCAACCATTTGATTGTATTTGTAATTCGCGTCGCCGGACCAATAAATATTTTCGTCAATCTGCGTGTAAGGTATTCGGCAATTCGGATCGGGCGCGATACCAAAAGCCTTGTTAAAGTAAAAAATTCCAACGGGCGTTTTACCGTCGCCTTCCCTAGTTTTGCCGAGACCCTCCCTGCCGATAAAGCCGGGCGTCGTCATAATTTGTTGCCAGCCGTTAGAATTTTTCTCGTGCATGGAAATCCACGCGGTAGTTTTTTCGCCGACCTGCGCGACCACAAAAATCTGATTGGCGTCCTGCGCGGCGGGGATATTTATTTTCCACAAAATAATTTCCTCCTACATCGACTGCGGCGCAGAAACTCCAAGCAAGCCCAACGAATGTTTAATCGTGTGACCGGTGACGCGGACAAGTGCAAGGCGTGCGTGGGCAAGTTCCCTCCCCACGCCCAAAATTCTGCAATCACGATAAAAGCTGTGGAACTGCGCCGCCAAATCGTAAGCATATCGCGCGATTCTTTGGGGAGCAAATTCAGCCGCCGCCTTCTCAATTTCGTCGGGGTACTCCAAAATTTTGCTGACAAGATCAAGTTCGGCGTCCGTCGTCATCAATTCAAACTGCGGAGGATTATTTCCGAGACTCAAGCCGACTTCCGCCGCCTGTCGGAAAATACTGCAAATGCGAGCGTGAGCGTACTGGATATAGTAAACGGGATTTTCGGAGCTCTGTTTTTTTGCAAGGTCTAAATCGAAATCAAGTTGGCTGTCAATCGAACGCATAAGGAAAAAATATCTTGCCGCGTCCGTGCCGACTTCCTCCATAAGTTCGCGCAGGGTGATGCTTTCGCCGGTGCGCTTGGACATCTTGACGAGTTCGCCGCCGCGATACAACGACACCATTTGCAGCAGGAGAATTTTCAGATTGTCCGCGTTGAAACCCAGTTCAGTCATTGCCGCCTTGACGCGCGCAATATACCCGTGATGATCCGCGCCCCAAAGATTTATCAGCGTGCCAAAACCGCGCTCGAATTTATTTTTGTGGTAAGCAATATCCGCCGCAAGATAAGTGGGTACGCCGTTTTCGCGAACAACGACGCGATCTTTTTCGTCGCCGTGTTTCGTGGAGTTCAGCCAAAGCGCGCCGTCCTTTTCGTAAATCGCGCCCTTATCGCGCAGAATTTTTATCGCCGCGTTGACTTTATCGGGGTGCAAAGTTCTTTCGCTGAACCACGAATCAAACTCAACTTGAAATTCGGACAGATCCTTTTTAAGTTCGGCAAGCTTATCCGCGTAGGCAAGGTCTTCAAGAATTTTCAGCCTCTCCTCTTCCGGCAAGCCGAGATATTTATCGCCGTCACGCTCGATAATTTTTTTCGCCGTGTCGATAATATCCGCGCCGTGATAGCCGTTTTCGGGGAAGTCGACATTTTTTCCGAGCAACTCAAGATAGCGGGCGTTGACGGACTTTGCAAGATTTTCCATTTGGTTGCCGGCGTCGTTAATATAAAATTCGCTCTCGACGTCGTAGCCCGCCGCGCGCAGAATGTTCACGATAGCCGAGCCCGCCGCCGCGCCGCGCCCGTGCCCCACGTGCAAAAGCCCCGTCGGATTCGCGCTGACGTACTCAATTTGAATCGGCTGATTATTTTTGGCAGGCAGCTGTCCAAAATTTTCCCCCGCGCCGTAAATATTCGCCAGCTCTTGATAAATCACGTCGCGGCTCAAATAAAAATTCATGAACCCCGCGCCCGCAATTTCGATTTTATCAAGCCACGCGGCTGATTCGATACGAGTTTTAATTTCTTCGGCGATTTTGCGCGGACTCGTGCGGAAAATTTTTGCGGACTGCATGGCGAAGTTTGTCGAAAAATCTCCGAACTCTTTACGCGGCGGAACCTCCAAAACTATTTCCGGAAGGTCGTCCGAATTTTTGAGCACGCCGCCTTCCATTGCGGACTTGACGGCGATTTTTATTGCTCCGATAATTTTTTCCTTTACTTCCAAATTTTTGCCCCCCAACACGTCAACTGCGCCGCCTGTTGTCCGCCAAAATACCGGCGTCGGCGACGCAATTCCTTCCCAAATTTTATTCGATTATACAACGAAGGCGCGGGATTGTCTAGCCAACTCACAAAAGATTTTTCACGGCGTCGCTTATCCTGCGCGCCACGTAGACATTGTTCATGACGTAAAGGTGAATGCCGTCAGCGTCGTTGGCGAGCAAATCCACAATCTGATTCAGCGCGTAGACGATACCGGCCTCCTGAAGGGCGTCGGAATTTTCGCCGTACCTGTCAAGAATTTTGCGGAACTTAATCGGAAGTTTCGCGCCGCAGATATTCACCATGCGTTCAATCTGTTTTTTCTTAGTCACGGGCATAATCCCCGCCTCTATCTGCAAATTTATTCCGAGCCGCTGAATTTTTTCGCGGAAGTAATAAAAAGAATTGTTGTCGAAAAAAAGTTGAGTTATCAGCCCGTCGACACCGGCGGCAACTTTTTCCTTGAGAAAATTTAAATCGGTGTCAAGGTTCGGTGCCTCAAGGTGTCCTTCGGGGTAGCACGCGGCGTAAATTTTGAACTTGTCGCCGGTCTTTTCGCGAATGAAAGAAATTAAATCGACGGCATGGGGAAAATCTTTTTTCGGTTCGACGTTCGGAACTTTATCGCCGCGCAGGGCAAGAATATTGTGGATTCCGCGCGCGTCCAGCTGATTCAAAATCTCGACGACTTCGCTTTTGTCCAGGTTGATACAGGGCAGGTGCGCGACGCTTTTTTTGTGGTAATTATTTTTTATCGCCGTCGCCACTTCCAGCATCCTATCGCTCGCATTTGAGCTACTGCCGCCCGCGCCGCAAGTCACGCTGATAAAATCCGGATCCAAGTCCGTCAAGCCGTCAAGAGTTTTGTAAATCACTTCGACGGGCATATCTTTTTTCGGCGGGAAAACTTCAAAAGAAAATTTCGCTTTCATCCAATCACCTCGAATTTTTTATGCACTTAATTTTATAACAACCAAAAATTTTTGCAACAAAAAAATAGCTCCTTGAATCTGTCAAGGAGATTTTTATTTTACGACTCGTGTCGATTGTTTTAAAAAGGGCGGCCTCCTCCACGACGAAAGAGGCTCTCTGGTAGTGAAAAAACAAACATGTTTTTCCCAATACAGTAACCTTGCGGCTACGGTATCAGCTGATTCAAGTACGAGTGACAGGTTAGAAGTTATCGAAGTTCCTGCCAATTCCCGTTTCACAAGCTTTGATAAATTTTCAATGAGTGCCGGCTGGGGAACCGCCTTTCGACGGCTCCTTCGCCCCGTATTGATGTTATTGGATATTGTCCGCGCTCGCCGAACAAATTTTGAGCGCGTTTTTACTACCATCGACATGAACCCCTTGCGGAGTTTATATCTTTAGCCGGATTTAATCACGGCTTTTTATCAATTTGGTTGTTAGTGGCAAGTGGCTAGCGTTCAGAAAATCCCTAATCTCCAACCCCTATCCACTAATCTCTAATTACTGCAACAAGCTAAGGACTGCGCTTGCATTCTGGTTAGCCTGCGCGAGCATGGACTGCGCCGCCTGCAACAAGACGTTGTTCTTAGTGTAGTTTGTCATTTCTTTTGCCATATCGGCGTCACGAATTGCACTTTCAGCCGCCTGGACATTTTCCGCAGAAGTCGTCAGGTTACTTGCCGTGTATTCGAGTCTTGCCTCAATAGCACCGATTGTAGTTTGCTGGTCAAGAGCTTTCGCAAGTGCGTTATCAAGTGCCGCGATTGCCGCATTTGCCGCAGACTGCGTGGTAACCTGAACTGTCGAGCCGTCCGGACCTTTTAAGCCGAGAGCTTCAGCTTTCATATCCTTCAAGCCGACAGACAAAGACTGATTCGCCGCGCCGCCAACGTGCAATTTCAGAGAAGTATCTTCTTTAGACTCGTTCGCCGCAAAAATTGAGGTACTGAACGCATTGAGAGCTGTATTTACAGATTTTTTGACATTGCCTTCTGCATCAGCAACACTAATCGTAATACCTGCAATTTGACCAGCCATACCTGATTTGCTAGCTGTTAAAGTAATGCCGTTTTCTCCGTTAGCAGTAGAAATCATCTGTCCGGAAGTTCCAACGCCTACATCTGATCCGGTAAGAAGTGCAATATCAACTTTATCTCCGCCGTCATCACCGCCGTAATTTTTCATGGCTTTACGGAGATTTGTTTTCTCGGCATCAGTATCGGCAGCCGTTTTAGCTTCAAGATATTTGTCGTAAGTTGAGCCATAACCTGCAAGATCTACGCCTGTTCCAGCAGTCCAATCTGAGCCACCTCGCCCGTTGGTCTTTAAATCAACTAAATTAGCCGTATTATCTGTTTGCAAACTCCCTGTTATACTTTTTAATATATCGGCACCGCCTTTGGTACCATTTGCATAGTTGTCAATATTATCAAAAATTGCGCTACCGAGATTACTTGCCAATTCATCAAGAGCCGCATTATAGGACGCAGACGTTTCATCTGCTACATTAAATTTGACAGCAGGGGTAAACGAAGCAACAGTACTTGAAAGTACACCCGTTGCGGTGGCAACTTTAGCTTTGATTTCATCACCGGACTTAAGAACTGCTGCTGCACCCGCATCTGCGTCGGTATCAGGGACGGCAGCTTTTTCGAGTTGGTCACGAAGAAGTTGTACAACATCGTCTTTTAATCCATCGGCTTCGGCTTTGTATTCAATAGCGTTAACGTTATCTGTGACAGCTTTTTGCAAGGCTTTGACTTCATCAAGTTCCGCAGCTATGTCATCCCTTGCATCTACTGCATTGTTATAAGCGTCAATCGCACTCTGAATGTTTGCGCGTGCTTCCTTTACTTTTTCAACATTTTCAAGTATAGCGGCATTAGTGGAGCTTGAATTAGAGGCGATATATGCGTCCATTGTATCAAGACCACTTTTAAGTGCTCCTCCCATCGTGTTTGTGCCACCGGTCAAATCTAAAGATTTACCATCCCAAGCATTAGTACTACCCCAGAGATTAACTTGTGCGGGAGCCTCACTGTTAGCAGTAGTGACTGTTGTGGCAAATGATGCACCTGCACTAATAAAGGGTTTGTTAGCATTATCGCCATTTACCAGTGAACTTGCCGCAGCTATCGCTTCAGCCAATGCAGCAGCTGCGCCATAGGTTTTAGAGCTATCTTTAATGTAAGCACCACTTACGTCACCGCTGGCAGTTACACCTGCAGAGGTATCCCATCCGTCTTTATCATTACCACCAATAGCACCCTGTGCCTCTTCAAGCTGCTTTGAGAGTTCCGCTACTTTCGCATCGATCTTTTCTTTTGCCGCAAGCAATTCTTCGTAAGTGTAGCCGTTAGAACTTCCCGAAACGCTACTTTCTTCAGTTGCGGCAACATAACCAGCCTTTTTGACACTGTCATTTTCAGAATTCGCAAAGATTTTTTCATCTTGAAGTTCTTCAAGGGCTCCGAAAATATCCGTGAGGGACTTGTCGCCTGCTTCAAAAGTTGTCGTATAAGTCTTGCCTTCCTTGACGTAAGAGGCGGTAACACGGTCGCTCGTTTGAATTTCAAGGTCTTCATCTTTGCGATTCTTAAGTGCGGTAAGGGCAGTACCCCCCGTTGTATCTTTAGCAAGAGATTGATTGGTGAATGCGGTGTAGGTCGCCTGTCCGGACTGAACTTTGGAACCTTCGAGCAAATATTTGCCGTTGTAGGTAACAAGGGCGTTGTCATCGATTTGGTCGATGAACTGATTCATTTCCTTTTGGATAGTAGCGCGGTCTTCGTCAGTATTGGTGTCGGTCGCCGCGTTGATAGCTTTTTCCTTAAGGGTTTTGAGAATTTCGATAGTGCTGGAAACAGCACCTTCGGCGGTTTTCATCATGCTGGAACCGTTTTGAGTGTTTTGATTCGCCTGATCGAGAGCGCGAATCTGAACGCGCATGCGTTCGGAAATAGCATAACCGGACGCGTCGTCCTGCGCGGAATTAATTTTCATGCCGCTGGAAACCTTCGCGAGAGATTTCTGAAGCGCACCGCTGTTGCGGTTGAGAGTGTTGAGCGTGCTGACTGCCGCCATATTGTTCTTGACTACCATTGCCATTTTAGTTTTCCTCCTTGGTATTTCCTAAAAACGTTTTTATTCCTTTGGCGGGATCCTTCCCGTCTTTATAATAGGCGAGCTTGGCGAAAATTGACCGTCGTCAAAAATCTTTCGGACTGCGGACGTCACAGCAGCCGATGCCTTAACTCACATATTAACTTTTTAGAACACTACCAGAGAGGATCGCATTTCGGACTCCCAATGCGAAACCGCTAACACGTCAAATTTTTAACGGAGCCTTCTAATTGACGCGAATTTATTTTTTTGTCGGCGGGTCTTAAACTTTCCCGCTTGTATTTCTAAAATTTATCTGGGAATTTTTTTACTTCCCTGCTTTCAAAAAGTATATCGTCATTTTCCGAACGAAACTTAAGTAATTTTTTTAGGGCGTTGTTTTTTTTTTTTTGAAAACTCAAGTTCGCGCTGCGCGCTCGTTGAGTTGCCTGTATATGCCGCCGCTGTCAGACTTTATCGCCTTAGAAAAATTTTTTGGCAACCACCAGGCTTTTTTTTTCGTGAAGACTAAGGCTTGAAATTTTTTTGATTCTCTAATAGCTTTCGCGGTAGGCGTAGCGTCTGGCGTCGTAGCTAACTACATTTGCCGCAAACTTTTTTAAGCAGCAGTCGGTAACCCCGCTTTAGTAGGCAGTGAGATCAATTGCCCCTTGACTATAGAAAATTGAATTGTTAAACTAAAATAAAATCAAGGAAGAAAACAAATAGAGACTAGAGACTAGAGATTAGGGAGTGTTATATGATTGAAAAAATCAGTCGTGAATTTGTTCATGGCAAGAAATTTGACGAGCAGTGGCAGAAACTCTGATTAAACGATACCGATTTGAAAAACTTGCAAAAAATCTTGCTGGAAGATCCTAAAATCGTTGCGGTGATTCAAGGTACGGGTAGGCTTCGCAAAATGCGGTACGCTTATGGCAATCGCGGAAAATCTCACAGCGTGCGAGTTTGTTATGTTGATTTTGAAATTCACGAAAAAAATTTTTTGGTAATGGTTTTTGCGAAAGGCAAAATGGAAAATTTATCTCCGGCTGAAAGAAATTCGATTAAAATTTTGATTGAACGACTTGAAAAATATTTTGAAGGGAAGGATAAAATTTGAGTAAGACCTACGAAATGATTTCAGAATCGCTTAACGAAATTATTCAAGATTTAGAGGAAAATGACGGCAAAAATCTCAAGCGTGAAACTATTTCGATTGAGAAAACAAAGCATGCAAAAGTTTTTGAAAAAAAATCTTATGGTCAAAAATCTTTAGAGGTTAATTTTGCCGACGCGGCTTTGGCGTGAAAAATTTTAAGGGGGAAAAAATTTTGGGCGAAAATAAAAATGGCGTCGAGGCAGTCGACGTGAAAGAGGAAGAAAAAATTTTTGATGCGGCGGCGATTGTCGAGAGGACAACTATTGCCGACGTCTACCGCGCGGACAAACAGCTTGCGGGTATCGTCAAGAAAACGAAACTTATTCCGAGCGATTTTTTTTCGGAGCAGAGCGGCAACGAAATTTTTCTCAAGCCGGAGAATATGCAACACACCGGAGCTTTTAAACTTCGCGGAGCCTACAACAAAATCAGCCGCTTGTCCGACGAGGAAAAATCTAAAGGCGTGATAACTTCTTCCGCCGGAAATCACGCGCAGGGCGTTGCGTTCGCCGCGCAAAAACTGGGAGTCAAGGCGATAATCTGCATGCCCGCCACCACTCCAATTTTAAAAGTCGAGGCGACAAAAGCTTTTGGTGCGGAAGTTGTCTTGCACGGTGACAGTTTCGACGACGCCTATAAATTCAGCCTGGAACTTCAGAAAAAGCACGGCTATATTTACGTTCACCCTTTCAACGATCTGGAAGTTTTGCTTGGGCAGGGGACGACCGCGCTTGAAATTATTAACGAGCTGAAGGACGTCGACGCGATACTTGTTCCGATTGGCGGCGGCGGATTTGCGAGCGGGGTTGCGCTTGCCACGAAAGTTGTCAGCCCGACGGTGAAAGTTATCGGCGTGGAGCCGGAAAACGCCGCGTGCATGAAAGCCGCTCTCAACGCGGGGAAAATCGTCACGCTGGGCAGCGCGGATACCGTTGCCGACGGTTGCGCGGTGAAGACGGCAGGCACTCTGACTTTTGAGTTCTGCAAAAAATATCTCGACGAAATTATCACCGTCAACGAAATGGAAATCATGAGCGCGCTTTTGTCCCTAATCGAAAAACACAAACTTATCGCGGAGGGCGCGGGGGTTTTGTCGCTTGCCGCGCTGAATAAATTGAACTTCAAGGGGAAAAAAGTTGTCGCGATTGTCAGCGGAGGCAACATTGATATTTCGACGCTGTCCGGTTTGATTGACAAGGCGTTAATTGCGCGCGGCAGGATTTTCTATTTCAACGTTCAGCTTGCCGACAAACCCGGCGAACTTCTGAACATCGCAAAAATTTTGGCGGACGAAAATGCGAACGTCATAAAACTGGATCACAATCAAGCAAGAGTCACGGACAGTTTCAAAAAAGTTTTGCTCGGCGTCACCGTCGAAACTCACAATCACGAGCACATTGAAAGAATTATTCGCGCGCTGAATAATCACGGCTACGAGATTGAAAAAATTGACCTGCTTAGATAAAAATTATTTCGTCTGGACTTCCGCGCCCTTGCCGTCGACAGCAACTTCAACGCCGGTTTCGCTAAAAGTTTTCATCTCGTTCAGCGCAGTCAAAGCCGCCTCGACAATCTCCACGCCGATACAAGCCGCCTCCCCGTCGAATCCAATTCTCGTTCCGGGTTTAAAAGCGTAATTTATCAGCTTGGTCGAGTAGAGGAGGAAAGGGCGAATCTCCGGACAAAGTTTTTCGAGGTAGCGTGCAATAATTTCGACGATACCGCAATCGAGCGCAATCAAAGTTGAGTTATGCGCGGCCGAAACCATCGCGCCGATAATTGCGCCGGCAAGGCAACGATAATTTTTCGGGACTTGATTCAAAAAATCTTCGGGAGCGACTTTAAGGTCGCCATTTTTTTTGAGCAGAGCCCGCGCAAATTTTTCCTCCATCTTATCCAATTGCCAATCACTCAGCGCGGTCAAAGCGATAATCGGCACGCCAAAAGAAATTTCCTCCGCCAAATTCCTGCCGAAATTAAAAGCAACAGTCGGGTTTTGTTTTTTGTCGACGACGCCGAGAAAGAGTTTCATGCCAAAAGTTCGCGCCGTCATGCTGAAATCCAAAGAAACATTTCGACGTTTACCCATCTGCATCGAAAAAGTTTGGATACGCCCGAATTGCGAAGGGCTGTTCTCCGTGTTCGTGAAGGCAAGCGCGGCGTGACGAAGTTTATTTATCGGGATACCCTCGTTGGTAATTCCGGCAATTTGTATGGCAATATCTTCGAGCAACCCCAAACTTCCCTGCGGCTTTGTGAGATTGTCG
The DNA here is from genome assembly GCA_905234195.1 of uncultured Selenomonadaceae bacterium. GTDB lineage: Bacteria > Bacillota > Negativicutes > Selenomonadales > Selenomonadaceae > Quinella. The sequence continues at coordinate 97,849 of CAJOFR010000004.1, forward strand.
AGGTATTCGCGGCAATTCTCCATAGACTTAAAATTAAGTTTCGGCATCGTGCTCAAATAAAAATTAAAAGTTTTGTCGGTCGCGGCAACGGGCTCGTCGTTTTTCGCTCCCATTTCGCGAATAAGCATAGGATACGAGCGCGGGATATTAAAATCCTGCGCGCTGAATGGCGGCGTGAAAGACTCAAGTCTTTGGTCGTCGGCAAGCTGAAAATCCAAATCGACTTCTTCAATTTTAATATTGTCACCGAAATTATCTTCCAGGAAGTTTTCAAACTCCTCGATATTATCTATTTTTGCGATGTCCTGCAATCCCAGCTGACTCAAAAAATTTTCGATAACCTTCGTCTCTTCGTCGTCCTCGTTAAAATCTTGAAGGTTGCCCTCAAAATCATCTTCCGGCGAACAAACGAAAACATAAACGAGATTATCGAGAATTTTCGCCGCGATTGAAGAGCCTATCGCTTCGCCGAGCGCAAGATCCAATCTCATCATCGCCTGCAACTCAAGATAGCGAATAACTTCAATGTGTGCGGGCTCCCTGCCGATATGGGAGGCGATAAGGTGCGACTGAACTTTCGAATTCAGCATGTCGGCAATGAGCGCGGCGACGGCAGTATTAAACCCGTCGAGGATAACAACGCAATCATGATTTGCGGCGGCTATCATCACTCCCGCCATTGCCCCGAACTCGAAGCCGCCAACTTTCGTAAGAACGTCCATTGCGTCGAAGGGATCAGGTTCGTTGACTTTCAGAGCCCTGCGCACAACTCTCAACTTATTTCTGAAACGTTCGTCGGAGATATTTGAGCCGCGCCCCGTAGCTTTTTTTGGAGGCAAGCCGGTAATTGCGGAGGTGATAGCGGCGGCGACGGTCGTGTTTGCAATTCCCATTTCGCCAATCAAAAAACAATTAAACCCTGCCTTGATAGCTTTTTCCGCAAGTTTCTTGCCGATTGTCAAAGACTTGATAGCCTGCGCGCGGGTCATTGCGGGACCTTCGGCGATATTGTCCGTGCCGTAAGCAATTTTTCTATCGATAATCCCGGGCAGGTTTGAAATATCCGCATTAACCCCAACGTCGACGATAGCAAGTTCAGAGCGGGCAAATTTCGCAAAGGCATTGGCAGCACTCCCTTGATCCACCAGATAATTTTTAACCATGCTTGCCGTCGTCGACTGCGGATAAGCACTGACATTCATTTTCGCCACGCCGTGATCTGCGCAAAAAATGAACGTACATTTTTTTGTTTTTCCGATTTCGCGATAGGTGTTTGCTATTTCAGTGAACGTCATTTAATTGCCCCTCCGAACCAATTTTTTTACGACTCTTGCGCCCGCGTTGCGAACCCTCCTTAAAGGAGCCACGCGGGTAATTATTTTGGGCTTAATATCTTTTTCCAGCCCGAAGTCTCCGCGTTTCAAGAAAGTGGATTTAATTTTATCGGGCTGTAAAAATTTTCGCAGAGCTTTAGAAATTTCTTCGGGCTCGCCGTTTTCGTTGCAGGTAAAAATATCCACCGCAACATATCTCAACAAAACGTAGACGTGCAAAGCGATATGCCCGTCCGAAAACGCGCCGATTATCGTGAAATGATCTTTGGCTATCGCCTCCGAAGTAATCGTCGGCTCTTTGCCGATAATCCCCGTCAAAATATTTTTTATCTCTTCCGAATTATTTAATCTCTTCGTATTGCAGTTGTATAAATCCAGAGTAAGTTGACGCGCCAATATTTTCATCGCGCAGCTCCTTTCTTTTTGAGTGAACCGAAAAATTATTCGGCGGGCATTAAAACAATATTAACCGGTAAGTTTGACGCGCCGGGCGGCGAATATTCAAAGCTGACTCTGCCGCTGTAACTTCCAAGCTCGCTAATTTCAACGTAGTTCGTGAAAAGCGAAAGACCTTCCTCGCGCGCAATTCTTACTGAATCCGACTCGCGGGGAGTCTTCTCGCCGAAATAAAGCCTACCTTCCGGCGTGGGTATCGTTCCGGATTTTTCCCCGCAAATAAATCTCATGACGCCCGCATAAGTCCCACCGAGAGGGCTCAATAAAAACCGCGTCTTAGCCTTCGTTTGAAAATCCAACCGGTAATTTATTCCGTAGTTCCCAACATTCGTGACCTCCGAACCGTCCGTCGCGTCAATCCCCTTTTTGAAAGGATCCTTGACGTCGCCGCCCAAAAGCACGTAGCCTATACCGTCGGTCTTCGGGTCGTACTCCCTCTTCAATCTAATTTCGCGATTCATATTTTTAAAAGTGCCGCGCAATTTCTGTTCGTCCTTCGGCAAAATTTTTGCGTGGTTTAAAAAATTCAGCGGGTTTAAATCTTCGGGGTACATGAGCACGGAAATTTTGACGGGACCTTTCGTTTTGAAATCGTAGACGCCATAAATCAAATTGCCCGGCTCAATTACGACGCTGTCCATTTCCGGCTGAAAAAGTTTCCGCTCCCTCTTTGAAAGTTTAATCGTGTCGTGGAAATTATTTTTCATGTACATCATTTGCGTAGACTTGCCGACGAGCAAAAAATTTTTGTCCGGCGCGGTGAAACCGCCACGAGTAATTTCGACGGTGTTTTTCAAGCCGAAAACATTTTCGACGATAACGGCAAGCTTTTTATTTTCAGCAGAATTGTTCAGATGATAAAACAAAATTCGCGCGTTGCCGGTGACGGTGTCCGCGTACAAAATCCCGTCCCTGTCGACGTATTCGGGGCTGTCAGAAAAAATCAGCGTGCCGCCGGTATCAATCACTTCGACGGGAAGACGACGCATAATTTTTGAGGCGTGGCTGTCCGGCTCCGCGAAAGCCGTTGCCGAAAACGAAAGGAATGCCGCCAAAGTCATTGCCGCGATAAATTTTCCTGCAAAGTCCAATAAAATTTTTCTCCTCCAAAATTTACTTCCTGAATCTCGCAAAAAGTTCCGCCTTGAAAAGCCGCCACCTAAATTCATAAATCCCAAAACGCGGCTTGCGAATATTGACGCGCTTCAAAAGAAAAGGATCCGTGTTGAAATCATTCAAGCCCGCCTCGCCGGTGACCGCCGTAAAAAATTTCTCCTGCTTGAGCATTTCGACAATCTCCCGATTATAAACGCCGTTCGGGTACGAAAAACTGTAGATGTATCCCAAACCGTTCCATTCAAGAAAAGTTTTCGAGCCGTGAATCTGATTTTCCAAAAACTCCCCGCTCAAAGTGACAAGCGGCAAATGATCTGCAGAGTGCGACCCAATTTCAATCCCGCGCGCCTGCATTTCCTTCAGCTCCTCAATTGTCAAGTAGCCGGGCTTGCCGAGCCGGTTCGTGATAACATAAACCACCGCTTTCATTTTGTGCGCTTCGAGAATCGGCAACATTTCGGTATAAAGATTTTCGTAGCCGTCGTCAAAAGTCAAGACAATCGGTTTTTCGGGAAGTTCTTCGACGCCGTTATAAGCGCGGGCATAATCCAGCAAAGTGATTGTAGTATAACCTTTTTGCTGAAGATAATCAAGCTGGGCGGAAAATTCGGCGGGCGGAACATTATAAATTTCGGATTCGGGATCAGTTTTGTTTGTGACCGAGTGATATTCGAGGATGGGAAAACCTTGCGGCGCGGGCGTGAAAAAAATAAATCCCGCGAGCAACAAAATTATTGCAAAAAATGCGCTTGCCAAACGCAAAATAATCAACTCCTGTTTGACTTTTAGCCGTGAATATTGTATAATTTTTCTGAAATTAGCTGGGGAATTTTCGCGGATGTGGCGGAACTGGCAGACGCGCCGGACTTAGAATCCGGTGTCCTTGTGACGTATGGGTTCAAGTCCCTTCATCCGCACCATGTTTATAGGTTTTTGTCGTCGGAATTTTTTCTGACACTTAAACTGCGGTAAATTTTTTCAAGTTCTTTTATGTATTGACTTCTGTCCGGTAACGAAGACTTCAAAATTTTTTCACGCAGTTTCATGTGACAGGTTGTCAATAATCTTTTGTGTCGTCCCAAGCGGACGGCTTTTTTTATGTAGTCGTCGGGATTTTCGGCAATAAGTTCAGGAAAATTCGCCGCCGTCAAAATCGACGCGCCAAAATTCGAGCCGTGATTCTTCCCGCGCAAAACCACGACCGGCACGCCCATAAAAAGAGCCTCGCAAGTCGTCGCGCCGCCGTTGTAGGGAAAAGTGTCCAGCGCAATATCAATGTCGCGATACTGCTCAAGATAATCGCGGCTATAAGGACGAAGCTCCACCCTGTCGAGAGGAAAATTATTTTTGCGCAGTTTCTCTATGACAATCGCGCGCCCGTCTTCGACGCTGCAAATTTTTCCCTTGATAATCAAATTTGATTCGGGCACCCCCGCCAAAATCTCCCGCCAAATTTTCAGAACGTCGTCGCTGATTTTCGCGAAGTTGTTAAAACTCCCGAACGTCACGAAATTTTTTTCGGCGCGCGGCAAAATTTCCGGCAAGGGAATAATCGGCGCGTAACAAAGATGACAGCCGTCGACGCGCAAAATTTTTTCGGTGAAGCCCGTCGAATTTTCCGGAGAAGAAATTTTGTCGGACAAAAAATAATCAATCGCGGCAAGCCCGGTCGTTGCAGTGTAGCCCAGCGCGGTAATCTGAATCGGCGCGGGTTTGTGCGCCATAATCGGCAGACAATTATTTTGCGAATGCCCCGACAAGTCCACGAGAATTTCAATCCGGTCACGAAAAATAATCTGCGCGGCGTCTTGAGCATCGTAGGAACTTAAATCCCGCCACGAAATTTTATTGCGCCTGAAAATATCCGTGACAGAATCGCTTTTGCCGGTGTGGTAGCAAGTCACGGAAAATTTTTCGCGGTCGAAATTTTTTAACAGCGGCTGAATAAAATTCGCAACAGCATGATAACGAAAGTCCGGCGAAATATAACCGATTTTAATTTTCTTCGCGGCGGAAAAATTTTTTTCATGGCGAAAAGTTTTTACGTCGGCAAAAAATTTATTGTAGCCCTTCGCGAAATTTTTGATGACTTCGGGCGGCGTGTCGCGGTAGTTCCTCAAAAAAAGATGCTTGGAATAAATTTCGGCGGCGCGGATTTTATTTTCAGTCAAGCCGCTCGCCTCCAAAAGATTTTCAGCGGCGGCAATCGATTCGCCGGCAAGATAGAGCCCGTCAGAAATCCAGCACAGTGCCTTAAACAAAATTTTCCTTGCCAAAAAATTTTCGCCGCAACTTCGACAATCTTCGATAACGCCGTTCAAAATTTTAAACTCTTCCTTGAGCCGAAAATTTTCCGCCGCAATCCCGCCCAAAATCAAACGTCCGCGCAAGTTGTCGGGATCAGTCGACAGGGATTTTTCGGCGAAAGTTTTAGCCGCGTCGAGTTCGCCGAGATAAAGAGCCGCCTCCGCAAAAATCGCATTGCCCTCCGCAGAATTTTTATCCAGCTCCAAAATTTCCTGCGCCGCGCCGCGCATGGATTCAGCGTCTCCGTTCTCAAAAAATTTTTCGGCAAGCACAGCCCAACTAAAAATCTCGTCCAAAAAAATTCCCCCGATTTACAATTCAAAATCAATCACGTTGAAGCCGTCTTCGTAAGCGTGATTAAAATTTTCGGCAACACTGTGCAAAATCTTTACGCCGAGATTGTCCGCGAAGTTCACGACGGAAAGTTTTTTGTCGAAGGGATTATGCGGCTTGCCCTTGCACAAAATTTTAAAGTCAGCCTTGCCGACGACCTCCGAATAAATTATATCAATCGAGATAAAAATTTTCTCGTCGTCGTCGTAGCAGCCGCCAATCATCTCGTAAATAATTTCTTCGCAACAAAGTTGCATGCGGTAGGTGTAGCGCGGCTTGAGTCCGTATTTTTCGGCGAAGAGCTGAATTTTATTTTGCATCTCCATTAAATCGAAGTGCCGGCTAAAAATCTCGTAGTGGAAAAATTTTTGCCGCCGAATAAACGCGATTGTCTTTTCACGTTGCGGCGCGTCGAAAATCTCTTCGGGCGTGCCCTGCTCGTAAATCCCGCCGTCCGCGAAAAACAAAACGCGCGTCGCCACTTCCCGCGCAAAATTCATTTCGTGAGTGACAATTATCATCGTCAAATTTCTTTTGGCGAGCATGCGCATGACCGCGAGAACTTCACCGACCATAGTCGGGTCGAGCGCGCTTGTCGGTTCGTCGAACAGCAAAATTTCCGGTTCCATCATCAAGCTGCGACAAATTGCGATACGCTGTTGTTGCCCTCCGCTAAGTTCGTCCGGATAGCTGAAAATTTTTTCCGCAAGCCCGACTTGTTGCAAAAGATCTTTCGCCTTGTCGTAGGCCTCTTGCGCGGGAATTTTCAACAACTCGACGGGCGCGGCAATCAAATTTTCAATCACCGTCATGCCCGCGAAAAGATCAAACGACTGAAAAATCATTCCGATTTTCCGACGCACGAGTTCAAAATTACAATTCGCGTCGGCAATATTTTCGCCGTCGAAAAAAATTTTCCCTGCCGTCGGATTTTCCAAATGATTTATCATTCGCAAAAAAGTTGACTTGCCGGTGCCGCTCGGTCCGATAATCGAAATGACTTCCCCGCGTTTAATTTCGACGTTGACATTTTTCAGCGGCGTGGTTTCCGCGTATTCCTTGCGCAGATTTTCAATTTTAAGAATGACTTCGCTCATAACTTCACGCCCTTTAAAATATCTTCGCGCCGTCTGGTTTTCGGGTCGAAGTGTATCGCGACGTTGTCAGCAAATTTTTTGAGCAGCCACGACAGCAACAAGTAGATTATCGAAATTATTATTATCGGCAAGAAGGCGTCGTAGGTGCGCGCGCGGATTAAGTCTGCTATTCTCGTCAAGTCTTGCACGGCGATATACCCGACTATTGCTGTTTCGAGGAGGAGGGTGTTCAGCGCGAGCCGGTACGACGGGAAAAAAATTCTTATGACTTGCGGCAAAATAAATTTTACGAACGCCCGCCGTTCCGAAAATCCCAACGACAACGCCGCTTCCGTTTGTCCTTTGGAAATACTTTCCGCGCCGCTTTTCAGCATGACGAAAACCGAGACGCTTAACAAAATGGAAAAGACGACTACCGCGACGAAAATTGCCGGGACGTCGACGCTGCCAAAAACGATGTAGTAAAAAAATAACAGCAGAACCATTGTCGGCAGTCCTTGGAGGGTTTGGATTACGGTGTTGATAATTTTGTTTACGGGTTTTATTTTTTCGCGGTAAAGCATGTACACCGCAAAGCCCAACAGCGTCCCGAAAATCATAGAAGAAAATGTGATAGTCAGCGTGCTAAAAATCCCGCTAAAAAACATTTTCCAGCGGTCTTCGATAATTATCGTGGCGGCAATTCTGTCCTTAGTTTCGTCGAGAAAACTTTTGCCGGTTATCGCGTCCGAATTGATAACGGCGACAGTTTTTTGAATGTACGTCGGATTTGCGAAAAGCATACTCTGTTCGCGTTCGGGCATAATTTCTATCGCGTCCAGAGCCGCATCAAGTTTGCCCGAAGCCATATCGACGAGCATCGTTTCAAAGAGTTCAACTTTAATTTCGTAGTCGTAGCCGTAAGTCGCACAAAATTTGTCGAACAACTCAACTTCAAAGCCGACGGGCTCCGTGCCCCTAAGATAAACGAAAGGTGAGCTGGCCGCGTCAGTGCCGACTTTCAGAGTGCCGTTTTCTCCGGAAAGTTTTGACTTTGTGAAAGTCCGTTGAGTTTCGTCGCTGTGAATCCATTTTTGATCCAGCGCGGTCAAAGTCCCGTCCGCCTCACACTGCTTTAAAAATTCGTTCATTTGCGCGCAGAGCTGTTGACCTTTTTCATTTTTCGCGAAGATATACGACGTGGGGACGTCGCCGAGATTTTCGGGAAGATAATCGACGTCGACGCCCTCCAACTTCAAATTTTCGACGTACGATTCAGCTATAACAAACGCATCAATTTTATTCTGCTTGAGATTCTGAACGAGGTCGCTGACAAAATCGAGGTAAACATACTGCGCGTCAGGCAAAACTTTTCGCGCCGCAAACTCGTAGCCGCACTCAGGCCAACAACCTATTCGCGCATGCTTTAAATCTTCGACGGAAGTTATCTGCCGCGATTCAATGCCGCAACCGGAAAATAAAATCGCCGTCAAAATTATCAGCGTCAAAAATTTTTTCACGAAATTAAATTCCTCTCAATCACAATTTAAAACCAATCACGTTGACGCCGCTTTCGTAGGAATATTCAAAATCCCCTGCGACGTTGCGCAAAATTGTCATGCCGATATTGTCCTCGAAACTTTCTTCGTCACTTTCCGCAAGCGGATTATGCGGCTTGCCCTTGCACAAAATTTTAAACTCCGACTTGCCGATCGCCTCCGCGTAAGTTATATCAATTATAATCGAAATATTTTTCTCGTCCTCGTCGTAGCAGCCGTTAATCATCTCGTAAATAGTTTCTTCGCAACAAAGCTGGAGGCGATAAGTATATTTCGACTTGAGTCCGTATTTTTCCGCGAAGAGCTGAATTTTATTTTGCATCTCCATTAAGTCGAAACGCCGCTCAAAAATTTCGTAGTGGAAAAATTTTTGCCGCTGAATGAACGCGATAGTTTTTTCGCGCTTGGGATTGTCGAAAATTTCTTCGGGCGTGCCCTGCTCATAAATCACGCCGTCCGCGAAAAATAAAATCTTGCTTGCCACTTCCTTTGCGAAATTCATTTCGTGAGTGACAATTATCATCGTCAAATTTCTTTTTGCGAGCATGCGCATGACCGCGAGAACTTCACCGACCATAGTGGGATCGAGCGCGCTCGTCGGCTCGTCGAACAGCAAAACTTTTGGATTCATCATCAAGCTGCGACAAATCGCGATACGTTGTTGTTGCCCGCCGGACAAAACTGCGGGGTAGGCGTCCGCCTTCGCGGCAAGACCGACTGTTGAAAGCAACTCCATTGCTTTTTTTTCGGCTTCGTCCTGCGGCATTTTCAAAAGTTTTGTCGGCGCGATACAAAGATTTTCCATAACGGTCATGTGAGAAAAAAGATTGAACCGCTGATAAACCATGCCCATGCTCTGACGAATTTTATCAATGTTGACATTCGGCGCGGTGATTTCCTGCCCGTCGACAAAAATATTTCCGGCGTCGGGCACCTCCAAAAGTTCGATACAGCGCAGAAAAACACTCTTGCCGCAACCCGAACCGCCGATAATGACAATTCTTTCGCCCTCTTCGACGGAAAAATCGATGCCCTTCAAAACTTGCAGGTCGCCAAAAGATTTACGGAGCCCGCGAATTTCAATAATGCTCATGCTGCCGCCTCCTCTGACTTTTGTTTTTTCGCGTCAGTCAAATGGAAAATCCCCTGCACGACGTACGACAGCGCGAGATAAATTATCATGCCGCCGATAATTGTGATCATCGGTTGCATTGTCCGCGAGGCGGTGTTGTTAATGACGCGCGTCAAGTCCGTTATTGTGACGTAGCCGACGACGCTTGTCCACTGAATCAAATTTATTATCGTCGATTGATAAACGGGCTTTGCGATTCTTGTGAGTTGCGGGAGTGTCACGAGGCGGAAGGCTTGAATTTTCGAAAAGCCCAAAGTTCGCGCCGCCTCGATTTGTCCTTTGTCGGTTGCCATGAGTGCCGAGCGTAAAAGTTCCGCGACGTGCGCCGCAGTGTGCATCGAAAAAGTTATCACCGCGACCATGACGGGGCTCATTCCGCTGCGCGCGAAGACTCCGTAAAATAAAAGCATAAGCAACATTAAGACAGGCGAACCGCGAATTATTGCGATATAGGCTTTCGCGAAAATTTCCAGCGGCTTAATTTTGCTCAGCCGGAAAAAACATATTGCCGCGCCCAAAAGCGTGCCTAAAATTATCGACAGCAGAGAAATTTCTATCGTGACGCCCAGACCTTTTAAAATTGTCAGCCACGCGCCGTCTTTGATAAAAATTTTATTAATCAGCTCAAAGAGTTCCATTTCAGATGCTCCTAAAATTTTTTAAATAAAATAATTCTGCCCTTCAAAAAATTTTCCTGCCGAAAATCTTTCAGAAAAAAAAGCCCGCCGATTAGACGGGCTAAGGCTTGAATTATTTTTGTCTTAAGATTTTTTCAAACCGATGTGAACAATTTTTCCTCTGTAGTAAGGCGAAGTCAAGGCGATGCCCGCAGGTTTATCGGCGTCGGAAGGAATAATTTCGCTGACCGGCACGATTGCCCAGAAGGAAATATCGACTTGACCGGAAGTCAATGCAGCCGCACGAGCCGCGCTGTCGACTTGAACGAGTTCGATATTTTTGTTGATTCTCTTGCTGAGTTCGGAGAGGACAGCGGTATTAAATCCTGCCGCCTTACCGTCCGCGCTGACAAAATCGAGCGGCGGCAAGTCACCGGTGACAGCAACTTTGATTGTTTCCGCGCCGTCGATATGTTGCATTTCGACAACGGGCGGGTTTTCACTCTTGTTGGCGTCGGTGATATACTGTTTAATCAGCTGGTCAAGTGTGCCGTCGTTGCGCATTTCGACAATGGCGTTATCGGCGGCCTCTTTCAGTTCGGTATCCTCTTCACGGAGCGCGAGGCAGAAGGCGTCGATAAATTCGAGCGTGTGTTCGCTCAAAATTTCGATTTGGGGATTTCTTGCCGCGAGATAATCCGCGACACAACGATACGTACTGATTTCATCAATCTGCCTGGACTCAAGAGCCATCTGCATGGAGTTCATGTTATCGAAGAAAACTGTTTTGTGAGAGGGCATAGCCAAAGAAAAAGTTTCCGAAAGTTTTATGAAGAACCCGTTAAAATCCTCTTCGCTTGCGTTAAGGTGTTTAATCATACCGATTCTAATTCCGGTGTTGTTACCGGCGGGAGAATTATTTTCTTCGCCGCCGCCGCAGCCCGTAAAAATTACGGCAGTCATGATACAAGCAAGGAACAGGACGCCAAGTTTTCTAAAAGACATTAAAGAGTTTACTCCCTTCGTTTATTTTTTCAGCCCGACTTCCACGACGTCATCTTTGAAATAAGGTTTCGTGAGGACGACGCCTTCGGGGGTATCAATAGTTTGCGGTCTGGTGTTGTCAGCCGGCTGGATTGCCCAGAAAATCACGTCAGCTTTATCAGAAGTCAACGCGGAAGCACGGGCAGCACTTTCGACTTGAATAATCTCTACATTTTTGTTGAGTCTCTTTGCCATTTCGGCGAGCATTGCCGTATTAAAGCCGGCGATTTGTCCGTCTGCAAGCACGAGGTCCATAGGAGGAAGGTCGCCCGTCACGGCAATTTTGAGAGTGTCCGCGCCGTCAATGTGCTGAATTTCGACAGCCGGCGGGTCTTGGTCTTTCTTAAGGTCAGTGATATATTCTTTTGTCAATTTTTCAAGTGTGCCGTCTTGAGTCATGGCGTCAAGTGCGACGTCCAATTCGCGGTGGAGTTCAATATCACTGCCGCGAACAGCAAAGCAGAAATAATCCGAGAACTTAGAGGTGCTGTCCGGAACAATTTCAAACTTGTCGTTTCTTGCCACGAGATAGTCCGCGACGTTTTTGTAAGTTGAAATTGCGTCAATCTGCCCTGCGTCGAGAGCCATTTGCATTGCGTTCATGCTGTCATAGAAAGTAGCTTTGTGGTTGTCGCCCAAAGACTTGCCGAAGTCTTCTTCGCTTTCGTTAAGGTGTTTAATCGCGCCGACTTTCTTTTCGTTATCGGCGGGAGCCGGTGTTTTTTGTTCGCCGCCGCCGCAACCGGCAAGCAACGCCGTCATGACAATGCACAAAAGCACTGCCAATAAATTTTTCTTACTAAACACGAAAATCACTTCTCCTTCAACAAAAATTTATTCTGTTCTTTCAAGGTGAATAATCTCGTCCGAAAAATAAGGTTCGGACAAAATAGTTCCTGCGGGTGCGTCGAAGTCAGCGGGTCTTTCTTCGTCTTCGGGGAGCACCGCCCAGAAGGAAACGTCAACCAAATCCGCCTTCAAAGCCGCCGCGCGTGAATCACTTTCAATTTGAACGGTCTCGACATTTTTCTGAAGTCTCTTTCCGACTTCGGCAAGCAACGCCGTATTAAATCCGGCGGGGGTTCCGTCAGCAAGCACGAGATCCAGCGGCGGCAAGTCACCTGTGACAGCAACCTTGATTGTTTCCGCGCCGTCGAAGTGTTGAATTTCAAAGGCGGGCGGATCTTTACTCTTGTCCGGTTCGGTAATATATTCCTTCGTGAGTTTTTCAAGCGTGCCGTCCTGTTTCATTTCGCCAAGAGCCTTGTTGAGAGAATCCTTCAGCTCAACTTTTTCACTGCGAACGGCGAAACAAAAAGAGTCCTTCAAATGAACGGAACTTCTATCCAAAATTTTTATCTGCGCATCTCTTGCAACGAGATAATCTGCGACGCAACGATAAGTACTCATTTGGTCAATATCGCCGGAAAGCAAAGCCAACTGCATGGAGTTCAAATTCTTGAAGAAAATCGTTTGGTAGTTTGTGACTTTAATTTTAGCTTTTTCTTCGGCCTTCTGCAAAATCTCACTCATTTTTTGTTCGCTGGCGTTGAGATATTGAATCATGCCGATTTTTGTGGGGTGGTCACTTTTTTCCTCGCCGCAACCGGTGAAAAATATTCCCGCCAAGATGCAGATTAGAAACAGGCTCGCGATTTTTTTCAGTCTTATCAAAAGCAAAAACTCCTTTCAAAAATTATTTTCCCTTATCAAGGTGAACAACTTCGTCGCTGAAATACGGCTCGGACAAATTAACTCCTTCGGGCGAGTCAATATCTGAGGGTCTGTCGTCGCCGATGGGGAGAATCGCCCAAAAGATAACGTCGACTTGATGCGAAGTCAAGGCGGCGGCGCGCGCGGCACTGTCAATCGGAATCATTTCGATATTTTTCTGGAGTCTCTTTGAAATTTCTGAAAGAATCGCCGTATTAAATCCGGAAGGAGCTCCGTCTTTCGCCGAAATGAAATCGAGCGGCGGCAAGTCACCTGTGACAGCAACCTTGATTGTTTCCGCGCCGTCGAAGTGCTGAATTTCAACAGCCGGCGGATTTTCCACGTCTTTAATATCGGTGATATATTCTCCCGTGAGTTTTTCGAGCGTGCCGTCCTGTTTCATTTCGCCAAGAGCCTTGTTGAGAGAATTCAAAAGCTCGGTGTCGTTCCTACGAACGGCAAAGCAGAAAAAATCCTGCATTTTAAGCGAGTGGTCCTTAAGCATGCGGTATTTGGGGTCGTGAGCAACAAAATAATTCCCTACGCATTTATAAGTGCTGATTTCTTGAACGCTGCCCGAATCCAATCCCATTTGCATCATGTTAAGATTATCATAAAAGATTGTTTCGTGGGTGTTCAACTTCACGCCGGATTTTTCCTCAACCTTTTTCAAAATCTCGTCGACTTTTTGTTCGCTGGCGTTCAGATATTTAATCATACCGATTTTAATAGTCTGTTCCTTTTGCGGCTTGGCAGTATCGCCGCCGCCTCCACCGCAGCCCGTCAAAAGTGCGCCCGCCAGAAAACAAGAAGCCACAATTCCGGCAATTTTTTTTAACCTCATTTTACAAACTCCTTTCTTGTACAAATTTTTTTGGCGAAAAATTTTTTAACCGAACCCCTCGATATTATAACATAACCGTTTCAAATATCAAAAAAATTTTTCAATCCGGAAAATAAATTACGCAGGACTTTGGTGATTCGTAAATTTTCACGGCGAATAATTTTGCGGAGCCGCTGAAAATTTCTGACGTCGAAAGCCTGTCAAAAATTTCTTTTGCCAAATTTTCGGCGGTAGGATTTTTTTCCGCGAACATCTCCAATTCGTTCAAATATTGGTGATCCAGCTCGTCGAGAATTTTATTCAGCTCGGACTTTAAAATTTTGAAGTCAATCAAAATTCCCAGCTCGTTCAGTTCCGCGCCGCGAACAATCGCCTCAACAATCCAATTATGTCCGTGCAGACGAACACACTTGCCCGGATAATTTTCGATGCGGTGCGCCGCCTCAAATTCAGATTTAACAATCAGCTCGTACAAAAAATTTTACCTCCCGTCGGTCAGCGCGGGGAATTTTTCCCGCAGAAACTTTCCAATCGCTTCGCCCATCAATTTTTTTCCGCGCAGGTCGGGGTGCAGTCCGTCCGGCGTGAAATCTGCGCGCAGTTCGCCTTCAGAATCGCAAAGCCCCTGTGTCACGTCAACGCCGCCATTTTCCAAAACCCATGCGTTAATTTTTTGACGTTCGCCGCGCCAATCTCCGTCAGTGATAAAAATTCCGAGCCCGCGCATAATTTTTTCGTTCATTGGCGTCAAAGTTCCGAAGACCGGAATAATTTCATGAGCCAAACATTTTTCGCGCAGGGTCTCCAGATTTTTTATGACCGCGCCTGAATTAATCCCCCCGCGAATATCATTGACGCCGCCCATAATGAAAAGCACCTTCGGCTTGAAAGGCAGCACGTCATTTTCAAAACGCTCGACCATCATTTGAGTTGTGTCGCCGCTGCGCCCGATATTTTTAATGGGCACGTCGCAAAAAGTTTCCCACTGACAAGCAAGCTGCCCCGCCGGAATAAAATTCGCGCCGCCGTGCGTGATACTGTCGCCCAGCGCGGCAAAAGTCACGGGCGTCGTCACGGAGAAAAATTTTTTCTTCGACCAATCACTAAGCGGACGTTTCTTTTTGTCGACGACACGGACGCGCCAAAAATAATTCCCCTCCTGCGTCAGGGCCTGCCAATCAGTCACGCGGTTGAGAGCCTCGCTGTTCGTCAAGTCACTTACGATTTTTTCTTGCAGTCCTTCCACACGGACGACCTGCACTTGATAAAATTCTGTTTTGGCAACCGGTTCCCAAGAGTACGTCGGATAGACTTGCGGGTAATCCATTTTTTCAAATTCGGTTGAAGGATTCGGCGGGGTGAATTTAAATTTTGCGTCGGCTGTCGAAAAATCTGCAAGGCAAAACAGCGTACAGGCGATTAAAATTTTTGAAACAGTTGACTTCAAGCACACACCTCTTTCTAGGGATTAGAGATTAGTGGTTAGTGTAAAAGAAGGGAGGAGCCGCCCAAGGATGGGCGGCTGCCCGCATTTGGTCGCGTGATGCGACCTCTGCGGGCAGTTTTCTTTTGCTTCTTTTCTTTTGCACCAAAAGAAAAGATGTCAGATTTAAAGAGAGAAAAAATTTTAGAAGAAAAAAACTTTTCTACCCTAACCACTATCCACTAAAAAACGGCAGGTTCAATGTAGCCGAACTTGTCTTCGACTTCGCCCATGTGAATGCCTTCGATATAATCATACATTTTTTGAGTAAATTCACCAATCTTGCCGACGTTAATGACATACTCCTTGCCCTTGTATTCGAGAACACCGACAGGCGAAATAACTGCCGCCGTCCCTGAACCGAAAACCTCTTCAAGCGTGCCGTCTTCGTAAGCCTGAATAACTTCGTCGATAGAAATTTTGCGCTCAACGGCGGGAATGCCCCAATCTTTAGAAATTTCCATAACAGTGCGGTGAGTTATCCCGTCAAGGATAGAAGTTTGGAGCTTAGGCGAAGGCGTGACAACTTCCCCGTTAATTTTGAAGAGAATATTCATCGAGCCGACCTCTTCGATATATTTTCTTTCGACGCCGTCCAGCCAAAGAACTTGATCATAACCTTTTTCGTGCGCAACAAGACCCGCGTGAAGACTTGCCGCATAATTCGCGGGAGTCTTCGCGGCACCGAGCCCGCCACGAACTGCGCGAACATATTTATCTTCAACCATAATCTTTACCGGCGCAAAACCGTGCGCGTAATAAGCGGCAACCGGCGACAAAATTATCATGAACTTATAATTTTTGCTGACGTTCACGCCAAGATAATTATCGTTCGCGAAAATGAACGGGCGAATGTACAAACTCTGCCCCTTGCCCGTCGGAATCCAATCGCGCTCAATGTAAACGAGTCTCTTCAAGCCGGCAAGTGCAACGTCGAAAGGAACTTCGGGGATGTCCATGATTTTTGCGGAAACATTCAGCCGGCGCATGTGGGTACTCGCGCGGAAAATAACGGGCTTGTCTCCGTGCTTGTACGCCTTGAGCCCGTCGAAAATCGCCTGCCCGTAATGCAAAGTTGTATTCGCCGGGCTGACGGAAACATTTTCGTAGGGAACAATGCGCGCGTCGTGCCAGCCTTCCTGCGGATTGTAGTCCATGACGAACATGTAATCAGTGAAATGCGTACCGAATCCGATTTTTGAAACGTCGGGTTTCGGCTTGAGGTTTTTCGTCTCGACAAATTTAATTTCAGCCATCTTGAAAATCATCTCCCAAATTCAAACAAAGAAATTATCATACGCGAAATATTTTATAATTTTATCGCCAACTGTCAAGCGTCAAATTTTTTTTACATTATCGCCGTAGATAGTTTTAAAATCGTCGTGCATAGAAATTGTGTTCCAGCCGTGCTTTTTCGCCAACGCCTTCTCATTTTCCGCCTTAGGAAGGTTGCCGAGTTCGCGTTCGATGTCGTCGCACAAAACAATAAACGCCGCGCTCTTGTATTTATTTCCGATTGTCGTGTAGTTCAACATATCGTAGTCTCCTTTGGAATTTCCGAACGCCAAAACAGGTTGCTTGCCAATTTCGCGCTTAATGGAAAAAATTTTTTTAATGTGCGTGTGGTTACTGTGGCTACCCTCCTCCTGACTGATGCCCATCAAAATCCTGTCGCCTTCCGCGAAATATTTTTCGCCGCCGCTGTTATCCCACTTGTAGGGAATATCGTAACCGATTATGTGATTTTTCTTCACGGGCAATACGTCTTCAGTCAGTATCCGCGTCATATTTCGTTCAGTGCCGGTGATAATGTAAATCGTAAAATCATTCGCGTCGAGGTAGGAAATAATTTCGACCATAGGCAAATAAAAACCTTCGCCGTATTTTAAATTGCTGAGACCCACGACGTTTTGCGTCGTCATGAATTTTTTGACACGCGAATAATATTCTTCGTCCGTCATGTCTTCAAAAATTGTCCAGCTACAGCGACCAATACCGGCAGCAACCTCCGGCGTAATACCTTTCGACAAAAGACTTTCCCGCCAAACTTTTGCCTCCTCGCGAAGTTCGTCGCTGACTTTCTCGGGCGGATCTTCTAAAATCGTGTAAAGAACAAACATGTAGACAGAATAAGTCGGCGCGGTTTCGCAATAAAAAGTCCCGTCCATGTCGAAAACCGCTATCCTGTCTTCGACGGGAATAAAATTTTTGCTACGCTTGTCCGTCACGTCCTTGACATAACTTTTCAGCGTGGACAACGGCGCAGAATTTTTCTCCCAATACTTAAAATTACTGCCGCCCTTTTGAATTTGTATCGTGGCAATTTCTTCACGGCTTGCCGCACTGACTTCCGCGTCCGCAAAATAAATTCCGAAAGCAGTTATCCCCGCAAGTATGCTTGCCAAAAATTTTTTCGTCTTCATGAAATTTTATCCTCTCTTGACATTATCGCCGTAGATAGTTTTAAATTCGTCGCGCATTGAAATTGTATTCCAGCCGCGTTTCGTCGCGAACGCCTTATCTTTTTCCGCGCGGGCGGTGTTGCCGAGTTCGCGTTCGGTGTCGTCGCACAAAACATAAAACGCCGCGCAGTTGTACGGATTATTTTGCAAAGTAAATTCCAACATGCCGCTATCGCCCATTGAGTTGCCGAACGCTAAAACCGGTTTCTTGCCGATTCTATTAAAAATCGAAAAAATTTTTACGGTCTTCGCGTTTTCGTTGACGAGTTTCCCCGAAATAATAATCTTTTCCTTGTAGCGGTCAAAAACATGATCGGTTGGAGAATCTTTGCCCATTTTCGTCGACGTGTAAACAAAATCCGACGCGATGATTCTGTCAGATTGAATCGGAAGTATGTCGCCGACAAGTTCGCGGGTTGTGTCGATACCGCAAGCCGTATTTATGTAGACTTTAAAGTCGTTGTTCGTCAGGTAGGAAATAATTTCGACCATAGGCAGATAAAAAGCCTCGCCGCGTTTTAAATTCGTCAAGCCGATTTCGTTTGTGTCCATAAATTTTCTGACGTAGGCGCGATATTCATCCGGCGTCATCCCCGCATAAACCGCCGTGAGCCCTTCGAGATACAATTTATTTTCGGCGGGCGTCAACTTTTCTTTCTTCAAAACTTTCGGCTGAATTTTTTTCGCGAGGTTAAGATATTTTTTCGGAGCGGTATAATTTTCGTCCTCAAGTACGCGGTGCAAAAACATCATCTCTTGAAAATAAAACGGCGCAGTTTCGCAATAGAAAGTCCCGTCCATATCGAAATTCGCGATACGATTTTCCGGCGGAATATAATTCGGGCTGTTGGGATCCTTCGCCTCCTCGACGAAGGCAATAATTTTTTGTTTCGTCGGAGAATCTTCGCGCCAATATTTAAAATCCTGCGCGTCGACAACTTTTATCGCGGCAATTTCTGCGCGAGTCGCCGCCTGCACTTGAACTTCACCGAGCGCATTAAATGCCATAAATCCCGCTAAAATCCCCGTTAAAATTTTTTTCATTGTACGTTCCTCCTGACATTATCCCCGTAAATCGTTTTGAAATCACCGCGCATCGAAATTGAAAGCCAACCGTTATCCCGCGCGAGCTTTTCGCACTTCGCCGCCTTAGGAAGGTTGCCGAGTTCGCGTTCAACGTCGTCACACAAAACCATGAACGCCAAACTTTTGTATTTGTTGTCGTTAATGGTGTAATTCATCATGCTCGAATCCGAGCCGCTGTTACCGAAAGCCAAAACCGGTTGCTTGCCAATTTCGCGCGCTATCAAATCAACTTTGTTCATTTGCAAATCTTTGTGCACAAATTTCCCGCGAATCAGATAATCGCCTTTCTTGTAAGTGTACTTGAGACCGTCCGCGCCGTTCTGGTTGGAGCTGAGAAATCTTGCGTCCGTGCCAATAAATTTATCGGAAGGAATTTTAAGTAAATCGGTCGTCAAAATCCGCGAAATTTGCCGGTCAGTGCCGGTAACCACGAAAACATCAAAATCATTCGCCTGCAGATATTTTACAACTTCGACCATTGGCAAATAAAAAATCTCACCGCGTTTGAGGTTCGTCAACCCTTCGGCGGGCGTCTCCATAAATTTTTTAACGTAAGCTTCATATTCTTTGAAGGTCATTCCGGAAAAAACCGACTCCTGCGAAATTGCCTCGTTGGTTCCGAAATCGCTCCCCAAAAATGACAGCGTCGGCGAATAATTTTTGAAGTCCTCACGAATCGCCGCCTCAACTTTCTGCGCAAACTCCCTGTCTTCTTTCGACGGCGTATAAGTTTCGTCGTAAAGTGCCCGCTCTAAATACAGCATCCATTCAAAATAGCAAGGCGAAGTTTCACCGGCAAGCGTGCCGTCCCAATCGAACACAGCGATTCTATCTTCAACCGGAATAAAATTTTTGCTCTTCTTGTTCGTCACGTCCTTGACGTAATTTTTCAGCGCGGTCAATGACGCGGCGTCCTTGTTCCAATATTTGAAATTTCCGCTCTTGCTGACTTGAACTGCCGCAATTTCTTCGCGAGTCGCCGCCTGTGCGTTAAAACTTCCGAGCGTGAAAATTCCTGCGGCAATCAATGCCAAAATTTTTTTCATCTTCAAAAAAAAACATCTCCTTTTAAAGTGATAAGTGGTAAAGGTTAAGATTTTATTTTCTCTTAAAACTTTTCCCCTAGTCCCTAGTTTGGAGGGCGCGCAGATTTTTAACGGCGGCAGGCAAATTTTCCAAAATGTCCGACGCGATTAACCCTTCACCCTTTTCAGACGCGGCAAAATTTCCGGCGGTGCCATGCAAATAAACTCCGGCAAGCGGCGCGAAAGGCGTCAACTTCATCAAGCCGGCAATACTCCCCGCCAAAACGTCCCCGCTGCCCGCCGTCGCCATGCCGCTGTTCCCCAGCGTCGAGATAAAAATTTCGCCGTTCGGGTAAGCAATAATCG
Organism: uncultured Selenomonadaceae bacterium; assembly: GCA_905234195.1. Classification (GTDB taxonomy): domain Bacteria; phylum Bacillota; class Negativicutes; order Selenomonadales; family Selenomonadaceae; genus Quinella. The sequence continues at coordinate 117,802 of CAJOFR010000004.1, forward strand.
TGCTCTCACTCTTCGCAACAATTATGATACGAAATTCTTGCGCCGCCTTGCGAACATTTTCGACGAGGGATTTTTTCAGCTCCTCCACCGTCGTGCCCAAAAGCGCGGCAAGCTCCCCAAGATGCGGAGTGATAATCGGAATTTGTTTGCAAGCCTTCAGCTCTTCCGCCGTGCCGTTGTATGCAAAAATCGCGTCCGCATCCAAAATCAACGGCTTATCAATATTGGCGACAATCTTTTTCACAAGGTCAATCGTTTCCGGCTCGCGCCCCAAGCCCGGACCGATTAACAGCGCGTCGAATTTTTCGGAGAGGTTAAAAATAATTTCCGCCGCCTCGTCGCCGGCGATAATCCCCGTTTTAATTTCGGGAAGGGTAACCGTCATGACTTCGGTCAGCTTGACTTCGTAGAGGTCGTTCAAACTTTCGGGCACCGCCAAAGTTACGAGCCCCGCGCCGATTTTCAGGGCGGCAGTGGACGCCAAAACAGCCGCGCCGGTCATTCCCCGCGAACCCGCCACCACAAAAATTTTTCCGCAAGAACCTTTGTGCACTTCACGCGCGCGCGCCGGCAAAAAAGTCACGGCAAGTTTGTCGTCCAACAAAGTCTGGTGAATATTTTCAGACAAAAGCTTGCCAGGTATTCCAATATCGTCAATCAAAAGCTCGCCGACATAATTTGCGCCGGGACAAATGTAATGCCCGATTTTCGGCAAGCCGAGCGCAACGGTGCACGTCGCTTTAATCGCCGCGTCGGTGACAATTCCGGTATCGGCTTCGACGCCGGAAGGAATATCAATCGCGATAATCGGTTTTTCCGCCGCGTTCGCAATTCGGATAAGGCGGAGCGCGGAAGGACGAATCTCCCCGAAAAATCCCGTGCCCAAAATCCCGTCAACAATCGCGTCGCAAAATTTCAGATTGACTTGCAGACGCTCCCAAGACCTGTCGCTTTCGAGTTGCTGAACTTCAATTCCCATAGCGCGCAAAATTTTCATCTGCACGCTGAAAGAATCCGTGCGATGACTTTTGTTGCCAATCAGAAAAACTTTTACCTTCGCGCCCCAGTTCGCCAAAAATCTTGCCGCCGTCAAAGCGTCGCCGCCGTTGTTGCCGCTGCCCGCAAGGGCGCAGATATTTTTTTGATCCACGTTGCCCAAAATTTTCAGAGCCGCCTGCGCGACCCTGTGCCCCGCGCTTTCCATTAAAGACAGTTCGGGCAAGCCGTAATCGGCAACGGCGGCAGAATCAATTTCGTGCATTTGTTTCGCCGGTGCAATCTTCATTTCAGTACCTCCAAAAAAAATTTTTCAGTCAGCGGAAGTAATTACCCACAAATATTTTTTCGCGGCAATGTCTTTTAATTTTTCAATCTGCGCGGCGTTTAAATTTTTCGTGCAGTAAAGTTGCGAGAAGTCAGTCAAAATCGGAACCATTTCGACTTTCAAGCCGTGATTGTTCAAAAATGTTACCGCGTCTGCCTGCGAAGGAAATTTACTGTTGTAAAAAGCGTCGCCGAAAAGTTCTTCGTATAATTCTCCGGTCTCCTCGTAAATCAATTGCGCCTGGTCGTATCCATAAATCGCGCCGGCAATTTCCTTAAAATAATTTCCCTTCGCGAAATCCAAAGTGATATAACAGCCGCCGTGTTTCTTCAAAATTTCTTTAACCAGCGTGAACATTGTGTCGGTTTTTTCCATCGTCAGGTACTGAATCAAACCGTGTTCGACGATACAAATTTCGCCGTCAAATTGGTGAGCAGTGCCGAGCATCGCCTCCCTGTCTTCGACGGGAACATCTTCATAAGAAATATTTTTCGCGAACTCTTTGCCGACAATTCCGGGCATGATTTGCATTGCGCTGATAGCAATGGCGTTAAGTTCCGCGCCGATATATTTTCTGCCATCGCGAGCCAAAATCACACCGCGGGGACTGTAGCCGCAACCAATGTCCATTATGTTTCGATAATCATTTTTTCTGACGAAATCAATCAGCCCCGCCGTATTAATCTCCTGATAAATCCCGTTGACTTTTTCAATTCTGTCGTAGTCTTTCAAATTTTGTTTGCCGAAAATATCTATCTTGCCGAGAGCCTTTGAAATTTTTTGTGCTTCGGGGTGACCTACGTTAGCGAGCCACTGCAATCTGACTTGCGCGGAATAAGAAACCATTTCGAGTTCGGCGGCAAAACTTTTCGCGCCAAAAATAAAAATCGTCGCACAGAAAATCACCGTGACAGTAAACATTTTTTTCAGTGACATAAAAATTCTCCTTTACTCTTCGATAACAACAACGGCGGTCGCGTATTCGCGACAATGACTTAGACTTAAAAAAATTTTATCGGCGTGAATTTCCCCCGCCAAAACTTTCGCCTTACCATGAAGAAAAATTTTCGGCTGCCCGGCAGAATTATTTCTAACTTCGACGTCAAGCAAACTCGTTGTAATTCCCGTACCCATTGCCTTGAAAAAAGCCTCCTTAGCGGCAAATCTTGCGGCGTAGGAGGCAGCGGACTGACGCCCGCGACTTTCGCAATAACTTCGTTCAAATTCTGTGAAAACTTTTTCCTTAAAATGTTCGCTCTCAACGGCGCGGCTGACTCTCTTTACTTCGACAATATCATTTCCAATCCCGATAATCATAAAATTTTCTTCAACGCCTCAAGGAAGGTATCTATTTCAGTTTCTGTGTTGTAAACTCCAAAACTCACGCGAATCATGCCGGGGACATCGAAATCATTTGTGGAAATTTTTTTCTCAATTTCGGAATCCGACACGCCGAGCAATTTAAAAACGTAAGAGTGCGCGGAAAAATTCCCTGCGCCAACAGAAATCCCGCGCTCCGCAAGTTGTTTAGAAATTTTTTCGTTACTGACATTTTTCACGCTGAAGGTTACGATACCAACTCTGTCGCTGATATTTTTCGCGTCGCCGTAAATTTCCACGCCGTCAATTTTTTTCAGCCCGTTAATAAGTTTTCGCGTCAAAGTTTGTTCGTGCCGCTGAATATTTTCAAAGCCGACCTCTTGCAAAACGTCAATGGCTTTCCCCAGCCCAACGACCGACGCAAAATTTATCGAGCCCGCCTCGTAGCGATGGGGTGCGTCGAGCAAAATTTCCTTAGAGCCGGTGACAACCTTTGTAGTTCCCGCGCCGTAAAATTTCGGCATGCGCTCGTTAAGCAAATCCGTGCGACCAATCACCGCGCCGCCGCCGAAGGGCGAATACATTTTGTGCGCCGAGAAAACGAAAAAGTCGACGTCCTCTGCAGAAGTTTTGCCCGTCATGGAAAATTTTCTGTGCGCGACAATCTGCGCGCCGTCGACGATAACTTTTGCGCCGTGCTTGTGAGCGAGTTTGGCGACAGCGTGGACGTCGTTTACGTAGCCGGTGACATTCGACACCGCAGTTATCGTGACGTACTTCACGCTATTTTCCTTCAGCAAACGCTCCACATCTTTCAAGTCGAGTCTGCCGAGATTATCAACGTCAGCGTAAACAACCTTGCAACGACCTCGCCACGTCAAATCATTCGCGTTGTGCTCCATTCGCGAAGCCAAAACGATATCGTCTTTGCTGTCAATCAGCGCGGAGGCAAGTTTATTCAAGCCGTCGGTCGTGTTGTTTACGTAAAAGCAAGTGTACTTTTCGGGAGCAGCTCCCACGAAGGAAAGAATTTTATTCCGATAATAAACAGCGGCGGAATTTGCCGAGAGTTGAGACTTGCCGAGACCCATGTTGCCGTAAATTTGCATCACCTTTGTAATTTCTTCGACGACGGGTTCAAAAGGCGGCGTGGTGAAGGAGTTGTTAAAATTTATCGCCGTTACTTTTTTGCCGTCCGAAAGTTCAACGGGATTATCGACGCCGACAACGTAGCCGCGAATATTTTTCATGTTGTACGTCGTTTGGGCGGACGCCGCCGAAAAAATAAAACTGAACGTCAGAACAAATGCCAACGTTCCCGCGAAAAACTTTTCCTGTAACATTTCCATTTCCTCCAGATTCAGAAGTGATTATTTTGCGACAAGGTCGACGTCACTTTTCGTATGAACGCCTTCATTCGGATTAAAGGAAAGTGTCCGCGCAATTAAAATTTCCACGCGGCGATTCTGCTGTTTATTTTCCGCCGTGTCGTTCGGAGCGATGGGGCGGTATTCGCCGTAGCCTATAGCAGAAAATCTTGCCGGATTCAAATCGTTATTAATCGACAGGAGATATTTCATAAAAGTCATTGCGCGCGTCGAACTGAGCTCCCAATTCGACGGAAATTGCGGCGTGCTAATCGGGTCGGTGTCGGTGTGTCCGGAAATCAAAACTCTTTCCGGAACAGCCGCCAAAAGTCCGGCGACAACGGGACCGATTCTTTGAGATTCGGGAACCAATTCTGCGGAGCCCGAAGGGAACAACGCCCTTTCTTTTATGCGAATCATCAAGCCCTCTTCTTCGAGCTGCGTCGACAATTCTTCTTCAAGGGAATTTTGTTCTATGTAGGAGTCAAGCTGTTCCTTTAAATCCTGCAACGTTTGGTTTTCTTGAATGTAAGCGGCATTGCCCTCGTCTTCGCTGGAGATAACTTGCCGTTGCATGCTCATGCTGGGACCTGCCTTATCGAAAAACGAAGGACCGCCCATATTGAAAGCGGCGGTAAAAGCCTGCGCCATTTGCTGAAGTTTTGTTTGGTCAGTTTGGGAAATTGCGAACAGGCAGATAAAAAGTGCCAAGAGCAAAGTCATCAAATCTGAGTACGGGAGCAACCAAGCTTCGCTAGCCTCTTCCTCGTGTTTTTTTGCGCGTTTTTTTGCCATAATCTCACCTCTTGTTTAGGGATTAGGGGATAGGGTTTATCTCTAGCCCCTATTCCTCGCTGCCTTTGATAGCGTCGCGTTCACTCTGCGGAATAAAGACCATCAATTTTGCCTCAATAGCCGTAGGAGAATCGCCGGCTTGAAGTGAAAGGATGCCCTCAATAATCATGCGCTTGTGAGCAATTTCAGCGGCAGATTTAACCTTGAGTTTATTCGCGAAGGGCAACCAAAGAACGTAGCCGGTGAAGATACCGAGAATCGTAGCGACGAACGCCGCCGCGATAGAGTGACCGAGCTTGTCAATATCATTCAAGTTACCGAGAGCCGCGATAAGACCAACGACCGCGCCCAGCACGCCCAGCGTCGGCGCGTAGGTGCCCGCCTGCGTGAAAATCGAGCGGGCTTCGGCGTGTCTTTCCTCCATAACCGCAAGTTCCGCGTCAAGGACATCGCTGACGAAAGTAGGATCCATGCCGTCGATAACCATGCTCAAGCCGTTCTTGAAAAAAGGATCTTCAATTTCGCCGACCTTCCCTTCAAGGGCAAGAATACCTTCGCGGCGTGCCAACTGCGACAGCTCAATAAATTGCTTGACGAGATCGCCCTTGCCTCCTTCGGCGTTCCCTTTCATCAAAAGTTTGAAGAGCGTGGGAGCCTTCGCGACTGTCTCCATTGGGAACCCGATAAAAATACAAGATACCGTTCCGCCGATAATAATCAAAAACGCCGCCGGATTGTTCAGCGCACTCAACGGCGCGCCCTTCAAAATCATTCCGACGAAAACGGAAACGATACCCATAGCCAAACCTATAACCGTAGATTTTTCCAAAACCCGTGACCCCCTCTTCCTTTGAGGTAAAAAATTAAAATATACAAGTGCCGAATCATTTTCGACGCCAAAAATTATCCGCGTGAAAAGACTGCTTTTTTAGTTATTCAATGCGAAAAAAAAAATTCCTACCGCTACAAATAATTTTTTAAAATTTTCGCTCTTGCACTTTGTAAAATTTTTTGTTATACTTCGCTGGAAAATTTTTTTAGAAATTTTCAAGGTGATTCGACGACGGAAGCCTGTGGAATTGACTGCGGTTGATTTCGGCAGGTATTTTTTGTTTTAGGAATAAATGAGGTGATGTCAATAAAAAAAATCACTCGGCATTCAATCCCCGACGAGGCTTTAGCTTTCGCGCTGACAGAGTTGCGAAAAATTTCCGGCGGTGAAATTATTTTCGTCGCGCAAGACGGATTTTTAATGCAGGTCGAAATTAATCAACGGCGGCGACTTGCGGATTGGTCTGAAGAAATTCCGCCGCTTGGTAAAGAAATTTTTTCCGCGCTCGTCAAACAGATCCGGCAGGAATTTTCAAAACTCGATTACGGGCGGCTCGTCATAAAAATTCAAAAAGGGCGCGTCGTTCAAATTGAGCGGACTATTCAGCAGAGATTCACCGGGCTCGACGGCGAAGGCATTTAATTAGGGATTAGAGATTAGTTTTTTGGAAAGGAAGATTTTAAAATGAGTAATGAACGCAAATACAAATTCGAGACGCTTCAACTTCACGTGGGGCAGGAAAATCCCGACCCAGTCACTGACGCGCGCTCCGTTCCGATTTATCAGACAACGTCGTACGTTTTTCACAACTTCGACCACGCGGCGGATCGTTTCGCGCTCAAAGACGCCGGAAATATTTACGGGCGGTTGACTAATCCTACGCAGGAAGTTTTTGAGAAAAGAATTGCTGCCCTTGAAGGTGGCGCGTCTGCTCTGGCACTGGCAAGCGGCGCGGCGGCTGTCACGTGCACCGTGCAAGCTCTCGCTCACAAAGGTCAACATATCGTTGCGGCAACGACGATTTACGGCGGAACTTACAACCTTTTTGAACACACGCTGCCCGATTACGGAATTGAGACGACGTTCGTTGATCCTACTAAGGGCGTCGAAGTTTTTGAGAAGGCGATTCAAGAAAATACACAGCTGATTTTTATAGAGTCCGTCGGAAATCCCAACGCGACTTTGATTGACATTCAAGCCGTTGCCGATATTGCGCACAAGCACAAAATTCCGCTGGTCATTGATAATACTTTCGCGACGCCCTATCAAATTCGCCCCTTCGAGTACGGCGCAGATATTGTCGTCCATTCCGCGACAAAATTTATCGGCGGGCACGGCACCACTCTCGGTGGCGTCGTCGTTGAGTCCGGCAAGTTCGATTGGGAAAAATCCGGGAAGTTTTCCTGGCTGGTCGAACCGAACGAAAGTTATCACGGCGTCAGTTTTTATAAGGCACTCGGCGCGGCGGCGTTCACGACTTACATTCGGGCGATTATTCTGCGCGATATGGGCGCGGCAATTTCTCCGTTCAATGCGTTTTTGCTTTTGCAGGGCACTGAAACTTTGTCGCTTAGGGTTGAACGCCACGTGGAGAACGCGCTGAAAGTCGTCGAGTATCTCGCGAAAAATCCGCACGTCGAAAAAGTTAATCACCCCGCGCAAAAAAATCACCCCGACCACGAACTTTACAAAAAATATTTTCCGAACGGCGGCATTTCAATTTTTACGTTCGAGATTAAAGGCGGCGCGGCGGCGGCGAAAAAATTTATCGACAATCTGAAAATTTTCTCCCTGCTCGCAAATGTTGCCGACGTGAAATCTCTCGTGATTCACCCCGCGTCGACGACTCATTCCCAAATGAACGAACAGGAACTTCTCGCTTCCGGGATAACTCCTTCGACGATTCGCCTTTCAATCGGAACGGAACACATTGACGACATTATCGCCGACCTTGACGACGCTTTTAACGCTTGAGATTTTTTATTGTGATTTGAATTAAGAGGGGCAAGGGATTAGTTTTTAGAGATTAGGGTTTAGGAAATTCTTTCTTCTAAAAAGTTTTTTCCTCTTTTAAATGAACATCTTCTTTTCTTTTGGCGCAAAAGAAAAGAAGCAAAAGAAAACTGCCCGCAGAGGTCGCATCACGCGACCAAATGCGGGCGGCCGCACGTCCCTCTCTTTTTCGTTAAAATCACAGCGAAGAAAAATTTTTTGAGGGGAGATAGTTTTAATGGGAAAAATTTTTAAGAGCGTAACTGAATTGATTGGGAATACGCCGTTGCTTGAGGCGAAAAATTTTTCGGCGGCTTTTAAACTCGGCGCGAAAATTTTGGTCAAGCTGGAATATTTTAACCCCGCCGGCAGTGTCAAGGACAGAATCGCTAAGGCGATGATTGACAAGGCGGAGCGCGACGGCTTGCTGAAAAAAAATTCCGTGATTATCGAGCCGACGAGCGGCAACACCGGAATTGGATTGGCGAGCGTGGCGGCGGCTAGAGGTTACCGCGCAATTTTGACGATGCCCGAAACGATGAGCATCGAACGCAGAAATTTGCTTAAGGCTTACGGCGCGGAAATTGTTTTGACGGACGGCGCGCAGGGTATGAAAGGCGCGATTGCCAAAGCTGACGAACTGGCGAAAGAAATTCCGAATGCGTTTATCCCGTCGCAGTTCACCAACCCGGAAAATCCCGCGATTCATGCGGCGACGACCGGTCCCGAAATTTGGGAAGATACCGACGGAAAAGTTGACGCGTTTGTTGCGGGCGTGGGCACCGGAGGAACTTTGAGCGGCGTCGGAAAATTTTTGAAGTCGAAGAACCCCGAAATAAAAATCTTCGCCGTCGAGCCGGAAACTTCTCCCGTTTTATCCAAAGGTCACGCCGGCGCGCATAAGATTCAGGGAATTGGCGCGGGCTTTGTTCCCGAAACACTCGACACGAAAATTTACGATGAGGTTATCCCGATTTCAAACGAGGACGCTTTTAAATTCGGCAGGGAATTTTCTCGCGCGGAAGGAATTTTAATCGGGATCTCTTCCGGCGCGGCGTTGGCGGCGGCTGTAAAAATTGCAGGGCGCGCAGATTTTGCCGGAAAAAATATCGTCGCACTCCTGCCCGATACCGGCGACCGCTACCTTTCGACGGATTTGTTTAACGCTTGATTGAAAAAATTTTTTCGGTTAATATTAGTGGCGAGCGAAAATTTTTGCTCGTCACTTTTTATTTTAAGGGGAAATTCTGATGAAAGCTTTGTACTTGGATTGCCCGTCGGGGATAAGCGGAAATATGTTTTTGGGCGCGTGCTTGCAACTGGGCGTGCCGGAAAATTATTTGCGGGCGGAACTTGAGAAATTAAATTTGTCGCAGGAATATCAGCTGGAAATTTCCAACGTCAGCAAAAAAGGTATCGGCGCGGCTTATGTTGACGTTCGGCTTTTGAAAAATTTTGAGCCGGAGCACATTCACGACGAACGCCCGAATATTCGCCGCCTGCCCCGTCAAGCCCACAAGCACGAGCACCGAACAATGGCGGACATCCGCAAAATTATTGAGGCGTCGGATTTGAGCGCGGCAGTAAAAAATCGTGCACTTGCAATTTTTTCTGTCATTGCCGCCGCCGAAGGAAAAGTTCACCAAAAACCCGCTGACGAAGTTAATTTTCACGAAGTCGGCGCGATTGATTCTATCGTTGACATTGTCGGCTGTGCGATTTGCGTTGATTATCTGGAAGTCGGAAAAATTTTTGTGTCGCGCGTCAACGTCGGCAGTGGTTTCGTGAAATGTGCGCACGGTTTGATGCCGGTGCCTGCTCCCGCCACCGCCGAACTTCTGCAAGGTTTCAAAACTTACAGCTACGGCGCGGAAAAAGAATTGACGACACCGACCGGCGCAGCGATTATCACTGCCCTTGCGACTTTCAGCGCGGACTTGCCCGAAGATTTTTCGTCGGAGAAAATCGGCTACGGCGCGGGAACTTTGGATCTGCCTATCCCAAATGTTTTGCGAATTTATTTTGGCGAATGCAGCGGGCAAGTTGAGCGGCGTCTTCTGAAAATCGAGACGAACATTGACGACATGAACCCGCAAATTTATGGCTGGCTTTACGAGCGGCTTTTCAAGGCGGGTGCTCTGGATGTTTGGACAACGAATATTTTGATGAAAAAAAATCGTCCCGCGCAAATGCTTAGCGTTCTTGTCGACAGCGAGCATTTGGAGGACTGCGCGAAAATTATTTTTGAGGAGACGACGACGATTGGTTTGCGCGTTATCGAAATTGAAAAGCGGATTGAGGCGACGCGGCGCATGGCAAAAGTTGAGACGAGTTACGGCGAAGTTCAATGCAAAGTCAGCGCGTACGACAGCAAAATTATTTCGATAACGCCGGAGTATGAGGACTGCCGCCGCCTTGCCGAAAAAAATAATGTCCCGCTGAAAATCATTTGGCAGGAGGCTTTAACCAAACAAAACGAGCGTTTGATTTAATCAGATAAAGAAAGAGGCCGCACAAGGACGTGCGGCCGCCCGCATTTGGTCGCGTGATGCGACCTCTGCGGGCAGTTTTCTTTTGCTACTTTTCTTTTGCGATCAAAAGAAAAGTTTAAAGAGAGAAAAAATTTTTAAAAAGAAAAAACCTCCAAACTCTTTGGTGTGGCTAGAGATTAAGGAACAGGGAATAATTTGGCTGTTGCCTAAAATAATTTTTGATATGTCCATTTTGCGAAACGATATTCAAAATCGAACCGTCGGGCATAAATTTCACAGCGGTGGATTTAAAAAATTGTTGGAGCCGCGAAAATTCCGAAGGCGATAAGCCGTCCCCCGTCGTCGCAAGCTCGTAGAAAACTAGCCCGTCCAATTCATTTTTAGTTCGTGAGCATGTTACCAAAATTTATCGGAGATGTTGTGTTGCAGCTTTTTGCGGAAACTGAAAAATAATTGACGTGAATGCTTGAAAGTTTTACTGCGTCCACAAAAAATCTCCTTCCTAATCCGTCCATTAGCCCCGCCAAAGAGTTTGGAGCTCTTCTTTTCTTTTGGCGCAAAAGAAAAGAAGCAAAAGAAAACTGCCCGCAGAGGTCGCATCACGCGACCAAATGCGGGCGACCGCCCATCCTTGGGCGGTTCTTCTCTTCTTGAAAAATTTTCGATTCAGTTAAAAAATTATTCGATTCCTGCGCCGTCAAGAGCACTGCGAACTGATTTAGCCGCCGCATGCATCTTTTCGAGTTCTTCGTCGGTAAGATGAATTTCAAACACGCGCATAATGCCATCTGCGCAAACCATACGAGGCATGGAGAGCGCAACGTTCTTGATTCCATATTCGCCTTCCATTATAGCGGAGCAAGGCAGAATGGTGTGCTCATCATAAAGAATGGATTTAACGAAACGAACTGCCGCCATAGCAACGCCGGTATTAGTGTAGCCCTTCTTGTTAATGACGTCGTAAGCAACGTTAATGAGTTCCTGTTCGACAGCTTTCTTGTCGAGCGGTTCGGTATGGCGGAAATACTCGTCGAGTTTTTCGAGCGGGAAACCTGCGCAGCCGGTGGTTGACCAGGCGACGAAAGCAGCGTTGCCATGTTCGCCGAGAACGTAGCCGTTAATATTTTTCGGGTCGACTTCGTATTTGTTGGCGAGGATGCGGCGGAAACGATAAGTTTCGAGCATGGTGCCGGTGCCGAGAATCAGATTGCGCGGATAACCTACTTTGTCTGCGATTCTGCTGACGACATAAGTTGCGACGTCAAGCGGGTTGGTGATAAGAATGATAACAGCCTCTTTGGTGTACTTAGAAATTTCGCCGAAGACGGACGTCATAATTTTTGCGTTGGTGCCGGCGAGTTTAAGTCTGTCGGGGGTTTCGCCCGGACGAATCGACGGACCCGCGCAAATGATAACGATATTGGCGCCTTCACAAACGCTGTAGTCACTTGTCGCGCGGAATTTAATATTCGTGCTGTAGACGCAAGCGGTTGCGTGGCTGGAGTCGGTTGCCTCGCCCCACGCCTTGTCCTGATTAAGGTCAATCAAAATAATTTCGGAAGCGAGCTGAAAATCAGCCAACTTGTTGACGACTGCCGAGCCGACGTTTGAAGTACCGACGACGACGATTTTTCTGCGATTGCCCATTAAAAATTCCTCCTCATGACTTGAAAAAAATTTCGCGGAGCCTTTGCCCCTAAACTGATTTAAGCTTACAACTTTTGCCGCTTTTCGTCAAGTTGTTTTCTGAAATTTTTAATTTTTTATTTTGCGACGCGGGGGGAAAGTTTTTTTCAGCAGGCGAATTAATTTTGCGGTGCTTGACAATTTTTTTGCACGGTTGTATTTTATCGGAAAAAGGCGCGGGGAGATGATAACATGACCGAAAAAAAAGAAACTACCGTGGAAATGGAGTTTGACGGCGAAAAATTTACCGAAGTCGAAAAAAAATACACTGACAAATATTCCGAAAAGGGGCTGTGGAATAAAATTACCGGCAGTGTAAAAAAAGCGGGGCTTACTCTGATTTTCGAGGCGTTGCAACTTTTTTACGTCGCTCAAAGACCGGATTGCCCAATGAAAATTAAAGCGGCGATTTTCGCCGCGCTGGGTATGTTTATTTCGCCGATTGACTTTATTCCGGATTTTACTCCGATTGTCGGATTCACGGACGACGCCGCCGCTGTCGGGGTTGCCCTGATAATGGCGCACGCTTTGATTAACGAGGACGTCAAGCAAAAAGCTAGGGACAAGCTGAAAAGTTTGTTCGGCGAAAAAGTGTTAGGTGACAAGTTTTAAGGGATAAGGGGTAAGATTATTTCTCTTGAAACTTTTCCCTTTTCCCTAATCTCTTTTCCCTTGATAAGGGTCTCTACTTTTCTTTTGACCGCAAAAGAAAACTGCCCGCAGAGGTCGCATCACGCGACCAAATGCGGGCGGCCGCACATCCCTGTGCGGCCACTCTCCCCTTCATACTAATTCCTATCCACTAGCAATTAGACTTCGGAAATTTCTTCTTGAGTCAGAGATTTTAAACCCTTGCTGCTCAAAAGTTTTTCGGCTTTTTTCGTGTCGGCGACGCGGAAAATCATGTAGGCGTGTTTCTTGCCGGCGAAAGCATACATATATTCTATGTTGACTTCCGCTTCAGTGAAAGATTTTAAAAGTTTGTTAAGCCCGCCCGTCTCGTCAGAAATAGCGTAGACCAAAACCGGCGTGAACTTCGCGACAAAATTTTCTTCCTTCAGGACATTTGTTGCCTCGTAAACGTCGTTGACAATCATGCGGACAATTCCAAAATCATTCGTATCGGCGAGGGATAACGCGCGGATATTTATTCCGCCCTTCACCAAAACGCTCGTGAGTTTATCAAGGGTACCTGGTTTATTTTCGAGGAAAACCGAAACTTGATTAACGCTCATCAGAATCACCTCCAATTAAATTTTGCGCTTATCGACAACGCGAACTGCCTTACCTTCGCTGCGCGTGATAGACTTCGGAGCGACGAGAGAAACTTTCGCCTTGATTCCGAGCATCGCCCTAAGCCCGTCCTCCAAAGTTTTCTTGCGCGCCTGAATTTCGCCGACGTTATCCGTGAACATATCCGGCGTCATCTCAACATTAATATCGAAAGTATCGGTGTTGTTCACGCGGTCAACGATAATCTGATAATTTGCCGCGTAGCCGTTGTTGAGCAGGACAGTTTCAATTTGGCTGGGGAAGACGTTGACGCCGCGAATAATCAACATGTCGTCGGAGCGTCCCTTCGGCTTAGCCATACGAATGTGAGTTCTGCCGCAGGAACATTTTTCGCGGGTGAGCGTGCAAATATCGCGGGTGCGGTAGCGGAGGAGCGGGAAAGCCTTTTTGTCAAGAGACGTGAAGACCAATTCGCCTTGAGTACCTTCCGGCAAAACTTCGCCGGTATCGGGATTTATAATTTCCGCGATAAAATGATCCTCGTTAATGTGCATGCCGTGCTGTTCGGAGCACTCGAAGGAGACGCCGGGTCCGGAAATTTCCGTCAAACCGTAAATATCGTAAGCCTTAATGCCGAGAGTTTTTTCAATATCGCGGCGCATTTCTTCTGACCAGGCTTCCGCGCCGAAAATTCCCGCCTTCAAGGGAATATCTTCAGGCTTGAGACCCATTTCTTTCATCGTTTCGCCAAGATAGGCGGCGTAGCTGGGCGTGCAGCAGAGGATTGTTGCGCTCAAATCCATAATGAACATAATTTGGCGTTCGGTGTTGCCGGAGCTGGCGGGGATTGTCAAGCAACCGACTTTGTGGGAGCCGCCGTTAAGTCCGGGTCCGCCGGTGAAAAGTCCATAGCCGTAAGAAACTTGACAAACATCCTCGTTACTTCCGCCCGCCGCAACAATCGCCCGCGCGCAACATTCCTCCCACATATCAATATCCTCTTGCGTGTAGAATGCGACGACGCGTTTTCCTGTCGTGCCGGAAGTCGATTGAATACGGACGCAATCTTTCAGCGGGCAAGCGAGCAAGCCATAAGGATACGCCTCTTTTAAATCCGCCTTCGACAAAAACGGCAGCTTGTGCAAATCGTCAATGGATTTAATATCGTCCGGCGTCAAGCCCTTCTCTTCCATTTTCTTGCGATAATAGGGGACGTTATCCCAAACGTGCTTGACTTGCTTAGGAAGTTTTTCATTTTGAATCGCGCGGATTTTTTCCAGCGGCGCGCACTCAATCTCTTCCTGAAAATATCGTGCCATAAAATAACCTGCCTTTCGGTTTTCAAAAAATTTCAGAACGTGTTTATTATATTTCGTATTTGCATATGTTTCAAGAAAAATTTTTCCCTAGTCTCTTCTTTTTTAATTTCAAATTTTTATTCTTCTTTTCTTTTGGCGCAAAAGAAAAGAAGCAAAAGAAAACTGCCCGCAGAGGTCGCATCACGCGACCAAATGCGGGCGGCCGCCCGTCCTTGGGCG
>CAJOFR010000005.1 GCA_905234195.1 uncultured Selenomonadaceae bacterium
GGCAATGGCTTGCGAGACTGCAGAAGAACTTGTCGCGCTTGCCAAAGAAAACGGCGTGGAGATTACGAACGAGCAGGCTCAAGCTTACCTTGCCGAATCTGAAAACTACGAACTCGACGAAAAACAGCTTGAAAAAGTTGCCGGCGGCGACTTTGGACCTATTCCGTGGCGGTGTGAGAGAATGGGTTGCGGCTACGATACGTGTGCTGTAGATTAAAATTTAACTTATACGAAATTCATCTACCGTAGGGACTACGGGAAGTAAAGCCTGTATGAGAGGAAATAAGACGTAACCTTCGGCGCAACCTCAATGATTCAGGAAGCTCCCGCCTCTATAGGCGGGAGTAGTTCACAGGAATAAAATTGCAGAGCTGGAAAAATGAAAGCGATAGAAAATTTTACACAGATTGATTTTTTCGATACGCTTGTGGGAATTGTTTCGCGCGGCGGGCGTGGCAAAAAACTTTTCGGCGATGACATCAAGGTTGCCCGTGACGTTTTCGAGAAAGTTTCTCCCGATTCGGGGTTACCTGATTTTTATTTTGAGTTCCCGCTGATTGGCGAACCGCACGTCGACCTTCTTATAGTTTGCAACCTGAACAAAAATTTCGCGGATAAAAATCTTGCGGATAAAAATCCCGAAGTACAAAAAATGTTCAGTTGGTGTTCGACGATACCCAGAGAAAAAATGAGTTACGGCGTGGAGTTTGACATTTCGGCGGGCGAAACCGAACGGGCGGGGGCTTATATACAGTTTCGACAGAACGCGGAGTTTATTGCGCCGTTTTTTGAATCGATTGACGAAATTGACCGGCTGCAAAGTTATCTTGACGTGTTTAACCGAATGCCCGAAGGTTGGCCGCCCGCGTACGTCGGGATTTTTCCGGGTCGCGCAGATTTTCCTCTGCGAATCGGCGGCTACATGACCGACGAAGAAAATAAACTTTGCACAGATCCCGCGCATCTTCAAAGGTGTTTTGAGCAAATCGGTTTCAAAGATTTTAATGACGAAATGCTTGCGCGCTGTGCAGAGATTATGGAGATTGCGCAGAGTATAGATTTTCAGTTCGACATTTTGCCGGACGGAAGTTTGAGCGATGTTTTCGGTCTTGCCGTCTCTTTCAATGAAGTTCATCCGCGCAGGGCGAACGAGTGCATGGAAAAAGGTTACGGCTCCTTGGTCATGAAAAAATTTGAGAGCTGGGGGGGTGCTGACGACCGCTGGAAACTTTTGCCCGGCACTGCCCGCGCGCGTTATCTGCCGATTGAAAAAAATGACGACACGGTTGAGCGGCTGGCCTTTTGTGTCCTCTTCAACTTCGCGAAGGTGAAATTTAAGGGAGGCAAGGCGCGTTCCTCGAAGTTTTATCTGCACGCGAAAGTCGACGAGTTGAGAGATTAGCGGAGGAAAATTTTGGAGACTGCGAAAAAATTTTTGGCGCAAGGCGAACCGCAGAAAGCTTTGGAGCGGCTGAAAAAGATTTTGCGGCAGGCTGAACCGTCGGACGAATGGAAGGTGCACGAGCTTATCGGCGCGGCGTTTCACGATTTGGCGGACGCGGAGGGCGCGGCTCAAGCCTACTTCAACGCGGCGAAGTCCGATAAATTTTTGAGGAGTCAGCGCGCGCATTTTTCAAATTACATTTTCGCGTTGCACTACCTGCCGCAGGTGGACGCGGAAATTTTGGCGGAGGCGGCGAAAATTTATAATTCACTCTACCGCGACGCTGAACCACTGCCGAAAAAAAATCGCGCGTCGAAAAAAATTCACGTTGCGTATATCGCGCCGCACTTTTTGGATTCGTCAGCTGCCAGATTTTATGAAACTCTTTTGACGGATTACGATCGCGAAAAATTTTTCGTGACGGCGTGGAGTTTGTCGGGGCGCGAAGATGATTTTACGAAAAAAATTCGCCGCAACGTCGACAAATATTTTGACACGTCGGAAATAAGTTTTGAGGAGACCGCGCTTGCCATTCGTGACGCAGGCGCGGATATTTTATTTGAGCTGGGCGGGCACACCGAAGGCGGCGCGACTTTGCAAATTGCCGCGTACAGACCTGCGCGCGTCCAAATTTCCGGCGTCGGCTACTTCGACACGACGGGGCTTGACGCGATAGATTTTTTCTTGACGGATAATTTTTTGGCGGGCGGTGTCGAAAATTATTTTGCCGAAAAATTTTTGACGGTCGACGCGGCTTTTGCCTTCAAGCCGAATGAAAAAATGATTCGCGCCAAAAAAAATCTGCCGCGCCACGAAAATAAAAATCTTACTTTCGGTTGTCTGAATAATTTTATGAAAATCACCGAAGATTATTTGGATTGCGTCCGGAAAATTCTCGACGCCGTCCCGAACTCGAAAATTATTTTCCGTGACACGACGCCGCTTGCAAGCCGCCAAAAAGTTTTAGTCGAAAAAATTTTGCACGCGGGGATTTCGATTGAGCGCGTTGAAGTTTTGCGCGGGGCTGACGATTTTTTTGAAGACTACGCGCAGATTGATTTGATTCTCGATACTTTTCCCTACACGGGCGGCGCGATGACTGCCCTTGCTCTTTATTTTGGCGTGCCTGTCCTGAATTTGCGCGGCGAACTTCATCACAGCCGGCTGGGCGCGGAAATTTTGCGGCTTGCGGGTCTCGAAGAGTTTATCGCCGAAAATAAAAGTGACTACGTGAAAAAAGCCGCCGACTTCACGGCGCGAAAAATTTTTTTTACAAATAGGTTGACTGATACGCAAAAATTTGTTAAAAATCTTTATGGAAGGTTTGAAAAATTTTTTAAGCAGACAGGTGATAATTTTGATTAAGCTGTTAAAAAAATCAATGAGCGTCTTGGATTTTCTGATTATCGTTGTCGCGCTGTTCATGTTTGAAAAATTGGACTACTCCAACCTGGAGACGTCGGACATAATTTACATGGTGGCGTTCGGGCTGTGGATTTTGATGTTGTTCGTCAGAATTTTTATCGTGAAAAAAAATGACGAGGTGGAAAAATGAGGAAGGCAATTTTTTTCGACATAGACGGCACGCTCCTCGACAGGGTGCACGGTATCGACAAAATTACGCCGCGCGTTGAAAGTGCGTTAAGAAATTTGCAAAGGGCAGGGCATTACATTTTTATCGCGACGGGGAGACCTGCCGCTTTTATTTATCCGGAGATTTTAAATTTCGGATTCGACGGCTTTGTTATGAGCAACGGCGCGCTGGTTTTGGTTGACGGCAAGATTATTTTTCGCAGTGAGCTGGACAGAAAGGGCGTCAAGAAAATTTGCGAATATGCTGCGTCGGAAAGAATTGAGTACATGCTCGAAAGTTATCCCGATGTTTATTTTCCGCGCAGTTTCACGACGTGCGAGGAGTTTTGCCGAAAAATCGGGGTGGACTACTCGAAATTTATTCGCAGTTTCGATATTGAAAAAATTTCCGTCTCGAAGATTGAGTGTGTCACCGCGCGGAAAGATCCTGAAAATCTCGACGTCATCTATAAAAAAATGTTGGCGACGCCGGGATTTACGGGCTGGGCAGATCCTTTTCACTTCAAGAGCATGGAAATTTATTCCGATAAAGTTTCAAAGGCGACGGGGATTTTGCACGTGCTGGATTATCTCGGCATTGACGTGAAAAATTCTTGCGCGTTCGGCGACGGCTACAACGACAGGGAAATGATTAAGACCGTCGGCACGGGTTTTGCGATGGCTACCGGCAGTGACGAGCTGAAAAATTCTGCGGCACATGTTGTTCCCGGCGTTCATGAGGACGGCGTTGCCTTTGGTATTGAAAAATTTCTTTTGTAGTTTAGCATCTACTTTTCTTTTGACCGCAAAAGAAAAGTAGCAAAAGAAAACTGCCCGCAGAGGTCGCATCACGCGACCAAATGCGGGCGGCCGCCCATCCTTGGGCGGCCCTCTCCCTCCGGAAAATTTCTTAAAAAGGGGTTGGTTTGATGAAAAAATTCTTGGCGAAAAAATTTTTTCTGTTGACTTTAATAATTTTTGCAGTTATATTTGGCGGCTGTGGAAGTTCCACAAACGAGAATAACCCTTCGGAAAATAATCCGCCCGCCGCCGAAGAAAAAACTCCCGTCGAAAAAAAGACGTCCGTTGACGAAAAAAAGACGTCTTCTGAAAAAGTTGTCAACGCTGATTTAAAAATCACTATGCTGAATGTCGGGCAGGGCGATGCCTTCCTGATTCAAACGAAGTCGCAAAATATTTTGATTGATACTTCGGACGTGGACGAGCGCACAAAACTCGTGAATGAACTCGACAAGGCGGGCGTTGATACCTTTGACAAAATTATTTTGACGCACCCGCACGCCGACCATATCGGCGGAATGGAGAAACTCCTCAAGGATAAAAAGTTCACCGTCAAGGAAGTTTACGATAACGGAATTGCCTCGACGTCGAAACTTTATCTGAACTACATGAACGAGATTAAGTCCAACAAAAAAATTAAGCGCAAGGCTCTCAAAACCGGCGACGTTCTCGATTTTGGCGACGGCGTGAATTTTGAAGTGCTTTACCCGACGAAACAACTTGTCAAGGACGTCAATTCCGACAACCAGAAAACGGATCCGAATAATGAAAGCGTCGTCGGGCGGCTCGTCTACAAAGATTTTTCGATGATGTTCACCGGTGACGCTGAAAAACCTGTGGAGAGTATTCTTTGGGCGGACAACGATGCGAAAAATCTCAAGAGTTCCGTTTTGAAGGCGGGGCATCATGGAAGTTACACTGCGTCGACTGAAAATTTTGTTCAAACCGTAAATCCAAAATATGTTTTCATTTCGGCGGGCGAGCCCACTGAAAAACGCGGCGGCAATACTTACGGACACCCGCACGTCGAGCCGCTGGAAACTTATTTGGCTAGCGGCATTGACACCAAAAATATTTTTTGGACTTGGAAAAACGGCACGGTCGTCTTGACAACGGACGGGAAAAATATTTCCGTTCAGCCGGAAAAAAAGGAGGATTGGGTTAAATCATGGATAGCGGAAAGGAAAAAATCGGCGAAGAAATGAATTTCGATGACTGCGAAAGTGTTCCCGCGCGCAACAGCAAAATTATCAGTGCTTACCTTGAAAGAATCGAGCTGACGGCAGACTTGACAGCCGAAGCCGTTTTGTTTGTTGACAGCGGCGAAAGAGAATATTCCGCGCAGATTTTTTTGCCGGCGGATTTGTTGCCGAAGGGCGCAAGCGACGGCGATTACTTGAAGATAGAAATTTCTCAAGACGAAGAAAAAACCAAAGCCGAACTTGAAAAAGCGCGGCGACTTTTGAACGACTTGGAGGAGTGATAACTTGTTGAGAAAAGTTTTTCAGAGTTTTAGTTTGCTATTGATTTTTACGGTCGTGATTTTTGGGACGGCGGAGGCCGCGAAGGCAACTTCTTCGCTGACAAATATTCACGTCCGTGATCTTGATGAAGATACCTTGCGAATTTCCATAAACTGTAAGGGCAATGTTAAGGAGGAAGATATTAAAACGAGCGTCGAGGGGAAATTGTTGCTGATTGACATTGACAACACGACGCCCGGGCGCGTGAACAACAGCATTGCTTCCAACCGCAACGATGCTACCAATTCTGTGAAAAAAATTTCCGTCAACGAACAAGAATTGAATCGCACGAGGATAAAAGCTTTAATGACAATTCCCATAGACGAAGATTCTTACAGCGTAAAAATTCAGAGCAACGGTAAAATTATTATTGACATTGCCAAGCCGACGGTTGAGAAAAAATCTTCCGGCAAAATTGATTTGGCAAGGTACTACGAGTTGAGAAAGCCGACCGGCACTTCGTCTTCGCGCGAATACACTCCCGCCGAAAACTACACGGTGAATAATCCGAACGGCAGAATAATTGTTATCGACGCGGGGCACGGCGGCTCCGACAGCGGCGCGGTTGGTCCTTCGGGCGTCAGCGAAAAATCCGTGACTCTTGCCGTTGCCTTGAAAGTCGAAAGGCTTTTGCTGGAGGAAGGAATTAACGTTATCATGACGCGCAGGACGGATATTGACGTTGCTTCGGCGAGTGCGTCGAATGTTGCCGAACTTCAATCGCGGGTGAATTATTCTCCGCCGAACACCGACGCTTTTATCAGCATCCACTGCAACGCTTTTTCCAGTCCGTCTTCGCGCGGCATGGAAACTTATTATTACAGCGGCAGTCCGCAGAGCAGACGCCTTGCCGAGCTTTTGAACGAAGAGCTTTTGAGGTACGGCGGGCTTTCCAATCGCGGCGTGAAGACTGCTAATTTTTACGTCTTGAAACATTCAAGTTGTCCCGCGTCCTTGATTGAGTTGGCTTTCATTACGAATTACGAGGAGGAGCGTTTGCTTGCGGACGACAGCTATCAAAATTCTCTTGCGCAGGCGATTTCAAACGCGGTTAAAAGATTTTTGAATGAGCAGGGCGGCTACGTCGTCACCAATAATAATCCTGTAGAAGTCGCCGGCAATTTTGAAGAGCACGACGAGATAAATTCAGTTGTCAGGCTCCACGACAGAAAAAAAGACAGCTCTTACGAAATCGGCAAAAAATTTTACAAAGACGATTTTAGCGCAGAGGAGGCTACAAGTATTAAATGAAAAATTTTTTGATACCGGCAACAATAATTTTTATGCTTTTCACCGGCGGCTGTGAGCAACCTTCGGAAAAAATCACCGACCCGCCCGCCGTCAACGAAAACCAAAACGAAAATAATAAACCTTCCGAAAATCAATCGGGGAAGGACGATAAAATTAAATCTATGGACGTTAAAGTTTATTACCCCGACGAGGCGGGAATTAATCTCGTTGCCGTCGACCGCAAGATTAAAATTGCGAATGACTCCGAAAAATATGTAGAGGCAGTTAGGATTCTTACCGAGCAGCCCGGCGAAAAAGATTTAGTCGCGATTTTCCCGAAGGGCGCGAAAATTAACAGCGTCAATCTCAAAAACGGCACGGCTTTTGTGGATTTGGACGGCGGCATCACGAAAAATTTTGTCGGCGGCTCCACAGGCGAAGAGATGCTCGTTAATTCGGTCGTCGATACTTTGACGGAGTTCAAGGAAGTTAAGCAAGTTCGGTTTTTAATTGACGGGCAGGAAATTGAAACTCTTGCCGGTCACATGGATTTGAGCGAGCCGATTAAAAGAATTGAGTGAAAATATTTTTTAGCCAAAGTTTTTTTTCTAATCCTTTTCCCTTTTCCCCTTGATAGGGGGATTTACTTTTCTTTTTTAGAAAAAGAAAAGTAACAAAAGAAAAATCGCCCGCTGAGATTGCTTCACGCAATCAACGCGGGCAGCCGCCCATCCTTGGGCGGCGTCTTTTCTTTTTCAAGATTATTTGATTTTTGAGGAAGGACAAATATTTTTTAGAGGACACTCGTCACATTTCGGGTTGCGCGATTTACAAATTTCCCGCCCATGCCAAATTAACCAGTGGTGAGCGTCAGACCATTTTTCACGCGGAATAATTTTTTGCAAGCCGCGCTCCACCTCCAAAGGCGTCGAACCTTCCGCCAACTTCATTCTGTTGGCAAGACGAAAAACATGCGTATCGACAGCAATCGCCGGATTTTTAAACGCGACACTCGTCACTACGTTCGCGGTCTTCCTGCCGACGCCCGGCAATTTAACAAGTTCGTCAAAATCCGCAGGAACTTCGCCGCCGTAATCGCGAATCAAAATTTCACTCGTCGCGATAATATGTTTTGCCTTCGCGCGAAAATATCCGCACGGTCGAATAATTTCTTCGATACGCGCTTGACCGAGCTGCAAAATTTTTTCCGGCGTGTTCGCAAGAGGAAATAAAATCGCCGTGACTTGATTGACGCGCTTGTCTGTGCACTGCGCCGACAAAATCACCGAGACCAAAAGTTCAAACGTGGAGTTGAATTTTAATTCGGGAATTGCGCCGCGATAAACTTCCTCCAAAATTTTTAGTTCTTCGAGTTTAAAATTTTCGTCAATCAATTTGTTAAACTCCTCACCGGCGCGGGAATCCTGCCGCCGCGCGCGATAAACGCCTCTGAACTCCACTCATTGCGGACGGGAACAATCGGGCAGTGTCCCAAAAGCCCGCCATACTCCACGACGTCGCCGACCTGCGCGCCGGGCACGGGAATAATTCTGACGGCAGTCGTCTTGTTGTTGACGACGCCAATCGCCGCTTCGTCCGCGATAATCCCGCTCAAAGTCGCCGCGCTCACGTCGCCGACAACCGCAATCATATCGAGCCCAACACTGCAAACGCAAGTCATCGCCTCAAGTTTTTCAATCGACAGACTTCCGCGAGTGACGGCGGCGATCATCCCTTCGTCTTCGCTGACGGGAATAAACGCGCCGCTCAAGCCCCCGACATGCGAACTTGCCATCAAGCCGCCTTTTTTTACGGCGTCATTCAAAAGAGCAAGCGCGGCAGTCGTACCTGGTGCGCCGCAAGCCTCAAGCCCCATCTCCTCCAAAATTCGAGCGACTGAATCACCGACGGCAGGGGTTGGCGCAAGCGACAAGTCAACAATTCCAAACGGAACTCCCAATCTTTTTGACGCCTCCTGCGCGACGAGCTGACCGACGCGCGTAATTTTGAAAGCGGTCTTCTTAATCGTCTCGGCGACCTCCGTAAAATTCGCGCCCTTCAAATCTTCGAGCGCGTGTTTGACGACGCCGGGCCCGGAAACTCCGACATTGATAATTTTATCGGCTTCGCTGACTCCGTGAAAAGCCCCCGCCATAAACGGATTATCGCCGGGCGCGTTCGCAAAAATCACCAGCTTAGCACAGCCGATAGCCTGACGGTCACGAGTAAGCTCGGCGGTGCGTTTCAAAACTTCTCCCATTTCGCGGACGCAATCCATATTTATGCCCGCCTTCGTCGACGCGAGATTGACAGAGCCGCAAACGACGTCCGTTGTTGCAAGGGCTTCCGGTATGGACTCAATCAAAATCCTGTCGCCGTGAGTGAAACCCTTTTCGACGAGCGCGCTGAACCCGCCGATAAAATTTACCCCGACTTCTTTTGCCGCCTTGTCCAGAGTTTCGGCGACGGGCACATAACTTTCGGTGTTGCAAGATTCTGCGGCAATGGCAATGGGCGTG
Organism: uncultured Selenomonadaceae bacterium; assembly: GCA_905234195.1. Taxonomy (GTDB): domain Bacteria; phylum Bacillota; class Negativicutes; order Selenomonadales; family Selenomonadaceae; genus Quinella. The sequence continues at coordinate 9,090 of CAJOFR010000005.1, forward strand.
ACGGAAATTCTCTTGTTGATAATCGGCACGCCGTATTCAGCGGCAATATCTTCGCCGGTCTTGACGAGAAATTCTGCAGACTTCGTGATTTTATCGTAGACGTTGCGACAAAATTCGTGCAGATTCGGGTGCGCGCAATCGCGAAGAGAAATCCCCATCGTTATCGTGCGGACGTCCAATTTATTTTCTGTTATCATTCGATTAGTTTCTAGAATATCTTCAATCGTTACCAAAATTTTTTCATCCTCCACAAAAATATTACGGCAAAATTTTATCAAAAAGATGTCTTAAGTCAAGTTTAAAAGTTTTTATTGATAACTAACAGGAATAGAATTAATTCAAAGAAAGAATTTTTCTTTTGCGCTGTCGTTAATTAAAATGTAAGGAGTTTGTAAAAATTCGAGAGGTGATTTTTTTTATGGGACATCCCGTAACAACAAACCCGTTTATCATAATGTTGATAAACATGACGGTCGTTTTTATCGTATTGATTTCACTTAGCGCATTAATCCAGCTTATTCACAAAATCGATCCGACAAAGCAACCCGAAGTTTCAGAGAGTGGCAACGAAGGCGGCGGAGAGATGACTGAAGCCGCAGAGACTATGGCTATCGTTTCAAAACTCAAGGCGGCAAATGCAGAGCCGAAAATCGAAGAAGGTATACCGCCGGAAATTATCGCCGTGATTATGGCGGCAATTGCCGGCTACGGATATTCGGCGGGGCATGTTCGCGCCGTGCGCATGATTAACCGTGACAACACCGGCTGGCACAGCAACGGACTGCAAAACGGCTTGACGCAGATTTAAGGAGGGAACTTCGTGGAATTTTTAGACGCTTTTTCAGTGTCGCTCCAATCCGTTTGGAATGACAGCGGCTTTTCGGCTTTCACCGTCGGCAACGGAATAATGATTGTCGTTGGACTTTTGCTTTTGTATATGGCGTTCGTCAAAGAATTTGAACCGTTGCTTTTGGGACCAATCGCTTTCGGCTGTATCCTTGCAAATTTTCCGCGCACAGGATTTTTTGAGGAAATGGGCTTGATGATGGCAATAAATTTTGGTATCGCCAACGAAATTTTTCCTCCGCTAATCTTTCTGGGAATAGGCGCAATGACTGACTTTGGTCCGTTGCTCGCAAGGCCGTCTACTTTGCTTTTGGGGGCGGCGGCACAAATCGGCGTGTTCGTTGCTCTTGCCGGCGCGATGATTGTCGGCTTTAACGTCAAAGAGGCGGCGGCAATAGGAATTATCGGCGGCGCGGACGGCCCCACGTCGATTTACCTTTCGATAAAACTCGCACCGCATCTTCTCGGCGCAATCGCAGTCGCGGCATATACTTACATGTCGCTCGTACCTATGATTCAGCCGCCGATTATGAAAGCTTTGACTTCGCAAAAAGAACGCGAAATAGTCATGACGGAACTGCGTCCCGTGACAAAATTTGAGCGCGTGGTTTTCCCGATTGTCTCCACGATTTTTATCAGCCTGTTGCTCCCGCCGATAGCGGCGTTGCTCGGCATGCTGATGCTCGGAAATCTTTTGCGTGAATCCGGCGTGACAGATCGTCTTAGCGATACCGCGCAGAACTCCCTGTGCAATATCGTAACAATTTTCCTCGCAACCGGCACGGGCATGACAATGAACGCGAAAGATTTTCTCGTTCCCGAAACTCTGCTGATAATTTGTCTCGGTCTTGTCGCATTTATGGGCGGCACGGCAGGCGGCGTTATCTTCGGCAAAATCATGTGCAGACTCTCCGGCTGGAAAGTTAATCCGCTTATCGGTTCGGCGGGCGTCTCGGCTGTTCCTATGGCGGCGCGCGTCAGCCAACTCGTCGGCATGAAAGCGAAACCCGGCAACTATCTTTTGATGCACGCAATGGGTCCGAATGTCGCGGGTGTTATCGGCACGGCGGTCGCGGCAGGCACAATGCTCGCCATGCTGAAATAAATCTGCGCGTTGTAAAAAAAATCAGCGTCCTCAAAAATTTTGGGGACGCTGATTTTTTCGTGACCGTTATTCTATTTCGCAACACTCTTCGCAAAATAATGGAGCAACATAAATCCGCTTGAGTAGACAGGCGCGTGAACACCTTCGACAAAAATTTTTCCAGCGTCGTTGTCCGGATTCAGGGCTTGCCGCAATTTATCGGCGTCGCTCGCCAAAGTTTCAATATCGCGCCGCCGTTCGTCGGAAATCCCGTGCGTAAGTTCAGCAGTGCCCTCTTTAATGTACGCGGGCAGGTCGCTGAAAAAATCAATGTTCGCCGCCATAATCGCGTGAGTAAATTCGTGGGCAAGTGTCCTGTCGAGATAAGTCGCGCGAATATTTCCGGCGTTGTACGTACTTTTTCCGTTGACGTTGTCCGCCGCCAAGCCGCTGTAATATTTCATGTTGATTCTCAAAGTCAGCTCAACAGCCCTGCCGTTATCGACGTTGTACTTGCTGCTGACTAAGGCGAGCGAAGAAACATCGTCGTTGACAAATTCGACGTCCATTTCGTTGACGCTGGCGTTCGGGTTGTCGAAACGATAATCGCCGCCGTAAGATTGTTCAACCAGATCCAGCGCGCTCTTCGCCCACCACGTGTAAAGCCCGTTGATAATAATTTGTTGAGTCGCGTCGAGATTGTCGGGGATATTTATTTTTAAGCCGTTCACCACAAAACTTTTCTCGGCAAAATTTTTCAGCGCGCCGCTTTCGTCGACGACACTTTCAGCGGTTTTGACGGCGGCAGTTCCCGCGTCCCAACCTGTTATCGCTCCGGTGTCGGCGTTGTCAAAAATTATGTTGCAATAATCGCGCAGAAACTTGTCGGCATTATTCACGCGGCGACAATCTTCAACCATCTTGTCAATCAGTTCGTCGACGCCGCTAAAATTTGAACAAGCTTGAATCGCCTGACTTACTGCGGCAACTCCGCTAAGTTTCGTTTTATCCAGAGCCGACATGAAATTTTTTATGACGCCCTGCGCAGTCAAACTGTTCGCGCCAAAAATTTTGACGTCGCCATTTAAATTAATCGCGTGCGCCTTCGCGTTCTTGACGGTGATTGAGCCCTGCCCGACCGGAAAAATAATATCGTCTCCGCTAATCGACGCCTCGCCGACAGGATTATCTACCTTGATTAAATCTTCGCCGCCGTAGCCGATAATAACCAGGTTGCTGTTCGGAATTGAGTAGTCGAAAATATTTGCGTCCTTCGAGCCGCGCACGGTATAACTTCCCGCGCCGTTCGTCAAAGTCACCGCCGCGCTTGCCCCGTTAAAATATTTCAGAGAATAATTTTCGCTGTCGTTGACGTTAAGCAAAAGTTTTGTATCAGCGCAAATTCTGACCACGTCACAGCCGCCGCCGAATTTTATCGTGGAAACCTCCGACGACCAAATATCAATCGTGTCATTGCCCGCGCCCGTCGATATGAAAGTATTTTTCGCGCCGGGATTATTCACGACGGAATCATTTCCCGCGCCGCAGACAATCGAAATATTTTCTGCCAAGTCCGAATTTATGATGAAGTTATCGCCCGCGCCGGTATCAATCACAGAATTTTTTCCGTTGCAGTTGTTGACAGTGTCATTGCCCGCGCCCGCGACAATCGTCACAAATTCCGGCGGCGGGATATTTGGCGCGCCGAGCTGAAAGAAATTATTTTCGTCGTCGCCGGAAACAAGAGTGTTGCTGTTCGCAATTATCGTGACTGCCATAAAATTTTCCCCTTAGTCATATTCAAGCATCTGATCCATATTTTCTTGCAGGGTGTCGAGATAATTTTTCAAGTCGTCGGAAATTTCGGGGTTGCGCAGGGCAAATTCTATATTCGCTTGCAAAAATCCGAGCTTGCTGCCGACGTCGTAGCGGTGCCCCTTAAAAATATAAGCGTACATTGCTTCATCTTGGGCGAGGCGTTTCAGCGAATCGGTCAATTGAATTTCTCCGCCCGCGCCCGGCGTTTGATTCTCCAGGTAATTAAAAATCGCCGGCGTCAAAATATATCTGCCGAGAATCGCGACGTTGCTTGGCGCATCTTCCTTCTTCGGTTTCTCGACGAGATCCCGCACTTTATAGACGTCATTATCAACCAAACGACAATCGACGATGCCATATTTGTGAACAACGTCGTCAGAAACTTCCTGCACGCCGAGAATCGAAGTCTTGTACTCGTTAAAAACCTCGACCATTTGTTGAAGAGCGGGTTTCTTTGAAACAACGACGTCATCGCCGAGCAAAACTGCAAAAGGTTCGTCGCCGATAAAGTGACTTGCAGTCAAAACGGCGTGACCGAGACCGAGCGGTTGTTTTTGCCGGATAAAATGAATGTTGGCAATTTCCGGAATGGATTTAACCATTTCGAGCCAATCTTCTTTGCCGGTTCTCTCAAGTTCCATTTCTAGTTCAATGGAGCGGTCGAAATGATCTTCAATCGAACGCTTATTCCTGCCGGTGACGATAATAATATCTTCGACGCCCGCGTTTGCTGCCTCTTCGATAATGTATTGAATCGTCGGCTTATCGACGATAGGCAACATTTCTTTTGGCTGTGCTTTAGTGGCGGGCAAAAATCTTGTGCCGAGACCCGCCGCAGGAATGACAGCTTTTCTTAATTTCATGAAAAATCTCCCTTTCAATCAGTAGAGAGGAAATTTTTTGCAGAGGGCGGCGACACGTTCACGCGCCTCGACCTTTTTATTTTCGTCGTTCGGATTATTCAGAGTGAGCGCGATAATTTTGGCGACCTCCGCCATATCTTCCTCCTTGAATCCGCGCGTCGTCAAAGCGGGACTGCCGAGACGAAGACCACTTGTCACGAAGGGGCTGCGCGTTTCAAAAGGAATGGTGTTTTTGTTCGCGGTGATATTGACTTCGTCGAGGAGATTTTGCGCCTCCTTGCCGGTGATATTTTTGCTCGTCAAGTCGACAAGCATCAAATGATTATCGGTGCCGCCGGAAACAATTCTAAATCCGTCGGCGTTCAGAGTTTCCGCGAGGACTTTTGCATTCTTGACAATCTGCGCGGCGTAATTTTTAAATTCGGGTTGAAGAGCTTCACCGAGAGCGACCGCCTTCGACGCGATAACGTGCATGAGCGGACCGCCCTGCGTGCCCGGAAAAACCGCGCTGTTAATTTTTTTGGCAAGTGCCTCGTCGTTGGTGAGAATCATTCCGCCGCGAGGACCGCGCAAAGTTTTATGCGTCGTCGTCGAAACAACATCCGCGTAAGGCATCGGGCTGGGGTGCACGCCGCCCGCGACAAGCCCCGCAATGTGCGCCATATCGACGAGCAAATAAGCACCGACCTTTTTCGCAATGGCAGAAAATCTTTCAAAGTCCAGCGTGCGCGAATAAGCAGACGCGCCGGCAATAATCATCTTCGGTTGAGTTTCTTCCGCAAGTTTTTCAAGCGCGTCGTAGTCAATCATTTCAGTTTCGCGGCTTACTCCGTAGGGAATCACCTTGAAATTTTTTCCGCTGAAGTTCGCCGGCGACCCGTGACTCAAATGCCCGCCGTCATTCAAATTCATTCCAAGAACAGTATCGCCGATTTTCAGCAACGCCAAAAAAACTGCCATGTTCGCTTGCGCGCCGGAGTGCGGCTGGACATTCGCGAACTGCGCGCCGAAAAGTTCCTTCGCCCTGTCAATCGCCAACTGCTCCACGACGTCGACGTATTCGCAGCCGCCGTAAAATCTTTTGCCGGGATAACCTTCCGCGTATTTGTTCGTTAAAACGCTGCCCTGCGCCTCCATAACCGCCTTGCTCACGATATTTTCTGAAGCGATAAGTTCAAGTTTGTTGCGCTGCCTGTTGAGTTCGTTTTCTATCGCGCCGAAAACCGCGCTGTCCTTCTTCAAACTTTCCATAAGATTCATAAAAAATTCGTCGCGCCGAAAAAAATTCTCCACATCGTACGCGACTAAACACCTCCGTCGGATAATTTACAAGTTTTTCAAGCAAAAGTCAAGCCGTCTTATTTCGCCATCAACGTCGCGATTTTATTCGCAAGCTCAACGGGATTATCGGGCATAATTCCTTCGAGGAGCAACGCCTGATCGTAAAGGAGCCTGCAGAAATTTTTAAAGTCGTCGGAATTTTTATCCAGTGCGTGCAATCCGCTCAACTTCTTGAAAAGTTCGTGGTTCGGATTAATTTCTAAAATCCTCATCGCCCTGAAGAAAGGATTATTCATCGCGGCAAAAGTTTTCTCCATGTTCAGCGAAGGACCCTGCGCGCCGGTGGCAAGACACACCGCTCCGGTCTTCAAGCGCGAAGTCAAACGAACGTCGTAAACTTCATTGCCGATAGCGTCCTTGACGTCCTTTAAAAGTTCCTCGTGGGATTTCGCCAGCTCTTCGACTTCGGATTTATTTTTCTTCGCCTCGTCGTCGTCCAGCTCAAAATCTTCGCGGGTTATCGACTGAATATCTTTGTCGGCGTATTTTTTCAGCGCGTCTATAGCAAATTCGTCAACGGGATCCGTCAAACAAAGCACCTCAAAATTTCTGTCGCGCAGGAGTTCCATTTGCGGGAGCTTAGAAATTGTTTCGGCGTCCTTCCCGACGGCGTAATAAATCTTTTGCTGATTTTCGGGCATGCGCTCGACGTACTCGGCAAGCGTCGAAAATTTTTTGTCCTTCGACGTCGTGAACAAAAGCAAATCTTTCAAATCGTCTTTAATTTTTTCGTCGTAGCTGTTGTTATAAATTCCAATCTTAAGAGATTTTCCAAACTCCGCCCAAAAATCTTCGTACTTCTCGCGGTCATTCTTGAGCATCTTTGAAAGTTGCTTTAAAACATTTTTTTCCAAAGCCTTGCCGATTTTTTTTACTTCGCGGCTCTGCTGAAGAAGTTCGCGGGAAATATTCAGCGGCAAATCCGGCGAATCGACAAGCCCCTTTATGAAGCGCAGATAATCCGGCAGAAAATCTTTGCACTTATCCATAACAAAAACGTGGCGCGAATAGAGTTGCAAGCCCGCCTCGTAGTCAGCGAAATACAAATTCAGCGCGGCGTGTTTCGGAATGCAAAGCAACGCCGTGTATTCGGTCGTGCCCTCCGCCTTCGTGTGAAAAATTTCCATCGGGTTTTCCCACTCGTGAAACTGGTGCTTGAAAAATTCTTCGTACTCTTCGGGCTTAATGTCAGATTTATTTCTGGTCCACAGCGGCTGCATAGAATTGACCGTGCGAATTTCGACGGTCTCATTTTTTTCCTCGTCGGTTTTGACAAAATTCATCTTGATCGGGTAGCGAATGTAGTCCGAATATTTTTTGACGAGGCTTTCAAGTTCGTAGGTGTTGGTGAAGTCAAATTCTTCGCCGCCGCAAAATTCCGGCTTAAGATGCAAAATAATCGTCGTGCCGCGCGAATCTTTTTCGCAGTCTTCCAATGTATATTCGCCCGCGCCTTCGGAAGTCCACTTAACGGCGGAAGTTTCTCCGGCTTTTCGCGTAATGAGTTCGACTTTTTCGGCGACGATGAACGCGGAATAAAATCCCACGCCGAATTGTCCGATAAGTTCTTCGTTGAGATTATTTTCATTCGCGCGAATCTTTTCGAGAAAAGCCCGCGTGCCGGATTTTGCAATGGTGCCGATATTCGCAACGACTTCGCCGCGCGTCATGCCGATACCGTTATCAGAAATTGTGACAGTCTTCGTATCTGAATCGGGCAGCACAAAAATTTCAAAGTTCTCGTCGCCGTCAAGGAGCTCGTGATTAGTCAGCGATTCAAAATGAAGTTTGTCGATAGCGTCCGACGCGTTGGAAATTAATTCGCGCAGAAAAATTTCCTTGTTCGTGTAAATAGAATTAACAACCAAATCGAGCAGGCGTTTGGTTTCGGCTTGAAATTCAAGAGTTTCAACAGACATAAAATTTTTGCCTCCATTAAAAACAGGCGGCAGTATTAATTGCCGCCCGTCAAAGTTTTTATTTGAAATTAAAATTATCTAAAGAGTTGACTGACCGAGCGGCGCGCTTGTATCCTCAAAATTACGTCGCCGATTGATTCTGCCATTGACAGCACGACAAATTTTGGAGATTGTTTTTCGGGCGGCAAGGCGATTGTGTCGGTGATAACGAGCTGTTCAATATCAGAGTTGTTGATTTTTTCGACGGCGTTCTTGCTCAAAACCGCGTGGGAGCATGCCGCCAAAATAGACCTTGCGCCGATATGTCGAAGAGCCTTCGCCCCTTCGCAAAGACTGCCCGCCGTGTCAACAATATCGTCAATCATAAGCGCGACCTTATCTTTGACGTCGCCGATAATGCTCATGACTTCCGCTTCGCCGGGACGGGGACGACGCTTTTCGATAATGGCGATAGGAGCCTTGAGGAAGTCCGCCAAAATTCGTGCGCGGGTGACGCCGCCCAAATCCGGAGAGACGACGACGAGTTCGCCGCCAAAATCGTGCCCGTTAAAATAATCCGCGAAGACCGGAGCCGCCGCCAGGTGGTCTACCGGAATATCGAAGAAGCCTTGAATTTGTCCGGCGTGCAAGTCCACAGTCAAAACCCTGCTCATTCCTGCGGCGACCATTAAATTTGCGACGAGTTTTGCGGAAATTGGTTCGCGCCCACGAGTTTTTCTGTCCTGCCGCGCGTAAGCGTAATAGGGAACGACGGCGGTGATACTGTGCGCCGACGCCCTCTTGCAAGCGTCCGTCATTATCAAAAGATCCATTAAATTATCGTTCACGGGTTGCGAAGTTGACTGCACGATAAAAATATCTCTTCCGCGAATGCTGTCGCCAATCATGACTTGAGTTTCGCCGTTGTTAAAACGCCCGACGAAAGTATCAAACAAATCCACGCCGATATAATCGGCAATTTTTTTTGCAAGCGCAGGGTTTGCGTTGCCGGTCATCAAACAGAGGTTACTCGTGTTGATGTTCTTATTTTCCATTTCGTTAAATTCCTCCATTGCTACACACAAAAATTTTTTATGAAAGTTTGTAATGTCGTGCTGAAAATTATTTGCCGAAAATATCAGCGTGAGTACCTGTGGCAGTTGCAAGTGGGTTCAAAACTTCAATTAACTTAGAAATATCTTTACCGCGTTTTTTTACCCGCTTGACGTCTTTTTTCATGCGATTGGTATAAAAAATTTTATACATTTCAATCCTCAAGCATAGTCTTTACTGCCTCTTCAGCGGAATCAAAAGATCCATGCAAATTTTTTCTTTCGCGGCTGTCGTTTATCGCTTCCATTAAATCCGGCGGCAAATTTTCAGGTTGCGTTGATTGTTTTTCGCGCCTAAAATTTAAAAACGGTTTCCGAGCACGACTAACTTTAGTTTTCGGAATCATTTTGCAAACGCCCTCCGTATTATTTCCTTTTATCCGTCCAACCTTCGATATTCGTTTGGCGGGAACGCGCAATGGCAAGATTATTTTTCGGGACATTTTCCGTAATTGTCGAGCCGGCGGCAATATACGCGCCGTCCTCCACAGTCACCGGCGCAACAAGATTGGAATTGCAACCGACGAAAACATTATCGCCAATTGTCGTGCGGAATTTTTTCTTGCCGTCGTAATTAACAGTTATCGTGCCGCAACCCATGTTGCAACCGCTGCCCATGTCGCAATCGCCGATATACTGAAGGTGCGGGAGTTTGGAGCCTTCGCCGATATTTGAATTTTTCACCTCGACGAAATTTCCAATCTTAACATTTTTGCTAATCTTGCTGCCCGGGCGAATGTGAACATACGGACCCAAAATCACGCCGTCACAAATTTCGCTGTCATGGCAATAGCTGAACTGCGCTTGAACATTATTCCCGACAATCACGTTAGTTAAACGAGTGCTCGGACCAATCGTGCAATCTTCGCCGATTTTCGTTTTGCCTTCCAAGTAAGTGTTCGGATAAATGATCGTGTCCTGCCCGACCTCGACTTCGGCGTCAACGAAAGTACTGTCCGGATCTATAATCGTCACGCCGCTATCCATCAGCTCCAAATTTTTTCTTTGGCGCATGATTTTATTGGCGGCGGCCAGCTGCGCGCGGGAATTTATTCCGAAAGTCTGAGTGTAGTCGTCCACGACAACGGTGCTGATTTTTTCTGCAGAATTTTTTAAAATCGTCAGCACATCGGGCAAATAATATTCGCCCTGCGCGTTTTCGTTTTTGACTTTGGTGAGCGCGGTGAAAAGTTTTTGGACGTCGAAGCAATAAATTCCCGCGTTGACTTCGCGAATCTGCCGTTCGTAATAAGTTGCGTCCTTGTGCTCGACAATTTTCTTGAAGGTGTTGTCGTCTTCGCGGACTATCCTGCCGTAGCCTGTCGCGTCGGGAATTTCAGCCGTCAAGACTGTCGCGGCGGACTTAGAATTTTCGTGGGTGTCGACAAATTTTTTGAGGAGATCGCCGGTAAAAAGAGGAGTGTCGCCGCAAAGAACCATTAGCGTGCCTTTTGAATCAGCAAACTTTTCCTTCGCGGAAAGGACAGCGTGACCGGTGCCGAGTTGTTCCTCCTGCAACACGAACTCCACGCCGGAAATTTCCTGCCGAACAAGTTCCGCGCCCGAACCGATAACAACTACTTCGCGCGTGGAGCCCGCCGCCTTCGCCGCGTCTATAACGTGCTGGAGCATCGCCTTCCCGCCAACTTTGTGCAAAACTTTTGGTAATTTACTTTTCATGCGGGTGCCCTTGCCCGCCGCCAAAATTATGGTCTCCAATTTTTAATCGCCCTCCTATTTTAAGGGATTAGGGTTAAGGGAAAAGTTTTAAGAGAAAAAATCTTACCGCTTACCGCTTATCCCTTATTTCTTCAAGCCAACGTGTACAATGTCATCGAGATAATAAGCAGAAGTCACTGCCAATTCCTCCGGTTGGTCGATATTTGCCGGCAAATCATATTCGTAAGGGACGCTCACCCAAAAGACAACGTCAATTTTTTTAGAGGTAATCGCGGACGCGCGCGCAGAACTTTCAATTTGAACAAGCTCAATATTTTTTCCGATACGCTTGCCAATTTCTGCAACCATTGCCGTATTAAAACCCGCAGGTCTGCCGTCAGCAAGAATCAAGTCAAGCGGCGGCAAATCTCCCGTGACACCAACTCTGATTGTGTCTGCGCCGTAAGTTTTCGGAATTTCGACGGGCTGAAAATCTTCACTCGAAGTAATGTAAGTTTGGATAAGGTTATTGAGTGTGCCGTCTTCCCTCATGGATTTTATCGCGTTGTTTATGGAATTGCAAAGGTCGGTATCTTCCTTGCGGACAGCGCAACAAAAAGAATCGGCCATGTTTTGGGTGTGGTGCAGGTCTTCGAGTTTTTTGTTTTGAGCGGAAATATATTTGGCAACACACTTGTAAGTACTCATCTCGTCGATATTTCCTGCGTCCAAGCCCATAAGCATGCTACTAAGTCCGTCGTAATAAACATAGGTGTGCGAAAGACTTAACCCGGGACGCCGCGCCTCCTTCTCTAACTTTCTCATCCTCTCGTTGTAAGCTTGCTCGCTGGCATTTAATTTGGCAATGGTTCCTATTCTTGACTCCTTAGTATCGGTGCTGGCGGGCAACGAAGTATTCGTGCTCCCGCAACCCGCAAAAATAGTTCCCGCCAAAATGCACGACAGCACCAGGCTTGAAAATTTTTTCAGATTCATCAGATATGCGCGGCAGATACCCCTTGCTTTAGCTGTGGGGAGGAAACCGCGCCCCTCCTCTCTGTTAAATAAATTTTTAGTTGATAACGTACACTAACAAAAAGTGTACCTCCTCTCGGAGTTATAATCCTTCGCCAATGTTATCCTGCGGTTTTGTATACTTACAGCACTGTTCCTACCCTTCAGAACTGTTTAACCATAAGCCGTAGAGCGGCAGATTAGGATTTACGTCCGCCGGTACCTATATATTCGCAGGTAACGTAGTCAATTAAGACTGAGGCTAGTCAGCAAGGGCTTTTTCAAGCTCCCGCCTTTAGGCGTGGGGTTACTGACTTTTCAATCAGTCCTTTAAATTTTTTTACTGCGTCGCATTGCTTTGAGCAAAGTCTCTTCCGCGCGCTCCATGTGATGTTCAGCGGCGTCGCGGGCGGCACTCACGTCGCCATTCGCAATTGCCTCGACCATTTCGCTGTGCTCCTCGAAAGTTTCTTGAAGGCGTCCGGGATATGACATTGACAGCGTCCGAAAACGCGCAAGCTGCTCTTTAAGATTACTGATAATCGCAACAAGACGATCATTGCGGCTGACTTGATAGAGGAGCCCGTGAAATTTTATGTCGGTCTCGACGATTTTTTCAATGTCATCTTTTTTTATGTAGCCCTCAATTTCCGTGAGAAGACGCTGAAGAGTTTCCAGTTCGTCCTGCTCAATCCTGCGCGCCGCCAATCCTGTGGCAAGTGACTCAAGCGCAGAACGAATCTCAAAAATTTCTTTGACGTCGCTGACAGAAACGTCCGAAACGTACGTCCCGCGACGCGGCATCATGATAACGTAGCCCTCCTGCTCCAGTTTACGAATCGCCTCACGCACCGGCGTCCTGCTGATTCCCAATTCGTCAGCCAACTGAACTTCCATTAGCCTTTCGCCCGGCTCCAAAATCCCTCTGCGAATCGCATCGCGAAGACTTTCGCAGACCGCCTCCCGCAACGGCTGATAGCTGTCTAAATTTATCGGTTCCAGCCTGCCCATTTTTCTAACCATCCTTTTTGAAATGTAATTACTTGACCGAGTAAAAATTGTTTGCTAAACTTGTTTCAAGTTATGCTGTTTAATTCTGCCGACAAGATAATTTTCCTGCTTTTGCGGGCTTTGTGAAAAAGTTTGATTAAGTCAATTTCTTTTCGGCGAAAAAGTAGCGGCGGAGGTGTTGTCGAATTGGTCACGGAATTTGCGCGGGCGAAAATAAATTTGACGCTGGATATTTTGGGAAAGCGCGCGGACGGTTTTCACGAAGTAGAAATGATTATGCAGACGGTAGAGCTGGCGGACGTCGTCGAGCTGAAAAAAATTTCCGGCGGCATCAATTTTAAAATCGACGCGAAAAAAATTATCGGCGGTGAAAAAATTCCTGCCGACGAAAAAAATTTGGCGTATCGCGCGGCGGCGGAAGTGTGCAAAGTCTGCGGGAAAAATCTCGGCGTCGAAATAAACCTGCACAAAAAAATTCCTGCGGCGGCGGGATTGGGCGGCGGCTCTGCGGACGCGGCGGCCGTCATTCGCGGCATGAATAATCTTTTCAGTTTGAATTTCACTGCCGACGAACTCTGCAAAATCGGCGCGCGTATCGGTTCCGACGTCCCCTTCTGCGTTATCGGCGGCACTTGTCTCGCTCAAGGTCGCGGCGAAAAATTGACGCGCCTCCCGAATTTTAAAAATATCGGCGTCGTTTTGATGAAACCGCACGGCGAAATTTCTACCGCGTGGGCTTACAAAACTTTCGACGAACTTCCCGCGCCCAATCACCCGCCGACTTCAGACGTTATAAAATTTTTTGACGCCGGAAATTTTAAAGAGACCTTCGCGAAATTTTCCAACGTCCTTGAGCTCGTCGCCATGAAAAAATTTCCGGAGCTTAAGACTTACAAAAATAAAATGATTCAAGCCGGCGCGAAAGCCGCGTTGGTTAGCGGGAGCGGTCCGACGATTTTTGCGTTGACTGACGAAGTTGAAAAAGTTGCGGCGAGTGTCGCGGAGTACGACGCGGAAATTTTTTTGACGAAGATTTTTTAAGGCGGTGATTGTAATGGAAAAATTGCGCGTGATTTTTATGGGGACGCCCGAATTTGCCGTGCCCTGCCTAAAAATTTTGAACGAGCTGACAGAAATAATTTGCGTCGTCACACAGCCCGACAGACCGAAGGGGCGCGGACAAAAACTTTTGCCTTCGCCGGTAAAAATTTTCGCCGAAGAAAATAACTTGCCGATTCTCCAGCCGCAAAAAATAAAATTGCCCGAATCCGTCGCGCAGCTCAAAAATTTCCCGGCAGATTTAATCGTTGTCGTCGCCTTCGGACAAATTCTTTCGCAGGAAATTTTGGACTTGCCGAAGTTCGGTTGCATAAACGTACACGCCTCGCTTTTGCCGAAGTATCGCGGCGCGGCTCCAATCGAATGGTGCCTAATCAACGGCGAAGCTTTAACCGGAGTGACGACAATGCAAATGGACGAGGGGCTTGACACGGGCGACATGCTTTTGAAAACCGAAGTCGAAATTTCGGACGAAATGATTTTGCCGGAACTGCGCGAAAAATTAATGACAGCCGGCGCGGATTTGCTGGCCGAAACGATTAAAAAACTTCAGCGCGGAGAACTTCACCCCGTCAAGCAAAATGATGCGCTCTCGAATTATGCGCCGATGCTCAAAAAAGATACGGGGCTAATCGATTGGAATAAACCTGCGCGCGAAATTCACAATCTTGTTCGCGGGCTTTATGGCGGCGCGTTCACTTTCATTAACGAGCAGAAAATAAAAATTTGGCGCACGAAAATTTTCCCCGACGCTTTGGAAATTGACGCGGGCAAATTTAAATTCGTCGACAAAAAATTTTTGGTGGGTACCGGTGACGGCGTATTGGAGATTTTGGAATTGCAGGGCGCGGGCGGAAAAAAGATTGACGCCGAAATTTTATCCACCCAATCTAGAGATTAGGGATTAGGGGTTAGAGTTTATGGAAGAAAGAATTGTTGCGACGGAAGAATCAAGCGCGGACGATTGGCAATACAGTCTTCGCCCGCGCAGATTGAGCGAATATATCGGGCAGGAAAAGGCGAAAAAAAATTTGTCCGTCTTCGTCAAGGCGGCGTTGTCTCGTCATGAGGCTCTTGACCATGTTTTGCTTTATGGCCCGCCCGGGCTCGGCAAAACTACTCTTGCCGGAATTATCGCCAATGAACTCGGCGTGAACTTTCGCCCGACTTCCGGCCCTGCTATTGAACGTTCGGGCGACCTTGCCGCGCTCTTAACAAACCTCCAAGAACGCGACGTCTTGTTTATCGACGAGATTCACCGCTTGAGCAGGCAGGTCGAAGAAATTTTGTACTCGGCAATGGAAGATTTCGCGCTCGATATAATTATCGGCAAAGGTCCCAGTGCGCGAAGTATCCGCCTCGATATTGCGCCCTTCACCTTGATTGGAGCGACGACCAAAGCCGGAGCACTCTCCCCGCCTCTTCGCGACAGGTTCGGTGTGATTTCGCGCCTTGAATATTATTCCGTTGAAGCGTTGGTGGAAATTATCACGCGCGCGGCGGAAATTTTGAAAATCCCCATAGAATCGAAGGGCGCGGCTGAAATTGCTCGTCGTTCGCGCGGCACGCCCCGCATTGCCAATCGTCTGCTTAAAAGAGTTCGCGATTTTGCCGAAGTCGAAGGCAGTACGAAAATCACTGACGATATCGCCGACCGCGCACTTTCCGAACTCGAAGTTGACCGCGCGGGACTCGACCACACCGATCGCCGCATGCTTGACACGATGATTAAAAAATTTCGCGGCGGCCCCGTCGGGCTGGAAACAATCGCCGCCTCTATCAGCGAAACCCGCGAAACTATTGAGGATATTTACGAGCCGTATCTTTTGCAGCTGGGGTTTATCATGCGGACGCCGCGCGGGCGTGTCGTCACCGAAGCCGGCTACCTCCACATGAACGCCGCCCCGAATAAAAAACTTGACGCACCAAAACTTTTTGACTTTGAACAAATTTGAAAGGTTGCCCATGTACAAAAAAATTCTCGTCATAAATTTAATGCATCTCGGCGATTTAATGTTAGTCACGCCGGTTTTGCGAACACTCCGAAAAAATTTCCCCGCCGCTCATATCGCGTTGCTTGCCGACAAAAAACTTGCCGACCTCGTCAAACTCAACAGGCATATCGACGAATGTATTTTGATTGACAAAAAAGGCGTCGACGATAAAATTTTTAACTTCGCTAAATTTATTTTCAAAATCCGCGCGAAAAATTTCGACCTCGTGATAAATCTTCACCGCAACGAAAGGGCGTCGGCTATCGCGGCATTCAGCGGCGCAAAAAAAATCGTCGGCTACTCCAAGCCGTTCTTTTCTCTCTTCTTCACGAAAGTTTTGCCGAACTTGAAAGCCGTCAAGCACCAAATTCATTCGCACTTCGACGTTTTGCGCGAGGCAGTCGGCGTCGAGGAAATTGACGACGGCGGGCTTGAAATGTGGATTGACGACGCGGCTAAAACTTCGGCAGAAAAAATTTTCCAAAAAAATTTCTCGGCGGACACAAAAGTTATCGCGTTCAATATCGGCGCAAGCTGGCTGACAAAACGTTGGCTGGACGAATATTTTGCGGAGTGCGCGGATAATTTAATCGGGCGCGGCTACGGCGTTGCTTTTTTGGGCGGCACAATGGACAGGGAAATTGTTGCGGCTTGCGTGGAAAAGATGCGCGAAAAAAATAATCCGTTGCTGAAAATTTTTACGGGCGATTTGAGTTTGGCGGAGCTTGCCGGTTTTTTGGACAAGTGCGTTTTATTTTTGACGACGGATTCGGGACCAATGCACGTGGGTGTTGCGCGAAATATCCCTATTGTCACGATGTTTGGCGCGTCGCCCGTGCCCGGCTTTTATCCTTACGACGCGAAAGACATTCTGATAAAAACGCCGGAGCCGTGTCATCCTTGCGGCAAGCATATTTGTCCGAAGAGCGGCGCGGAAAATCTTGCGTGCATGAAAAAAATTCCGGTTGCCGTCGTGATGAAGTACGTTGACGAACTGCTTGCAAGTTACGGGCAGCCGGCTGAAAAAATTCCGCGCGTCGGCGGGCAATACAAATGTCGTGTTATTGAACTTTAAAAATTTTTGCGGAGGGTTTAAAATGGAACACGATATTTTGAAAAATTTTGTTGCGGAAAAATCCGGCGGGTGTAAAATTCTGGTTGTCGGCGATGTCATGCTGGACAAATATTATTTCGGCGAAGTCACTCGGATTTCTCCCGAAGCCCCCGTGCCGATTAATCACGTGCTTGAAGTCAAAGAAACTCTCGGCGGCGCGGCGAACGTTGCGCACAATCTGTCTTTGCTCGGTTGCAAAACTTTTGTCGCGGCAAGAATCGGCGTCGAAAATCACGGCGATGTTTTCCTGGAGAAAATAAATTCTCGCGGCGTCGACAGCTCCGGGATTTTGCGGACTAATCAGCCGACGACTACAAAAATTCGCGTGATAAGCGGTCACCAACAAATGATGCGCCTGGATTTTGAAGACACGACCGAACTTGGCGGCGACGTTGCCGAAAATTTTTTGTCGAATGTTTTGGCGCGGCTGGAAGATGTCGACGCGGTGATTCTCTCGGATTACGGCAAGGGGGTTTGCACCGAAAAAATTTGCCGCGAAATTATTCGCCGGTGCCGCGCGCTGAAAAAAATCGTCACGGTTGACCCGAAGGGCGACGATTGGACGAAATACAGCGGCGCGGATTTTATCACGCCGAACCTAAAGGAATTGAACGCCGTCCTCCCGAAAAAAATTCCGAACGACGATATTTCGATTGAGGTTGCCGCGCGAAAAGTCATCGACGATTTTAATTTGGGCGGCTTGGTCGTGACTCGTTCGGCGGCGGGCTTGACGCTGGTTGACGGCGGGAAAATTTCCCACGTAAAGGCGAACGCGCAAGAGGTTTTCGATGTTTCGGGCGCGGGCGACACGGTCATTTCTGTTTTCACGCTCGGACTTGCGGGCGGGCTGGATTCGGAGGCGGCGGCTTACCTTGCGAACACTGCGGCGGGGGTTGTTGTTGCGAAGGTCGGCACGTATGCTGTAAGCCGCAACGAACTACTTGAAAAATTTTGTGAGTAAAAATTTGTGCAGAGGGTGGGAGCCGTCATGGATGACGGCTCGCCGCGACCTCGTCGCAGGATTGCGACGACCAGCGGCAGTTTTCTTTTGCTTCTTTTCTTTTGCGCCAAAAGAAAAGAAGATGCTAAAATCAAAAATAAAATTATCCTAACTAAAAAGAGGGGAATAGACAAAATGATTATTGTAACAGGCGGAGCAGGCTTTATCGGCAGTAACATTGTCCACGAATTAAATTTGCGCGGGCGCAGTGATATTTTGATTGTCGACGATTTAAACGGCGGCGATAAATTTAAAAATCTCGTCGGGCTGAAATTTATCGACTATCAGCACATGGATGACTTCCTGCGGACTTTCACGAAGAGCGGCTTTTACGGCTTGAATATCGACGCGATTTTTCACGAAGGGGCTTGCTCTGACACAATGAACTACGACGTAAATTATATGATGAAAGTCAATTTCGATTACTCCAAAGATCTTTTGAAATTCTGTATCGAAAAGCAAGTGCCCTTTATCTACGCTTCGAGCGCGGCAACTTACGGCGACGGCAAGAAAGGTTTTCGCGAAGTGGATACCTGCGAAAGCGCGCTCAATCCCTACGCTTTTTCTAAGCTCATGTTTGACAGGTTCGTTCGTCAATTTATCGGCGACGCAAAAAGTAAAGTTATAGGCTTGAGATATTTTAACGTCTTCGGTCCGCAGGAACAGCACAAGGGTAAAATGGCGTCGATTTTCTACCAAATTTATAAGCGTTCAAAACTCGGCGGGCGAATCATAAAACTTTTCAAGGGAACTGACGGCTACGCTAACGGAGAACAAAAACGAGATTTCATTTACGTTAAGGACGTGGCGAAGGTGAATCTCTGGTGCTTCGACGATAAAAAAATTCCGAACGGCATTTATAATTGCGGCACGGGCAAGGCGACAACCTTCAACGAGGCGGCGCGCGCAATGATTGACGCTCTCGGCGTGGGCAAAATCGAATACTGCGACTTCCCGCCCGAACTCGAAGGACGCTACCAAAGTTTTACGCAGGCCGACACGAAAAAACTTTTGGGCGCGGGCTACAAGGGCGGCTTTACTCAATTTAACAATGCCGTTCGCGAATACTGCAGATTTTTGGACAACGGAGGCTACTATTGATTTTCGGCACAAAGGAGCGATAATCTTGAAAGACCTGAAATCGCGGGCGGCGTTTGAATTTCTTTTCATTGCCACTGTTCTCTGCGGCATAGGCTACGCCATCCACTGTCAAATTAATTCACAACTTAACGAGGCTCTCGAAGAAAGTGTCCTGCGCCATATTCGTACTGTTTCCTATTCAATCGAAAATGTTTTGAACAGGGAGATTAGGGGGATGCACGCGGGTACGGAGTTGCTCGAACAAAATCAAATCCCCCTGAAAACTCTAAACGAATTTGCCGCCGCCTTCGGGAAAAGCAGTCACAGTTCCGGCATTTTACATGCGAACGGCACGGCTATCACCGAACAAGGTATAAAATTTCCTAGAGATAAACTTGGTTTGATTAAGGATGCCTTTCACGGCGAAGATGTTATCGTTTACGGCGGCGAGGACGGCTTGATTATCGCCACGCCAATTTATATTAACGGCGAACTTTGCGCGAGCTATCAGCAATATTCCAATCGGAATATCTCTGAACTTTTCGGCGTGATAAGTTACGACGGACTTGGGCGCATAAATTTGGCGAACAAAACCGGAGATTGGATTCAAGTTACAAAATCTAAAAACGACGAACTTTATAACGAACTTTATAACGCGCAGGGTTTTGAAGATCATTTTACCAAAGCGATAATAGAAAAACTTGCGACGCAAAGCAGAACAGTCAGCCAGTACGAATATAACGGGCAAAATTTTATAGTCTTTGGCGCGAAAATTTATAACGACGAACTTTTTCTTTTCGGTGTCGTCACGCGCGAGGCCGTTGCCGTCGGAATTGATTTTATTCACGTCGTGATGCTCGGCGGCATGATTTTAATGTGCTTGTTCCTGTTTATGTTCGCGCGCTCCTCGATTAAGTCTGCCGAAAATAAAGAACTGCGCGTCGAAAAATCCGCCGCCCTGCAAGCCAGCAAAACTAAGAGTGAATTTTTGTCGAACATGAGCCACGAAATTCGTACGCCTATTAACGCGATTCTCGGCATGAA
Organism: uncultured Selenomonadaceae bacterium; assembly: GCA_905234195.1. Classification (GTDB taxonomy): domain Bacteria; phylum Bacillota; class Negativicutes; order Selenomonadales; family Selenomonadaceae; genus Quinella. The sequence continues at coordinate 29,027 of CAJOFR010000005.1, forward strand.
CGAAATGATTCTGCGTGAATGCAAAGACGAAAACATTCTGGAATACGCGGGCAACGTCCGCAACGCCGGAAATAATCTGCTCGGTATCGTCAATGACATTCTGGATTTTTCAAAGATTGAGGCGGGCAAGATGGAAATTATTCCCGTCGAATACGCGCTAAGCTCCCTGCTGAATGATTTGGTGAACATGATACAAAAGCGCGCGAAAGATAAGGGGCTGGAATTTATTATCAACGCCGATAAAAACTTGCCGACGATTCTTTTGGGCGACGAGATAAGAATTAAACAGGTCGTCACGAATATTTTGACCAACGCCGTAAAATACACCGAAAAAGGCTCCGTCACTTTGACTGTGGAGACCGCGACTAAGTCCGACGAAAAAATTATCATTCGTTTTAGCGTGAAAGATACCGGCATCGGAATTAAGCCCGAAGATATTTCAAAACTTTTCAGCGCGTTTGAACGTATCGAAGAGAAAAGAAATCGCACTATCGAAGGCACGGGGCTGGGCATGAATATCACGCAACGCCTTCTGGATTTAATGGGGACTTCTCTGCAAGTCAGCAGTGTCTACGGCGAAGGTTCGGAGTTCAGTTTTGAAATCGAACAGAAAATTATTAACGCGGAGCCGATTGGAGATTTTGAAGAGGCGTTCAGAAATTCCCTCAAGCAACACAAAGAATATCACGAGAAATTTACCGCGCCTTCCGCGAAAATTTTAATCGTCGACGATACCGTCATGAATCTCACCGTCGCGAAGGGCTTGCTCAAGCAAACGAAAATTCAGATCGATACGGCGGAAAGCGGCTACGATTGTTTGGAACTCGTGCAGAAAAATATTTACGACGTGATTTTTCTCGACCACAGGATGCCCGGCATGGACGGTATAGAAACTCTGCAGGAAATGAAAAAACTTTCCGGCAACCTCAACAAACAAACGCCGGTTATCTCCTTGACGGCAAATGCTATCAGCGGAGCGCGCGAACAGTATATCGCCGCCGGTTTCCAGGATTATTTGACGAAACCGATTAACAGCGTGCAACTCGAAAATATGTTGATGAAATATTTGCCGCCTGAAAAAGTCAAAGTGGCAAGAGAGTCCGAAGATGCGCTCGAAGAAAATATTCCCGAAGAAAAAATTAATCTGCCCGATTTTCTCGACGACGTTGACGGGCTCGACACGAAAGAGGGCGTCAAACATTGCGGCGGCGGTGAAGAATATCTCGACGCGCTGAAAATTTTCGCGCAGTCCATTTTGTCGAACGCCGACGAGATAGAAAAATTTTTCCGCGCCGAAGATTGGAAGAGCTACACGACGAAAGTTCACGCGCTGAAAAGTTCCGCGCGGGTTATCGGTGCCGCCGAGCTGTCCGAAAAAGCTCGCCGCCTTGAAGACGCGGGCAATTCCGGCTATTTCGACGAGATTCAACACGACACTGAACCTTTGCTCGAACTTTATCGCAGTTACGCGGAAAAACTTTCGCCGCTGATTCAGACCGAAGAGGACGATTCGGACAAGCCGCTGATTGACGAAGATGCTTTGCTTGAGGCGTACGAGGCGATGAAAGAGGCGGCGGCGGCTTTTGATTATGATTCTATCGAATTTGTTTTTCAGTCGCTGGACGAATACCGCTTGCCCGAAGACGAGGCGGCGCGCTACAAAAAAATCAAGGACGCCGCTACAAATTTGGATTGGGAAAAAATTAATGAGCTGTTGAATTAATCACGAAAGGCGGCTTGTTTTCGCGTGGAAGTTTTGGAAATTTATTCGTCGGCACTTTCGGAGTACAGGGCGGGAAATTACGAGCGGGCTTTGGAAATTTTAGCCGAAGTCAAAAAAAATGCGCCTGCCTGGAAAAAAGCAATGCTCCTTGAGGCGTACATTCGACGCGCGCAAAATTTTTATCTGTCGGAAATTTCCGTGCTGAAAAATTTTTTGTCACAGCCGGATGTTTTGGCGGAAAAAAATCTTGCGGCGGATGCGTTCAGTCTTTTGGGCGCGGCGTGTCGCGTGGTCGGAATGTCAGATAAGGCGGTGGATTTTTTTATCGGTTCAGCGCACCTTGAAGAAAAAATCGAGAAGGCTTGTCCGGAAATAAGCAATGCGATTTTTGCGGCGAACGACGTCGAAAATTTTACCGCCGAAAATTTTTCAAAACTCTACGCCGAATATCGCGCGCGCCTCAAGGAAATTACTCCCTACCCGAAAAAATTTTACAGCCACGACAAAATTCGCGTCGGCTATCTTTCTGCGGACTTCCACGAACACCCCGTGACTTTTTTTGCGTGGGCTCTGCTGACGGCTTACGACAAAAATTCTTTCGCGGTCTATTGCTATTCTTCGGGCGAAAAAAATGACGCCGTCACCGAAAAAATTAAACACAGCGTCGACGAGTGGCGCGACATTTCAAATTTGACGGACGAGGACGCGGCGAAAATGATTCGCGCAGATGAAATCGATATTCTGTTCGACCTTTCCGGTCACACGAATGGGAATCGGCTGTTGGTGGCGGCGCGGCGTCCTGCGGCTGTGCAAATTTCGGGGATAGGCTACATGAACAGCACGGGCTTGGATTGTTTCGACTACTTTCTTTCGGACGAGACCTGCGCCGGAAATTTTCAGGCGATGCAAAAATTTTTCACCGAGAAAATTATTCGCTTGCCGCGCAGTCATTTTTGTTACACGCCGCTGAAAAATTTCCCCGCGCCGAAAAATACGCCCTGCCTTGAAAAAAATTACGTTACCTTCGGCTGTTTTAACAACTTCAGCAAAATTACCGCGCCGATTTTGAATTTGTGGCGGGAGATTTTGAAAGCCGTCCCGAATAGCCGTTTGATTCTCAAGCACAAAATTTTTGACAATGTCGAAGGAAAAAAATTCGTCGCCGAAAAATTGAGGAGCTTTGGTTTTGAAATTTCCCGCGTGGAGTTGCGCGGCTTTTCCCAAAATTATTTGGAGGAGTACGGCGAAATTGATATTGCGCTGGACACTTTTCCCTACACGGGCGGCGTCACGACTTGCGAGGCGTTGTACATGGGCGTACCGGTGGTGAGTCTGCGCGGCGATAGACACGGTACGCGCTTTGGCTACAGCATTTTAAAAAACGTGGGGATTGAGGAGCTTGCCGCGAAGACGCCGCAGGAATATTTTGAGAGGGCGATTGCTCTCGCGAACGACAGGGATTTGCTTGACGTGTTGCACAAAAATTTGCGGCAGATGATGAAAAATTCTCCGCTGATGGATTCGCGCGGATATGTTCGTGATATTGAAGAAAAGTATTTCAAAATTTTTCAAGCAGAAAAAAATAATGAGTGAAGGAGAGGCCGCACAAGGAAGTGCGGCCGCCCGCATTTGGTCGCGTGATGCGACCTCTGCGGGCAGGTTTCTTTTGCTTCTTTTCTTTTGCGCCAAAAGAAAAGAAGAATTCAAAACATTTTAGGAGAAAACAATTTTGAAAATGGCGGCACCCGCGAAATAAGGACCATAAGCAAAAAAGTCCTTCCGATTTTTTAAGCCCGTCAAAATCAAAATCAAAGCGACCACTCCGCCGGCAACACACCCGATTAAAACGACGTCGAGCAAATTTTTCACGCCGAGCAATAACCCCAGCACAAAAATTAATTTTACGTCACCGCCGCCAATCCCGCCGCCGCTCATTACCGAAATCAAAAAGAAAATTCCTCCTCCGACAGCCGCCGCCAAAATGTGACTCAAGACCGGCAACGAAAAGACCTTCCAAAAAATCACGGCGCATATCGCCAAAGGAATTAACACCTTGTCGAAAATCACTTCCTGTTCAAAATCCGTGCAGGTTATCAGCAACAAAAAGTATATTGGTAAAATTTTCACCGCCGCGACGAAAAAATTCCCCTTAAGTTCCAGGAAAAAAAATCCGACAATAATTCCAACGAACAAAAAAATTTGACGAAGGGTTATTTTTTCGCCGAGCCTCTGCGGATAACTTAGAATCTGTAAATTTTTTTCGTAGAGGCTGTCAATCCAAAGGGATCCGATTTTCGCCGCAACCGATGCGCCTAAAATTATAACTAGTTTGTGCAAGTCCGTTACCCCCTCCCTGTGATTTTTGTTGACAATTTTTAAAAAAAGTTATATTATCTCTCTCGAACGTTGGGATCGGAAAAAGGTTTGCACAAATTATTATTGCGCAGTTTCATATAAAAATCAAACTTTTGTCGTAGAATATTTGTAACAATGATTTAGGGAGGAAACTTGAGTTGCTTGTAAGATTTTTGAATTGGTTAAGTGACTTGCGCCCCCGACAGTTACTTATTCTTTCCGGCATCGCGGCGGCGGTTATGTTCGCGATAGCTTACGGCGCGTTTTCTATGCTCCAGAGGGAAATACAAGAAGAACAGCAGCCTACGACAAAAGAGTTGCCGGCAATCGCAATGAAATCTGTCGTCGTCGCAAAGTCAAACATCGCGTCCAAGACAATCCTAAAGCAGAACATGTTACAGCTGAAAGAATTGCCGGAGAATATTGTTCCCCCGAACGCGGTGACAGATATGGCGGTGGTGCTGAACAAAATGACAAAGACCGCGATTTATTCCGGCGACGTCCTGACCGAGCAGAAAGTTTTTCAGAGCCAGGAACAGTCCGGGTTTGTCGGCACAATCCCTCCGAATTGTCGCGCGGTTTCTGTCAGCGTCAATGACGTGACGGGCGTTGCGGGTTTTGCAAAACCGGGCGATTATGTTGACGTCATGCTTGTCGAAAAAGTCAATAAGACGGTCACCAGCAGTATTTTGTTGCAGAATGTTTTGTTGCTAAGCATAAATCAAAACATGGGCGTCAATAGAAATTCCGACAACGAAAATGCCGTCGACTCGGACACGCAGGCTATAGAAAATCCGTCCATAGCGACTTTGGCTCTTAGCCCCGAAGACGTTTTGAAATTGGTTTCCGCGTCGAAACTCGGCGAAGTCTATCTAATGTTGAGACCCTTCAAGCCGGATAGTCTTTATGTCCCCGACGCAGAGTTTACTTTCAGACCAATCAAGACTGAAGAAACTCAAAAGCCCGCGCCCGAAAAGTCCGCGCCCGCGCCTGAACAGCCCGCGCCCGTCGTGGAAAAGAAAGAAGTTGAGCAGCCAAAAATAGAAATTGTTTACGGCAACGCGCCGCCGAAGGAACTCGAAAATAAAGAAACATCCAAGTGATATTGAGGATTTTTTAAGATGAAACCTTTGAACTTATTCCTAATTATTTTTGCGACTCTCATTGCATTTGCACCGATTGTTCACGCCGAAGAATCCAACGTTCAAATTATCAACCTCAGCTTTAATTCTGCAAAACATTTTAAGTTGGACGGTAATATCTCCAGAGTTTTTATCGGCAGTTCGGAAATTGCTACGGCAGTTCAACTTTCGCCGTCCCTGAATGAATTTGTCGTCACCGGTCACGGCGAAGGCTCGACGACGCTTTTCATTTGGACTGTTGACGGCACGAAGTACGAATACATTATCAACGTCACTAAGGAGGAAACTGCACAGGCGACGGCTATCGAAAAGGCGATTGGTTTGCCCGACGTCCACGTTAAAAAAGTTGAGAACAGGATACTTTTAACCGGCACCGTCAGAAATCAGTACGAAAGAAATTTTGCCGTTCAGACTGCGCGGCTTTACGTCGGTAGCGGCAGCGGGAGCAGCTTGAGTTTTGGCAGCACGGTCAATACTTCGTTGACGCCGCAAAGTTCTGTTTCTACAAGTTCTTCGAGTACTCTCGCCGAAAATAATAAAGTTGAGGAAGGCGGAAACGTTATCGACCTCTTGCAGATGTTGCAGCCGACACAGATTCGCCTTGAGGCGCAGATTATTGCAATAAACCCGCAAGATATAAAAAATTTGGGGATTGACTACGGCGGGAGCGATCCTTCAGGCAGCCCCGGAATTTTTGCGGCGGGCGAAAGCTACGCGGGAGTGAGCTTTAGAAATAATCCGTGGCGTTGGTTGACTGAAAGACGCGCCAATATTAATTTGTCGATTAGAGCACTTATCACGCAGAATAGGGCGAAACTTCTTTCGCGCCCAAGCATAATGACGATGAGCGGCGAAGAGGCAGTTATTCATGTCGGCGGGAAAATTCCCTACATTACATACGTTAATAATTCTTCCCACACAGAGTGGCAACAATACGGAATTATTTTACAGCTGAAACCTCTTGTCGACGCAGACAACCGTATCGTCTCCGCAGTTCATGCCGAAGTCAGCAGCATAAGCAGTGAAAATGTACAAGGCTACCCGATTATCGAACAGCGGCGCGCAGATTCTGTGGTGACAATGAATCCCGGTTCGACAATGATAATTGGCGGGCTTATGGACTCTTCAGAAAGAAAGGTCGTCAGAAAAATTCCTCTGATTGGAGATATTCCGATAATCGGCGAATTTTTCAAGTACTCTTCAAAGCGGAAGGACAAGCAGGAATTGATTATCCTCGTGACGCCGTATCTTGTAGACGATTATGGAAGTTCGTACGCGGGTATGTCCAATCAAATGCGGGATTATTATCATCAGGGGCAGCGCGAAAAATACAGTCTCAATGACGTCGATTTGAATGAGCCGCCGCCGCCCGAAGAGCCCGCAAAAAAGAAAAAGGTTAAACAAAATAATTCAAACGTCAACGATTCAGCCGACGCACCGTTTGGTGAGGATGACCAACATAACCAACATCAAAACTAAATCTTTAGAAAAGGAGGTTGATTCTTTAATGGCAGAAGGACGTAGCAGCATTGTTATCAGCATTTTCAGCACAAGCTCCGGCATAGGCAAAACAATCACTGCCATTAATTTGGCGGCAGGTTTGGCGAAGGAAGGATATGCCGTCTGTCTTGTGGATCTCGATTTGCAATTCGGAGATATTGTCAATTATCTCAGACTCAATCCAAAACACACAATCGCCGATGCGCAAATGAGCATGCAGATTAACGAGAAAAATTTTAACGTAACGGATTACTTGACGGATTATTATCACGAAGACGGAAAAGGAAACAGTTGCAAATTTTCGGTTTTGGCTCCGCCGCGAACGATTTACGACGCCTATGTTATCGACGTCGAATTTGTCGAAAGGATGATAAGGCGGCTGAATTATTTCGATTTCGTCGTGCTGGATCTGAATGCGGCGTTCAGCGCACTGAATTTGGCGATGCTTGACATGAGCACGATTATTAATTTTATCGGCGTCATTGATTTTTTGCCGTCGGTGAAAAATTTTAAAATCGGTTACGATACGCTGATTCGTTTTGAGTACGAGGAAAGTAAAATCCGTCTCGTGGAAAACCGCGCCGATTCCCAAAAACTTATAGACGGGCGCGACGTTGAACGGCTACTCGGCGAACGTTTCTTTCACAGGTTGCCGAATGATTTTCGCTCGGTGAGTAAATCTATCAACGAAGGTTGTCCGCTTATGTTCGCTGCTCCTTCTTCGCCGCTGACAAAAAGTTTTATGGATTTGGCGGGCGAATATACAGTTCGGCACGACGACGAAGAAATTGCCGCTGAAGTTCCCGTGCAAAACGACGGTATCTTTTCCAGATTCTTTAGTATGTTCAGTTGAGGCAGGTGAATTGATTGTCTTATAGAGTTGTGCTCGTCGAAAGCGATCCAAAAATTTTGGAGGAACTGAATAACACGCTCAAGAAATCTCCCGATTTTGAAGTTGTCTCGACTTACACCAAGGCAAATGACGCGCTGGGGCAGAGCGGCGTTTATAATCCAAAACTCTTTCTGATTGACATTGACAACGCGGAATTTTTGGAGATGTTGCCGGCGTTCGTGGATATTTACCCGAACAGAATTATTCTCGGCACGATGTCGAGTTGGAATCCGGATTTTGCGCAGAAGGCGGCGGAAGCCAATATCGCCGGTTGCATTTTGAAACCCTTCCGCGCGAATGACATAATCGAAGCGATGAATTTGTATCAGCGGCGCGGAAAATTCAAACCTGCGCGAATCGTTTCTTTCTTCAGCCCGAAAGGTCGTTCCGGTCGAACAACGCTTGCCTCTCTTTTGGCTCTTGACGTCGCGAAAAAAAGCGGGGAGTCCGTCGCGCTGATTGACGCCGACTTGCAATTTGGAGACCTGCCGATATTTTTCGACGTCGAACCGGATCATACAGTGGTTGACGCTGTTCACGATATTAAAATGTTGACGCCGGTAACTCTCGCGCCGTATTTCCACAAGCTTACCGAAAATGTTTGGCTACTTAGCAGTCCGGATCGTCCGGAATATGCGGAGCTGGTCGACGCCGACGGGCTGGTCAGTGTTATCAGAATGGCGGGGCATGTCTTCCGATATGTGCTGGTCGATTTGCCGGCGGGCTTTAATCCAATTTCCGTCGCCGTGAGTGATTTTGCCGACACTAATTTTGTCGTGGCAATGATTAACACCGGTCTGGAGATTGAGCACATGAAACGTAGCTTGAGTCTCTTCAAATCGCGTGTAAGGGAGCACAAAAAAACTTGCCCAATTTTCACGCGCGTCAATCCCTGCGACGAAGCTCAAAGGGTGAAAATGGAAATGGAGCTGGGCAGTCCAATTATCGCGATTTTTCCGAACGAGTACAACTTGGTTTCCATTGCGAACAGCGGACAAATTTTGCGCGGGTTGCCGCCGGATACGCTGATGTCACAGACGATTGAAAAATTATCCGAAGAGCTGATGTATGGAGAGTTGTGAGTCATGATTTTTCTTGCGGCGATTTTAATTGCACTTTCGTTTTCGTCGATGGTGTTTTTGTTGCTGATGTACTTCAAGCGCAGTCAAAGCTTAGACATATTCCACAGAATGCGCCGGCACAATACAAAACAGCTCGTCACGAAAAAAGAAGACGTTCGCGAAGAAATTCTCCTGCGCCTGTATAAATTCGTGCAGAGAATCTCAAAACCGCTGGTAGAAAGAAATTTCGCACAATCTCTTGAATACAAGTTAAGACAAGCAGGATTACCGCTGCTCGGCGGCGAATATATCGTTATAGTTTTGATGAGTTCGACGGTCATAGGTTTTCTGGTGTTCCTGGTTACTTTAAGTCCTGTGTTCGCTTTAATCGGCGCGGTGTTGGTTCCCTTGTTTTACTGGGCGGTTATCATGACGCTGATAGCAAGACGGCTTAAAGCTTTCACGGAACAGCTCGGCGATTGCCTGATAACAATCTCAAACGCGTTGCGCGCAGGCTACAGTTTTCAGCAGACAGTTGAAATTATTTCCTCCGAAATGGAACCGCCCATAGGCGAAGAGTTTTCCCGCATGAACCACGATATTTTCATGGGCGTGCCGCTGGAAGAGGCTCTGGATACCGCGAACAAACGAATAGGCAGTTCGGATTTTGAACTTGTCGTGACGGCGGTGCTCATTCAGCGCGAAGTCGGCGGAAATCTGGCGCAGATCCTTGACAACATAAGTTATACTATTATGGAGCGTATCCGCATGAAGCGCGAAATTTTATCGCTCACCGCGCAGGGCAGAATGTCCGCGTTGGTTTTGCTCGTCCTTCCTTTCGTCGCGGGCGCGGCAATGTACTTTATGAACCATGACAATTTTGTTGCAATGTTCGATGAACCGATTGGGCAAATGGCGGTGGGGATTTGCATCGTGCTGGAAATTATCGGGTACTTCATAATCAGGCGAATCGTTGACATTGATGTTTGACAGTTGCCAAAACTGTTGAATATAAAATTATTTTGACAAAGGGAGATGATTACTTTGTTAAACTATATTTACAATCTCGCTAAAAGCGTTCGGGACAAAATTTCCTCTCTCGGTGAAAAAGGACAGGGTATGGTCGAGTATGCGATTATCCTTGCCGTTGTGGCTGTCATTGCAGTTGCAGTTTTGGGTACTAGCACCAGTGATGAAAATGACGGAACTCTTGCAGGCGCGATAAAAGGCGCGTTCGGTACGGCAACTAAAAATATTGATTCAGCTGCTGGCATCACTAAAGATGATGGTAAAGAACCTGGAACCTCATAATAGTCGCGTGTTAGATTGAAAAAATAATTTGTCCTGAATAAAAACGGCGGAGCCCCCTATTTTTTGGTAGGGGGCTCTTTTGGCAAACGGGGTGGTGCGCATGATTAACAAACAAAATGGTCAGTCCACAGTAGAATTTGCTTTCGTTGTGCCTACACTTATTTTTTTGTTCCTTAGCATTCTTTACATAGGGATAATGTTTTTAGACTACATTCAGTTCAGCAACGCCGCAAGAGATGCCGCGCGCGATATTTCCCTGCAGGTGGGCACGCTTGAAAGTGCCGCGGAACAGAGAAAAAATATGGCGGCACAAATAAACGCCCAAAACGAAACTTTGTTGAAAAGATACGCCGTTCAACTGACTAACCTTTATTCCCCGACGTGGGATGTTGTTTTTCTGAAGGGCGACGGCAGCACGGCAGAAGCGAAGGACGCAGTTGACGTGCAAGTTAATATAACCTTGACGCGGGATGACTTGCCGAGCGCGCTTGAGGCGTTGCATATCCTGCCGCGAACTTTGAAGACGATAAGTTACAAGATGAATTTGGAAAGAACGATGGTTATCACTAAGACAGAAGGGTCGTGAACTAATGGCGCGTTCATTGTCATTGCTGGAGCGTTTAGGCGGGAAAAAACCGGTGGAGCCGCAGAAAAAAGTTGCCGCAGAAAAACCCATGCCCACTTACGACAGCCGCACGAAAAAAGAATTGGAACTCAACAAGCCGCTGGAGGCGTCGGCGTTCGCGGGCAGACACTCGGCACTTGCCACGTCCGAAAACAAGATGCAGGATTTCAAAATGCAAGTTCACCGGCGCATAGTCGACGAAATGACGCCCGAAGAACAAGTTTTGATTGCGCAGGGCGAACCGGCGCGCGACCAAATAAAAAATATTATCTCGTCTTACAGCGACCGCGAGTTGACAGAAAATTCGACGCTGACTTTGACGCGCGGCGAACGTTTTCAATTAATCGACGACATTTGCGACGAGCTGCTCGGATTGGGTCCGCTTGAGCCGCTTTTGAAAGACGACAGCATAACCGAGATTATGGTTAATGGACCGAAAAATATTTTTATCGAACAAAAAGGTAAGCTCCTGTTGACGGACACGCACTTTCACGACGACGCGCACTTAATGAGCATAATCGAGAGGATTTTGACGCCGCTCGGTCGCCGCGTCGATGAATCTTCCCCGCTGGTTGACGCGCGCCTTGCCGACGGCTCCCGCGTCAACATAATTATTCCGCCGCTGTCGCTCGTCGGTCCCGCCGTGACGATACGAAAATTTTCAAAGAGAGCGTTGAGTGTTGACGACCTTGTCAGCTTCGGCACGCTAAGCAAGGAGATGTCGGAGTTTCTTGACGCTTGTGTCAGGGCGCGGCTGAATATTTTGGTGTCGGGCGGCACGGGCTCCGGCAAGACGACGACGCTGAACGTGCTCTCCTCTTTTATTCCGGCGACGGACAGAATTGTTACAATCGAAGACGCCGCCGAACTTAAATTGCAACAAAGGCACGTCGTCACGCTGGAATCACGCCCCGCCAATCTCGAAGGCAAGGGCGCAATTACGATTCGTGACCTGGTGAAAAATGCGTTGCGCATGCGTCCGGATAGAATTATCGTCGGCGAAGTTCGCGGCGGGGAGGCGTTGGACATGTTGCAGGCAATGAACACCGGGCACGACGGTTCCTTGACGACGGCGCACGCGAACAGCCCGCGCGATGTTCTTTCGCGCCTTGAGACGATGGTTTTGATGGCGGGAATGGAGTTGCCGGTTCGCGCAGTCCGCACTCAAGTTTCTTCGGCGATAGATTTAATTCTACAACAATCTCGTATTCGTGACGGCAGTCGAAAAATCACGTACATTACCGAAGTGCAGGGCATGGAGGGCGACACGATCATTCTGCAGGATTTATTCCGCTACGTGCAGGATTATATTGACGAGCGCGGAAAATCTGTCGGGCATTATGAGGCGTCGGGGTTGCAACCCGCTTTCCTCGACAAGTTCAAAATGAACGGAGTAGAGTTGCCGTCGATTTGGCACAGGGGGGAATAATTTCATGGAGTTTTGGCTGGCGTTGTTCGTGGGAATTTCTTGGGCGGCGTTCGTCGGCGGGCTTTTGTACTTGCGGCAAAAACCGGAAATGCAAGTCCGGCGAAGAATGCAAATTTTAATCAAGCGCGCGGAAACTGAAAGAGCAAGGGCGGCGCGATTAAAGCGGGCGGACGAAAAAAAAGTCGACGTGAAAAAATTTTATCGCCCGTCATTTTATCAGCGGGTTATCTTGCCGATAATTTGGAACGTCGAAAGAAAACTCCACAAAATGACACCGACGGCGATAGTTGCGATGCTGGAGAACAGAATTTTTCGCGCGGGCAAGCAGGGAGTTTGGAACGTGCAAAGATTGGCGGCGGCGTGGATTTTATCAATCGTCGCCGGATTTTTTATTGCGCTGGTAGTCATTCAGCAGACCGATTATCTTATCTCACGACAAATTTTAATTTTGGCGGTGGGAGGAATTTTCGGCGCGGCGTTTCCATTTTTGGTATTGAATCACAAAATCAGCAAGCGGCAAAAGGAAATGAAAAGACAGCTGCCGGAATTTTTGGACTTGCTCTGCGTCAGCGTGCAGGCGGGTTTGTCCTTCGACGGAGCCGTCGCAAAAATCACCGCGCGCATGAAAGGTTCACTCACCGACGAATTCAAACACATGCAGGACGATATAAGATTCGGCATGACAAAACAATACGCAATGACGCAAATGGCAAAACGTTGCGACATGGAAGAAATTTATTTGTTCACGACGTCGATAATACAGGCTGAAAAACTCGGCACGAGCATGGCGCAAACTTTGATGATACAGGCGGACAACATGCGCGAACGCCACCGCCAATACGTAAAAACGGAGGCTATGAAAGCCCCCATTAAAATTATTTTCCCAATGGTCTTATTTATTTTTCCGTCAATATTCGTCGTGCTTTTGATGCCGGCGGTAATCATGCTGATAAAAACTCTCGGCAACAATTAATCGATATGCTTTGCCCGCGCCGACGTGTAGAAAACATCTGTGGACGCGGTGGAGGCGGTGCCCTTTTCAGTTTTAAAAAGGTAGGTGTAGTTCACGAGATGAACCAGACCGAAAGAATTATATTTCTGCGAAGAAACATTAAAAAGGGCGCTGCCCAAAGGTTTTAAGTCGTCGTTGAATCTATAACCTTCATCGGGATCGTTGGGCAAATAACGTGTTTCCCTCTCGTCTTCCGAAACTGAACTGTCGCCAAATGTGCCTGCGTCGAATCTGCCGCCGCTAAACTCACCTGTATACTGAACGTTGCCTACCTCGTCGACGAACATTGTATTCACTTCGGTTTTCATGACCAGCCTGTCCAAACTCAATGTCTTCGTTGAAGTTCCTTCCGTTGAATCTACTTCGTAGGTGTAGGTGTATTTCTCCGTCGTTGAATTTTCGTAGGTGTACCCGCAGTCTTTGTCTCCGCCGGGCTTGCTGGTGGTGTCGTACTTCACAATTTCTTCAGTGACTTTGTAATATTTCGGCAGTTTGTTGATTTCTTCAAGGACTCTTTCGTAAATGGTTTTGGGCTTCGCCGGCTCTTCAGTTGCAGTAGAATTTTCGTCGCCGGTTAAAGTTTCGACAATCTCGTCAAGCAAACTTTCGTCGCCGTCGGTTGAAGTTTCGGACTCAGAATCATGAGGCACGATCGATTTAACGAAATCTTCGACGTTAAAATCTTCTTTCTCGACTGCGGAATCAATATCGAAATTGTTAATGGTTTCTTTGGGGAATTCCTCGCGAACTTCGTCGATAATCTTCGGAAATTCTTTCTTGAACTCTGCCTTATTCAAAAACTCGTCGCCGTTCGGGTCTTTTTCGTTCGGCTCCTTGTACATCTTCACGAAACTACTTTCGGGCGTCAGCTGTGTGAAATATTTTGCCACGACGAACCCTTCAAATTGGTGTCCGTTGCCATTTACTACGACGGGATTATTCGGCGCGAAAAGTATTCCGCGAAAATCCTCATGCAGATTTAAAATGACCGGCAAATGTTTTCTCGGACCTATGTAGTTGCCGGCGGCGTCGTAGGAAGCGGGCACTCGATCCTTTTCGAGATCCTTCTTTTCGGGAATTTCCGGACCTTCGTAAAAGAAAACGATCGGGCGACTATTTTCCGCGTTTTTGTAGTTGTCGACGTTGACGTTAATAATAATTTGTCGCACGGTACTCATGTTGTGGCGTCCGCCGTTCACTTTTAAATCTTGACCATTTTTATCGCGGGTATCGTACGTGTGAGTTTTTTTGATAGGCTCCATTTCAATCATAGCCAACAGAGGATCCGGCGGGTCTTTTTGTTTGCGAACGGGATATTCTATATCAATGTTAATGGGAACGTGAACTCGGTATTCGTATTTAGGGTAAAACAACACATCCTTAGGCATAGAAAGACTGTTGCTGGCGTCAGTGAGAGGATATTCAGACTCGGTGTAGCCGTAATTCCACTTATCCTGGTTGGCATGTTCGTACCCATTAAATTGTCCGCTTCCGAGTATGTCTATATCTGCATCGTTGAGCAACTTAATTTTTTTACCGTTAATGCCTTTATCATCGGTATTGTAGCTGTCCGTCATTTCGGCTTGGAAGTCGATAAAGAGATCGTCGTACGGTTTTTGGTCGACCTTTTGACTGTTGACCCATTTGTGCGAAATCTTACCTTTCGACGCATTAAAAGCCCAACCGTTCAATATAGACAGCTCGGTACGGTAATGATTATTCTTCTGAAAATACAAACCACACGTCAAAACGCTCCGGCTGTCTGCAGCAGTTGCTGCGGCTGATTTAATTTTGTCCGCAAGTGCCGATTTAATTTTATCTTCGTCGGTTTCTGTAATGGTTGCTCTTTGGGTTGCCAGCCAATCGGCGTCATTCTCATATTTCGTCTTGTTTACCTGTTTAATGGCGTCCCAGTCCACGTAAGTCCTTGTAACTTATACTTCTTTCATTTGATCGAACAAATTGGGACCGTGCGGATATCTTTTGCCGGCATTGGCGTTGGGATCTTCCAAGCGCATTGCGTAGTGACTAATTTTCACCGTCGCCGTAGCTTTTGTTTTCAAGTCGGGAAATCCCAAGTTGTCTATGATGCTGAACAGGTGATTTATTTTTTCTTCAAGCGTCACCGTGTAATAAAAGGAGTCCCAATCTTCCTCGTCTTTGCCGTACAGCGCACTTTCAAAATGTATTCTGGAATTGTTGTTCCAGCTGTCAGTCGGGTAGCCGTCTTCAGACAAGCGACCATTTTTTGACATATTCGCAACAACGTATCTTCTTGCGACGGCGTCACCGGCGGCAGTTGGTCTTTCGGATATAGTTTTATCTTTTATCAGCTCCAAAAACTCTTCTTCGTGGTTTGAAACAAAAGTGGTGTACCTGTATTCCGAAAGAGATTGATCGTCCACGTGAACAAGTTGATTTCGCCCGCATTGGCAGCCGCGTCCGCCGCATTTTGCAGGCGAGATTGATTCAAGTATAGCCAGCCGAAATCCGCCGCCGCGCCCACGAACATAAACAGCGTGGGAATCATCAGCCCGTAGAAAACAAGGACTTGCCCTTTCTGCGTCAGCGATTTAAGAAATTTTTTCAGCATGATAATCAAGTCCTTTCCTCTAAAAAATTTTTTTTCGTTGTAAAATTTTTTCGGCGTCAAGGTTGTTTTGAAAGTTCCTCAACGATTGTATCGTGAATTAGTTGCGCGTAAGCCTCGCTACCCTTTTCCGTCGGGTGAATGCCGTCTTCGATAAGCCATTCGGGGTGCTTAGAAATCAAGCCGTTCCAATCGACCTCATGAATATTTTTGCGCTCGGCAACGAATTCTTTTATGTATTGGTTGTTCGTGAACTGGAAGTCGTAGTATTGCGAAGACTGCGGATAAAAAATATTTACCCAAAAAATTTGGCGGTCGTTGCCTAAACAATCCAACATCTCCAACATTCTGTCGTGATACAGACTAAGCGGACCCGTCGAACCGTTCGTGCCGAGCCCCAAGACGACAATTTTTCCGAGCGTGCCGTCAAATTTGGAAGTTTGCGCCGCCTCTATACCGCCTTCAATGTGACGAGAAACCGCCGCGTCAACGTAACAGTTCGGCAAAACGTCGTGCAGTTCCTCCGCAGAGGCAAGCATAATCGAATCACCAATGCAAGTCACGCCGCTCAAGTCAACATCTTTTTTTACAGGTTGTTCCGTCTCAAAATTCTCCTGGGTATTTTTCTCGACGGGCGCGGGATTTTCCTGCATGGCGGCAGATTTTTTATTTTGCGCGTCATTTTTCGCCTTGTTCGCCTCAAGACGCGCCTGCAGTGCGGAATTGCTAGCCTTAGTGTCAGCCGAATCGATTATTCCGTTGCAACCGTAGCCCATGACGACAACGCCGGCAAAAGTTATCGCGACAAACGACGCCTTCTGCAGAAAAACTAAACTTTCCCCGCGCGCAGGCAACTTGAATTTTAACAGCGCGTCGGACACGGATTCAGACCAAATCGACAGCAAAATAATTGCCGCAAGTTCAATCGCGTAAAAGTTCGGCAATTTGTCCCAGCCCATTTGATGAAACAGGACGATTATCGGGTACTGCCAAAGAAAAATTCCGAAACTGTATTTGCCGACCCAGCGGAACAGCGGATTTTCCAGAGCCTTGCCGATTGAAATTTTTCCGTCGGCAATCAAACTTATCGTCAAGCAAATGACAGCCGACATTGCCGCCATGCCGCCTTGATAGACGAGCGGGTTTTGTCCGTCGATTGTCACGCTTGCATACGCAATCACCGCCACGCATGCGAAAAATAATGTGTACTTCAAAAATTTTACGAAAGAGCCGTTTGGTTCTTCGGAAGTTCTTCCCGCGAAAATCAATCCTGCCACCGCTCCGAAAAGTAATTCGTAAATGCGCGTGTCAGTTCCGTAATAGAGCCGCGAAATATCGATACCGGGTTGATACATTTGCGGCATTATCGTCGCCGCGCCCACTGCCAAAATTGTCATCAAAAAAATTCCCAATTTCCGCCAGCCGATTTTTGCAAGACCGACGTAAATCATGAACAGCACCGGCCAGCACAAATAATATTGCAGTTCAATTCCGATAAACCACATGTGCGTGAACGGCGATACGTCGTTGAATTTTTGGAAGTAGTCCGCGTTTTGATCTATCTGCCACAAATTATTATAGCCGAGCAAAATTGAAATGACTTCGGGGCGTATCGCCTCAATGACTTTCGGTGCCAAAAGGTAAAACGCGCCGACTGAAGCCAGGACGACGATTATCAGCGAAGGGTAAATTCTTTTTATTCTTTTCCAATAGTAGTTCAGGACGCTGAATTTTCCGGCGAGCCGCGCGCGCTCACTCGTGAACGCCAAAAGCCAGCCCGTCAAGACAAAAAACATCGGCACGCCAAAAAAACTGCCCTGCAAAATTTCTACGTTCATGTGAAAAATTGTCACGTAAATTATCGCCACAGTTCGCACGGCGTCCAATCCCAAAATACGTTGGCTTTTAACCGGCGCGGTTGTATTTTCCATGTGCCACCAACTCCTTGAAAATACTCTTATTCCAAAAAAACTTTTTACTTTTTTCTTTATTCGTCAACAGTCGAAAATTTTTAGACCGGAAGATTTTGCCAAAAGCCGCAGCCGATAAATCGGAAGCCCCACGACATTTGACCAATCGCCGTTAATTTTTTCAATAAACTTCGTCGCGCCGCCCTGCAAAGCGTACGAGCCGGATTTGTCCAGCGGTTCGCCCGTCGCAACGTAAGCGGAAATTTCCGCGTCGCTCATCTCCCCGAAAAAAACTTCGGTGACTTCCGCCGCCGTGAAAGTTTTTCCGCCGGCAACAATCGCCAAGCCGGTAATGACTTCGTGTTTTTTTCCGGCAAGAGTCTTGAGCATTTCGCGCGCGCCTTTTTCTCCGTCGGGCTTGCCAAAAATTTTCCCGCCCAAAACAACGATCGTATCCGCTCCGATAACAACCTCGCGCGGATATTTTTTCGCAACGGTCTCCGCTTTCAGCGTCGCATTTTTTATCGCAAGAGCCTTTGGCGTTTCGGCGGCGTGAATCTCTTCGGCGTCACAGGCGTCGATAATAAAATCGGTGCAAAGTTTTTTCAAAAGCTCCTGCCTGCGCGGCGAACCCGAAGCCAGAATTATCATAAAAGTTCCCCCCAAAAACAAAGCTCCCTTGCAAAATTCGTCAAAGGAGCTGAAAGTTTTATCCGAGTTAAAAAATCAGTAAGTCAAATCGCGCGTAGAAATTTTCTTCTGCACGTAGGAAATGAAATCGTCAACGCTAATATCGTAGCTGTTTTTGTCGCCGTGCTTGCGGACGGGCAACACGCCGGTTTCAACTTCCTTATCGCCGATAACGATCGTGTAGGGAATTTTTTTGACTTGACTGTCGCGAATTTTTTTGCCTGTCTTCTCGCTCCTGTCGTCTACCTCCGCGCGGAACCCCAGCTCGAAAAATTTCTGACAGAGCTTGCGGGAATAATCGACGTGCTTATCGGTAATCGGTAGCAGTTTAATTTGCACGGGCGCGAACCAAACGGGGAATGCGCCGGCGAAATTTTCAATCAGAATCCCGATAAAGCGTTCGATACTCCCGTAAACGACGCGGTGAACCATAATCGGGCGGTGTTTTTCCCCGTCCTCGCCGGTGTACGTCATATCGAATTTTTCGGGCAGGAGCATATCAAGCTGAATCGTTCCGCACTGCCACGTCCTGCCGATTGAGTCGCGCAGGTGAAAATCGATTTTCGGACCATAAAACGCGCCGTCGCCTTCGTTGATAACGTATTCGAGCCCGCGATTATCGAGAGCCCTTTGGAGCGCGGCGGTGGCCTTCTCCCAAATTTCGTCGCTGCCCATAGAATTTTCGGGGCGCGTGGAAAGTTCCGCCTTGTACGTCAAGCCGAAAGTTTTATAGACTTCGTCGAAAAGGTCAATCGTCCTTTGAATTTCGCCTTCGATTTGTTCGGGCGTCATGAAAATATGTGCGTCGTCCTGCGTAAAATTTCTGACGCGGAAAAGTCCGTGCAGTGCCCCGCTAAGTTCGTGGCGGTGAACAAGTCCGAGCTCCGCAGTCCGCAGAGGAAGTTCGCGGTAGCTGTGCGGATGCGTGTTGTAAACCAAAATCGCACCCGGGCAATTCATCGGCTTAACCGCATAATCTTCCTCGTCAATCTTCGTGAAATACATATTCTCCTTGTAATGATCCCAATGCCCTGAAGTTTCCCAGAGCTTACGGTTTAAAATTATCGGCGTCTTAATTTCGTAGTAGCCGTAGCGGCGGTGAACTTCGCGCCAATAATTCAACAGCTCGTTTTGAATAATCATGCCGTTGGGGTGGAAAAACGGGAAGCCGGGTCCTTCGTCGTGCAGGCTGAAAATATCCAGCTCCTTGCCGAGTTTTCGGTGGTCGCGTTTCGCCGCCTCCTCCAGCATGCGCAAATATTCGTTAAGCTCCTCTTTCGTCGTGAAGGCCGTGCCGTAAATCCTCTGCAACATTTTATTATGCTCGTCGCCGCGCCAATAAGCACCGGCAATCGACATGAGTTTAAATGCTTTGACTTTGCCGGTTGATTGAACGTGAGGACCCGCGCACAAATCCGTAAAATCTCCCTGCGTGAAAAGAGAAATCTCCGCGTCTTCGGGCAAGTCCGTAATCAATTCGACTTTGTAATTTTCACCGAGCGCGGCAAATTTTTTCAGCGCGTCTTCGCGGCTGAGGACACTGCGTTCAAGTTTCAGATTTTGCTTGACGATATTTTTCATTTCCTTTTCTATGTCCGCCAAGTCCTCCTCGGTGAGTTTTCTTTCAAGGTCAATGTCGTAATAAAAACCGGTGTCGATAGCCGGACCGATAGCGAGCTGAACATTTTTCCCGTCCGCGCCGCCATAGAGATGCTTGACTGCTTGAGCCAAAATATGTGAGGCGGTGTGTCGAAGGGAGTGCAAAAATTCTGCGCCGTCGACTTCCGCGAGACTTCCATCTTTCGTAATAATTTTTTCCATAATAAAAAAATCCCTCCTTGAGGGAATAATAGCACACCTGTCAACAAATTGCCATAACTTTTTTAGAATTAATCAATCATAAAAAAATCTCAAGCTTGCAAAACGCAGCTCCTTAGGTTCGACGGGTTTGGAGGCGACATTTGCCGCGCCGTAAAGTGCGCTGTATTTCTCCTTGCACTCCAAAACGCGCTTGACATATTTTCTGGTTTCGTCGAAGGGAATTGCGTCGACGTCAGAAAAATCTTTTGACCAACCGTTTTTTTCAATCCAGTGGTTGACATTGCCGCGCCCTGCATTGTAGGCCGCCAAAGCCAACACATCATTACCGCCGAACTCGTATTCAAGTTCAGAAAGATACCAAATTCCGTAGCGGATATTTTTATCGCTGTCGTGCAGTTCGTCTAAGGAAGGCGGATCGTCGTCGAGGCAACAGGCAATCCACGCGGCAGTCTCCGGCATAATTTGCATGAGTCCTATCGCGCCGCTACGCGACATGGCATCTTTCGCGAAATTGCTTTCGACTTTCATGACGGACACCGCCAAAAACTTATCGACTTTGTAGCGCGCCGCGTGTCTTTCCACTTTGTCGCGGTAGGGGAAGGGATATAAAAATTTTCTTTGCGCGTTCTGATTGTTTATCGCCAAATACGCCACGAAAAATACAGCCAACATTGCCGCAAAAAATTTTCTCAACAAACTCACCTCCAACTGAAATACGAAATTTTATCCAACGCCGCTTTAATTTGTCTGCGAAGTTTTGAGCGCGGTCCGTCGTCATTTTTGATAACGACATCTGCGCGCTTGCGAATTTCTTTTGTGGACATTTGAGCGTTTAGGCGGACAAGAGCTTGTTGCAGAGTAATTCCGTCGCGTTGAGTAAGCCGCCAAATTTGTCTGCTACGACTGACAAAGACCGCCCACGTTTCGTCAACAAATTTCTCCCAGCCCACGTCAAAAAGCAAAGGCACTTCCAAAACGGCAAGCCTTTTCCCATTTTCCGAAGACTCCACCAAAAAATCACGCACACGATTTAAAAGAACCGGATGAGCTACGGAATTTATCCAACGCCTTTCATTTTCGTCATTGAAAATAATTTCGCCGATTAATTTTTTGTTCAGCAAGCCTTCGGGACTTACGATATAGCTCCCGAAATGGTCGACGTAGGTATCAAAAAGCAAACCGCCCGGCATCAAGAGCTCGTGGGTGACCGTATCAATATCGAGAGTCGCCGCGCCGTATCTCCTAAGTTCAAACGCAACCGCAGACTTTCCGCAGGCAATCCCGCCTGTCAATCCGATTATATACAAAATTTTTTCCCCCTTGACGAAAATTTAATCGGTGTTCGCCAATTTAAAACCTTCGCCAAATTTTTCTATTGAACGATTTTTCAGCAGGTGACCTATCGCGCGCTTAAAGGCCGCCTTGCTGATTTTGAAGACGGCTTGAATTTTTTTCGGGTCTGTCTTATCTCCGAAAGTCATTGCGCCGCCGTTCGCGCGAATAAATCTCAAAATCTTTTCCGCGTCGTCCATTATAGCATTTTCTTTCGTGTTCCTCAAGGAAGCATTGAGCCGCCCGTCCTCCCGAACGAAAGTAACGCGCGCCTCGACATTCGCGCCGATTTTCAGCGGGCGGTCAATTTCTTTCTGCGCGATGAAGACAATATTCCTTTCGGTGCTGAAGACGAACGCGCCGGCGTCGGTGATATTAAAAATGGAGCCGCGAATTTTGTCGCCGACCTTGATATTTTCTGCGGGCTTGGAGGCGCGGCGAATCTCGTCCGAAACTTTCATGGAGGTGGCAAGCCTGCCGGATTTATCGACGTAGAGTTTCGCCCAGACGGTGTCGCCAATTTGAGGACGCCCGTGCATTTCCGCGAAGGGCATAAAAATCCCGCGCTCCGCTCCCACGTCCAAAAACGCGCCGTCATTCGTTAGGTTGATAACTTTCAGGCGGGCGATTTGTCCGACGCGCATTTTCGGCAAGTTCATGCTGGCGGTCAATCTTTTTTTCGGGTCGAGGTACAAAAAAACTTCGACGGTGTCACCGATTTTAACTTCGGCAGTTTGTTGCGTCTTGTGCAAAAGAATATCGTCGCTTGTATTGCCGGTGCCCGCGTCCAAAAAAATTCCAAACTCGCTTTGACGAACGGCTTTAAGTTTCGCTACGGTCATCGGCTTCAAGGGAAAATCTTTTTCGGAAAAATTTTTAGTCTTCATAGCTTGTAATCTCGGCGTCGCCCCAAAGTTTTTCGAGCGCGTAATAATCTCGGCTTTCGTCTTTAAAAATATGGACGACAACGTCGCCGTAATCGAGCAAAACCCATTCGCCTTCCTGGTAGCCTTCCTTGTGGCTGAAGTGAACATTTTTCTCGTCAAGTTTTTCCTCGATACCGTCGGCAATCGCACGGACTTGAGCGGCGGTGGGCGCGTTGCACACCACAAAATAATCCGTCGAGAACATCAAGCCGCGCATATCCATCGTGATAATGTTGCCTGCCTTCTTGTTGCTTGCCGCCTGGCAAATTTTTGTTGCAAGTTCAGTAGTTTCCAAAGTAAGTACCCCTTTCGATTTAAAAATTTTTTATTCGTCGTCGCTAATCCCTTCAGAAATATCCTGCACGGGGAAAAGTTCGCTGATACGCACGTCAATTTCGGCAAGGTTAGGAACCCAAACGCCTTGATCATTTTCGGAACCGGGCAGCATAGTCGTCGTTGGCGGGTCGCTGCTCATTTGACGGAGGACATTTGCCAGATGCGCCGAGTCAAAAATTTCCGCGCTGGTATCGATTTTATTTCGGAAGACGTCAGCGATAGCGGGGAGCTTAGGAATTGTTTCCAGCTGCAAAACTTTTGCGTAGAGAGCCTTGATAAATTTTTGTTGCCGCTGAACTCTTCCGACGTCGCCCAATTTTTCGCCGCGATACCGCAAATATTTTTGAGAGTCTTCACCATTCAAATGCTGATATCCCTGCTGAATATGAATTGTCAATCCTGATTCGGGGTCTTCGTAATCCATATTCTCTTCCACGTAAATATCAACGCCGCCCAAAATATCAATCAGCTCCGCAAAAGTATTCATATCGATGACGATGAACTGGTGGATAGAAATTCCCAAAAGGTTTGAGACGTGACGAACCATTAAATTTGCGCCGCCCCAGTTGTACAAATTTCCTATCCTCCCCGTAGAAGAATCCGCCGAAACCCATGTATCTCGCGGAATTGAAATCAGACGAGACTTGCCGGTATCGTTCGAGAAACTCAAAACCAAAATCGTATCGGCTTGCAGTTCGCCCTGTTCGCCGCCGTCTATGCCGAGAATCAAAATGTTTGTATAGCCGTCAAATTTAGGATTAACTTCACCGGTGCGCGCGGTTTTTCTTTCGCTGTAGCCTTGATACATTGAAGTAAACTCATTGTAAACCCGACTGATAACGTTGTACGCTCCCAAGCCGAGAAATAAAACCGCAGAGCCTACAAGGGCAACTATAACGACTTGAAAAATCACGCGAAAAAACTCCCGCCTTCGCCGTCGTTTCATAGCTTTGCGCTTTTTGTCTATGTTATCTTGAGTTAAATTTGCCATTTTAGACACTGCTCACTTTTTTTAATCAACAATAAAATTTCACTTCGCCAAAACGTTTTTCCAAAGTTGAAATAATTTCTTCGGCACGCGCCTCAATCACACGCATAATATTTTTTAATTTAACGTCCGGAATTTTTGAATTATTATTGCACAAAAGACATTTGTGACTTTCTGTTATCCAAATTTTTGTCGCATTGACTGTCGGGTCGCCCTGTGAAACATGAACGTGCACCGGCTCAAGGGGATTGCCTTCATTTACCCAAAAATATATTGTGTACGAGCCAATCTTAAATATACGAGGCATTTTCAAATCCCCCCTGCGCGGCAAACTGAATTATCAAATGAGCCGTAGAGCGGATAATCTCCATGAACCTATCGACCTCTTCTTTGGTGTAGCGATAAACTTCCTCAATTCGGTAGCTCGGCAAGTAAACCGTCATGTGGTGAAAGCCGTCCTTTGAATCAGGTGTTTCGACGTAAACTTTAACGGAGTCATCGGGCAAAATTTCCGAATGAATAATTTCAGTGTCGTCGTTCAAGGTCATGAAAGGATACATATTCGTGGGCTCTTTTGTGGGATTCAGTAAAAAATTTCTCGCGTCTATCGTATCGGGGTGAACGAGAGATTTTTTTTGAATCACGAAGATTATCGACTCGTCCAACGCAGTCAAAATTATTTCGTCAAGGTCGTCCGATTTTTCGGCAAGGTCGCGAAGTTTATCGACGCCGGGATAATTTCTGTTCGGCTCAATCATATCCGCGAAGTAAATAATTTTATCGAGCGGCGTCATGTTCCTCGCGCCGACTGTGTGCCGATAAATTGCCTGCGAAATTTCCGCGTCGTCCACGCCGTAAATCTCCTTGACCATGTGCGCGCCGATATAAGCGTGAAGTAAAAGCGGCATGGAGTTTTCGACTTCACCGATTTTAATTTTGCGCTTAATCGCTTCGGCGGGAAGCTGTTCATTTTCAAATTCGCGGGCGCAATCGTGAAGAAGACCTGCAACGTAAGCCTTTTCCTCGTCGACACCAAATTTTTTCGCGAGCTTGACGGCGGTATTCGCCACGCCGATAGAATGAGCGAACCGATTTTTTTTCAGGCGTCGTTGAAGTTCGTGGCGCATCTCGTCAATCGTCATTGTCGTCTACCTCGTCGCGATAAAGCTGCTCTTTAAAAATATATTCCTCCACGACTTCGGGCACGAGATATTTTATCGACTTGCCCTGCCGAACTTTTTCGCGGATGTCCGTCGAAGAAATTTCAAGTCCTGGAGTTTGAACTTGGTGGATATGTTCCGCGCCCGCCTTGCCGAAAAATTTTTTCGCCGCCGATAATCCTACCTTCACGCCCGGACGAGTTGCTACGATAAAATTTGCTCTGCGCACCAATTCTTTTGACTCGTGCCACTTCGGCAAATCGACCATCGCATCCGAACCGATTATGAAGAATAATTCTGCCGACGCGCCGAATTTTTTATTGAGTTCGTCGACGGTGTCCAGCGTATAGGATAGTCCTTCGCGCAGGAGTTCCGTTGGCGAAACCTGAAATTTTTCGTTGGACTGCGTCGCTAAAAATGTCATCATGAGCCGGTGAACTTCCGGCGTGACATGTTTTTCGATTTTGTGCGGCGGTCTTGCGGCGGGTATGAATAAAATTTCTTCCAGCCCGAAAATTTCCCGCACCGATTCTGCCGTTGCCAAGTGTCCTAAGTGTATCGGGTCGAATGTGCCGCCCATTATTCCGACTTTCAAAATTAATCACCTCAAGCTAAAAATTAGAATCACCGTTGCAGTTGTCGCCGAGATTATCAGAGTTGCGCGCAGGTAGTCTAAAAAATCGTGACGACCTTTCGGCGTTCGCAAATAATTTTTTAAAGTTTGAAGGTACCCAAAAAATCTAACCACTAATCTCTAATCCCCAGCAACTAGTCAGCGCGTTTGTCCGTTGCCTTCGATTAAATATTTCATCGTGGTAAGAGCCTCAAGCCCCATAGGTCCGCGCGCGTGAAGTTTTTGCGTACTGATTCCGATTTCCGCGCCGAAACCAAATTCAAATCCGTCAGTAAAGCGCGTGGAAGTATTGACGTAGACGGCGGCAGAATCAACGAGCGTCTGAAATTTTTTCGCGGCAACTTCGTCGCGGGTAATAATCGCGTCAGAATGATTCGTGTTGTACTTGTTGATATGAGAAATTGCCTCGTCGAGATTTTCGACAACCTTCACCGACAAAATCAAATCGTTGTATTCCGTCGCCCAATCTTCCTCCGTCGCAACCTTCATATCGGGACAAATTTCGCGGCTGGTTTCGTCACCGCGCAACTCAACTCCATTTTCGACCATGAGCTTAGAAATTTGCGGGAGGAAATCTTTCGCAATGTCCTTGTGCACCAAAAGAGTTTCCATAGCGTTGCAGACGGACGGGCGGGAAATTTTTGCAGTCAGCGCAACTTTCAGCGCGATATCAAAATCCGCGTCCTTGTCAACGTAAATATGACAAACGCCGGTGCCCGTCTCGATAACCGGAACAGTGCTGTGTTCAACGACGCGAGTAATCAGCCCTGCCCCGCCGCGCGGAATAATCACGTCGACAAGTTTTCTCATGCGACACATTGCGACGACGGCATCGCGGTCAGTAATTTTTATGAACTCTATCGCGTGTTCGGGGATGCCTTTGGAAATTGCCGCCTCGTTTAAAATTTCGGTGAGCTTGCTGTTCGTGCGAATCGCCTCCGAGCCTCCGCGCAAAAGACAAGCATTGCCGGACTTCAGGCAAAGAGCCGCCGCGTCAACCGTGACATTCGGGCGCGCCTCGTAAACAATCCCAACCACGCCGAAAGGAACGCGGACACGACGAATTTTTAATCCGTTCGGGCGGGTGACGTGAAAATCTTCGTGCCCAATCGGATCCGGCAACTTGACAGTTTGGCGAAGACCCTCCGCCATTGCCGCGACGCGCGCAGGATTTAAAATCAACCTGTCAACCATATTTTGCCGCGTGCCTTTTTTTTGAGCCGCCTCCACGTCCTGCGCGTTGGTTTCGAGAATTTCCGCCTGTCTGCTTTCGATAGCGTCGGCCATCGCGGAAAGTGCTGCGTCCTTTGTTTCCGTCGGAAGCCCCGCCAAAATTCTTGACGCCGACTTCGCGAGCTGTGCTTGGTTCATTAAAAATTCCTTCATGAACATTTTTCCCACTCCTTTAAAAATTTTCGACCGAAAAATCTTTTCAGCCGCCGTAAAAAATTGTTCCGACCTGTTCGCCGTTCAGAGCGCGCCTAAGATTTCCGATTTCCTGCCCGTTAATAATCAGCATGGAAATATTTTTTTGCGTCGCCAGTTTCGCCGCCTGAATCTTGGTGAACATTCCGCCGGTGCCGAGTTTTGTGCCCGCGCCGCCGGCAATTTTTTCAATCTCCGCAGTAATTTTCGGGACGTCGTGAATTAATTTTGCCGCGCTGTCGATTTTCGGGTTGCCATCATAAAGCCCGTCAATGTCCGTCAAAATAATCAAAACTTCCGCGTCGACCAGCCCCGCAACAATCGCCGAAAGATTATCATTGTCGCCGATTCTAATTTCGTCCGTAGCAACGGCGTCGTTTTCGTTTATGACAGGGATAACGCCCATTTTCAAAATCGCCATGAGAGAGTTACGAGAATTTTCGCGGGCGTGCTCGTCGGCGGCGTTGTCCTTCGTCAAAAGAATCTGCGCCATTGTCTGCCCGTACTCCGCGAAAAATTTTTCGTAGATGTGCATCAAAACCCCTTGACCAATCGCGGCAAGAGCTTGATTTTCGGGAATGGTCTCCGGTTTTTCAGTCAAGCCCATCTTGCCAATGCCCGCCGCGATTGCGCCTGAACTCACGAAAATAATTTCTTTGCCCGCGTTGTGCAAATCAGCAATTTCACGAATCAAATGCTCAATCCGATATAAATTCAACTTGTAGTGCCCGCGCTCCCCATAAGAAAGCGTGCTCGTCCCGACCTTGACGACAATCCGCCGCGCATCTTTTAAAAATTCCCTTGCCGCAATCATAATTATCACTTCCTTTTTCTGCTTTTCATTATAAATTCATTTTTAATATTGTGCAAGTCAAAGTTTTTAGAAAATCGAAAAAAGCGCATGTTTTTTTTCGGGCGCGCCAAAAATTTTTGCAGGCAGGATTTTTTTCTTGCGCGATAAATATTCACTCGGAAAGAGAGGTTGAGGAAGCTTGGAATTATTTTTCTCGAAATATTTTTTGACGGCGATTTGTACTTTGGCGATTTGCGTTTGGTTCGTGAAGGCGCAGAAAAAATTTAAAAGGGACGTCGATGAAAATCCTTTTGGCGATTATGAACAACCGCGAAAAGCCGCGACGCTTGGGGTATTGGGAACTTTTTTTGGAATTACGGTCGGTTTGCTGAATTTTGATCCGTCACCGGCGGCAATGCAACAGAGCGTAACAAATCTTTTGAGCGGCATGACGACGGCTTTTCTCACTTCGATTTTGGGAATGGGACTTTCAATTTATTTGAAAGACTACCAGGAAAATGTGCGGCGAAAAATTTCTCAATCTGAAAATTTTTCCGAAGACGCGACGATTTCTGACTTGATAAATTATTTGCGAACGAGCGACGCGGAAAAAATTCAAAGAGATAAAATTCTTGTCGACTCCGTAGAAAAATTGACCGCCTCACTTGCCGGCAACGAGGAGCAACTAAAAATTTTCCGTCTTGAAATGCGCGACAGCAACGAAAAAATTATTAACGAGTTCAGGGAGTTTGCGAACACTTTGACGGAAAATAATTCAAAGGCGTTAATCGAAGCACTTGACAGCACGATAAAAAGTTTCAACGAGAATTTAACCGCGCAGTTCGGCGAAAATTTTAAGCAGCTGAATATTGCCGTTGGCAAGCTTTTGGATTGGCAGATTAATTACAAGGAAACTGTCGAGACTGTCACGGGAAATTTGGAGATGACTTTTGCCGGTATCGACGCCGCGAGAAATTCTCTTGCGCAGATTGAAAAATCTTCCTCCGCGATTTCGGACATTGCTGACGATATTACGGACTTGATTGTTACTGCGGATTTTTATTCGGAGAAGTTGGGGAAAGTTTTGGTGGAAATTAATTCGCTTGGCAACGCCGCTCAAGCCGCCGTCCCAAAAATAACTGACCTTGTTCAAAAATCCTGCGAAGAAACTCAAAACTTGACGTCGCAGGTAGTCAATAAAATGGATCGCTTGGCTTATGAAACATCTGATTCTTTTAATCGGGTTTCAAAAAGTATCGACAGCGCGGCGCAAAAATTGCAGGAAGAATCTTTCAAGGTGACAGAGGAGACCGCGAAAAAAATGGAAGATATGATGCGGACTAACGAAGAAAATTTCCGCGAATCTCTGGAAACTTTGGGCAAGGCGATGCTGAAAATTTCAAACAAGTTCGCCACTGACTACACGCCGCTTGCCGAAAAACTTGCCGCGATTGTCCAACTTCCCACGCAGATTGAGCGACGCCGTCCGAAAGAAGGTACTATTTTTGAAAAAGCCTGACGAACATTGGATGCAAATTTCGGACGTCATGTCGGGGCTGATGATTGTTTTCATGTTTATTGCCATCGCGTTTATGGTGCAGGTGCAAAACGAACAGCGGCAGAAAAACGAAATGATTTACAATTACGCCGTAGTTAAACACGAGATTTATGCGGCGTTGTTTGAAGAATTCAAGGATGACTTGCCGAAATGGAATGCGGAACTCGACGAAGAAACTTTGACTCTAAGATTTAAAGAGCCGGATATTTTGTTCGGTGTCGGCTCGGATTTATTGACGCCTAAATTTCAGGAAATACTCAACGATTTTTTGCCGCGCTACGTAAAAGTAATTTCGCGGGAGGCGTTCAAAGACTACGTGGACGAAATAAGAATTGAAGGTCACACGGATCCTTTTTGGGCGGGCGCAGAAACTCGACAACAGGAATATCTCAACAACATGACTCTTTCGCAAGCAAGAACGCAAGCAGTTTTAAGCTACGCGATAAATATGCCCGCACTCCAGGAAAATTTAGAATGGATAATCAGAAGAATTACAGCGAACGGTTTATCTTCAAGCCGCCCGATAATTTTTAACGGGGAAGTCGACGCAAAACTTTCAAGGCGCGTCGATTTCAGAATAAGGACAAAGGCGGATGAAAAAATGAATGAACTTGCGCAGGAGGTTATTGGAAATGGAAAAAATTAATTTTTTGGAGTGCGACGAGTTTGAAAAAATTAAACGGCTCATGAAAATTTCTGACGATGCGACAAATTTTGAAATGGAAATTCGCGCGGACGACCCCCATTTAAAAATCAGCGGAGAAAAAATTACTTACAAGGGTAGGGAAATAATTTTGTACATTCGCGACCAACCGCAATACTTCGGGGAAAAGCAGACCGAGTATAAATTTCATGTCGTCGGTTGTGCAACGCTAAAGACCATGCAGAATCAAGGGCGCGCCGATAAGTACGTTATTTCGCGCAGGACGAGTGGAATTTTCAAAGTCAATCGCATCGTAGATAATCACGCCGTCGAGACTGAAGAGAAATTACACGTCTGCAAAAATTGTCTGCAAAAATTAAATTGGCAGGGCTATAGGCAGACGACGGCGGAAAAAAAAGATCTTATCTGCGAAAATTTTTCTATCGCAGAATTTTTTGAGTTCGTCAATCACGACAATGAAAGAAATTTTTCGTGGACGCCGAAGCATACCGCCGAGACCGCGCGGAAGAATGTTTATCAAAATAATTGGCAAGAAATTTCCCGCCGCTTGAAAAAGGAGCGCAATTATATTTGCGAAGAGTGCCACAAAAAATTTGCTTCGGAAAATTTGCACGTCCATCACAAAAATGGAATTAAAAGCGATTGCAGCCGCGCAAACTTGGAAGTTTTATGCCTGGAGTGCCACCAGAAAAAACATAACCACAGAATTTTTTTCGGCAACCGTTGAAAATTTTTGCAGGCAGGATTTTTTTATTTTTGCGGGAAATTGATTGCAGAAAAATTTTTTGGCGGGAGGTAGTTTTCGTGGCGATTTTTAAACTCAAGCCGGCGTGCAAAGATTATTTGTGGGGAGGTCACCGGCTGGCTGAAGAATACGGCGTGGAATACGACGGGGAAATTTTGGCGGAGGCGTGGGAACTTTCTTGCCACCCCGCAGGACCTTCGACGATTGTCAACGGAAAATTCGCGGGCAAAACTCTGACTGAATATCTCGACGCGGAAGGGCTGGAGGTCTTGGGGAAAAATTGTCGCCGCTTCCGTGAATTTCCTATCCTCACGAAATTTATTGACGCTAAAGACAATCTCTCAATCCAGGTTCACCCGTCAAACGCCTACGCTCTTCAGCACGAGGGGCAGTACGGCAAAACTGAAATGTGGTACGTCCTCGACGCGGAGCCCGGCGCGTTTTTGTATTACGGGTTCAAGCAGGAGATTTCCAAAGAAGAATTTGCACAGCGTATCAAAGAAAATAATCTGCTCGAAGTTTTGAACGCCGTCCCCGTGAAAAAAGGCGACGTGCTTTTTATTGAGTCGGGCACCCTCCACGCGATCGGCAAGGGGATTTTGGTTGCCGAGATTCAGCAAAATTCAAACGTCACCTACAGAATTTACGATTATGGGCGCGTCGGCGCGGACGGCAAAAAAAGAGATCTCCATATCGAAAAAGCACTCGCCGTCACGAATCGCATCCCCATTGTTAAAAGCGGCGAAAGTTATCCGCACATTGCGGACTGCGATTATTTTACTGTCGACAAACTCAATCTCGACGGCAAGATGACTTATCGCGTGCAGGGCAACGTCGACGAAAATTCTTTCCTTAGTATTTTGATTCTCGACGGGCGCGGAACAATCAGCAACAAGGGCGAAAAACTTTCCTACAAGAAAGGCGATTCCTTTTTCCTGCCCGCGAACTCCGGTGATTGGCAGATTGAGGGGACTTGTGACGCGCTGTTGACTACGATTCGTGAAAAGGCTAATCCGATTCGTGTCGGCGTGAATATCGGCTCGTCGGAAATTCAAATGGGGATTGTCAACGAGCAAAATAAAATTCTCGCCGTGAAAAAATATCCCACCAACCCGAAACGACCTGCGCGCGAAATTATTGACGAGGCCGCCGAAAATATTTTGAGACTCCTCGCCGAAAATGATATTCCCCTTGAACAATGCGTCGGCGTCGGCGTCGGCGTGCCGGGTACTATCGACCGCCGCAACGGAAAAGTTGTTTACTCGAATAATATTCGCTGGGAAGATGTTCAGCTGACAAAAACTCTCGGCGAAGTTATTCCCTGCCCCGTGAGAATTGCCAACGACGCGGACTGCGCGGCTTTAGGGGAGGCAGTCGCCGGCGCGGGGAAAAATTTTTCGGACGTCGTCATGTTCACTATGGGCAACGGCGTCGGCGGCGGGATTATTCTTAACGGAGAAGTTTTTGAAGGCGGCATGATGGGTGGCAGTGAAGTCGGGCACCAAGTCATTCGCGTGCACGGGCGGCTTTGCACTTGCGGCAGGAAAGGTTGTCTTGAGGCTTATGTTTCTGTTCCCGCGCTCTTGAAATCCGCCGGGCAAGTTGCCGGTCGTGAAATGACTCTTGACGAAATTTTTTCTCTTGCCAAAAATGAAGACGTCGCCATGATGGAAGTCGTCGAGCAGTATACTTTGATGCTCGGTCAAGGTATCGTGAATATCGTCAACATGTTCCGCCCGCAACTGATTCTTTTGGGCGGCGCGATGTCTGCTTATGCGAAAGATTTGATTGAGCCGCTCACCGATATTTTGCGCGAAGATTGTTTCGGCGGAGTGCACGCGCCCATTCCAAAAATTGCTATTGCCGAACTCGGTAGCGATGCCGGAATGATCGGAGCCGCCAATTTGTAAGGATAAGGGGCTAGTGGATAGAGATTTTTTTCTATGAAATTTTTTCCTCTTTTGAATGAACATCTTCTTTTCTTTTGGCGCAAAAGAAAAGAAGCAAAAGAAAACTGCCCGCAGAGGTCGCATCACGCGACCAAACATCCTTGGGCGGCGGCTTCTTACTCTTTCAAACTCTAACCACTTGTCACTAATCATTTTTGAAAAATATGTTTGATAAAATTATTGCTTGTGCCGAATTTATTTGGACGACGATTATTTGGATAGTGTACCCGCCGATTTGTCCCGTCTGCCAAAAAATTTCCGACGAGTACCACAATATTTGCAAGGACTGCGCGAAAAAAATTCTTCGTCTCGACGCCGAAAAAAATCCCCCCGCGCCTTTGAACGGAGTCTTCAGAGTGACGAAGTATCGCGGCGGCACTCGTGAACTCCTGCATAAATTGAAGTTCAAAAATAATCTGCGCGTCCTCCCCGCGCTGAAAAAGATTCTTGAAAAAACTTCGGACGACGAAAAAATTAAAAGCCTCCTCGCAAAAATCGACGCCGCCACCTGCGTACCACTGCACGAAAAAAGATTGAAGGAGCGCGGTTACAATCAAACCGAATTGATTTTCAAAGATTGGCTCGCCGCGCAAAATATCCCGCTTGAAAATCTTTTGACGAGAAACAAGCCGACGGAACACCTTTTCAAATTTAATCCCGCCGAACGCAGAGAAATTTTGAAGGGCGCGTTTGATTCTGTTGACGGCGTCGACGTGGCGGGCAAAAATATTTTGATTGTCGACGATATTTTCACGACGGGCGCAACCACCGCCGAATGCGCGCGGGTCTTAAAAAAAATCGGCGCGGCAGAAATTTACGTGTTGGCTTTGTCGTCGGACTTTGGAGAGTGATTCAATTGCACGAGGCGGCTCTTGCCGAAAACATTTTAAATATCGCGCTGAACACCGCCGCAGAAAACGGCGCAAAAAAAATTTCAGCAGTCGGTCTGAAACTCGGTGACATGGCGGGCGTCGAAGTGGAGGCGTTGAATTTCAGTTTCGACATCATGAAAAAAAATACGCCCGCCGAAAATGCCGCGCTGAAAATTAATCGCGTGCCTATTCGCGCGCAGTGCAACAAGTGCGGAAAAATTTTTACGATTGAAAGATATAATTTTTTTTGTCCCGAATGCGACGGGATTTTGATTTTGCAGAGCGGGCGCGAACTTTTGGTGGAGTTCGTCGACTGCGAATAAGGAGGAAATTTTTTGACAAAGATTCAAGCGCACATAAACAATATCGCGCTGTCGCATACGATTTTCGATTTGCCCTTCGCGTTAATCGGCGCGCTGCTTGCGTCAAACGGAACAGTCAGCGGCGTCACGATTTTTTTGATCGTCGTGGCGGTGACTTCGGGGCGGGCGGCGGCAATGGCGATAAATAATTTCGTCGACCTGAAGTACGACAAACTGCAACCGCGCCTGAAATATCGGGCAATGGTTCGCGGAGAAATTTCAAAACCGGAGGCGTTGCTCTTCATAATAATTTGCCTGCTGATAATGGTCGTGACCGTCGCGCAGCTGCCGCCGATTTGTTTAAAACTTTTGCCAATCGCCGTGCTGCCGTTTATAATTTATCCGTTCACGAAAAGATTTACCGGCTGGTGTCACGTGGTTTTGGGCGTGGCAATCGCAATGGCACCGGCGGGCGGCTGGGTAGCGGCGGGCGGCGAACTTTTTGCGCCGGCGATGATTTTAATTTGTGTCGCGATAATTTTTTGGATGGCGGGCTTTGACGCAATGTACGGCGCGCAAGACGAAAGATTCGACAGAGCTCACGGCTTGCACTCTTTAGCGACGAAGTACGGCGCGCGAAAAGCCTTCGAGTTATCGAAAATCTTTCACGTAATTTGCGTGGCGTGCATGATTTTGACGGGAATAATTTCAAACATGGGCGCGATTTATTTTATCGGCGTCGTCATTGCCGCAGTGACTTTGGTTTATCAGCACGCGATTGTTAGCCCGCGAGATTTTTCGCAAATCACTCAAGCTTACTTCATGCGAAACGGAATTGTGTCCGTTGCGATTTTCCTCTGCACGTGGCTAGACTTTGTTTTCGTTGCCCATTGAGAGCCGGCGAATATTTTCCTTGTGGCGGAAAATTATAAACGCCGCCGCCAAAATTCCGAACAAAATAAATTCGATTGGGTAGCCGAAGACGAACGCGAGAACAGGAACGAGAATTGACGCGACGATGGAGCCGAGCGACACATACCGCGTCAACAGGAATATCACGACCCAAATTAAAAACACAATCGCCGTGACTTGAGGCATGAGCATCGAAATTACGCCGAGACCCGTTGCAACTCCCTTGCCTCCGCGAAACCCCAAAAACACGCTGAACGAATGCCCGATTATCGCGAAAAGCCCGGCGAATATCATCGCTAAGGGCGTGCCGATTAAAATTTGCGCGAGGAAAACGCTCAATTCGCCTTTCAAAAAATCCAGCACGAAAATTAAAATTCCCGCGCGCCTTCCCAAAACGCGCCAGGCATTCGTTGCGCCGATATTGTGGCTGCCGTACCGCCGCAAATCTTTTTTCCAGAAAAGCTTGCCGAAAATCAGCCCGTTAGGAATGGAGCCGAGCAGGTAGCTCAAAATAAAAGTCAATGCCGTCATAATATCACCTCAAAAAATTTTTTGGCAGCATTCTATAACCAAGCTTGTTTAATGTCAAATTCTCTGCTATAATTCCCAAAAAAAAAGGAGATGAAATTTTTATGAAAAGCGCATTGACGGGAGATGTGCTGACGATTTTTCTGGAGGGAATGCTGGACGTCAACACGGTTAATTCGATTTCAAATGAGATGGAAAATCTCGTTAAAGAAAATTCAGATAAAGAGATTATCGTAGATTGCTCGAATCTTTCTTACATTTCCAGCATGGGTTTGAGATTGATGTTGAAGATGAGAAAATTGCACAAGAGCAAGGGTTTCACTTTGATTGAAGTAAGCCGCGAAGTGTACGAGGTTTTTGAGTCGTCGGGGTTCACGAAAATTATCAACATAAAAAAAGCTCTTCAGCAAATTTCTGTTGACGGGTTGGTTATGCTTGGCAGCGGGATGTCCGGAAAAGTTTACAGGCTGGACGACGAAAAAACTTTGAAAGTTTACAACAAAAACTGGACACTCGCCGGCGTCCAAAAGGAACAACAAACCGCTCAAAGCGCATTTATTTTGGGGCTGGATACCGCAATTTCTTACGACGTGGTTCGCGTCGGGGAAAGTTACGGGATAATTTATGAACTCCTTCAAGCCGAAACTTTCGACAAATTTATTTTGGCTCACGCGGATCAAACAGAAGAATACGCCAAAATGTTTGCAAAGTTCGTGAAGAAACAACACTCTATCCATATCGACGACGAAAGTTATAGAGATTATAGACAGACTATGATTAATTACGCGAAAAAGGTCGAACTCTACAACGAAGAAGAGCGCAAATTTGCGGTGGATCTTTTCAAGAAAGTCCCTGAAAAGGATTATTTTGTTCACGGTGATTTAAATCTGGGAAATGTTATGATTCAAGACGGACAACTTTTCATGATTGATATGGGCGAGGCGTCTAAGGGGCATCCTCTGTTTGATTTGGCGTGGATTTATTATGTTTACGTCATGAAGCCAACTTATGTGCCGTCAAATATATCCCCGCGGGAATTGCCGAAAATTCTGTGGAGAACTTTTGCGCAGGAATACTTCAACACAAAAGACGAAAAGACACTCGTGCATTATGAAAAAGTGCTTTTGCCATATGCGGTGATTCAACTTTTGAACTGGACTCTATTTGTCAAAGTGCAGGCCTTTTTCACGAAGGCTTACGAAGAATTTTTACCGGAGGTTATGAAAAATAATATTGAACCTTTAGATTTTTAAGAGGCGGTCATGGTTAATTCTAATCACAAAAACGATTACTTAATAAGTTCGGTTTATCGAGCTTTCCTCGTGATTTCAATTTTAACGATGCTCTCGACAATGACAGGCATCTTGGTTGATAATATCGTCGCCGGGGTTTTGCTCGGTGAAAAAGCACTCGGCGCGATGAGTATTGTTGGGCCTATGGCGTTTTTGTGTTCATTCCTAAATAATATCTGCGCGACGGGCGGTATGTCAAAAGCGGCGCAGGCTATGGGCAAAGGCAACAAGCAGGAATTCGATAACTGTTTTACGATTGTCATAATTTTCATTTTCAGCACGGGGATAAGCTTAACTTTCGCGGGGTTGATTTTCTCTTCGCAGGTGGCGTACTTTTTGGGCGGCAGAGATGAATTGCAAGTTCTTGCCGACGAATATTTACAAGGATACTTGTGGTGTCTCTTGCCTAACGTTTTAGTTTCGGCCGTCAACAGTTTCGCAAGGATAGACGGTTCCATAAATCTTCCGCTTCAATCCATTTTAGTCATGACAGTCAGTGATATTTTGCTTGACTTTTTGTTTGTGGGTTACATGGAAGGCGGAATGTTCGGGCTGGGTTTTGCCACGACGGTAAGTTACGTTTTAGCACTCTGCGTATCCTGCTCACATTTTTTCAAAAAAACAAATTCCTACAGGCTTATAAAGCCGGTAAATTTTTTTAGTACGCTTATGTCAATAATGGCTACGGGGTTCCCTACAGCAATGGTTCGTTTGGGAGAAACAGCAAAGTGGGTCTTCTTAAATGTCCTGCTTGCAACTTTTATAGCTTCCGGAGCCGGCGCGGTTGCCGCGTTGAATATCCGAATGCAGGTAAACAATGTCGTCAGCGCAGTTATTATCGGCATGGGACAGACAACGGTGCCGATTGCGTCGCTTTTCTACGGCGAAGAAGACCGAACCTCACTACAGGAAACCTTAAACTACAGTCTGCGAATAGGACTTTTCATAAACGTGGTAGTTGGCGTCGTGATGTGCATATTCCCCAGAACGCTCGTCAGTTTATTTGGCGTCGAGGAGGCGCACATTGTAGAAATGTCCGTCTTTGCAATTGTCACGCTCGGAATTTCTTTTCCTCTTCGCGGGATAAATACGACCTTCGCGAGTTTTTACCAGGCTACCAGACAAAGAATGTTGGCAACGATTATCAGCGTCCTGCAGTCCTTTGTTTTTGTTTGTCTGATTGCGTACTTGTTGATTTTCCCATTGGGAGATGAAGGAGTTTGGTGGGCGTTTGTTTTCGCGGAAGTTGCAACATTTCTCTTTGTGGTAGGCTATATTTGGTGGAAAAAAGGAAAAGTTCCGCGCAGTCTGTCGGATTTTATGTTGTTCGGTAAAAATTTCGGCGTCACTGAAGACGAAAGATTTGAGATCTCCGTTGAAAATAATATTGACGACGTTGTAAAAGCCTCGAAAAGTGCTTATGACTACGCGATTGCAAAAGGTGTAGACGAAAAACGCGCCAATGCAGTTTCTCTGCTGATTGAGGAAGTCGGCTGCAATATCGTAAAGTTTGCTTTTGACGACGAGAAAAAACACTGGCTGGATATTGTTTTGATTTACAAGGACAATAGAGTTGTTCTGCTCTTCAGGGACAACGGGAAGGCTTTCGATCCCATTGCTTACGCGAACAAAAACGAAGTTGGGCTTGGCTTGAAGATTGTGCGCGGCATTGCGAAAAGATTCGAGTATGGCAATATTCTGGGCTTGAATGAACTTTGGCTTGAGTGCTGACTAGTTTTTAGGGATTAGTTTTTAGTGGCTGGGGGGCAGAGATTTTTTCTTTCTAAAAATTTTTTCTCTCTTTAAATCTAGCATCTACTTTTCTTTTGATCGCAAAAGAAAAGTAGCAAAAGAAAACTGCCCGCAGAGGTCGCATCACGCGACACATCCCTGTGCGGCCTCTCTTTTTTTGTGTGTAAATATTTAGTCGTTAGGTTCATCGCGCTTACGAATTACAAATTTTATCGGCGTACCTTCAAAGCCGTAACTTTCGCGCAGTTTGTTTTCGATAAACCGCAGGTACGAAAAATGCATCAGCTCCGGATTGTTCACGAAAATTACGAAACGCGGCGGGCATATATCCGCTTGCGTCATGAACAAAATTTTTAGTTGCTTGCCCTTTTTCGTCGGCGGCGGATTCACGGCAATGGCGTCGCGAATCAATTCATTCAACACGCTCGTTTGAATGCGCATCGATTGTTGCTCGGCGACGAACTTCACCAAATCCGTCACGCGGTCGACACGCTGCCCAGTCAAAGCGCTCGCGTAAAGGACGGGCGCGTACTGCAAGAAACCAATCCTGTCGCGCAACTCGTCCGTGAATCTGTTCGTTGAGCGGTCGTGCTTGTTCGGGAAAATATCCCACTTGTTCACGACAATGACACAGCCCTTGCCGGAATCGTGCGCGTAGCCGGCAATTTTTTTGTCCTGCTCCATAATGCCGGCGGGTGCCTCAATCAACATCAACACGACGTCCGCGCGGTCAATCGCCCTCAACGAACGCATGACGCTGTACCTTTCGACGGGCGCATCAATTTTCGACTTCTTCCGCATGCCCGCCGTATCAATCAGCGTAAATTTCGTGCCGTCCTTGAAAAAGTGCGTGTCAATGGCGTCGCGCGTCGTGCCCGGAATATCGCTGACAATCACGCGCTCTTCTCCGAGCAACGCATTGACCAGAGAGGACTTGCCGACGTTCGGACGACCGATAACCGCGATTCTTATTTCGTCTTCGTCACGAACCTCGACTTCGGTTTTTGGAAACTTCTCGACGACTTCGTCAAGGAGATCTCCCAAATTCAGCGCGTTGCTTGCCGAAATTCCAATCGGCGCGCCGAGACCGAGATTATAAAATTCGTAAACGTCGACTTCTTGCTGAATGTTGTCGATTTTATTCACGGCAACGACGACCGGCTTTGGCGAAGTGCGCAAAATTTTCGCGATATCCTCGTCGGACGAAGTCACGCCCGTGCGCCCGTCGACGACAAAAATAATCGCGTCGGCCTCGTCCATTGCAATATCCGCCTGCGCGCGAATGTCGTTTAAAATTTTGTCGCCGGAATTAATTTCAATCCCGCCGGTATCAATCAGCGTGAACTCGTGCTCCAACCAAACCGCGTCCATATAAATTCTGTCGCGCGTCACGCCGGGCATATCGTCGACAATCGAAACGCGCTTTTTGCCAATCTGATTGAAGAGCGTCGACTTGCCCACGTTCGGACGCCCGACAATCGCTACAATAGGTTTGCTCATCTTTCACCCCGCCTTGAAATTATAAACCGGTTTCATGACTTCCAAAATATCCACGGTGTCGCCGATAACGTCGATAATATCTTCAAGGGACTTGTACGCCTGCGGAGATTCGTCGAGCGTGCCTTCGCTAATCGACGTGCTGTAAATTCCCGCCATAGAATTTTTATAATCTTCCATGCTGATATTTTCTTTCGCCGCGCTGCGTGACATGATTCTGCCCGCGCCGTGCGGAGCTGAAAAATTCCAATCGGCATTGCCCTTGCCGACAGCCAAAACGGATCCGTCGCGCATATTTATCGGGATTAAAACTTTTTCGTCAGCGTGCGCGGCAATAGCCCCCTTGCGCAAAATCATTTCCTCCACGTCGATATAATTATGAATCGTGTGGAAACTTTCGACGGCAGAAATTCCCGTGCTCTTCAACAAAATTTCCGCCATGCGCTCCCGATTTATTCGGGCGAACCGCTGACAAATTTCTATATCGTGAAGATACTGCGCCAAATATTTTCCGTAAACCCAGCACAAATCGTGAGGAATATCCGTTTGACGAATCTGAAATTTTCTGTGCAGTTCCTTTATCGCCTCTTGAATTTCTTTTCGGCGACCGGCGGCTTTGTATTCGCTGATAATTTTTTCCTGCAGATTGAACATTGTGTCTTTACCGATAGCCAAATCGACCGCGAGCTTTTGATAAATTTCCGCGACCTGTTTGCCCAAATTTCTGCTGCCGCTGTGAATCACGAGATAAAAAGTCCCGTCCGCCGCCCTGTCAATTTCGATAAAGTGGTTGCCGCCGCCGAGCGTGCCTATGCTGCGTTCGATACGCCGCGTGTCTTTCAGACTGCGATAACAAAAAAGTTCCTGCAGGTCAAAACGTTCGCCGCGACCCTCCCAAACATTTTTGCCGGAAGGAATTTTGTGCGCCGCCTCGTCAAATTTTTCAAAGTCAATAGAATCGGCGTCGAGTTTCACCGTGAACATTCCGCAACCAATATCAACGCCGACGATATTCGGTACCGCCTTATCGCTGACAGTCATCGTCGTGCCAATCGTGCAACCGACGCCCGTGTGAACATCCGGCATGATCCGAATTTTACTGCCGCTCGTAAATTCGTAATCACACATGCGCTGAATTTGTTCGCGAGCAGTCTGTTCCATGTTCTTCGCGTAAGAAATCGCCGTGTTGCACTTGCCTACAATCTCCTCCATAAAAATTCACCTCCCCAGTGCTCTAAAAAATTCCGCGCCGGTTCTAATCGGTTCAATCTGCGCGGGAAAAATTTTTTTAATATCGTTAATCGTCACGTCGTCGAGAAAAACATTTTCGCCGGAGCGCAGAGCCGTCGCGGGAATCAGAATTTTGTCGCGCGGACGGTTATTTTTTTTCAGCGCGCCGATAATGTCACCGCCGGTCAACAGCCCCGAAACATTCACAGTGCTCCCGAAAAATTCGTTGACGACCGGCAAAATCTTCACGTCGAGTTTAAAATTTTGTTGCGTCATTTCTGCGGCAAGCTCCTTCAAAATTTCGGCAAAAGAAGTCCCGCTGATAACGTCGACCGTGATTTTTTTATCGGCTTGCGAAAAATTTTGCGCGGCGGAATTTTTTTCGGCGTAAAATTCTTCGATAAAGTTCCTCGTCATTCCAATCCCGTTTTCAATTTGCGGGAAGTCGTCATAAAAATCGGCGGGCGGAATTTTTTTGCCGGCGAGAAAATAAAATTCGTCACCGAGATACAAAAAAGTTCGCCCTGTTTCCGCGCGGAGCCTTTTCTGAATTTTTTCGACCTGCGCGATAATTTTTTCTGCGCCGTTCTTGTCGAATTGAGTCAGCGGAAATTTATCGCGGCGGTGTTTCGTCACGCCGACGGGAACAATCGCCAGACTTAGGGCGTGCGGACGACGTTTCAGAATTTCCGCGATAGTGTAATCAAGTTCCGCGCCGTCATTCAAGCCGGGACAAAGCACAACTTGCGTGTGATATTCGACGCCGCAATTTTCCAGCCGATCAAGATTTTTTTGGATATTGGCGGCAAGGGGCGTGCGCAACATTTTCGCGCGAACGTCCGGATTCATCGCGTGAACCGAAACATACAGCGGCGACAGGTGAAAATTTTTTATCCGGCGAAAATCCGCGTCCGTCAAATTCGTCAGCGTGATAAAATTTCCGTAGAGGAAGGACAGCCGGTAATCGTCGTCCTTAATCGAAAGAGTTTTGCGCATGTGCGGCGCGATCATATCGACGAAACAAAAGACGCAATGATTTTTGCAGCGGCGGATGCCGTCGAAAACCGCCGAATCAAATTCCGCGCCGAGTTCCTCGTCCACGTCCTTTTCAAAGCCGACAATTTCCCTATCGCCGTCCGCGTGTTCGATAAGCAGTTCGATTTCCTCTTCGGCGAGCTGAAAACTGAGCTCGATAATGTCACGCGGAGCCTTGCCGTTAATTTCCAAAATCTTATCGCCGATAACAAGTTCCAACTCTTCGGCGAGGCTACCGGGATAAATTTTCGAGATTCTCATTTTTTTATATAAGCGGCGACTTCTCTGACGGGGAATTTTTCTTGCGCGGAGGTTTCGAGATTTTTGACGGTGACTGTTGAATTTTCTACTTCCTCTTCGCCGATAATCAGCGCGAATTTTGCGCCGGACTTCGCCGCCTGTTTCATTTGGGCTTTAAGACTGCGTTTGGCAAAATCCATGACGGCAGAAATATTTTCGCGGCGGAGAATCGTCAAAAGTTTCAAGCCGCAGACTTCCGCCATCGCCCCCGCCGTCACGACAAAAGCGTCGATTTTATTTTCGACGGGCTTGAGCAAGTTTTGTTTTTCGAGCGCGATAAAAATTCTTTCGAGCCCGACGGCAAAACCGATACCGGGCGTCGGGGTGCCGCCTATCTCCTTAATCAAACCGTCATAACGACCGCCGCCGGCAACAGCGGACTGCGCGCCGAGTGGCGGGTACTGAATTTCAAAGGCGGTCTTCGTGTAATAATCAAGCCCGCGAACAAGACGGCTGTCGACTTCAAAATCGACGTTCGCCGCGCGCAAAAACTCCTGCACTCTTGAAAAATGTTCGCGGCAGTCATCGCAAAGACAAGTTTCAATTTTCGGAGCGTCTTCGACAAATTCTTTGCCGCCGTCGATTTTACAATCCAAAATTCTCAACGGATTCTTTTCGATTCGGTTTTTGCAATCGCCGCAAAGTTCGTCAAGGTATTCGCCAAAATAATGAATCAGTTTTTGGCGGTAGACGGGGCGACAATTTGGGCAGCCGACGGTATTAATTTTCAAGCGCAGTTCGTCAAGCCCAAGATTCTTCAGAAAATCCCACGCCAGCAAAATAATTTCCGCGTCGACTGCGGGATTTTCTTCGCCCAGAGCTTCCACGCCGAACTGATGAAATTCGCGGAGTCTGCCCGCCTGCGGTCTATCGTAGCGAAACATGGAGCCGATATAAAAAAGTTTGACGAGCCCGCCCGCCGCGTAAAGTTTATTCTGAAGATAGGCGCGGACGACCGACGCGGTATTTTCGGGGCGCAAAGTTATCGAACGCCCGCCGCGATCCGTGAACGTGTACATTTCCTTATCGACGACGTCAGTGCCCTCGCCTATGCCACGATGAAAAAGTTCCGTGTGTTCAAAAATCGGCGTGCGAATTTCCTCGTAGCCGTACGTCGCGCAAGTCTTACGAATTTTATTTTCTATTGCAATCCAGTTGCCGATTTGTTCCGGCAAAATATCTTTAGTGCCTCTCGGCGCATTTGTCAGCAAAATTTTCCAGCCCCTTTCTTTTAATCTCTAATCCCTAATCTCAAGGACGTTCGAGCGATTTTTAATATACTTATCGACGTCGCGCAGATAAGTCGTTAAATCTTTCGCGTTGAAAGCAGACTGAAGGCGGCGTGCATTTTTATCGGGAACCTTCGTCGACGCCGCCGGACCAATCCCCAAAATTATCTGCTGTTCGCCCATAATCTGCACGTTGTAAATTCCTTCCGCGCCGCGCCTGCACCAGCCGATATTTTCAATTTGCCCGCTGATATATCCCTGCCGATAAAGATAGTACGGAAAATAATTTTTCGCGCGCAAAATTTTTTCGGCGGCGTCCGCCATCCTTCTGACTTCCTCGTCGCTCGGCAAATCAAAATCCTCAAGCTTTTTGTTTTCGTCGGCGATAAGAGTTTGGAGCCGCGAGCCGCGTTTCAAGGCAAGCGCGTGCAAAGTCACGTCGTCGGGAGCAAGTGCCAAAATTTTTTTCAAGCTATCCCGGAAGTCTTCGAGATTTTCGCCGGGCAAGCCCAAAATTAAATCCATGTTGATTTTCCAATCGCTTGCCGCCCGAAGATTTTTAAAAGCCGCGATAACTTCTTCGGTGGAGTGTTGCCGCCCGATTTTGTCAAGAGTTTCCTGGTGCATCGTCTGCGGATTTACGCTGACCCGTGTGACGTGAAATTTTTTCATGGCGGAAATTTTTGCGTCGTCAATCGTATCCGGTCGCCCGCATTCAACGGTAAATTCTTCGACGCCGTCGCCGCAAAAAGCCTCCGTCACTTTTTCAAGCAACTCGACAAAAAATTTTTCGGGAAGGGCAGTGGGAGTGCCGCCACCAATGTAGATGCTCTGAATTTTAAAATCATAGCGTCGGACTTCAGCCGCCGCCGCATTTAAATCGCGCGTCAAAACTTCCATGAACTCGGCAACTTTTTCGTCGGCAGGCAAAACATTCGACGGGAAGGAGCAATAAAGACAGCGCGTCACGCAAAACGGGATCCCGATATAAATTCCAATCGTCTTTTCGTCAGCTGAATTTAGAATCGGCATTTG
The DNA here is from genome assembly GCA_905234195.1 of uncultured Selenomonadaceae bacterium. Lineage (GTDB taxonomy): Bacteria > Bacillota > Negativicutes > Selenomonadales > Selenomonadaceae > Quinella. The sequence goes on from CAJOFR010000005.1 coordinate 73,582, forward strand.
GCGAATGGCAACTTCAGTCAAAAGGTGAGCCTTCTCGTAATTTGTCAGATAATCCGCGCGAAGACGACCGGCAATTTTTTCGCGGTCTATAATCCCGTGACTTGTCACGCCGAAGCCGCTATTCAGCCAGCGGTGAATAATTTTCGTCGGGCGGACGCCGTGCATAATCCCATAGGGCACGCCCGCGAACTTCAAATCCTCCGTGATAATCCGGTAAAGATTTTTTTTGACGAGGCGGTGAACTTCCGCGCCGAATCTTTCTTTGGGATTAATTTTGTCGCTGACTCTGAAAGATCTTTCCACGCCGTTCCTTTCAATAACCAGGCGCGTCGAAACTTTTTCGCCGTTGACTTCGTTAAAAATTTCAAACTTGTCGAAGTCTGCAAAATCCTCTGCGCGGACAATCTCGAAATGAAAAGCGCGCAGGACTTCGCCGGTAATTTTCACGATAACTTGATCGTCGCTGTTAATTTTAAAATTTTTTATCTTCAATTTGTCACCTTATTCCTGCATTCTGAACAGTAGCCGAAAAATTTTACCTCGTGATTCACAATTTGGAAATCGGATTTTCGCGCGATAAATTCTTCCAGGTTGTCGAGCAAATCTTCTTCAAACTCTATGACTTTTTTGCAACTCAAGCAAATCAAATGGTGGTGCTGATGGATTCTGGGATTGGCGTTATTGAGTTCATAGCGGGTGCGCCCGTCGCCGAAGTCGATTCTCGTCAAAATTCCGAGTGAGTTCAAAAGTTCGACGTTGCGATAAATCGTAGCAAGCCCAAAATCAAAATCTTTCTTGCGCAAAAGTTCGTAGACTTCCTCCGTGCTCAAGTGACTGCCGTTGGAATTTTCGATAAAGACTTTTAGAATTTCCTGTCGCTGTGGCGTCATCTTGTAGTTGTGTTCGGACAACCTTCCGCGCAGATCTTTCAGCTTAAAAAGTTGGTTGTTGTCGCTCATTTTAATTTAAGCCTCCTAAAAATTTTCTAGCCGAAAAATTCATTCTCGGCGGCGATACAAATCGTGTGGAAAATTGGCAAATGAAATTCCTGAATCGTGTAGGAAGAATCAGCCGGCACACAAATGGAAATATCGGCAATGTGTTTCAGCCGCCCGCCGTGTTGTCCCGTCATGGCGATAGAGTTCACGCCCAAAATTTTTGCGACTTCGACGGCGTAAAGGACGTTTTCGGAATTGCCCGAAGTGGAAATCGCAAGCAGGGTATCGCCGCGCTGACCTATGCCGAAAAGTTGTTGCGCGAAGACCAAATCGGGGACGTTATCATTTGCGAAAGCGGTCGTCAAGGAAGTTTCGCCGACGAGAGAAATTGCGGGCAGGGCGCACTGCAAATTTGCCTTGAAGTAGCCGACATCGCCGGGGAAAAGTTCGGCGGCACGCCTGACAAAATCTTTGTTGAAGTCTTCGATTTTTCGCGGCAGGAGAAAACCTTTCATGAGTTCGCCGACGACGTGCATTGCGTCCGCCGCGCTACCGCCGTTGCCGCAAGTTATCAGCTTGTGTCCTGCGCGAAAACTTTCGCAGATTTTTTCGACAGCCTTAGTTAAATTTTCGTGGCAAATTTCCAGCGCGGGATAGCGTTCGATAAGCTCGTCAATTTTTTCTGCAGTGGTATCTTTCATTTTTTCTAACCTCTCTAATTTCTAATCTCTTATCCCTTAATAAGGGGGATTTACTTTTCTTTTTTAGAAAAAGAAAAGTAACAAAAGAAAAATCGCCCGCTGTATTCGCGTCACGCTCATAGCGCGGGCATGGCCGTCATCCTTGACGGCCTCCCTCTAATCCCTTTCCACTTTCCCCTAATCCCTTATTTAGCGAGTGCCCAATTTTTTCCGTAATGGACGTCAACGACAAGAGGAACTTTCAAGGCGGCGACATTTTCCATAGCCGCGCGAACGATCTTTTCAACCTGCGCAAGTTCGTCCGCCTTCGTCTCGATAACAAGTTCGTCGTGAACCTGCAAAATAATTCGGCTTGCAAGCCCGCGCAAATTTTTTTCGGCGTCAATCATCGCCAACTTGATAATATCCGCCGCGCTCCCTTGAATCGGAGTATTCATAGCCATTCTTTCGGCAAGCCCGCGCTGATGAAAATTCGTGCTCTTAATCGCGGGAAGAAATCTGCGCCGCCCAAACATCGTCGTGACGTAGCCGAGTGCGTGGGCCTGCGCGACAGTCTCGTCGAGAAAATTTTTGACCTTAGGATAACGCGCGAAGTACAGCTGAATATATTCGCCCGCCTCCCTGCGCGTGGTGTGCAGGTCGCGCGAAAGACCGTAGTCGCTAATTCCGTAGACGATGCCGAAATTCACAGCCTTAGCCTTGCGGCGCAACTCTGGAGTAATTTTGTCGATAGCCACGCCGAAAACTTCAGCCGCCGTCCGCGCGTGAATATCCTGCCCGCTTTTGAACGCCGCGATTAAATTTTCGTCGCCGGACATGTGAGCAAGAAGCCTCAACTCAATTTGCGAATAATCGGCGGAAAGCAGGAAGTCATAACCCGCGCCCGGCTCGAACAGCGCGCGAATTTCCCTGCCCTCTTCGGTGCGGACGGGAATGTTTTGCAAATTCGGGTCGGAGCTGGAAAGCCTGCCCGTCGCCGTGACGGTCTGATTAAAATTCGTGTGCACGCGGTGAGTTTTCGCGTCGATAAGATTTTTAATTCCGTCAAGGTAAGTCGATTTCAGCTTTGCAAGCGCGCGAAAATCCAGAATCGCCGAAACAATCGGGTGACTGTATTTTAAAATCTCAAGCACTTCCGCGTTCGTCGATATGCCGGATTTCGTTTTCTTCTTTGTGTTCGTGACGGGCGGCAAGTGGAGTTTGTCGAAGAGAATTTCGGCAAGCTGTTTCGGCGAATTAATGTTGAAGACTTCGCCGGCGAGGTCGTAAATTTTTTGCTCAAGGTCGGCGATACGATTTCCAATCTCTTCGGATTTTTCGGCAAGGCGTTTTGTGTCGACAAAGACGCCGCGCATTTCCATTTTCGCCAAAACTTCGGCAAGGGGCAATTCCATTTCGCGATAGAGTTTCGTCAATTTTACCGCGTCGAGTTTTTCGGAATAGAGTGCGCCGAGTTTTTCGAGGGCGGTGACTTTCGCGGCGGGCGATTCGTCCAGAAGTTTCAAGCCGCCAAATTCCGACGCCAAAAGCTCCGCGCAAGAATAATTTCCGCGTTCGGGGTAGAGCAGATACGCCGCCAACTCAATATCGAAAAAATTCGACGTGTCCGAAATTTCGACGGCGCGCAGGATTTTTTTAAGGTTGTGCACAAAAATTTTCGCCTTCGCGTTGCTGAAAATTTTTTCCGTCTGAATTTTATCGACGAGAAAAATTTCTCCGCCAAAAATTTTGACTGCCGCCGATTTTATCCGATTATCGCCGTCGAAGTCAACCGCGATTGAAAAATTATCCGCTCCGAAAATTTTTTCAAGGTCGACGCTCTGAACAATCGGCGGGACTTCTAAAAAAGTATCGTCGGAAAAAATTTCTCCGAAAAGATTTTCCGTGCCGTCAAAAATTTCGTGAATCCTTTTCTTCGCGACGTTCAAGGCGTAACGTTTGCAAAAATCGTCAACGAGCGGAAAATTCGGCGTGATTTTGCAAGCCTGCGCGTCGAAAATAATTTCGGGGACGGCGCAATTAATTTTGGCTAGTTTTTTGCTGAGCGCGGCAATGTCGAAAGAATTTTCCAGCGCGGTACGAAATTTTTTCTGGGGGATTTCCGCGACGTGCGCAAAAATATTTTCCAGGTCTCCGTAGTTCTGCAAAAGTTTCGTTGCGGTTTTCGGACCGATACCCGCGACGCCGGGGATATTGTCCGAATTATCTCCGCTGAGTCCTTTGAAGTCGACGAGTTTTTCAGGCGCGAAACCGTATTCCGAAAAAAATTTTTCCTCGTCAAAAATTTCGACGCCGCTATTTTTCGTGAACAAAACGCGCGTCGTGGAATTAATCAGCTGAAAAGCATCGCGGTCACCGGTGGCAATATCGACGAGAAAATTTTTCGACGCTTGAGCTGCCAGCGTGCCGATAACGTCATCGGCCTCAACACCTTGCGCGGAAAAAGTTTTCACGCCCAAAGCCCGCGCGAAATCCGAGAGCAAAACAAATTGCGCGGCGAGTTCGTCGGGAATTTTTTCGCGGTTGCCCTTGTAGTCCGCAAAAAGTTCCGCGCGAAAAGTTTTGCCGTGCGTATCGAGGGCAATCGCCGCGTAGTCCGGAGAATATTCGCGCAGGAGTTTCAAAAAAATATTTGAAAAGCCGGTAATTGCACCGGTCGGCTCACCGTTCGGCGCAGTCAAATTCGGCATGGCGTAGAACGCCCGATAAAAAATGCTGCTGCCGTCGATTATCATAAACCTCTGCATAAAATTCCTCATCCCAAAAATTTTTCGTTAATTTTAACAATCAAAAGGGGAATTGTAAATATTAGTCGTGCACCTGATAAATAATATTGCGCCAAAATTTTTGACTAACCTAAAAAATTTTGCTACAATGAAAAACATAAATGGATTAAATCTGAAAATAAAAGGGAGGCGTCGTAGATTGGCTCTGATTGTGAAAAAATTTGGCGGCAGTTCGGTTGCGACGACTGAAAAAATTTTAGCCGTAGCGGAGCGAATTTTGAACGAGAAAAAACCTGACGATAAAATTGTTGTGGTTGTTTCGGCGATGGGCGATTCGACTGACAATCTAATAAATTTGGCGGAAGGAATCGACAGGGAACCGTACAAGGCGAATTATTTGCGCGAAATGGATATGCTTTTGACTACCGGCGAACAAGTTTCAATCGCGCTTTTGGCAATGGCGTTTAAAAAATTCGGGCAGCCGGCAATTTCTTTAACGGGCTCAATGATTGGCATGCGAACAAATTCCGTGCACACGAAGGGCAGGATTTTGGGGATAAAGCCGCAGCGCGTACACGAGGAACTGAACAAAGGGCAGATTGTCGTTGTCGCGGGCTTTCAAGGCGCGGACAAATTTGGGGATCCCGTGACGTTGGGGCGCGGCGGCTCTGATACTTCTGCGGTGGCACTGGCGGGCGCGCTCCATGCTGACGAGTGCGAAATTTTTACGGACGTCGACGGCGTTTATTCTGCTGACCCGCGCATTGTCAAGAACGCCCGCAAAATGAAAGAGATTACTTATTTTGAGATGCTGGAGATGGCTCGGCTCGGCGCGGGAGTTATGCAGCCGCGTTCAGTTGAAATGGGACAGTATTTCAACATTCCGATTCATGTTCGTTCGACTTTCACGAACGACACCGGCACGATTATTAGGGAGGATTACACTGTGGAAGATAAAGATTTTGAAATTCGCGGCGTTGCTCACGATCAAAAGGTCGCAAAAATTGCCGTGCTTGGTGTGTCGAACACGCCGGGCATTGCTCACACGATTTTTTCTGCGCTTGCCAAAGCAAACATTGATGTCGATATGATTGTCCAGAGTATCCGCAATATCGACAAAAATATTACCGATATGGTTTTCACTATTGCGCTCGAAGATCTTGCCGAGGCGAAAAAAGTCGTGGACAGAGTCGCGGAAAGGGTTAATGCAAGCTCGGTTTTGGTTGAAGAGGACGTCGCGAAAGTTTCAATCGTGGGCGCGGGCATGCTCGGCAGCCCGGGTATCGCCGCAAGAATGTTCGGTGCACTCGCGCGCGCAGATATTAATATTGATATTATCAGCACTTCGGAAATTAGCGTGTCTTGCCTTATAAAAGCGTCGCAACTTACCGAAGCTGTCAACAGCATTCACGATGAATTTTTCAGCGATTAAATTTTTTCTCTCTCTTTGAATTTAGCATCTATTTTTCCTTTAGAAATTTTATTCTTCTTTTCTTTTGGTGCAAAAGAAAAGAAGCAAAAGAAAACTGCCCGCAGAGGTCGCATCACGCGACCAAATGCGGGCGCGGCTCGTCCTTGAGCCGCTTTTTTTTATTTGGTAATCGCTGATTTTTTTTGACAAGTTTGATATAATTGTTTTCGTTAAATATTTTTTGGAGGAATGGAAATGAAAAAAATTATTGTCATTGCCGGCGACGGCGTCGGACCCGAAGTCACAAAGTCTGCAGTCACTGTTTTGAAAAAGATTGACGAAAAATTTAAAATCGGTCTCGAATTTGAAACGCGTTACGCCGGCGGCAGTGCCTACGATAAATTCGGTGAACCGCTCCCCGCTGAAACTCTGGAGGCGTGCAAAAATGCGGACGCCGTTTTATTCGGCGCGGTCGGCGGAAAAAAATGGGACAACCTCGAAGTTAAATTCCGCCCTGAACAAGCTCTCTTCGGTCTTCGTAAAGGGCTGGGGCTCTTCGCGAATTTGCGCCCCGTGAAAGTTTACGAGGCTTTAATCGACGGCTCCCCTCTCAAGCCCGAACTCGTCAGCGGCTGTGATTTGCTGATTGTCCGCGAACTTGTCGGAGGAATTTATTTTGGTGACCGTTGTGAGTCCGAAATTTATAACGGGGTTGAATGCGCGTGGGATATGGAAAATTATTCCGTGCCCGAAGTCGAGCGCATAACCAAACTTGCCTTCGACACCGCTAAAATTCGTCGCGGCAAACTGACTTCCGTCGATAAAGCTAACGTCCTTTCCACTTCCAGACTTTGGCGGCGCGTGGTCAATGACGTCGCGAAAAATTATCCCGAAGTCGAACTGAATCACCTTTACGTTGACAACTGCGCGATGCAACTGGCGGTTAATCCGAAACAGTTTGACGTTATTGTCACGAGCAACATGTTTGGAGATATTTTGAGTGACGAGGCGTCCGTTATCGGCGGTTCAATCGGTTTGATGCCCAGCGCGTCAATTGGTGAGCTTACGAGTTTTTACGAGCCGATTCACGGCAGCGCGCCCGATATTGCCGGAAAAAATATCGCCAACCCTATGGGCACAATCTTAAGCGCGGCTATGCTCCTTCGTTACAGTTTGCAGGCGGAGGACGCGGCGAAGACTATAGAGGCGGCGATTGACAAGACCCTTGCCGACGGATACCGCACCGCTGATATTTACAAGGACGGTTTCAAAAAAATTGGCACGGAAGAGGCCACCGAGATTATTTGCGAGCGTTTGTAAAATTGGCGGAGAAATTCAATGGCGCAGGTTAAACTTGAAACAAAATTCGTAAATGACATTGCAGGAAAATTTTTTGTCCCGTCATATCAGCGCGGCTATCGCTGGACTGAAGACGAAGTTACGAGGTTGCTTGAAGATGTTTACAATTTGAAAGAGGCGGGCAGTCAGACACCGCGCAATTATTGTCTGCAACCTATTGTCGTAAAAAAATTGGACGAAAATTATTTTGAAGTTATCGACGGGCAACAAAGATTAACGACTTTATTTTTGATTTACAGGTGTATGTACGAGGCAGGCGGAAGATTTTTTGGCGCGCCGAAATTTTCTTTGGAGTATGAAACTCGAAAACAATCCGATGATTTTCTTGTGAACATAAATTTTGATTTGAAGAATGACAACATTGATTTTTATTTCATGACAAACGCTTACGAGACTATCGAAAATTGGTTTAACACGGCGGGCGAAATTTCTGTTGTCATGCCGAACATAAAAACTTTGTTCGCCGAGCGCGTAAAAATTATTTGGTACGAAGTCGACGAAACTGAAGACGCGGTTGCTCTTTTTACGCGGCTGAATATCGGAAAAATTCCTCTGACTAACGCCGAACTTGTCAAGGCGATATTTTTGAGTAACAATCATTTGAACGAGTACAAGCAACACGAAATTGCTTTGCAGTGGGACAATATCGAGAAGGAATTGCACAATGATGCGCTGTGGTGTTTTTTAACGAACAATTCTGCAGAAAAATATCAGACAAGAATTGATTTGATTTTGGATTTAATGTCCGAAAAAAATTTCGACGAACGAGAAACTTATTTTACGTTCTTCAAGCTTGCACAGGAGAAGGATTTAAATAAGACATGGGAAGAAATTGTGCACACCTTTTTGATATTGAAGGATTGGTACGAAGATCACGAGCGTTATCACAAAATCGGTTACCTTATTGCGTCCGGCGTGAAGACTCTCGCTGAAATTTATAGGGAATCGATTGGAAAGACCAAACGGGATTTTTTGTCGCGGGTGGACGAATTTATCAAGGACAGTATCGCTTTGAAGAGTTACGACGACAGCTACGCGGATTGGACTTACGAAAACAACGCCGAAAAAATCCGGCGGCTTTTGCTTTTGTTTAACGTCGAATCGGTGCGGCAAAATGGTGAGCGTTCGCAGTGGTTTCCCTTCGACAAATTTAAATTTTGTGGTGAAGATAAAGTTTCCTGGAGTTTGGAGCACATTCACGCGGTAAAATCTCAAGAGAAAGGTATTCTTGAAAACTGGAAGGAGTGGTTGTCACTTCATTTGTCGTCTATTAAATTGCTTGAGGGGGAAGATTCGCCGCTTGTTTCAGAAATTGAAAACCTTTTGGATAAAAAAGAGTTTAGATACAATGAATTTGAACGTCTGCAGAGCGAGATAATTAAAAAATTTTCTCCGAGCGGCGAAACTGAAACTTATATCGACACGATTGAAAATCTCGCGCTTATAAAATGCCGTGACAATTCCGCGTTAAGCAACTCCACTTTCGACGTGAAGCGCAACGAAGTTATCAGAATGGATATGCAGGGCGCGTTTATTCCCTTCTGTACTAGGATGGCTTTTCTGAAATACTACACGAAGTCTGAAGAAAATCAGATACATTTTTGGGGAAAAACTGACAGGCAAGCCTACATTGAGGCTATTAACAAAGTTTTGGAAGATTATTTGACAAGACCTATTGTGTTGCGAAAGGAAGTTTGGAATGGAGGTTAAGCAATACACTTTCAAAAATATTTTCGACGAAGATTTTAAAACTAAAAGTGATGTCATCCGCCTGCAGAAAATAATTATTCCGATTATCCAAAGAGATTATGCGCAGGGCAGAGTCAGCAAGGAAACAAATCGTATTCGCGAAAGATTTTTGAATGCTCTTTACAGCGCAATTGCAAACGATAAGCCGATAAAGCTTGATTTTATTTACGGCGACATTGACGAAAACGGTACGCTGATTCCCCTTGACGGACAACAGCGGCTCACGACTTTATTTCTCTTGTATTGGTACGCCGCAAAAAAAGAAAATGTTTCGCCGGAGGAATGTGCGTTCTTGGAAAATTTTTCTTACGAGACAAGACCCGACTCAAGAGATTTTTGCAAGCGGCTGGTGATTTTTCAGCCGTCCTTCGCGGAAAAATTTTTGTCCGCCGAAATTGGAGACCAAGAGTGGTTTTCTCTAAGCTGGAAAAAAGATCCGACAGTAAGTTCAATGCTTACAATGATTGACGCCATTGACGAAAAATTTTCCGAGATTGAAAACTTGTGGGAAAAAATTTCCGGCAACACGATTTCGTTTTACTTCCTGCCGATAAAAGACATGGGGCTTACGAACGAACTTTATATCACGATGAATTCACGCGGCAAGCCCTTGACGGATTTCGAGCACTTCAAGGCGGAGTTTAAACACAAACTTGACGAGATTGACGCGGAAGTTTCCAACAAAATTATCTTGAAGATTGACACGAAATGGACAAACTTGCTTTGGAAATATCGCGACGAAAAAAATTTGGTCGACAGCGGATTTCTGCACTACTTCAGATTTGTTTGTGATATTCTTCTGTACGAGGCGGGCGGCACTCCTCAAGGCAAGGACAGAGATTCTTTCAAGTTGCTCGACGAACATTTTTCAGCCGGCAGTAAAAATATCAAAAGTAACCTGGATTTTTTGGAAAAAAGTTTTGATTGTTGGTGCGAGGTTGAAAATATTGACGAGTTTTTTGAAAAGCGGGCGTCCATTGGCAACAGAATCAACAGGGAGATTAACAAACACGAGCGCGGAAAAATTATTATCTACTACGACAGCGTTAATTTGTTCAAAGCTTGCTTGAAGTCTTACGGCGAAAGCAAAGACGGCAGAACGAGAAAATTTTCTTTGGGCGAATTTATTTTGCTCTATGGTTTTCTGCATTATTTGCTCAATCGTGAAAAAATTTCGGACGAAGATTTTCGCCGCAGAATTCGTGTTGTGAATAATCTTGTGAATAATTCTCTTGGTGCCGAACTTAGCGACAGCGAAACTCGTCAAGGCGGCAACCGCATGCCCGCAATGTTGAAACAGGTTAAAAGTATCATGACCGACGGAAAAATTTTAAAGGGTATTGGTCCGAATTTTAACGAGGAGCAACTTAAGGAGGAGATTGAAAAATTTTCATGGACGGAAAAAAATCCGGACAAGGCGGAGTTGCTTTTTGAATTGGAGGATCATTATCTTTTGTACGGGCAGATTTCAATTATCGATCTGCAAGATGTGCCGTTCTTCAAAAGATTTATTTCGCTTTTCAAATGTGATTATGATTTGATAGATTGCGCGCTTATGGCGAGCGGCGATTATTATCAAACTGACAGGAACAAGCAACGTTTTCAATTCGGCTCCTCAAAATACGTAAAGGCGTGGCAAAATCTTTTCCATAAAAGTTCATACAGCGAGAGATTTGAAGAAACGCAAATAGCCTTATCGAAACTTTTGGAGAGAGCAGAAAATTTTACTGACGATTATCTCAAAAAAATTATCAGTGACTACATTGCGGATTGTCAAAAAAAATCTTCATTCGAGTGGCAATATTATTACATCAAGTATCCTGCCTTCAGACCGGGACGCTACGGCAAATATTATTGGGAAAAATTTGAAACTGAACCGTATTTGATGACGTCACTTTGGGCTGAACGAAGATCCTCAAGAGCTTATCAGCCTTTTTTGAAAGCGGCGGTCAGTGAAGATATTTTTAAGTACTACAATGCTGAAAGTCAGTGTCTTTTGTTCAACGAGTATTACATAGAGTGCGTCAACGATGGCTACGCTATAAAAAATCGTAAGAGCGGCAAGGAAGAGGGTAAAATTTCCGTAAAGCAGATTGATAACATTGATACTGAAGACAGAATAAAAAAATTTAGACAAAGTAAAATTTTGGAGCTGATGATGCCATGATAATGACCGGAGCTAAGGCAATTTTAGAATGTTTCAAAGAACAGGGCGTCGATACAATCTTCGGGTACCCGGGCGGCATGATATTGCCCATGTATGACGCGCTTGTTGACGAAAAAAAAATTCGGCAAATCCTAGTGACGCACGAACAAAATGCGGCACATGCGGCGGACGGTTATGCGCGGGTGACGGGCAAAGTCGGTGTGTGCATGGCGACGAGCGGCCCCGGCGCAACAAATCTCGTTACAGGTATCGCGACGGCGTTCATGGATTCTATTCCGATAATCGCGATAACCGGACAAGTCGATACAAATTTGCTTGGGCGCGATTCTTTTCAAGAGACTGACATTTTGGATATTACGATGCCGGTTACAAAACACAATTTCAAAATTAAAGATGCCCGCAAGCTTATCGAAACCATACGCCAGGCTTTTGATATTGCATTGAACGGCAGGCGCGGTCCCGTCTTGATTGATATTCCGAAGGATATTTTTTTCGCGGAAGTCGATTACAAACCTCAAGCCGTCGAAGAAAAACCCGTCGGCAAACCCGATCCCGATTTTATAATTTGCGCGGCGGAGGCGGCTGAAGAAATTGCAAGGGCTGAACGTCCCGCAGTTATCGTCGGCGGCGGAGCAATTTCTGCCGGCGCGTCGAAAGAGATTGTCGAATTTATCGAAAGATATAATTTGCCCGTCGTGAATACGCTCATGGGAATTGGAGCCGTCTCGCGCAGTCATCCGCAAAATCTCGGTTTCGCGGGGCTACACGGCACGAAGGCTGCCAATCACGCAATTGCGGCGGCAGATCTGGTTATCGCCGTCGGCAGTCGTTTCGGCGACAGGCAGACCGGAAATATAAGCAAGTACACGCAGGCGAAAAAGTTTATTCATATCGATATAGACCCCGCCGAAATTGATAAGAATATCGAAGGAAGTCTTGGGCTTGCCGGAAATATGAAAGTCATTCTGAAACTTTTAATGCGCCACGAAAAATGTCAGCCGCGTGTCGATTGGTGGAGTCAGATTGAAGGTTGGCGCGAAACTTTTGACTACGATTATCAGGTTAATCGCTTGACTGTTCCTTGGGCGATGAATCAAATTGCGAAAAAGACTGCGGGCAAGCCTTATGCTTATGCGACGGACGTCGGACAACATCAAATGTGGGCGGCTTTGCATTTGAAAATTGAGGAGCCGCGTACTTGGTTGACGAGCGGCGGACTCGGCACTATGGGTTTTGGACTTCCCGCCGCTATGGGCGCGCAGGTTGCTTACGGAAATTCCCGCCGCGTTATTTGTGTTACGGGTGACGGCGGGATTAAAATGACCGGCAATGAATATTACACTATTGCCCGCTTAAAACTTCCAATCATTTCGCTGATTGTCAACAACACTAGTCTGGGCATGATTCGTCAGCTGCAAAAAGTCATGTACGGCGAAAGGTACATTGCTTGCGAATTTGATTACCCTATGGATTATGTCGGCTACGCGCAGAGTTTTGGGATTAAGGCGGAGGCTGTTTCGACGCAGGAGGAATTTGCGCACGCGCTGGTTAAGGCTCTCGAAGATACAGAAAATCCGCGCGTCATTGTCTTGAATGTTTGGCGCAGTTTTGTTGAACCGATGACGAAGGGCAACGCGCGCATTGACGAGTTTGTTGAGTTTAAGTAGGATTTTACTTTTTCCACTTTCCCTAAGTCTTAGGGATTCTTCTTTTCTTTTGTCCGCAAAAGAAAAGAAGCAAAAGAAAACTCGCCCGCTGAGATTGCATCACGCAATCAACGCGGGCATGGCCGTCATCCTTGACGGCCTCCCTTTGTCACAGATTTTTTGAAAGGAAAATTTTATGGCTCGGATTAACGAAAATTATCTCAAGTTGCCCGGAAATTATCTCTTCGCCGAAATTGCGAAACGCGTTAAAAAATTTCAAGCCGATAATCCCAACGCAAAAATTATTCGGCTCGGTATCGGCGACGTCACTCAACCGCTGCCGCAAGTTTGCATTGACGCAATGATTTCCGCCGCAAAGGAACTCGGCAACGTCGAAACTTTTCGCGGCTACGGTCCGGAACAGGGCTACGAGTTCCTGCGCGAAAAAATTGCCGAGTGGAATTACAAGAGGCGCGGGCTAAAAGTCGACGCCGAAGAAATTTTTATCAGCGACGGCTCCAAATGCGATTGCGGGAATATCCAAGAGATTTTCAGACTCGATTGTAAAATCGCTATCGCCGATCCCGTTTACCCCGTCTACCTCGACACGAACGTCATGGCGGGGCGCGCAGGTGATTTGAATGCCGACGGGAAATTTTCGCGCGTGACTTATCTGCCGTGCACTGCCGCGAATAATTTTTCGCCGACGCCGCCCGAAAATAAGGTCGATTTAATTTATCTTTGTTCGCCGAATAATCCGACGGGCACGACGCTGGACAAAGCCGCGCTGAAAATTTGGGTGGACTACGCCAAAAAAAATGACGCCGTGATTTTGTACGACGCCGCCTACGCCGCTTACATTACCGAAGAAAATATTCCGCGCTCGATTTACGAAGTCGAAGGCGCGCGCGATGTTGCGATTGAGTTCCGTTCTTTCTCGAAGACGGCGGGATTTACGGGCACTCGTTGCGGCTACGTGGTCATTCCCGAAAATCTTTGCGGTACGACTTCCGACGGCAAAAAAATTCCGCTGAAAAATCTTTGGTTGCGTCGTCAAACTACGAAGTTCAACGGCACGGCGTACATTGTTCAGCGCGGGGCGGCGGCGATTTATTCGGACGAAGGGCAGGTGCAAGTCAAAACTCTTGTCGATTATTACATGACGAACGCAAAAATTATTCGCGACGGCTTGAGCGCGGCGGGGCTGAAAACTTTTGGCGGGATTAACGCGCCGTATATTTGGCTGAAGACGCCCGAAAATATTTCCAGCTGGGAATTTTTTGACAGGCTGTTGAAAAATTTTCATATCGTCGGGACGCCCGGCGCGGGATTCGGTCCGTGTGGTGAAGGTTATTTGCGCTTGACTGCTTTTGGTAGCCGCGAAAATACTTTGACCGCAATGAATCGACTAGTGACTAGTGGATAGGGGCTGGAAAAACTAATCTCTAACCTCCAGATCTTCCGTGCGGAAGGCAAAATAATTTTCGTAAAAATAGCTGGCGTCTAAACCCTTCATAAAAATTTCCCTGTCGTCGATTTTATCAGTCAGCGACGCGGCAAGAAGTTTTTTTATCGGGGCAGAATCAATCGGGCTGCGCTCCATTGCTTGCAGGTAAAGATTTTAGTCAACGCGGCTCCAATCTACAACTTTTTTAATTTCGGTCTTCAAAATTTGGTCAAGCCAAAGCCACATACTCCGCCCGTTGCCTTCGCGAAAGGGGTGCGCCACGTTCATTTCAACATATTTTTCGATTATCTCTTCAAAATTTTTTTGCGGCATCTTTTCTACGGCGGCGACAGCGTCACGAAGATAAATCGCCGAAGCAAAACGAAAATTCCCTTTGCTGATATTGACGCCGCGAATTTTTCCGGCGAAGTCGTAAATATCCTCGAACAGTTTTTCGTGAATGAAGGCAAGCGCAGAAAAAGTACCGGCGGGAATTTTTTTCAGGGCGTCGCTGTTCCGAATGGCAATCGCTTTTTGCTTGCTGATTTTTTCTTCGGCGCGTGCAAGCTCGATTGGATTTTCGATACGGAGTTTATTTTTCAGAGTCATTGCGAATTTTCCGCCGCCTTCCGCAAAAATTTTTTTCAGTGTACCAAAACGAAAACCCTTTGTAAATATTTGAATGGAGTTGAAAATTTTATGAGCAGTCTTGAAGTTGGAATAGTCGGTTTGCCGAACGTCGGCAAGTCCACACTTTTTAACGCGATAACAAAAGCCGGAGCAGAGGCGGCGAATTATCCTTTTTGCACGATTGAACCGAACGTCGGGATTGTCGCGGTGCCCGATGCCCGCCTGGAAGTCCTCACGAAAATTTATAACTCGAAGAAGACGACGCCCGCAACCGTTCGTTTTGTGGACATTGCCGGCTTGGTGAAGGGCGCGTCGAAGGGCGAAGGGCTCGGTAATAAATTTCTTGAGCATATTCGTCAAGTCGACGCGATAGCCCACGTCGTCCGCTGTTTTGAGGACGAAAATATTACTCACGTTTCCAACACGATTGACCCCCTGCGCGATATTGACACGATTCAAACTGAACTTTGTCTCGCAGATTTGGATATCGTCGAAAAAAGATTGGAGCGTTTGACGCGCGTTTTGAAGTCCGGCAACAAAGAGGCGAAGGCTGAAAATGAAATTCTTCAGCGCGTGAAATCCGCACTCAATGAGGCAAAACCTGCGCGGAGTTTGGATTTGACGGACGACGAACTTTTTATGATTCGCGAAACAAATTTGCTGACACTCAAGCCGACGCTGTACGTTGCGAACGTAGCCGAAGAGGAAGTTGCCGACGCGACGGATAATCCACACGTCAAAAAAGTTTTGGAGCTTGCCGAAAAAGAAGGCGCGCAGGTCGTCACGATTTGCGCGAAGGTCGAGGCGGAAATTGCCGAGCTGGACGACGAAGAGGCGAAGGAATTTTTGGCAGACTTGGGCTTGGAAAATTCAGGGCTGGACAGGTTGATTAAAGCGGCGTTCGATTTGCTTGGGCTGATGACTTTTTTGACGGCGGGCCCCGAAGAAACACGCGCGTGGACAATCGTCAAGGGCACTCCTGCAGTCAAGGCGGCGGGCAAAATTCACAGCGACATTGAACGCGGATTTATTCGCGCGGAAATTGTCAACTACGACGACCTTGTTAAACTCGGCTCCGTCACCGCCGCCCGCGACAAAGGTCTTGTCCGCCTGGAAGGCAAGGAATATGTCATGCAGGACGGCGACGTTACCTATTTCCGTTTCAACGTTTAATCTTCTCTTAACTTTCTTGTTGATTTTAACGAATAATTTGTATAGGATAAAAGTAAATTTTTGTTCAGGAATTTATCCAAAGGCGGTGTAAAACCCCTAGCTTTAGCTATGGGGATATAAGCCGCAAATATTGACTTTAAAAAATACGTAGTTTAAAATTGAAACAGCGGTTAGCCTTCCGCTTTA